>CAYGRE010000009.1:5601-94044 GCA_964352215.1 uncultured Bacteroidia bacterium
CACAGGCATCAGATGAACCATTGTCCACCATACCCGCAGTAATCGAACCATTGCCCGCTGTGTCCAACTGAACCGTTAAGTCCTGACAAATCGGTATCGGCGGCACCGTATCTTCTACGTTGATATTGGCGGTACAAGTAGAAGAATTTCCACTTGAATCAGTAACTGTGAGTGTAACCGTATTGGCACCGACATCGGCACAACTGAAGGTTGAATTGTCCAGGCTAAGGCTGGCGATCCCACAGGCGTCGGATGAACCGTTGTCCACCATTCCCGCAGTGATCGAACCATTGCCAGCCGTATCCAGGCTGACGGTCAAGTCCTGGCACACCGCAATCGGTGCAACTGAATCTTCAACGGTTACCGTAGCGGTACAGGTTGAGGAAACACCATTGTTATCGGTTGCAGTCAGGGTAACGGTATTGGCTCCCCGGTTGCTGCAATCAAATGTAGATGGAGCAACACTCAGGCTGTCAATGCCACAGGCATCCGCCGTTCCACCGTCCACATCAGCAGCAGTGATAGAAGCATTGCCACCAGCATCGAGCTGAACCGTGATGTTCTGGCAAACCGCTACCGGAGGAACTGTGTCTTCAACGGTTACAGTTGGGAAACAGGTAGAGACATTATTGTTGTTGTCGGTGATGGTCACCGTGACCAGGTTGGCACCAATGTCAGTACAATCAAAACTGTCCGGGCTTACCACAGAACTCAGAATGCCACAGGCATCATTGAAGATGGCTACATCCGATGGGGTGATGGTCGCACTGCCAGTTGCATCCAGCTGCACCGTAATATTGGTACAGGCAATCGCAGGTGGAATGGTGTCTTCGACTGTAACGGTTGGGCTACAGGTAGAAGTATTGCCATTCACATCGGTCACAGTTACGGTCACCACATTGGCACCGGTATCAGCACAGGTGAAAGCAGTCGGTGAGATCACCGCACTGTCGATGCCGCAGGAGTCACCGAAGGTCGCCACATCACTCAGAACGATAGACCCGTTACCCGTAACATCCAGATACAAAGTATAAGGAGTACAGGTCAAGGCCGGTGCATTGGTATCACTGACGGAGACATTAAAGGTACAGATGGTGGTATTTCCACTGGTGTCCACTGCAGTATAGGTAACAGGAGTAGTTCCAATCGGGAAGAAATCACCAGGCTGGTCCGTGGTGTCGCTGGCCACGGGGTCCAGCACACAGTTGTCACTGGCGACCGGAGCCGTCCAGTTAACCGAAGCACCGCATGAATCTGCCGCAGCCACCACACTGATATTGGTAGGACAACCGGTCCATACAGGACTAACCGTATCCAGCACCGTGACACTCCACCCACAGGTATCGGCATTGCCGGAAGCATCAGTCGCAATGAAAGTCAATGTGGTTACCCCAACCGGGAATACGGCGGGAGAAGTATTGGATGCCGAGAACTGAACCCCGGGACAGTTATCTGAAGGAGAAGGGTCAGTCCAGGCGTAAGTAGCTTCACAATTACCAGTTCCGGAATAGATAATGGTATCAGAGAAACAACCGGTCAAACTTGGAGCAGTCGTATCATTGACCGTAACTGTGAAGGTACAGGTATCATTCGGGCCAGGTGTGTAGGCTACAAATGTATTGGTGGTCACTCCAACCGGGAACTGAGTACCGGAAGGGAATCCTGAAACCTGAACCACTGAGTCCACTCCACAAACGCTGTTCGCAGTTGGCGTAGCATAGGTGACTGGCGCCGAAGAGCAAAGTGAACCTATATTACTACGCACAATATTGGTAGGACAAGATGTAAAGTTGGCAGATGCCGTATCCTGAACCGTGACGTTTGCCGTACAGGTTCCTGCATTGCCATTGACATCGGTTGAGGTAACGATTACCCCCACCGTACCGACATCAGAACAAGTAAACGAAAGCTGACTGGCATTTGTGCTGGCAACTCCGCAATTGTCGGTACTTCCGGAATGGATTTGACCCAAGGTAATGTTCGAAGTACCACTGGCATCCAATTGGATGGTGATGTTTGTACAATTGACCGTAGGAGGTGTGGTATCCTGAATGGTAATGCTGGCATTACAGGTATCGGTATTTCCTGCTCCGTCAGTCACCATGAGTAATACAGAGGCAGTGCCTACATTGGAACAGTTATAATTAATGGAGGTAGTTCCATTGATCATCAAGTTCGGAGAAGCAGTACAATTATCGGTTGATCCTGACCCAACATCGTTGGCGGTTATAGTACGGAATCCTGCACCATCCAAAGCAATGGTCAGATTCTGACAAACTGCGGTTGGCGGTACCTGGTCCTGTACCGTAACAAATGCGACACAGGTGGAACTGTTGGAGTTCACATCCGTGACCGTCAAGGTCACGTTATTCGGTCCGATATTGGCACAGGTGAGGGTGTCAGGGGAGGCGGAGAAACCGCCAATTCCGCAGTTATCGGTTGATCCGCCATCAATGGCAGAGGCTGCGAAGGTTGCAAATCCGGACCCATTCAACTGGATCGTAATGTCCTGACAGACTGCAGATGGTGCAATATTGTCCTGTACTGTGACGGTAGCATTACAAGTGTCAGTGTTGCCACTTGCATCCGAAACATTCAGGAGGACAGAGTTCGCACCAACATTGGAACAATTGAAGCTGGTAGGACTGGCACTCAAGGTTGGAGCCCCGCAATTGTCTGTACTGCCTCCATCGATATTAGCTGCTGTGACAGACCCGGTACCTGAGCCACTCAAGGTGACGGTTGCATTGGCACAGGAAGCTATGGGAGGAATATTGTCCTCAACTGTAATGGTAGAAGTACAGGTTGAGGTATTCGAATTGACGTCGGTAACGGTCAAAGTTGCGCTATTGCTTCCCAGATTAGCACAAGTGAAACTACTTGGGCTGACAGCAAGCGAAGCAACTGCACAGTTGTCGGATGAATTGTTGTTTACCGCAGCCGCAGTTGTCGTGGCAGTACCAGAACCGTTAAGCGCTATGGTAAGGTCATTACAATTGGCAACCGGTGATGTCGTATCCTGAACGGTGACGGTGGCACCACATGTGGAGGAGTTACCGCTGCCATCGGTTACCGTCAGGGTGACCCCATTGCTACCTACATTGGCGCAGGTAAATGAATTGGGTGTAACAGACAGACCAGCAACACTGCAATTGTCTGTACTGCCTCCATCTACATCCGACCCGGTAATGGTGACATTACCTGAACCATTCAGGAAGACGGTGACCGCCTGGCAAACCGCCGTTGGAGCAGTCACGTCATTCACAGTGATGGTTGCGGAACAAGTGTCGGTGCTGTTTCCGTCGGATACAATGAGTTCAACATTGTTCACACCCAAACCATAAGGTCCGGCTGGACTCAAGGTAAATGTCAGAGGATCCGTCTCTGGATCGGTAGAACCATTGTTCACCGCAGACGCAGGAACGGTAGCCTGACAGCTTCCATCAGCACTTACGGTAACATTCTGGCAAACTGCATTTGGCGGCTGGTTACAGGCCGTCAAAGGATCAGCAACCGTAATGGTATTGACACAGTTGTCGGTATTTCCTGCTGGGTCGGTAACCGTCAAAGTAACCAGGTTACTTCCCACGTCGGCACAGGTGAAGGTCGCCTGGCTCAGAGATTGAGAAGCAATGCTGCAATTGTCCGTGCTACCATTGTTCACACTGGACGCAGGCACCGTAACAGTTCCTGCCCCGTTGAGGTTGGCGGTAACCGCCTGGCATATTGCCGTCGGAGCAATATTGTCCTCCACATGGACGGTATCTGTACACGTATTGGTCAATGCACTGTTGTCCGTAACCGTCAGGATAACTGGATTGGCCCCGAGATTGGAACAGTTAAAACTGGTTTGACTCAAACTGCGGGAGGCAATTCCACAGGCATCGGTACTGCCTGCATCCACTGCGGCTGCGGTGGTGGTAGCCGTACCTCCGGCGCCCAACTGAATTGTAACCGGGTTACACACAGCGGTGGGAGGAGTCACATCCGCGAGAGCAACACTTGCAGATTCAATGTCAGTACATCCGGCAACATCCGTTACCGTCACCGTGAAAGAGCCTGCGGTAAGCCCTGAAATATTTTGTGAAGTGGGTCCATTGGACCAGTTGTAGGTAAAGTTAGGCGTGCCGCTGGTAACTGTGAGGTCAACCCGGCCATCGGACAAATTCCCACAGGATTGATTGGTCACGGACAGCGAGGCAACCGGATCGTTCCCTACATAGACAGTTTGTGTGACAGCTGCAACCGGAGTCCAGCGATGGGATGAGTTGGTCGCAGACCAATTTTGACTATTTCGACCGGAAACCGGGAATGCCTCGTTACCCGCAGCGTTTTCAAGTCCCTCCGTATGGAGGCCACCGTCTGAGGGCATACTTTGCAGATGCACCTCAACAATATTAGAGGTCTCATACAATATCACCATTCCCGTGACATTATTTCCATCGGCAAAGTGATCTATCAGCCTGAAATTGTATCTAAATTGACGATTAGGTGGAGCACCGATTGTTTGGTACCAAATGCGGTTTTGTCCAGCGCCTTGCAAACCATTTCCAGGATCCAAATCTTCCCAGGCGAAGGCAATCAGATTGTTAGGTGCAGTCGTATTGGGAAGATTCTGTCCAGAACAGCATCCGTTGGGCTGACCAGCGGAAAAAGTCAAAAAGCCATTGGAACCCGCAAATATTTGAGAATAGTTTATTCCAAAGAATTCAAAATTAAACCCGATAGGGAGTGCTCCACTGACCTGCTCATCCGCCAGCGAAATCGTCGTACCCGCTCCAGAGCTGGCTACAAAACCTGTGGTGGAAACGGTATAAGAAGGCGGCTGATAGGTAATGGTATGAGTACCCTGCCCAGCAGTAGCTGGGGTAAAGGTTGCACCAGAGACACCCGGACCGGAATAGGTTCCCCCGGTTGGGGTTTGACTCATGGTCACCGCCCCATCCGAAATACACATGGTATCCGGCAATCCGGTGATTTGTGCTTGCAAGGGGACTGATGCCCCAAAAACAAAAATTGTGGACAGCACACAAGCCAGCCACAAACGCATATTAGAATAGGTCATTGCAAACAATGTAGTAGAGTATCGATACATACCTGTCGGTTAATGTTTTTCTTCGCGTTGGTAAAACGGAAAGCTAAATTTTGCTCTCCTAAAAGCTATCGAAAACAATCCTAAGACTGCATTCGAACGGGTTAATTATATTTTCTCTTACTCAGAAAAAGGTTGACTTCTCTATCCCCTCTGAATCAAAAGCCCTTTCATCACCATCACAAAATTAATACTCCCCGCTTCAGGATCAAACATTTGTTTTTCGAATTCAATAAATATTGTTCGTAGACATCGCGGAACCCGGCTCCATTCATCGACAAACCCCGACCTCATTCAGATATATAACCTCCTCGCTTTTCCTTCCGCACTCTGATACCTATTTTTGTCGCCCCAACAATGCACCTTATTATGAAGAATACAATCGCTATCCGCCGTGAAGACCTCAGCAAAAGGGGTGAAAAACGGGTTGCCGTTACCCCTCGTCTGGCCAAAGAAATCACCTCCGCAGGGCACCAACTCATCGTCCAGCCGGGAATCCATCCTACTGAGGGAACCGTGAAGCGAGCCTTCCCCGACCAGGCTTATGCGGATGCAGGTGCGACCATCAGCGAAGACCTCAGCCCCGCCAAGGTAATATTTGGCCTGAAAGAGGTGGAGTTAGATAAGATTCTTGCCAATAAAACCTACCTCTCATTTTCCCATACCCATAAAGGCCAGGTCAAGAACCGGAAGTTGCTCAAGGCTTTTATGGACAAGGAATGTACGCTGATCGACTATGAATTGGTCACCCATGACAGCGGGGACCGGATCATCACTGCCTTTACCTATTTCGCAGGTTACGCCGGGATGATCGACACCCTCTGGACGGTTGGGAAACGATTCGCCATGCGGGGAATTGAGCATCCTATCAGCAAGGTTCCCCAATCCATTGAAAAGGAAGATCTGCGCTTGATTAAGGGAATGCTGAAGGAGATCGGCGACGAAATCCGGGAAAATGGCACCCCGGCGGAACTTCCCCCTTTTATCAATGTGATTTTGGGAGATGGTAAAACGAGCACCGGTGCCCAGGAAATCTATGATATATTACCTATTGAGTCTATTCCCTGGTACGACCTGGCTGAAATCCATGCCAATGGTTCACGGGACCGCGTCTACAAATGTGTGATGAGGATTACCGATATGTTTCGCCTCAAGAAGGACGCCGCTATTTCAGAGGTGACCTATACCAAATGGTCCACCAAAGAGCGGGAGCAGCACTACTTTGACCATCCCGAGGACTTTGAAAGCAATCTGGAGCATGTCCTCCCTTACACAACCATCCTCATGAATTGCATCCTATGGTCTCCAAAATACCCCCGGACCATGGGCCGCGCATTCACCAAAAAAGTCTGGGGGGCCTCTCCTACCCTGGAAGCCATCGGTGACATTACCTGCGACCCCGAAGGATCCATTGAGTTTTCCAAAGAGACCTGGATCGACAATCCTGTCTACATCTACAATCCTGCCACCAATACCAGCACCGATGGCTTTGAGGGAGAAGGTATTGCGGTTATGGCCGTCACCAATCTCCCCTGTGAGTTCAGCTCAGATGCCAGTGAACAGTTCAGCACAGACATGAAGGATATCTTCCACGGGATTCTTGAAGCAGACCATGATGCTGCTTCGGTGGAGGAATCAGGACTTCCCGATGCGGTAAAACGGGCCGCTATTCTCTGGAAGGGGAATTTGACGACTCCTTATGAGTATATGGCTGAGTATGTGAAAGGGCTTTAAGCGACCTTGTTGACAGCTACTGACAATTAAGGTTATTCAAAACGTCAATAGCACTAACACCTATTGATTACTAAGTTAACATTCATCGACACTACAAACTACACCAGTAGTAAACCATGACGTCAATAGCTGAAAACAAGCCTATCATATAGCGTGAGTATAATTAACATTTGATGTACACTGTGCTATCAGTAATCATAAATACTATTGCCATTAGCGATCAATTGCATTTACCTATAGGTCAAACCATACTAACACCAATCGTAACTTCTATTTACAACCATAGTCACCCTTGCTAACACATTTATGAAACTAAGCTAACACAAATCGCTGTTACCACTGTCATTCACCGATAATTCCAGTTACACTTACCGTAAATAATGGTGACAATAGAAGGTAGTCAGACTTACACTTAGGGTAAATTCCAGGTTGCCTGAGTGCCTTCCGCGTATTATCTTGGCCCAAAAATTCCAATGAGCAAACAAGAACCGAAAACCACCTTCCCTCCTATTCATATTGGTGAACTGATCCGGGAGGACATCCGCAAGCAGGGGATGCTGCTGGCGACTTTTGCCAAGGGCATCGGCATCGATTCGTCTGCAGCCGTCAGAATGCTTCGGCGACCCGATATTGATGTGCAGCGTATCCGGCAAATATCCGAATTCATGGGCATCGACTATTTTTCCCACTATTGCAGTCCTGCGAGCCAGGAAGTCCTTGCTGCCGGGAATAGCCGCCACCTGGTTGAGGAAGAATTGCGGGAGACTCAGGCTGCTTGGAAGCATACACAGGAAGAATTGGAGGCGAGCAAAGCCAAGGCAATTGCCGACCTTGAGGCGCAAGCTGCCCGGTTCAACTCGGAAATCTCAAGCAAGGAGCAGGCACTTTCCGAATTGAAGCAGCAGCTTGAAAAAGAAATAGAATTGCGCCGTGAAGCCGAAGTCCAGGTCCGGGTGCTGGAAGGCAAACTGGAAGTGCTGAAGGACGTGAAGTAAGCCTCAAATGCGCGGAGCCAGCTTGATGAATCAAACTGGCTCCGTGCATGAGCCTGATCTCATGTACTAAACTGTCTCTAATTGGCTATTCAATCATGAACCGGAGCATGGCAGCCCGCCCGTCTTCGTCCACCACCCTGATCAGGTACATGCCATTGGCCAGATCGGTCAGGTCCAACTCCCGCGTATCGCGCAGGTGATTGACCGGAATATTCCGGACCACTTTGCCATACATATCCATCACAGTCAGATCCACCCTGGTTTCAATCGGATCCAGGCTCCGCACATTCAGGATGCCGTGGGTCGGGTTCGGGAAGATTTCAATACCAAGCAGCTTTTCCACCCCTGCTTCGGCACTTACAGGCGGTGAGACGGAAATGACGTCACTGGTGCCTTCACATCCATTGGCATCGACAACCGTAAGACTGTACAATCCTGTATTGGTCACCGTATAGGTAGCAAATGTGGCTCCGGTGATCGGACTGCCCCCAACATTCCATTGGTAACTGGCATAGGTCCCGGCAACACTGAGCAGGGTATCGCCTGAGTTGATGATCACCGGGTTGGGTGCCTGTACCACGGTCACGGTGGCAGGTGCTGAACTACCGACACATCCCTGGGCATCGGTCACCGTGACCGAGAAAGTACCGCTGGCGGAAACACTGATCACCTGGGTGTCGTCCCCTGTATTCCAATCGTAGCTGGCAAAGGAAGGCACAACCTCAAGGGAAATTGTCTCTCCATCGCAGAGGTTTACGGCAGGACCCGGATCAATGGCAGGCGTAGGATTCGGTTGGTTGATGAAGTCCACAAAGACTGAATCCAGGTTTTCACAACCATTGTTGTCGGTGGCGGTAAGGACAATGAACCCTCCTGCCCCGGCAACCGAGGTGGTCTGGGAAGTTGACCCTGTACTCCAAGTGTAGGTTTGGAATCCTGAACCGCCGTCCAGTTCCACGGTATCGCTTTGGCAAATCTGCAGGCTGTCCCTGGGCGTAATGAAACCAGAAACCGTCGTGTAGTACGCTACATTGATCGTATCTGAGGCCTGGCAGCCAAGGCTGTTGGAGACGGTGAGGCTGTAATCACCGGCCGTGGTTACATTGATGCTGGAAGTGGTGTCACCTGTGCTCCAGTTGTAACTGGAGGCAGCAGGACCGGCAATCAGGATCGCCCCCGGACAGGACGTTGTATCTGCTCCGAGAGAAAATACCGGGGCTGCCTGACTTAGAATGGTCACTGAATCAGTAATGCTACAGCCGCTGGCATCCGTCGCGGTATAGATATAGGTTCCCGCTGGAAGCCCTGTCAAACTGCTGGAAGTATCTCCGTTGGACCAGGTATAGCTGTAGGGCTGGCAATCGTTGCCGCCAGTCACCGTGAGGGCAATGCTTGCGGACAGATCACCCGCACAAACGATACTGTCCGCGACCACTGAGTAATTCAGTGGGGAAGGCTCATCAATGGTGACAGTGTCAACCAAAGTGGAACCAAGACCATCGGTGATGACCACAGCATAAGTTCCCGCTCCCAGCCCGCTGGCAGTTGCAGTCGTATCTCCATTGCTCCAGGCAAAGCCATAAGGTCCACATCCGCCGGAGACGGAAGCAGTTGCAGAACCGTCGGTGGCGCCATTGCAGCTGACATTGTAGCCACAATTGTAGAACAATGTGGTAGTGCTGAGGGCCAGGGGCTGCGCATTGACCGTGATATTGAAGCTACACGTGTCCTGGTTACCCGCCAGGTCGGAGGCGGTCAGGAGGACATTGGTGGTGCCAATCGGGAAAGTACTTCCGTTGACAGCTGAGGCTGCAACGGTATCGATGCCGCAGTTATCGGTTGCAGTCGGTGCAGCCCAGGTGGCAGTGGCCGTGCAGGTAGCAGTGTCTGCGGTTAAGGTCGTACCTGCCGGGCAGGTGATTACCGGAGCTTCCGCATCATTGACGGTGACGCTGAACATACAGGTGTCAAGGTTGCCCGCAGAGTCGGTGGCGAAATAGACCACTGAGGTGGTTCCGGAAGTAAAAGTATCTCCGGACATACTGCTGCTGAAAATACTGTCAATGCCGCAATTGTCGGTCGCACTGACGGTGGGCCAGCTCACAACCGCTCCACATTGAGCGGAATCATTGTTCTGGGTGATCGAGGCCGGGCAGTTGACCACGGGGACCTCTGCATCTGTCACGGTGATATCAAATGAGCAGGTGGCAGTATTTCCCGCAGGATCGGCTCCGGTATAGGTGACGGTGGTGGTTCCGGTTGCGAAGAAGTCTCCGGAATTGCTGGTGCTCGTTGTAACTACACTGCAATTGTCTGAGCTACTGAAGGACCAGGTGACATTGGCTCCACAGGCTCCGCTGTCGCTGGCCACGGCAATATTACCAGGACAGGTGAGGACAGGTGAAATGGTATCCAGTACGGTGACGTTCGCGGTGCATGCATCGGTATTACCGGAACCATCCGTTACCGTCAGGGTCACTGCGGTGGCCCCGGTATCTGCACAGCTAAAGGTGGTTTGAGAGAGGGTCAGACTGCTGATCCCACAAAGGTCGGAAGAACCATTGTCAATATCTGCACTGGTAATGGTCGCTGAGCCTGAGCCGTTCAGGTAAAGGGTCAGATCCTGGCAAACTGCCACAGGAGACGCTGTGTCCTGAACTGTCACCTGAGCGGTACAACTGGAAGTATTGCCTGATGAATCAGAAAGGGTCAGGGTAACGGTGTTCGCTCCTACATCTACACAGGTAAAATTGGTAATACTTGCTACCGATGAAACGATCCCACAGTTGTCGGTGCTCCCCCCATCGATTTGGGAAGCAGTGAGGCTGCCGTTACCAGTTCCATCCAGCAGTACGGTTGCATTTTGACAGACCGCGGTTGGCGTCGAAACATCCTGCACGGTAATGTTCGCGGAACAGGTATCGGTATTTCCTCCGATGTCGGTGACGGTGAGGGTTACGGGATTCACCCCGATATCAGCACAGGAGAAACTGGTTTGGCTCACGACCAGCGAAGCGATTCCCTGGTTGTCACTGGAACCATTGTCGACTTGGGCGGCCGTAATGACGGCATTGCCCCCTGCATCGAGGGAAACCGTCAAATCCTGGCAAACTGCCACGGGTGGTACGCTGTCTGCTATGGTGACGATGGCCACACAATTGCTGGAATTGCCGTTTTCATCGGTGACGGTCAGGACGACCGGATTGGGGCCGGTGTTGGCTGCGGTGAAGCTGTCCGGTGAGACAGTGTAGGTCAGTTGAGCGCCACTGGCACAGTTATCCGTAGAACCGCCGTCGACATCCATGCCTGTAATGGTAGCACTGCCCCCACTCAACGCGATGGTAATGTTTTGACAAACCGCATTCGGTGGGGTGGCATCGTTCAGGGTAAACTGGAATTGACAGGAGGTCGTATTTCCTGACGCATCGGTGGCATTGATGGTAATCGGGAAGCTGAATGAGCCTCCGACCACAGGAATAGTTGTTCCGGCGGGCGGACTTTGGCTGACGGTTGGGTTCGCGGTACAGTTGTCGCTGATGGATGCCTGAAGTGCGTAATTCGGGATTGTGAAGAGACAACTTGAATTCACGGAAGCAACCTGGGCGGGTGGACATACCAGGGTAGGCGAAGTGGTATCGGATACCGTAACCAGGAAGGTACAGGTAGCGGAATTACCGGCGAAGTCGGTCGAGGTCATGGTGATCGTCGTATTGCTGGATACGATTGTACCGGGGCCCGGACTCTGGGTGACAGTCGGGTTGGGATCCACCGCATCGGAGGTGGTCACAGAACTGATGTAGTTGGGCAGGCTGAAGGCACAACCAGCGTTCAGGAAGCCGGATTGGTTGCCGGGACAGGTAATCGTGGGAGGAGTGCCGTCGAATGTAATGTTGACATCATTGGAATTACCTGTACAGGGGCCATTGGTGACCGTCCATCGGAAGGTATTGATACCTGGGCTGAGGCCGGTCACGGTTGCGGCTGGATTATTTACGTTTGAAAAAGTACCTGTACCTGCGATGACGCTCCATGTGCCGGTTCCGAAAGCAGGTGCGGTCGCCGCCAGGGTGGTATTGTTGACCGCCACCGTTTGGTCCGGACCAGCATTGGAGGGTGATGGATTCCGGAAAACGGTGATGACCTGGGTGGCATTGCAATAACCGAAAGTATAGGTCAAGGTGACGTTCTGGCTGGCTCCGGTCGGGGTAGGTGCGGTAAAGGTGGTACCGGATACACCCGTTCCTGAGTAGGTTCCGGGATCACCGGCATTTCCGAAAACTGTCGTCGGTGCGGGAGTTGCACTCAGGGTGCGGGTCTGCCCCTGGCACATACTGGCTGCACTGGAGGTAAAGGTCAGGTTGTTGTTTTGACGCACCCGCACCGTGATGGAGGCGGTCCCCCCTGGCTGGCAATTGAATTGGGAAACATCCACCCGGACAAAGTCGGTGAAATTGGGCACCATATTGATGGAAGCAGCAGTTCCTGTACACAGAGGGCCATTGTCATCGTTGTAAGCAAAGGGGTTGGTAGTGGTATTTCCCTGGTAAGCTGAAATCTGGGTATCAATGGAGGCACCACAGGTACTGACCGAATAGCATCCGCCGTTCAGCACCGGGGTACGGAAATAAGTCGCAGGGGAGTAATTGGTTACGGAAGTAAATGCTCCACAGGCATTGACGTTAATGTCCTGCGCGAATGGCCCGTTCCTCACACAGTTAGTCCCGGATGCGGTATTGGTTGCACATTGTGCCTGTACCACCGAAGTCCCAGCTCCGATGGTAAAAAAGAGTGAGCAAACGAAGGTGATAAAGTTCTGTCTCATACCCATAAAAACCCCTTGTAGTTGATTTCATTTACATTGAGAAAGTTGCTTCTCAAGCATACCAATATAACACTGTGTTGAATCCTGTGCAAGCAGATAAAAACTCAGGGTAGGACTGGTTTCTCCTGTTCCTTGATTCTGCACCCATTACCGCTGCTTTCCTTTCGACCAACAGGAAAATGCCCCCCTTGAAGGTACTTTTTCCTGAATGCCATTCGTATTAATCCTATCCTTTACCGAACTTATTACCATGCTTACTGCGCATCTGTCTGCCCCCGGCCTGAGTTCAAAGCGACTCTATCCCAACTCCGTGTTGGGACTGCATCCCATGCGCCCCTGCCTGAAGTCTGGTTTGGGACCGGATCCAATGCGTTCATTCCTCAGGTCTATGCTTCGAACCCTCCCCTTCTGGCTACTCCTCCTTTACTTCTCTCCCCATGCCCAGTCTCAGTCTGAATTCTACCTGGAGAAACCTCCCTTTAAGCGCACTCTGATCCAGCCTGGTGACAGTATTCGGGTCATGATCACTGGAATGGACAGGATGATTGGGCTGCAATACCAGGGAGCGCGGGATTCCACTTTGTTCCTGAGTGGAGACAGCCTGCGGCTGGATCAGATTGAAAGGATTTGGCTCCGGCGGTCCCGCAATGGCAGGTACTGGATGGGAATGATCGTTTCCTGTGGACTTTCAGCTGCCTTGGTCTTTCCGCCGCTGATGATCATTGATGCAGTTAGCAGGGGTGGTTTTGAGAACTATGATATCAAACGAATCGGTTACTCAATTGGAGGTGGATTGTCCATCGCTGCCATCACTTACCGGTTCAGGTGGAAACGGTATAAGTTGGATGGAAACCACCGTCTTGCGATTCGGATACCCGTTGAGAAATCGGTTTTGCCTGCATCTCCGGGTGGTCAGGGCCCAGATAACCAATAGGAATTGGAATGGATTATTTATATGAAATCGCTTCCGAATTAAAGAGAATAAATGCTCAATTTCCAGTCAATTCCATCTTCAGTAACTCAATTTGCTGGTCCCTTTGCAGATACCCTTCAAAGTACTGAAGTGGTTTTCCCCTGATCCTTCCGATATAATGCGCTGCAAAGTCTTTTACCCTGTAACGGTAACCATTTCCAATCGTGGCCTCGATACTGCCCTCATATTCCATATTAATTCGTTCATCTTCCAGCAACGGTTTAAGGCTTTCAATTGCAGTTTCTCCAAGAACCAGAAAGGCTACTCCTTCAGTCCCTTCATCTTCATGCTCATACAGTAAGCCCCAGGGATTCGCTTTTCCAGTATAGTTTTCAGAAAGCGCAGATGCATAAATCCTGGCAATCGTTTCCTTTGTGTGCCTTTGTAAGAAGAAGATATCCTTTTTAAAAAACGTAACACAGGCAATATATTTGGCTTTCTCTGGCACCTCAGGATCATTGAGAATTTTATCCAGAAGGGCTCCCTCTTCGCTGGCCTCCCAAATATTATTTATGGTTTGGTCATGCATCGGGCAAATGAACATCTCACCAAACTGAAAATCTATTAGTTGCTGTGCAAGTACCTTATGGTCAGAGTTCATAGGGGTTTTGATTTGTCGAGCACAAGAAAATGGCACCATACAAATGGCTACCCAAAATAGAAAAGGAAAAAAACATTGACAGGGCTTTTGCATTCAATTAACAAAGCTTTAATTCGGATCCACATCCACCATGATGCGCAAGGTCTTCTGTGGGGCATTCCGGTAATAGGTATCAATCAGTTCGGCGAGCTTGCGCCGTACTCCCATCACATTGGAAGTGCGACCGATTTTGAAGAGGGCGACCTGCCGGTATTCGTTGCGGAGGCGGGTGACGTAGGGATACTCGGGGCCGAGCATGGCTTTGCCAAAGGTTGGCAGCAGGATATTGCGGAGGGCTTCGGCCTGGGCTTCAAGGTAGATCTGGTTCTTGTGGCGGATCTCCATGCGGATGATCCGGGTATAAGGCGGATAATTGAGCTGCTTCCGGTTGGCCATTTCCAGGTCGAAAAAGACGTGGTATGGCTTGGTGATGATCTGCAATACCGGGTTTTCCGGCAGGTAAGTCTGGATCAATACCTGCCCTTGCTTCTGTGAGCGTCCCGCCCGACCACTCACCTGGGTCAATACCTGATAGGCATTTTCATAAGCACGGAAGTCGGCAAAATTCAGCATCATATCTGCGTCGATCACTCCGACCAAGGTGGCATTCTCGAAGTCGAGCCCTTTGGTTACCATCTGGGTACCCACCAGGATGTCGATGTCGTGCTCCTCAAAGCGCCGGATCAGCTTGACAAACCCTGATCGGGTACGGGTCGTATCCAGGTCCATGCGGGCGATCCGGGCATCGGGAAACAACAACTTCAATTCTTCTTCGATCTTCTCCGTTCCGATCCCCTGCTGCTTCATTTCATAACTCGCGCAACGGTCGCATTTATCGTATTGGTGGTCGGTATAGCCGCAGTAATGGCAGCGCAATTCCCCTGAAAATTTGTGGTAGGTCAGGGTGATGTCACAGTTGATACAGTGGGGAACGTGGCCGCAATTCATACAGGTCAGCCAGGGAGAGAAGCCGCGGCGGTTCTGGAAAATGATCCCTTGTTCTCTGCGTTCGAGGGTTTCGGTAATCGCGGTGAGCAGGTGTTGGGAAAAGTGCCCTTTGTTTTGGCCCTGCTTGCGCTGTACCCGCATGTCCACCAATCGGATTCGGGGCAATTTGGCTTTGACGGCCCGCTCTTTCAATTCGACGAGGGTGTATTTGTTGAGCCGGGCGTTGTAATAGGTTTCAAAAGCAGGGGTTGCAGAACCGAGGAGAATGCGACAACCATAGAGATGAGCGGCATAGATGGCTACATCACGGGCATGGTAACGGGGGGCAGGCTCCGTCTGCTTGAAGGAATTGTCGTGCTCCTCGTCCACCACGATCAGCCCCAGGTTCTTGAAGGGGGTAAAGATGGCCGAACGGACCCCGATCACAATCTTATAATCCCCCATGATGACCTTTTGCCAGATCTCTACCCGCTCGGCATCGCTGAACCGGCTGTGGTAGACCCCGACCATTTCCCCAAACTCTGACTTTACTTTGTCGATGATCTGCTGGGTCAGGGCGATTTCGGGCAATAGGTAGAGCACCTCCTCTCCCCGCTCGAGGGCATCTTTGATCAACTCTATATACAGGTGTGTCTTTCCACTCCCGGTGACTCCGTGCAACAATACGGGTCGGCTCTTTTTCTCTTCAAATGAAGCCCGGATTTTCTCGAGGCCTGTGACCTGCTCCTCGGTAAAGACGATGTCCTTGTTGTTTTCTTTGTAGGCAAGGGCGGCCACTCTGTCTTCCCGTTCCTCGTATTCTTCCAATACTCCTTTTTTGACCAGGCCTTTGATCGCCCCATCTGCCTTTTCGATCCGCTTGTTCAGGACAGACTTCTGCAATTCATTTCCCTGGTACCATTCGCTGACCACCATCATCAGGACTTCTTCCTGCCGGGGGGCATTGCTGAGGCTGTCAAATGTCTCTGAAAGGGCTTCGTCGTTTTGAAAGTCTTCGGCCAGCCGGATGAACTTCACCATCTTAGGTTTGTATCCGGTCATGAGGCGGTGCGAGAGTCTGAGTACTCCCCGGCCATGGAGGTTGCGAAGGCGGGGACGGGGATCGGCCTGGTCCCAGATCAGGGCTACTTCCTTGAGGGTGAGCACCTTTTGCTTGGAGAGGATATTGAGCAGGCTGTAAGACTTGTTGTCAATGTCCAGGTCCTCCCAATCCGGATAGTCCGCCCATTCTACGATCTGCTCGCTTTGTAACTTCAGCCCCGCAGGCAAAGATGCTTTGATCACTTCTCCCTCGGTACAGAAGTAATACTCGGCCATCCATTTGAACAGCTGCAACTGCTGGGGTTGCAGCACCGGCCGGTCATCCGGCAATTCCTCAATCGGCTTCAGGCGAGCTATCTTTTCCTGCTCGTCTGTCTCGTAGAGCCGCTTGACCACCCCGGTATACATTTTACTTTTTCCAAAATGCACAATCACCCTGCTCCCGACCTCGATCTGCTCCTCAAATGCGGGAGGGATCCGGTAGTCGAAATTTGACTTGACGGGGACGGGGAGTATGATTTCTGCGATCTTCAATGCTTGCTTCCTTCCCTTGATGGAGGAAGTGCAAACTTAGTGTTTTTGGTTGAAGCGCAAACGTTAATGCTGAATGGTGATCCTTCGGGTAGCGGTTCGGTCCCCGTGCGTATACTTCAGAAAGTAGTTTCCATTGGCGAAAGTTTCTCCTTGCTCATCTTCCGCGGTCCAGGCAATGGTCTTGTTTCCCGCTGTGTACTGTTGATTGCATACTTCAGCAACCTTTTCTCCTTTGATATTGTAACAATTGATTTGCACCGGGGAATTTCCATCGCTGGCAAAAGTGATCTTAAATCTGCCGCTGGATGGATTCGGATAGACGAGAAATTGGTCCATTTCCATCTGGTCGGTCAGGTTGACGGGAACGTCAATGGTAAAGGGGTTGGAGACAGAGAAGCTGGCATTGAGGGGATCGGCCAGTTTGACGAGGGTCGCGAGGACGGCTTTGACGTTTTTGACATAGAAGTCGAGGTCAAGGGTTGCAATGGAATCTCCGGGGGTATGGTAATTGGGATTGCGGAGATTGGCGGCGTCGGTCAGCATAAGGGCTTTGTAGCCACCATCCCAGAAGGGGGCGTGGTCGCTGCGTCGAAGGTCCGGGGCGACGGTGGAATTTCCGGGAGCGGCAAGGGAGATCACTCTGAGATCGGGAACATAGGTGGCGGCACAGGTGTCAAATGTTTCCTTGAGGGAGTTGGAAGCTACATTGGCGACGTTGGTGAGGAAATTCCCTCTGGAAGAGTCGCTGACCACGGCATTGTAAGCATCGGGGAACAGGATATTGAATCCGGCGGGCAGGGACTGGGTGTTGGGGTTGTCGTCGTAGTAACCGATCATCTCCATATTGAGGAGGCCATCGACATTTTCCCAGGCCGGAATTTCATTGGCTACATAATAGAAGCTTCCCAGCAACCCGCTTTCTTCCAGGTCAAATCCGATGGACCGGATGGAGTGGCGGAACTGGTAGCCTGAGAAGATACGCGTCATTTCCATGACCGCTGCGGTGGCAGTGCCGTTGTCGTCTGCGCCTGGGGTATTGGGTTCGGTGTCGTAATGTCCGGAGATGAGGTAGGTGGTGGGTTCATCCAGCAGGCCGGGCAGGCGTCCGGAAAAGTTCCGGCCCTGGGTTCCACCGAATGGAAAGAAGTGGTGCCAGTCTTGCAGGCCGTTGGCGGCCATCAGGTTCTCGATGGAGTCGCGGACTTCCTGGAGGTGGGCTGGGGCTGCGGTGCGGTGCCGGGTGCCTTCTACGAATTGCAGGGTTTGGACCAGGCGGGCGCTGTCCACCTGGTCTACGATATTTTGGATATCGGGGGCGTTGAGGTCATAGGCGATGACCCTGGCTTGGAAATTGACCGGGCCGGAGCCGGTTTGGGCGGTCAGGGTAAAGGGATCATAGGTCCAGACAATGCTTTTTCCTGCTCCCGGGGTTTGCGGATAGCCGGTATCTCCCGTGATGGAGTCCAGCCCGATCAACCAGGTCAGGCCTCCATCTCCACTCACTCTGAGTTCTACACCGCACATATCGTTTTCTGCATCACTGAGATCGAAGTCAAAGGTGACCTGATTGGCAACGGTGTTGTGCGTGGCGGTCAGGTTGAGGATGACAGGTGAGGCATTCTGTGCCTTGGCGCTAGCAAAGGAAGCAATGGAAATAAAAAGCAGGAGGATTCTTTTCATAGTACAAAGTTAATAAAAGAGTCTATTTCTTCGGGACTCCCTGCCTTTTTAAAGATTTCTCCCTTCTCATCAATCATTGCCAATAACATAAGGAGACTTGCTCCCAATCTTACCCTTTCGTACCTTTTTGCCCTCGAAAATTTGTCAACCTGCTTTACTATGAAAAATTGTTTACTTACCCTTTGCCTTATCCTTGCCGGATGTTCTCTTATGGCTCAAACTGCCATCTATTCGGAGAACTTTAACGGTGCAAGCAATACGTTTACCCTCAATACGGCCGACGTTAGTTCCAATGTCAATGGCTACAACGACTGGGTTGTCAACAATGCCTATACAGGAGGTAGCGGTACGGTGATCTGCCTGGGATTCCCATTTACCCTGAATATTGCTGCGACACCCAACCAACCCACTGCCATCAATGGCAGTCCCAACAGCAATTACCTGCATATTCTTGCTGATGACGGGGTTGCCAACGGTATCTTCAATGCCAATTACCGCCCTGCGGACGGCCTGTGCGTATTCCCGGAAAACAATTTTGCTTCCATGACCAATGACCTCAATACCACCGGGCTGGTCAATGTCGAACTCAGCTTCTACTGGATTTGCGGCGGTGCCGTGGGTACAACTTATGGAGAGGTCTATTACAGCACCAACAGTGGCAGCAGTTGGACTTTACTTACGGCCCCCATCAGCCAATACTTCAACCAGCCCAGCTGGGTCCAGCAGACCATCACCGATCCGGCCTTTGACAACCAGTCTACCCTGAGGTTCGGCTACCGGTTTGTCAATCTGACTGCTTCTGCCGGCGCTGAGCCTTCCTTCAGCATTGATGATATCGTGGTTACGGGCCAGTCCGGCTGTGCTTCAACTACTGGCTCTGCCACCGCTGCTATTTGCCAGGGAGATTCGATCTTGCTGGGGGGCGCGTTCCAAACTACTGCGGGGAATTACGTCGATACCCTTATGAATGCGGCTGGTTGTGATTCTATCCTGACCACCACCCTTTCCGTCAGCCAGGGTTCCGTCAACAATGCCAATGCCTCCATCTGCGATGGGGACTCTATTTTCCTGGCCGGCGGCTTCCAAACCACGGCTGGCACCTATACGGATGTACTCCAGAATTCCACCGGCTGTGACAGCGTAGTGATTACCGCCCTGACCATCGCCCCTTCTTACAACAACACTGCAACGGCCTCTATCTGTGACGGGGACTCCATCTTCCTGGCGGGAGGCTTCCAGACCACAGCGGGTGCCTACACCGATGTATTTACCACAGCGCAAAACTGTGACAGCATCATTGTCACCACCCTCTCGGTTTCTCCCAGTTACAATGAAAGTGTGGCTGCCGGAATATGTACCGGAGATTCAATCCTCCTGGCTGGCGCCTTCCAGACCACCCCAGGAACCTATACCGATCTCTTCACCACCAGTGCAGGCTGTGACAGCCTGGTAATCACCACCCTGACGGTCAGCACCCCTGACACCAGCGTCACGCTGAGTGGACAGACCCTGACTTCGGGTTCTTCTTCCGGTACTTACCAATGGCTGGACTGTGTGTTCAATACACCGATTGCCGGCGCTACCAACCAGGACTATACCCCTACCGTCTCTGGTGAATACGCGGTCGTCGTCACCGAAAATGGCTGCTCCGACACTTCGGCCTGCTCCTTTGTCTTCATCGTCGGGATCGAAGAAAGTGAACTCGCTAAAAATGTGAATTATTTCCCCAACCCGGTTGAAGGTGAGTTGAGCATTGACCTGGGAAAATGGTACCGGGAGGTTGAGGTTCAGGTTTATGACCAGCTTGGCCGCGAGGTCATGGTGGAAAACCCAGGTAGCCTGTCCCGTTTTGATCTTGACTTTAGCGAACTATCCCAGGGAATCTACATTGTCCGACTCAAAGCGGGGGACGATCAGATCGCCCTGCGCATCATCAAAGAATAATACTTTCTGTGCAGAGACCACCTTTTATTGCCTTTGAGGGCATCGATGGCAGCGGTAAGAGCAGCCAGGTGCGAATCCTGGTAGAACGGCTGGAAGCAGCGGGTCACAAGGTGCACGCCACCCTTGAGCCGACCAATTACCGGATTGGCTCCATGCTGAGGCGGGTGCTGACCGGCCAGGAACAAGCGGATGAATATACGATTGCAGCCTTGTTCCTGGCCGATCGCCTCGATCACATCCACCATCCGGACTATGGGATGCTGGCCAAGCTTGCGGCGGGGGAAGTGGTGATCACCGATCGCTACTATTACAGCAGCTATGCTTACCACAGTCAGTTCATGGATATGGACTGGGTGATCCAGGCAAATTCCTTGCCCGCTCAGGCACTTCGCCCCGATCTGGTAATTTTTCTTGACCTTACTGCCGAACAAAGCATGGCCAGGATTCAGGCCAACCGGGAAGTGATCGAGCATTATGAAAAGTTGGAAAACCTGATTCAGGTCCGAAAGAACTACCTGAAAGCCATTGATTTGGAGGGCCATAAGGACAATGTAGTCATCATTGATGCCTTCCGTTCGATGGAAGAGATCGCTGCTGATATCTGGGATCAGGTAGCCAGATTGTTCTAAACCGTGGATTACCCACAATAAAACAGTTTGATATTTTGGTTTCTTCTCGCCAATTTGCGCCCTGAACGTCACAAAAGCGTACGATTTGGAACTTCAAGGACTACTCTTCTGGATATTTGCGATACTCGGCATTGCCGGTGGTATTGGCCTTATCCTCAACCGCAACCCCGTTTACTCAGCATTGAGCCTGATTGTCAACTTTTTCAGTATTGCCGGGCTCTACCTGACTTTGGAAGCTGAATTCATCGCAATCATTCAAATTCTGGTTTATGCGGGTGCAATCATGGTTTTATTCCTGTTTGTAATCATGCTGCTCAACCTGAGCAAAGAGCCCAAACAATCTCCCTTTCATCCGTCGGTTATTGTTGCTGCGGTAATGGGGATTGCCTTTTTGGTCATCATGCTGATCACTTTCAGTGAGTACACCCTTGCCCCTGAGGCAGCGGGTGACTTTTTCATCTTCAGCAAAACCGAGACCATCGGTGCTGCTATGATGACCAAGTACCTCTACCCTTTTGAAATGATTTCCGTGGTTTTGATTGCTGCCCTCATCGGTGCAATCGTAATCGCTAAGAAATTCAATTACGAGAACGAAAATAAGGAAGACTGATATGGAGCTAACGATTCATTATTATCTCGCCATCAGTGCACTCATGTTCGTCCTTGGAGTTATAGGTGTTCTGACCCGTCGCAACGCCATCGTGATCTTTATGTGCGTGGAACTGATGCTGAATTCAGTGAACCTGACTTTGGTTGCCTTCTCACGTGGCTTAAATGATGCTGATGGTGCCATGTTGGTTTTCTTTGTCATGTGTGTTGCGGCTGCGGAAGCCGTCGTCGGACTTGCGATCATCATATCGATGTTCCGAAACCGGCAGGACATCGACATCAACAATTTCAACCTGTTTAAGTGGTAAGCCAAAAGTGAATTGAATATGCACGAAGAACCTCTCTTTAGCTTAATCATTCTCCTCCCGCTCCTGGGCTCCTTGCTCATTGGCCTGGGTGGATTTATGGCTCCCGGCTTCGCCAAGCAGGAAAAAGCCGTTGGTTTACTGGGGACCCTGATGGTCCTCATTCCTTTTGGTTTCATCACATACGCATTCCTCAACTACGAAGGACCGATAGAATTCGGTCTTTTCGGTGCTTTAGACTCCGTCAACTGGATGTTTGGGGGTGACCTTGACCTGTACTTTACCTACCGTCTCGATGAGTTGTCCCTCCTGATGGGAATGATCGTGACGGGTATTGGTGCGCTGATCCACATCTACTCCATCAGCTATATGCATGGGGACCGTGGATTCTATAAATTCTTTCTCTATCTGAACCTCTTCATCTTCTCGATGTTGAACCTGGTGCTGGGCAACAATATGGTTGTCATGTTCCTGGGTTGGGAAGGTGTAGGCGCTTGTTCCTACTTCCTGATCGGTTTCTGGTACGAGGAAATGGGCAATGCAAAAGCAGCTCAGAAAGCATTTGTGGCCAACCGGATTGGTGACTTCGCCATGCTGGTCGCCATGATGATGATCTATAAATATACCGGCACCCTCACCATCGGTGGAGAAGGCGGTATCCTTGAGCATGTCGGTGACTTTACCGGTGATGCTGTCTGGCTGGTCCCTCTCCTGCTGTTCATCGCAGCGACAGGTAAGTCCGCACAAATTCCCCTCTTTGTCTGGTTGCCGGATGCAATGGCGGGCCCGACCCCGGTTTCTGCCCTGATCCACGCCGCAACCATGGTAACATCGGGTATCTACCTGATCGCACGGATGGGAGTGCTGTTTGTGGAAGCCCCTGGCATCCTGATGGTGATCGGGGTAGTGGCGGCCCTGACATCGCTGATAGCGGCATTGATCGCATTGGCACAAAACGATATCAAGAAAGTACTCGCATACTCCACGGTCTCTCAATTGGGCTTTATGTTCATGGCTTTGGGAGCAGGTGCATTTACCACCGCTATTTTCCATGTGATGACGCACGCCTTCTTCAAGGCCTGTCTCTTCCTCGGTTCCGGTTCGGTGATTCACGCCATGGAGCACATGCATACAGAAGAAGATCCTCAGGACATCCGTACCATGGGTAACCTGAAGAAGTACATGCCTTCCACGCACTGGACCTTCTTCATTTCCACGCTGGCCATCGCAGGTATTCCCGGTCTCTCCGGTTTCTTCTCCAAGGATGAAATCATGACCATGAACTTCCTGAATGGCATGGATGGTCAAATGATCTACTTTGTGGTCTGGGGTGTCGGTATGTTGACCGCCTTCCTGACTGCATTCTATATGACCAGGGTCTACTTCCTCACCTTCCGCGGTAAGGAACGCTTCTCCGGTGAAAAGCATCCGCACGAAAGCAATGCTTTTGTCACCATTCCACTCTGGATTCTGGCTATTCTGGCCGCAGTTGGTGGCTACCTCGGTCTCCCTGCAGTGATCGGTCACGGTAAATACCATGCCCTCAACAACTGGTTGGGCATTCACGGCGGTGGCGGACATGGCGGTGGTCATGGTCTGGAGCACGGTGTTGAACATGCTGGCGAACATGTCAGTGGTGCCGTCACCATGGCGCATATCCATCCGATTGAAGAGGCGCATGCCTCTGCCGGTCTCGAATGGGGACTGATCGCATTCTCCGTACTCATCGCAGTGCTTGGGGTCTCACTGGCCTGGCGCCTGTATTCCAAGCACGATCTGGCGGGTGATGCAGTTGTGAAGCGCCGCCTGGGTGGCTTCTACAAACACATGCAGAACAAGTTCTACTTCGATGAACTTTACGAAGCCATCCTGATCAAGCCATTTGTATGGCTGGGACAGAACGTCGTGATGGGATTTGACAAGTTCGTCATTGACGGAATCGTCAATGGAGTGGGTAACTTCATGCTCTTCCTCGGTGATGGCATCAAAACACTTCAGTCAGGTCTCGTCGGGCAGTATGCCATGATGATCGTGATTGGTGTGGTGATCATTCTGGGGTATTTGATGATCGCATAATTCTGCATTTCATCCCCCCTCCCGGCAGCGGAGCAAGATCGGTTCAAACTGATTCTGCTCCGCTGTTTTTATTTATCCCGACATACCAGTAATTGATCGAAATCCGTTCCTTATACAGGTGATTTTCACTAAATTGCCATCAGGTCAAAATTCAGACTATACTGACACGAACCACACCGACTGCAATACAAGATGAAGAAATTTTTCCGCCGTACCCTGAAGTTTACCGGGATCACCCTGGGGGTTTTGCTCCTGCTGATCATTCTTATTCCCCTCCTTTTCGGCAGCCAGATCAAAGAGGCCGTCAAAGGATACATCAATGATGAAATCAATGCTGAGGTCTATTTTGAGGATGTCGGCATCTCTGTATTCAAGAATTTCCCCAATATAACGGTGACGCTTGACAACTTTGGGGTGGTGAACAAGGAGCCTTTTGCCGGGGATACCCTGGCGGATGTGAAGCATTTTGGCGTAGTGGTAAACCTGTTCAGCATTTTCGGTGACAAGTATGAGGTCAAGAAGGTGACCCTTGATGAGCCTACCATCCACGCCAGGGTCAACCGGGACGGGATCGCCAACTGGGACATCATGAAGGCCAGTGAAGAAGAAGAACCAGCCGCAGAGGAAGAAGTAGCCGAGGCGGACAGCTCAGCAGGATCAGCATTGGCCCTCGACCTGACCGCATATTCGTTGACGAAGGCGAATGTCATCTACGACGACCTGCCCGGCGCCATCTATGCAGAGGTGGTCAACCTCAACCACAGTGGAAGTGGAAATTTCAGGGGAGACGTCTTTGATTTCGATACCGAAACGACCGCAGATGAAGTTACCCTGCGCTTGGACGGCGATTCTTATATGAACAAGATGGTCCTGGATGCCGATGTAACCATCTCTATCGACAATGCCAACAGCGTCTATACCCTCAAGAACAACCGGATTGGACTCAATGCTCTGAACCTGAGCTTCAATGGGTTTGTCGCCCTGACCGGAGACGATGTCAATATGGACCTCACTTTCAAGACCAATGAGAACAGGTTTTCCAGCATTCTTTCGATGGTTCCCGGCATGTACACCGAGGATTTCGGTGACCTGGATACGGACGGAACTTTTGCCCTGGATGGCAAGGTGGCCGGGAAATACAATGAGAAGAGCCTCCCTGCCTTCAATGTTCATCTGGGAGTAGAAAATGGCCACTTTGCCTATCCTGATCTGCCCCAGGATGTGAAGGACATCAACTTCGATGTCAAGGTAGATTGTCCCGATGGTGATTTGAACAAATTGGCGATTAATATGCCTTCCTTCCATGCCCTCTTTGGTGCCAACCCGATTGACGCGCGTTGTGTGCTGAGTGGTGTGATGACGGAAAATTACAATATAGATGCTACCGCCAAGGCCAGTCTGGACCTGGAAGAGATCCTGAAGATTTTCCCGATGGAAGGCTACGAGCTGAAAGGTAGTTTTGTCCTGGATGGCACCGCCAAAGGGGTTTACAATGAGAAAACAGGTGCCCTGCCCGGCATTGATGCCAAGATGGAACTGAAAGAGGGCTATTTTAAAACCCCTGACTTCCCCTCTGCGATTTCCAATATGACCATGATTGCCGATGCGAAGGTACAAGCGACTGACCTGAGCCAGGGAGTACTCAACGTCAAGCAATTCCACGGAGAAATTGATGGTGACCCGATTGATGCGACCCTGGTGGTCAATGATTTCGATGCGGTCAACTACGATCTTCAGGCCAAAGGTAAACTCAGCCTGGACAAACTGAGCAAGATTCTGGAACTGGAAGACACGCAAATGGGCGGCTTGATGGACCTCGACCTGAACACCAAAGGGAACCTGGCCGCGGTTGAAAATGAACGGTACAGTGAACTTCCCACCTCGGGTTCATTGAAGCTGACCAATTTCTCTTATTCTTCTCCTGACCTGCCCCAGGGCGTTACCATCTCCTCCGGTGGAGTCGATTTCGATCCCCGGAAGATGACCATCCAGAATGTCCAGGGCAAGCTCGGAAGCAGCCCATTTTCGGTGGTAGGTGCATTTGACAACTACCTCGGTTATGCCTTGCTTCCCGACCAGCAATTGACCGGCAACATGACCTTCCGCTCCCCCCGCTTCAATGTCAATGAGTGGATGGTGGAAGAAGAAGCTGATGCTCCCCAACCGGAAGCTGCTGAAGCCCCCACCGAAGAAGTTGAAATGGTCGCCTTTGAAGTCCCCAAGGGAATTGACTTTGTCTTTGATACCAAGATTGACCGGGTGATTTACGACAACCTGAACCTGGACAATATGACGGGGCGTGTAATCATGCGCAACGAGCAGATCAAGTTTGAAAACCTGCGTTTCAACACCCTTGGAGGCAGTATGCGGGTGGATGGAAGCTATGCCACTCCCAATCCTGCCGCTCCTGAAGTTCACCTGAACTGGAAGCTGGAGAATCTGGACATCGGGCAGAGCTATAAGATGGTCGAGATGCTGAAGGAGATTGCCCCTATCGCCAAGTTCATGGAAGGGCGCATGAATTCCACCCTGACACTGGATGGTAACCTGACCAGTGACATGATGCCTGACCTGGCCAGCATTACCAGCGTCGGCGACTTGAAAATCTTTAACGGTACGTTGAAAGGTTTCAAAGGAACAGAGATGATCGCGGATAAAATCAAGCTGAACAAGCTGAAGGAGTTGACGATCAAGGACACCAAGGTGCTCTATGAGATCCACGATGGCAAGGTATGGGTGGAGCCCTTTGACGTTCCGATGGGGAATGGAAAGATGACCGTGGATGGCGCCCATGGACTGGACCAGCAGATGGCCTACAATCTGAATTTTGATCTGCCCGCGGGTGCCGCAGGGGCCACCGCGATGAAAGCAGTGGGCGATCTGATCAAGACAGATCTTGGTAGTCAGTTCAAAGTCAATGTCGGCCTGGGAGGCACGGTTGACCAACCCAAGATCACTTACATCCGAAATGAAAAAGGAGATGGTGCGACTGACTTGATTGCAGATAAGGTGGATGAGGTCAAAGAAGATGTGAAGGAAAAGGTCGATGAGGTCAAAGAAGATGTGAAGGAAAAGGTTGAGGAGAAGATTGACGAAGCCAAGGCGAAGGCCAAGCAGGAAGCAGACCGCATCCTGAAGGAAGCAGAGACTCAGGCAGCCAAGATCCGTGCAGAGGCCCGGACACAGGCCCAGAAAGTGCGTGACGAAGCCAATAAGCAGGCTGACCAGATGGAGGCTTCGGCCAAGAACCCCATCCAGAAAGCGGCCAAGAAGAAGCTCGCGGACAAGACCCGGAAGACCGGGGAGGAGTCAGCGAAGAAGATCGAGAAAGAAGCCGACGACAGGGCTCAGAAGATTATTGACGATGCCCGCAAGCGCTCTGATGACTTGCTGAAATAGTGGATTTGGCGATCGAACCGGCGTAATAATGTGCATATTCCGAGGGGCTATTGTTTCAATTTCCCGGAATATTCACCTTAACGAATTACCATAGTCCTGGCCTGCTCAGTACATCCCTGAAAGACAATTACTTAGGTGTATCTTTTGAATAAAAGGTAATTAGAACCCATTCAGTGGCAAAAAGCAACTGGAATGCTATTTGTGTGGATAAAAAACCCCTTAGAAAGGGTCATGAAAGCGAATTTAGCCGTATTTTTACTCTTCCTTCACTTTAATTCAAGGTGAGGTCAAGAAGATTGACAAATTGGACCAACCAATGAGCGAAGAACAGAAGCAACCAGGCGAGTATACCGCCTCAAATATTCAGGTTTTAGAAGGCTTGGAAGCGGTGCGAAAGCGACCTGCAATGTACATTGGAGATATAGGATTCCGGGGACTTCACCACCTGGTCTATGAGGTTGTCGACAATTCGATTGATGAAGCGATGGCTGGCTATGCCACCGACATCTTTGTCACCATTCAGGAAGACAATTCCATCCGTGTTTCAGACAACGGCCGGGGTATCCCGGTCGACATGCACGAGAAAGAAGGCCGGTCCGCTTTGGAGGTTGTCATGACAGTTCTCCATGCAGGCGGAAAATTCGATAAGAGCTCTTACAAAGTTTCGGGCGGATTGCACGGTGTAGGTGTATCCTGTGTGAATGCACTTTCTGAAACCTGTATCGTCGAGGTTCACCGGGATGGTAAAGTTTACCAGCAGACCTACAATGCGGGTGTTCCCCAGGAAGATGTTAAGTTGATCGGAGAGACCGATGTTACCGGTACAACCACCATTTTCTGGCCAGACACTACCATATTCACCGTCCTCGAATATAAGTTTGACACCCTGGCCTCACGTATGCGTGAACTCGCATTCCTGAACCGTGGGATCAGCATTACCCTTAAGGACGAACGGGAAGAGATCGAATTCAAGGATGAAGAAGGCAACGTCACTGGAAAAGGTTTCCGGGAAAAGCTGTTCCATTCCGAAGGTGGTATCTCCGAGTTTGTGCAATTCCTTGATGCCAATCGGGAAGCACTCGTCGACCCCATCTATTTTTCAGGGATAGACGATGCAGAGACCGTTCCGGTGGAAGTCGCGCTTCAATACAACCGTTCTTACACCGAGAACCTGCATTCCTACGTCAACAATATCAATACCCACGAAGGGGGTACCCACGTATCAGGCTTCAAGAAGGCGCTGACCCGTGGCATGAAGAACTATGCGGAAAAGGAAGGATTGCTTGCCAAGCTGAAGTTTGACATTTCCGGAGACGACTTCCGCGAAGGTCTGACCTGTGTCATCTCGGTCAAGGTACCTGAGCCTCAGTTCGAGGGACAGACCAAGACCAAGTTGGGCAATTCCGAGGTGATGAGCATCGTCGAGGGGATTGTTTACCGCTCCTTGCAGGAATACCTGGAAGAGAACCCTAAAGTTGCCAAGACCATTGTACAGAAGGTGATCCTGGCGGCAGAAGCAAGGCATGCTGCCAAGCGGGCGCGTGAACTCGTTCAGCGCAAGAACGTCATGGTAGGTGGAGGACTTCCGGGAAAGCTGGCCGACTGCTCCAGCAAGGATCCTAAAATCAGTGAATTGTACCTGGTGGAAGGGGACTCCGCAGGTGGTTCTGCCAAGCAGGGCCGTGACCGGACCTTTCAAGCCATCCTTCCACTGAGGGGAAAGATCCTCAACGTTGAGAAAGCCCATCCCAACCGAATCTACGAGAACGAAGAGATCAAGAATATGATCACTGCCCTCGGGATTACAGGAATCGGTACTGAAGAAGTAGGACTGGAGAAGCTCCGCTACCACAAGATTGTCATTATGACGGATGCGGACGTCGACGGGAGTCACATTCGTACCCTCATCCTCACCTTCTTCTACCGCTACCTGAATGCGCTGGTAGAGCAAGGCTACCTTTACATCGCTTCTCCTCCCCTCTACCAGGTAAGAAAAGGCAAGACAGCTAAGTACTGCTGGTCCGACGCTGAGCGGGATGTGATCATTGCCGAGTTTGGTGGAACTGAGAAGATTCACGTACAACGCTACAAAGGTCTTGGTGAGATGAACCCAGAGCAACTTTGGGATACAACTATGGATCCTGAGTTCCGCACCTTGCAGCAAGTCACGATCGACAGTGCTGCGGATGCCGACCATGTATTTAGCATGTTGATGGGTGATGAAGTTCCACCCCGCAGAGAGTTCATCGAGCAGAATGCCAAATATGCCAATATCGACGTCTGATCACAGCCTCATATAAACAAGGAACCGTCTCTCTAACAAGGGACGGTTTTTCTTTTTTAATCCCAATCCGGGCCTTACGGAAAAAGGTGTAGAAATAATTAAGCTGGAAAAGACATATCCACACAGCCACTGCCCTGAATAAAAGCCAGTTAATTTGCAATTTGTGGAAAAATATTTTAGTTTGGTACCTAATTAGGATTGGATCAGAAAGGGTTTTATCTGGCGATGAATAATAAACCCTTTGGCAGCAGCAGGATCATTTGTTAGGCATTAAGAAGACTGGTTATGCAAGCATTATTCGATTTGGTTCATTCATTGGCCAAAGAGGAAAAGCGCCTCTACAATTTGCATGGAAGGAAAAGCCGATTTACCCACATCTATGGTGGCTATTTGGGTTCCTCTGAGTACAATAAGAATCTTGATCGCCAAATCTATTCCAAACACTTTTCTTCCTTTTCCAAGGCCTTCTACTCGATGCAGAAGAATGCATTGCTGGATGACATCCTGGCCGTTCTCCTCGAGTATTCCAACTCCTCCCGTGAAGACTTTATCATTAACCGGTACAAGGCAAAGTACGAGGTTCTGAACTATAAGGGCTTTTATGAACAAGCTCAAAACTATATCCGTGCTGCGCTGGATGCCTGCGAAAAGATCAATTCCCCCCGGCTGAGGCTCAGGATTCTTGAAGATTACCGTGACACCCTGGCCAAGAGCAACAATACCAGTTGGGAAGAGTATTCAGAAGTCCTTTCCCGGATCGAAGCTACTTCCAGCATGGTGACAGAGGTGGCTCCATTCGAAGAAAACCTCAAGAAGATCAATGTACTGGTCTCCAGCAGCCAATCCCATTCGGATGCAGATGTCCCCTACCGGGAGATCACCGAAGACATCCTGCATAAGATTACAGAATATGCACAGGAGCATGAGGACCCGGAAAACCGGTCTGCTGCTTTCAACAGTGAATACATTTACAGCAAGACCTTTGAGGATAAATTTGAACTCCACAAGCGCCTTGCCCGACTGGAAAAGACCTCTGCCAGGGAAGATTATCCCCGGGATATCCGATTGCAGATCGTCAACCTGCTGATGGAAAGTGGTATGGAAACAGGCGACTTTCTCCTGATCAGCGGTCTCATATACAAAACGGACAAAATCCTCTCCCGACTTACCCCAGCGCAGAAAAAGAGCTTCTTACCCCGCTACCTTGAATTGTGCAGTGTCTACTATTTCTATGAGAACGACCTGCAGATGTCTCAACAAAGGATCAACCAGTTATTGGACCTTGAAGACCTCAGCGACGAGCAGAAAACCAGGTACTATATCCATAAGATCGGGATTCTTCTGGCCGCCAATTTAAACCGTTCTGCAGCCGAAACGCTCGAACACATGGTCGACGAATACAGCATGCTCAAGCAGGAGATTTCCATCCGTCTCATCGATCTCATCCTGTCCGTAGAGATGAATCAAAGGGAAGAGTCGCTCGTCAAACTGCAAAGGCTTCGCTCCCATATCCGCAAAAGCAAGGATTCACGTAAGTTGAGCCACTACCGGGCTTTTCTGGAAAAGGTGCAAAAAGTTCTCAGCCGCAAAGCGGTCCAGTACAGTGCAATTCCAGCTATGGAAACGGATTGGATGGACCTGATCAAGCTCAATCTCTGGATCAAAGCCAAGATTGACAATCAGTTTTACTACAATAATATTCTTGCTTACTGGCAGGAGAGGAAGACAGTGGTCAGGATTTGACCTTCCATTCTTAATCGTTCCTATTGATTGAAATCAGGCGGAGCAATGAATCATCACCCCGCCTGACTCCTGCGGATTATTGCTTAACGTAAAGCTCGCTACCGGCTTTCTTAAACTCTTCTGACATTTCTTCCATTCCCTTTTCTATCACTTCCTGGTCGTCGAGACCGTTTTCCCTTGCGTAATCACGTACATCCTGGGTGATCTTCATCGAGCAGAAATGGGGACCGCACATAGAACAGAAATGGGCGACTTTGGCCCCTTCAGCGGGCAGAGTCTCGTCGTGGTATTCACGGGCGGTGTCCGGGTCAAGTCCCAGGTTAAACTGGTCTTCCCAGCGGAATTCAAAGCGGGCTTTTGAGAGGGCGTTGTCGCGTACCTGCGCTCCGGGATGTCCCTTGGCCAGGTCCGCAGCGTGGGCTGCGATCTTGTAGGTGATGACACCGTGCTTCACATCTGCACGGTTGGGCAGGCCCAGGTGCTCCTTGGGAGTCACATAGCAAAGCATGGCGGTTCCGTACCAGCCGATCATGGCGGCTCCGATGCCAGAAGTAATGTGATCGTATCCGGGAGCGATGTCCGTCGTCAAAGGCCCTAAGGTGTAGAACGGTGCTTCCCCGCAAACCTCCAACTGCTTGTCCATATTCTCCTTGATCATGTGCATCGGAACGTGTCCGGGGCCTTCGATCATTACCTGCACATCGTGCTTCCAGGCAATCTGGGTCAACTCTCCGAGGGTTTCCAGTTCCGCGAACTGCGCCCGGTCGTTGGCGTCTGCAATGGAGCCGGGACGAAGACCATCCCCAAGCGAGAAGGACACATCATAAGCTTTCATGATCTCGCAGATCTCTTCGAAATGCGTGTAGAGGAAGTTTTCCTTGTGGTGCGCCAGGCACCATTTGGCGAGGATGGAACCACCACGGGAGACAATCCCGGTTACCCGGTGGGCCGTCATCGGAATATACCGCAACAGGACACCGGCATGGATGGTGAAATAGTCCACTCCTTGCTCTGCCTGCTCAATCAGAGTATCCCTGAAAATCTCCCAGGTCAGGTCTTCTGCCTTGCCATTCACCTTTTCAAGGGCCTGGTAGATCGGCACCGTCCCAACCGGGACCGGAGAGTTGCGGATGATCCACTCACGGGTCTCATGGATATTTTGCCCCGTACTGAGGTCCATGATATTGTCTGCTCCCCAGCGAATTCCCCACACCATCTTCTCGACTTCCTCTTCGATGGAAGATGAAACCGCAGAGTTACCAATGTTCGCATTGATCTTGACCAGGAAATTGCGGCCGATGATCATGGGCTCTGATTCCGGGTGGTTGATATTGTTGGGGATGATGGCCCGTCCGCTGGCAATCTCTTCCCGGACAAACTCAGGCGTAATCTTCTTATCAGGGGTATTGGCACCCCAATTTTGGCCAGGATGCTGGCGGCGAAGCCAGGCATTGTAAGCATCGCTTTTCTGGTTCTCGCGGATAGCGATGAACTCCATCTCCGGGGTAATGATCCCTTTGCGTGCATAATGGAGTTGGGTCACATTCTTCCCCGGCTTGGCGCGGACGGGATTGGGGATATTGGGAAAACGGATGGGGTCCAGTTTGGCCATTTCATTCCGTTCGTTGGTATATAGAGAACTGTGGCGTGGCAACTCCTCCACGTCTCCCCTGCCCTCGATCCATTCGCGGCGCATCCGGGTAATCCCCTTGTAAATGTCAATCTCGGCATTGGCATCGGTATAGGGTCCACTGGTATCGTACACATAAATGGGGGGATTCGCTTCCCCTTTTCCATTGGCAGAGAATGAAGCGGGGGAATCAGACTGGGTGATTTTCCGCATGGGTACACGGACGCCCGGCAATTCTCCTTCGATATATACCTTCTCCGATCCGGGCAGAGCACCGGTCGTGACAGTTGCATCCTCAACCGCATTGATGCTGCGGCCTGTTTTTTTGTAGTTCGGTGTTCCGTTCTTTTTTACCATAATGATCTCTTGTTTGAATCCCGGTAGAAGGGATCAATTGAACCAGATTTTCAGCGGAATTGTTGGGAAGGATCGAATTGACCCAGGAGATTAGCCTTGAATTTCCCTTCGACGGTACAAACCGCATCAGGTTCAAAGGGTATGATCTCAGCCAGTCTTTCTTTTTACCCACCCGTTCAGCGATCAAAACAATCACCTCCGAGGCAAGCAAATTACCAGCACCCCTAATTCCTCACCTGCAAGTTAATTAAATATTCATTGGAGTTGGTCCGGGCCGGGAAATAAAGCCTGATCGGATGGGAGATTTCAACAAACGATCAATTTTGATTCCCTGACCCATTCATTTTGATTCCCTGACCTCAAGCATTCCCGGAACCTCAGGAATTCCCTGACCTCAAGCGTGGCGCGGTCTCGTTATGATCCAGAGCGACCCGCTCAGTCACAGGTACTTTGTCCAGGTTGGGGCCTGCCGACAGGGTAAAAGACATATAATTAATGGTTTTCCCGATGTCCAGAAAGCGTCGTTCAAAATCGGTGGTAATCCCATTCTCCACATTCTTCAAATCCGAGGCATGAAGGTCCCTGGTCGTCTCTTTGATCTCAATGCGAAACACCTCTTTTTCATTCAATTCCTGGAAATGGGCCAGGGCATAGTCGAAGAGGCTGTTGTTATCGGTCTTGAACCAGATCGTCCCGCCGGGCTTTAACAGCTCGACATAATGACTCAGGAACCGCTCATTGACCATTCGGTTTTTAGTCGCTTTCTTACGCGGATAGGGATCGGGAAAGGTGATCCAGATTCCATCGACTTCTTCGGAAGTAAAGAAACGGCTGATCCCATGGATATCTGTCCGGAGGAAAGCGACGTTGCTGAGGCCTTCATCAAGAGCGGTTTTGGCTCCCGTCCACATCCGAACGCCTTTCAGATCCACCCCTATATAATTGATGTCCGGATGAAGCCGGGCCAACCCGACAGAGATATCCCCTTTGCCACATCCCAGTTCCAAAACGATGGGATTTTGATTGCCAAAGTGGCCGGCCCAATTGCCCTGAATGGCCGGATCCATATTGATACAATTCGGCAACCGGTTGAATTCTTCTATTTTAAGGAGTTTACTGCGACTCATAGCTGGCAAAGGTAATCAGCCGCGGCTTTCTGGTCCAGTTTTTGCTTATATTCGCAGAGCAACTATACATATTAATTACTATTGAAGCACACCATGAAAAAGCTCTCCTACCTCCTTGTCCTTCTCTTCGCCGTATTTTCTTATGGTCCGCAGTTGAAAGCCCAGTCACCCGCTGAGGCAGAGATCAACAAGCTGAACTTTAATCTGAAGATGCTGGACAATATGGAAGCCCGTGAAGACTGGACCAACAAGGCCTGGGTGGAACGGTATGAGAAATACGTGGTCAAAGCGGAAGGTTCCCTGGAAGCAGTTCAGACCAAGGACCCCGCTTACGATACCCAGGAGATTTCTGAGGATCTGGCTGCCCGGAGAACGCAACTCAATACCTCACTGGCAAGGCTCAAGGCCACCAACACTGCGGCGGCTGATGCCAATCGCTCAGAATTAGAAGCTCAGCAAGCGGCTGCCATGGCCAAATGGAAAGCGGAGCAGGAGCAGAAAGCGAAAGAAAACCAGGCGGCGGCAGACGCTGGAAAACAAGCGACCAGTAAAGGAGGCCCGGTGTATGGCGACCGTCCAGAAGGAACCATTATGATTTGGGTTCGCAATCAGTGCACCTCCCGGATGCAGTATTGCCTGGACGATGGAGGCTCACAGACCATCATCCAAATCGGTCCCAATGAGTGGAGCATGAAATACGTCAAACCCGGCACGAAAGTCGCTCAGGTGACCAACAATCGCTGTGGCACCGTGGTCGGAACGGCCACCAAAGAAGAGCAGGAAATCAATCTTTGTAAGTAAGGCCTTTTCTTTTTGGGATTTGTCCTTAATTTTGTGACTCTTTTTTCGAGAGAGAACACGAATCTACTTATAAGGTAACACCATCTGATATGTCATATTTATTTACTTCGGAATCTGTTTCAGAGGGCCATCCAGACAAGGTAGCCGATCAGATCTCTGATGCTATTCTCGACTCCATGCTGACCCAGGATCCCCTTTCGCGGGTTGCCTGTGAAACATTGGTCACCACCGGACAGGTGGTTGTGGCCGGTGAGATCACCACCAAAGCTTATGTCGAGATTCCTGAAATCGTACGCGAAACGATCCGGAAGATCGGATATACGCACAGCGATTACCAGTTTGATTCAGATTCCTGTGGCGTATTGGTCGCAGTACACAGCCAATCCCCCGACATTGCCCAGGGTGTAAATGAAGGCGAAGGCCTCGATGCGGACCAGGGTGCAGGTGACCAGGGAATGATGTTCGGTTATGCCACCGCAGAAACCGAAGAGTACATGCCTATGGCACTGGCTTTCTCACACCACCTGCTTCAGGAACTGGCTAAAATCCGCAAGGAAGAATTGCATCTGATGCCTTACCTCCGTCCGGACAGCAAGTCCCAGGTAACCATCGAATACGATGACAATGGCAAGCCTAAGCGCGTTCATACCATCGTCATCTCGACCCAGCACGATGAATTTGTCAACGCTGAAACCGATCCCGGACTTTCCAAGGAAGCACTTGACCGGAAGATGCTCGACAAAATCGCCGAAGATGTCAAAAGCATCCTGATCCCCCGCGTGATTCCTGCCAAATGGTTGGATAGCAATACCATCTACCACATCAATCCTACCGGAAAGTTTGTGATCGGTGGTCCTCACGGTGATGCAGGCCTGACAGGTCGCAAGATCATCGTCGATACCTACGGAGGCAAAGGCGCTCATGGTGGAGGTGCATTCTCAGGAAAAGATCCTTCTAAAGTTGACCGTTCTGCAGCTTATGCAACCCGCCACATCGCCAAGAACCTGGTTGCAGCCGGAGTCGCTGACGAAGTTCTGGTTCAGGTAGCCTACGCCATCGGGGTAGCCAAACCTGTTTCCATCAACGTCAACACGTATGGCACCAGCAAGATCAACTTCTCAGATACTGAGATCGGAAATAAGATTGGTGAAATCTTTGACATGCGTCCCAAGGCCATCGCTGACCGCTTTGACCTCCTCAAGCCTATCTATTCCCCGACGGCAGCTTACGGCCACATGGGGCGGAAGTCTTATGAGGAAGAGGTCGATTTGAACTATGTCGATATCACCGAAGTGAATGGGGTTCGCACCGAAATACGGACCCTGAAACCCACCAAAGTCAAGTTTTTTGGTTGGGAAGCACTCGATTACGTCGGTAAGGTTCGGAAAGCATTTGCCATTTCCTGATCCATCCCTGAACTATCATATTGATGCAGAAGCTGTCCCCAAAGGGCAGCTTCTGCAGTTTTAAGAAAGAGTCCAGCGTTCGACGATGCGTTTCCAGCCGATAATAGCAGGTCGAACTCGGAACCCTGTCTCTTTCTGACTGTTGATAATGCTTCTGAGGCAGCCCCTTCAGTTTTCAGGCAGTGTCCCTCAATCCATAATTATTCGTAGGTTTGAAGCGGCTGGAATTCAAGGCCCATAATAACATCATTGTCTATGCCCAGGGAAGTTGACATAAGGGTGCCGATCGAGAAAATAGATGATCCTGCTTACCACAAAAAGCTGGTGGCGAGAAAGCTGCAAGCTTCTCCCCATCGTATCCGTGGGATCGAATTGCTGCGCCGCTCTGTCGATGCCCGTTCCAAGCCTCCCCTCTTTCAACTCCGCTACCGTGCCTGGGTAGATGAGCAACCTGAACCAGAACCTCGCTGGGATTTCCCTTTACAAGATGTTCACGCCGCAGAGTCAGTTTTGATCATTGGCTTTGGTCCGGCGGGGATGTTTGCCGCGCTGCAACTGATCGAACTGGGAATCAAGCCCATCGTGATCGAGCGGGGCAAAGGCGTACGGGAGCGCCGGCGTGACCTGGCAAACCTGAACAAAGAAGGAATTGTAGACCCGAACAGCAACTATTGCTTTGGCGAAGGCGGTGCGGGTACCTTTTCTGATGGCAAACTATATACCAGGTCCAAGAAGCGGGGCGATGTCAAACGCGTATTGGAAATCCTGGTCAGCCATGGAGCCACCGAGGACATTCTCATTGATGCCCACCCCCATATTGGTACCAACAAACTGCCCAAGATCATCCAATCCATGCGGGAGACCATCCTGGAACATGGGGGAGAAATTCATTTTGGGCAAAGGGTCACCGATTTTATCCTCAGGGACGGGGGCATCAAAGGGGTGGATACTGCATCCGGAGATCGCTTCGAAGGCCGGGCGGTTCTGCTTGCTACGGGGCATTCTGCCCGGGACATCTTCCGCCTGGTTCGGGACAAAGGCATCGCCCTGGAAGCAAAACCATTTGCCCTCGGGGTTCGGATTGAGCATCCCCAGCCACTGATTGATGAAATCCGCTACCGTTCCCGGAACCGGCCGGAGAAATTACCCGCCGCTTCTTATGCCCTGGTCACCCAGGCCCAGGACCGTGGTGTCTACTCCTTCTGCATGTGTCCCGGTGGGATCATCTGCCCGGCGGCGACCGAAGACGGCGAGATCGTGGTCAATGGCTGGTCTCCTTCTAAAAGAAATTCTCCTTACGCCAATTCAGGGATCGTTGCTGAAGTCACAGAGGCCGATTTGGCACAGTTTGCCGGAGAAGGTGCTCTGGCGGGCGTCGCCTATCAATCCATGGTAGAGCGCCGGTCCTTCGAAGCAGGAGGAGGGAAACAAGTAGCTCCCGCACAAAGGTTGACCGACTTTGTGGAAGGCAGGCTTTCTGGAAACCTTCCGGAGTGCAGCTACCTTCCGGGCCTGGTTTCCGCCAAACTGGACGAAGTATTGCCAGCGAAAATCAGAGCCGCCCTCAAAATAGGATTTACAGAATTTGGCCGTAAGATGCGGGGGTATTTGACAGAAGAAGCCGTCATCGTGGCCACCGAATCGCGCACTTCTTCTCCGGTTCGCATCCCACGTGACCCGGATACCTTGATGCATCCTCAGGTAGCTGGATTATTTCCCTGTGGGGAAGGACCAGGCTATGCAGGTGGGATCATGAGTGCGGCGATGGATGGAGAAGCTTGTGCCCGGGCCATCGTGACCTATTTAAAAGGGTAATTGTCCAGGGTCAGCTTTTCAATCGATATCAGAGAGCTATTTTAACGGGTTCTTCAAAAGGGTAACTTCCCCAGATCTACATTTCCCCCGGTCAAAATGATGCCCACCCGCTTTCCCTTGACGTCGTAATCGTTCTCAATCAGCGCGGCAAGGGGTACGGCACAGGAAGGCTCAATGATGATCTTCATCCGTTCCCAGATCAGGCGCATCGCATCCACGATCTGCGCTTCCCCCGCCAGCAAAATTTCAGAAACATGTTCGAGGATAATGGGAAAGGTGCGCTCTCCCAGGGAAGTCAACAGACCATCGGCGATGGTATGGGGGGCTTCAGAAGGTATCAGAGTTCTTGCCTGAAAGGATCGGTAGGCATCATCCGCGCCTCGTGGTTCTGCACCGAGGGTGATTCCATTTTCCAGAAAATGGTGGACTGCCAGTGCCGTTCCCGACAGCAGCCCTCCTCCCCCGACCGGGGCCATTACGATGTCCAGCTCCGGAACGTCCTGAATGAGTTCCAATGCACAAGTTGCCTGACCGGTGATGATGCCGTAATTGTCATAGGGGTGGATGAAGGTGGCCCCGGTTTCGGAAATGATTTGCCGGCTGGTGGATTCTCTGGCTGCCAGGGTGGGCTCACAAAGCGTCACCTGAGCACCGTATCCCCTGACCGCTGCCTGCTTGACCAATGGCGAATTGGAAGGCATCACGATATAGGCAGGGATACCCAGGTTTCTGGCTCCCAGGGCCACCGCTTGTGCATGGTTGCCGGATGAATGGGTACATACCCCAGCCGCCAATTGGTCCCGGTCCAGTTGCAACAGCACATTGGTAGCTCCCCGAATCTTAAAGGCTCCTACCTTTTGAAAATTCTCACACTTGAAGAACAATTGCCCACCTAAACGGGCGTTAATGGTTGCTGATGTGAGTACAGGAGTCCTGTGGATGTAGGTCTGGATGCGATTGGCAGCGTCCAGAATGTCTGATTTACCGGGTATGTTGTTCATGTCCGACAAATATCTAAAAAATCTAACAAACAATTTATACGGATATGGTTTCCCAACTAAATCCGTTTAATAGACTTAAAGGGGCATTATAGCCCTTTTCTCCACAGAATACTTCATATTGCGCACTAAATTATTCACCAAACAATCGTTAGCTTTCCTTGATTTTACGAAAAACCTAACATATCTTTGTAGCAAGTCAAAAGGCCAAACCAACTAAAACGAAAAGGCCAAGCCAACCAACTGTTAGTCAACCGCATGAAAAAGCTTCTCACATTTGCCATTATTCTTTCTTCTATTGCCATTCTTGGCTCTTCCTGTGAGCGTGAAATCGTACAACCACAAACCGACGCTGTCGATCTCACTGCCCGCATCCTCGACGAAAACATCACTCCAATCAACCAGTGTGCTACCCCTACCCAGATCAATCTGATCAATGAAGGTGGCAACGTTATGGGTACTTTGGAGGTTTCCAACAGCAGCACCGATGAAATGTACCTGAGTAACCGCATGTCACATGGCTGGTTGCTTTCTGATGTTATGTTCTTCATTGGTGACCGCAACGACCTTCCCAAAGGAAACGGCGGAATCGTTTTGGAAGAAATGCCATTCCAGTTTCACCTTGGCAACCCAAGGATGAACGCTATTTTCCGGGTTCCAATCGGAAATATGGCTCCTTGCTTTGACATCACCCTCTGGTTCCGTGCCAAGCAACTCGACTTCTTCGGAAACACAGTCGCTACCGCTGACGGCTGGGCCGATGGCACCTCCATCCTGGACGGTCACTATTTGAACTTCTGCCCTACTCCATGTAACGTGCAGAACAGTTCAAACCTGTCCAATAACTAAAGACAACGCGCTATAATTTTCATATAAGCGGGACTGATCTTCGGATCAGTCCCGTTCTTTTTTAAGTGAAGCTGCCCCATTATATTGTAGCTGTCCCGTTATTTTGAAGCTATCCCATTTTATTGTAGCTGCCTCGTTATATTGAAGCTGCCCCATAAGGACAGCTTCTTTAGTTTGTAGAGAGCCTTAGAGTTCGACATTCTCTTTGCTTCTTTTCAGTTTTATGACATTCGTCATTTCAATGAGCTACGGGATTCAGTAAACTAATGTCGCAATTAATACCAACCGATAACCTCCTGATCCGGTCAAAAGGCTCCTTATGAGCCGTGGCTGTTGATGCCAACAATCACCTAACTATTAAATACATGGCTATTATGTTTACCCACCGTCCCCTTACCAACCTCAAGAAGGTTCCCCAGATTTTTCTCATCCTCTTCTCCTTGTTGATCCTATCGCAGCAGCAATCCTACTCTCAGACGTACTGCAAAACGTTTAAGAATACGAGTGCGGTGGGTGCGAATGACTTTCACTGTTCCCGAAACAGTGGTAAAATTAAGAATGCATCTGCCAAGCCATATTTTGGAGACACAGTTCTCACTCCCCCTGCCAACAGTTTCGATTGGCCGACCAGCAGCAACCTCCAGGAAGTTCCGATGGGTGGAAGCATGACGGTATATGTCGAAGGTGGGGAGATCAGTGGTACCAGCTATTTTACCAGGAACGGGACCCAAATCGGTACGAAATCAGTCGGGAACAACACCAGGTATCAGGCTTCAGCTGCCAACTCAGGTGATATCATTTTCGAGAATAATGACCCGGTTGAGACGCTTATTTTCTCAAATGTTCTCCTCTATTCGGACAATACCGGCCCTCTTGATGCCCCCAATGCCCCCTTTACCCTTAATGGGATTCCTGTTGGAGGGTTTCCTTCCACCTTCTCCCTTTCACCGGGGCAGACGATTTCATTTCCCTATACCTTTGTCAATCCCAATCTGGCGCTTATCTGCACTTATGAATGTGCCGAAGCTTCGAATCCAACCAATATATTTCAGGAAGGCCTGGCCCAGAGAGCCGGAGGGGTTTCGATCCCAACCATGTCCCAGTGGGGGTTGGTTATCTTTGGGTTGCTGATCTTGTGTATCGGAGCTATTGTGATCTGGAAGCGTAGAAACAAGCTGGCATCAACGCGGTATGCTTGATGAGCTGGGTTGAGCAAACTATAAAGTTAACAATCACTTACACACAAGTTAGCTCCCACTAACTCCTAAATTAGCAATTGCATACATAGAAGTTAGCGACTACTAATCCCAAAGTTAGCAATTGCTTACGCTAAGGTTAGCAATTGCTTATGCTGAAGTTAGCAATTGCTAACTCATAAATTAGCAACTGCTTACGCTAAAGTTAGCAACTGCTTACGTCAAGGTTAGCAACTGCTTACGCCAAGATTAGCAACTGCTTACGCCAAGATTAGCAACTGCTTACTCCAGAATAAGCAACTGCTAACTCCAGAATAAGCAACTGCTAACTCCGGGATACGCAACTGCTAACTCCGGGATAAGCAACCGCTAACTCCGGGATAAGCAACCGCTAACTCCGGGATAAGCAACTGCTAACTCCCCCAAAAAACGAATCTCCAATTCAACCAAAGTCGAATGGGAGATCGTTTCAAAGCTCCTTCCAAATCTCAGGAATCGACTCAGAAAGAGAGACTTACCTCCCCCCAACCACCAACTTTCTCCGGGCGACCCCTTCGGGGCCATACAGAGAAATGAAATAAACTCCTGTTTTCTGCAATTCGAGGTCCAGCCGGCGCTGGCCCAGGCTCAGCACCTCCCGGATCACAACCTGCCCCAGGCTGTTGCTCACAATCACTTCGTCCACGTCAAATGGGAATTCCACGGCAAAACTTCCGGTAGTCGGATTGGGAAATACAGTCACCAATTCTCCCAAACGGTTCTCCAGCCCAACCAAGGTCACTTGCAGTGTGTCGGAACAGGCCACCCCACAAGTGGAGGAGTCAGACACACAAACATGGTAAACCCCGGAAACAGCCGCCGTATAGGTCGAAGCCGTTGCACCAGCAATCGCGGCACCGTTCAGGTACCACTGATTTCCGGACATTGCACTCGAGGTCAAAGTTTGCCCCGACAGTGAAACAGTAGGCGTGGCCGCCAAAGGAAGGACTTCCACCACCACCGTGTCTACCGAGCACCCATTTACAGACAAGGTCACAGTTTGAGGCCCGGCCTGGTTAAAGACCACCCCATTTTCCACCTGCTGGGTACTGCTGGAGGGTGTCGCATTCGGCCCAAAATCCCAGAGCCAGGAAGTGATATTGTTAAAAGCCCCCACAAAGGAGACCGGATCTCCGAGGCAAACCGTGTCCGAGCTGCTGGTAAAATTGGACAAAGGCGCAAATGAAGCCTCAACCGTAAAGGGATCATTCGCCAGGGAATAGACATTGTAACCTTGAGAACAGCACCCACCCGTCCATTCAACGATTCTTAGGTAATACCTGTCCGGGGAAAGCAAAGTGGTCAGGGAGACATTGGCGCCGCTTGATGGTGCAATGCTGTTGTCTACCAGGTTGAGGAGGGTATCGTAAACGAGAATATGCATTCGCTGGGCGGTATTTACCCCGGTGATATCCAGCGACCATTCTCCACACTCAGGCACATCAACTACATAGTAGTCCTGGTCCTCGTTCCGGTCGTTGTGCTGACCATCCGAGATCACATAATTGATCCCCCAGAGTTTGGCGTCGAATACCGTATCAAGTGGCAGCGGATAGCCGTTGGGGAAAGCATTGTTGCACTCGGCTGCATCGGAGGTGTCAAAGGCTGCGGTAAGGGTGTAGGGATCGTCAGCGAGATGATAAGAATTGTAACCCGGAGAACAACACCCGCCGGTCCATTCCCTGACATGTAGGTAGTTCACTCCCTTTTCCAGCAAGGTCGCGGAGGTAACATTGGCTCCATTTCCCGATGCGATTTTCCTATTGATCAGGGTATACAAGGAATCATAGACATCAATTTGCATGCGTTGGTTGACATTGGCCCCGGTAAGGGTGACTTCCCATACCCCGCACCTCGGCGCATAGACGACATAAAAGTCCTGGTCCTCAACGCGGTCCAGTAACTGTCCATTGGAAATATTGAAGTTCACCCCCCAGAGTTTTGCATCGAATACCGTATCCAGGGGAATGGGGAAAGCGGTGGGAAAAGAGTTGTTGCATTCGGCTACGTCTGTAGTATCGAAAGTTGTAGTCAGGACAAAAGGGTCAGTCGAAAGGTGATAGAAATTGTAGCCCGGTGAACAGCAGCCTCCCGTCCATTCATAGACCTTCAGATAGTAAGTTCCCACTTCCAGCAGCGGGTTCAGGGTAGCATTGGCGCCATTCCCGGAAGCAGTATTCTGATCCACCAGGTTAAACAGAGAATCATAGACCTGCATCACGATGCGCTGGTTGGCATTTACACCGGTTACATTGGCTTCAAGTACCCCACATCTGGGAGTTTGCAGCTTGTAAAATGCCGCATCCGATTGCCCATTGCAGGAGTATCCCCACAACCGCTCATCCAAAATCGTATCCAGCGGGATCAGAGGAGCTGAAGCAAAGGAGTTGTTGCACTTCAGTCCGTTGAATACATCTTCCGTGACGCTCAGGGAATAAGCCCCAAGGTCATTTCCCGAGGTCTGGTCGATCTGGATGTAGACCGGCCCCCCGCAATTGAGCACCACAGGTGCGGGGAGGCCGGCGTTAAAATCAAAGGTTTTCCCACTGGAGGTAAAGACATGGCTGGACGTGTTCTGGTTGTTGTACAGGTACATTTTCAGGATACAGGGTGACCCATTCGGATTGACAATATTGAATTTCCACGCGGCACAGTACGGGAGTTCAATCTTAAAGTAGTCACGGTCGTCGGGATTGATCCGGGTAATATTGGCGGAAATGCTGACCGGGGCCAGAAAGGTATTGGCGGCGGTATTTTGAATAATGGTATTGTTGGGTTCCAATTCCACCTGGGCCCGTACCGGAGCAAAGCACAGGAGCAAAAAAGGTAAGAGGGTAAAAATTCGATTCATGTTGGTAATTGAGTTTTAGATGAATGAATAGCTCAATTACCGGGAATGCGGTGAGGGGGGCAATCACGGTTTCAGGCGATTGTCCAGCCGGGGATGATGTAAAATGGTCCTGATAGGTGTAAAAGGTCTTTTTTCAGGGAGCAATGTGCATTGGAGGCAGGAGGCAGGAGGCAGGAAGCAGGAGGCAGGAGGCAAGGAGGCAGGAGGCAGGAGGCAGGAGGCCCCAGAAGCGAAAGGACACAAAAGGGAAACGAACTCGCAACCATACTAAAACACCAACAAAGCCGTCCCGTAAATCAAAAACCCTACCAACATCAAAAGCAACGTATAGGGCAAAATCTGCCGGGCTTTGAGGCCGGTGATCCCGAGCAGTGGCAAGGCCCAGAAGGGTTGGAGCATATTGGTGAGCTGGTCGCCATAAGACAAGGCCATGATCCCTTTTGCCTGGTAGGCTTTCACGGCCGACTCGATCTCTTCCGCGCTGAGGTTGATCATGGCTTGAGACTCCCGGGCCAGGGTATCGGCTGCCTCCAAAACAATTCCTCCCTGAACACCCCACTGCCCTCCCCCACTGGGCACAAACACATTCACCACCCCGGCACTGATCATGGTATAAATGGGGAAAGTAGTTTCGTTGGAAATGTCGGCGAAGGCGTGTGAGAAATCCTGGGCCATCCCCGAGCCTTTCATGATCCCCATGATCCCGGCATAGAGTGGGAATTGGATCATAATCCCGACCGATCCGCCAATTGCTTCTTCCACCGCAGCGAGGAAACCGCGGAAATGATTGTGGAGCACGAGACAAAGGCCGAGCAGGAGAAGATTGATCAAATTGGGGTTAATCTGGGTAACATCGAGCTTTCCGGGCCGGATGACAAGTTCGTTGAGGAACAAAAAGAGGATGATGATACCGGTCAGGGCGGAGAGGATACGGGAAAAGTCCAGATTTTCTGCGGGGCTCTTCGGATCGGGTCTTTCGGGAATATCGGGACCGTTCTTCCGCGCCTTTATATTGGGAATTTCCGCAGCACTGAATTTGGCCAGGGTATACATAGTGAGGGGAAGTACTACCAAAAGAACCCCGCATACCACCAAATTCATATTACTGCCCAGGGTAAAGGAAATGTCAATGGCAGCATCCCCGGTCAGGTGGGCAAATTGGTGTCCCTCCTGTGCAACCTTGAGGGGGGCGCTACCTGAAAGACCACCATGCCAGACCATGAGACCGCTGTATCCGGCTGCACCAATCAAACCATAATTGATGGCAATGCCACGGGTCGAAGCATATTCGCCAATCTTACGGGCCAGGATCGCTCCAAGGATGAGACCCAGCCCCCAATTGAAGAGGGCTACCGCAACGGTGACAAAGGTCACCACCAGGGCCGCAGATGCCTTATCAGAAACGAGGAAGAGGGACCGGTCAATCAGCCCACGAACCAAGGGACTGAGGGCCAGAACGTGGCCGAGAACCAGCATCAGCATCATTTGCATCGCAAACTCCAGCAAGCCCCAGATACCTCCTGACCAGTGGCCAAACAGCTGCATAATATGAGTTTCCGGAAGATCGGGACGGGGATCGGTCAACAGAAGTGCCAATACAAAGGTGAAAATGGACAGCAATACCGCCAATGTAAAGGGAGATGGAAGCAGCATCCGAAAAAGGGAGGCAAATCTATCTGAGAAACTCATGGCCGGAAATTAACAAAATACCAGTGCAGACCCTGAAACGGATGAAAGAGATTTGCACATATTTAAAGAGGACTTATGTTACCTGGGCAGCTAAATCGGTAAAGACAGTCGGGCCATGAAAGATACAGGCAAATAATAATAAAAAGGAGGGTGAAACGAGGGTATAGATAAAGGACAGGAACACCCAAAAACTTAACAGAACATTCACATAATGGCTGGATAATACCTTTGTGAAAATGGCAGATCATTGTACCTTTCGGATTGAGATACGGATATTTTTATTTTAGACAGAAGAGTTTGTCGTTGGAAAGCTCATTGTTATTTACTCTGGCGAGTTGAATTGTAATCGGTCATTTTATCCTTGAGAAGATTTTAAAACGAAACCGGTACGGGACTGGTTAGAGACACAGAATTAAGGCGAACGCGAATGCAACAACTCCGACTTTGGCACCATGCACCCTTGGTAGTGCTCTTGTTACTTTTTGGATTTCAAGGAAAAGCACAGGTTACCGCTGATTTTACCAGCAATACCACCAGTGGTTGTAGCCCGTTGGTAGTACAGTTCTCAGATTTGTCTACCGGCCCCGTCACCTCGTGGTTCTGGAATTTTGGCAATGGCAATACTTCCACCCTGCAAAATCCTGCCGCTGTTTACGTCACACCTGGCACCTACACGGTCTCTTTGACGGTCAGCGATGGCGCGAACAACGATACCCAAACGCAGACCAATTATATCACGGTCTTCCAGAATCCGGCCTCTAATTTCACGTCTACTACTGCCAGTGGCTGTGCCCCGTTAACCGTATGCTTTTCCGACATCTCCACCCCCGGCGACGGGACCATCAATCAATGGTTATGGGACTTCGGCGATGGCAACAATTCAACCGTGCAAAACCCCTGCCACACCTTCTCAGCGGCAGGTTCCTATACGATTACCCTGGTCGTGACCGATGACAACGGGTGCTCCAATACCTTCCTGGTCAACAACTATGTAAACGTATCCAATACCCCGGTGGCGGCATTTTCCGGTGGTCCTTTTGGCGCCTGCACGCCTCCATTGTCCGTCACTTTTACCAACAATTCCTCCGGTGGCTCGGCTCCCCTCTCCTACCAATGGGATTTTGGCGATGGCAACAGTTCGACCGGAGCCAATCCCACCCATACCTATACCAGTCTTGGCTCATTTACCGTTACCCTGATCGCTACCGATCAAAACGGCTGTGCGGATACCCTGGTCGTACCTGCTTATGTAAATATCAATTCTGTGACCGCGGCCTTTACCCAGGATACCACGCGTACCTGTGAAGGACAGCCCATTAACTTTACCGACCAAAGCACCGGCCCGCCGAACTCATGGCAATGGGATTTCGGAGATGGCAACACTTCGAATCAACAAAACCCTTCCCATGCCTATGCAACTGCGGGAACCTATACCGTTACCCTGATTGCCAGCAGTGGCACTTGTTCGGATACCGTGGTGCAAACCAATTTGATTATAGTTGATCCGGCACCGGTGGCAGCTTTCACCTCCGATACCACCGGAAGTTGTGAAGCGCCCCTGACCGTCAATTTCCAGGATCTCAGCACGGGTGGCGCGGTGAGTTGGGCCTGGGATTTTGGTGATGGCAATACGTCTACTGCGCAAAATCCTACCCATACGTATACCGCGACGGGTAGCTATACGGTTACACTGACGGTGACGAGCGGAAGTGGTTGTACCAATACGATTACCATCCCCAACTACATCAATATCATCGAGCCGGTTGCGAATTTCGACGGGCTTCCGGTGCAGGGTTGTGTACCGCTGTTGGTCAATTTCAATGATTTGAGCACCTCTGTGGAACCGATTGTCAGTTGGCAATGGGACTTCGGAGATGGCAATACCTCCACCGCTCAGAATCCGGGGCATACTTATACTGCCACCGGGGTTTATACGGTCACGCTGATCATCACCAATGCTGCGGGCTGTACCGATACCCTGGTACGCCCCAACTACATTCAGGTAGGTGATGTACCCATTGCCTGCTTCTCCAACAATCCCAGCCTGGTCTGTATCAATGACCCGGTCAGCTTTACCGATTGCAGTATCAATGCCACCGATTGGTTCTGGGAATTTGGTGATGGAGGTACGTCCACCCAGCAAAACCCGAATTATACCTACGGCGATACCGGCTGCTTCACCGTAACCCTGACTGTATCCAATTTTGGTTGTACAGACGACACCGTGATTACCAATGCGGTATGTGTCTTGCCTCCGGTTGCTCGGTTTGCCCTGAATCCTGCGGTCGGTTGTGCCGTCCCGCATACGGTATTCTTCACCGATCAATCCATCCTGCCCGACACCTGGTTTTGGGACTTTGGGGACGGCAATACCAGCACCGCACAGAACCCGATCCATAATTATGTAGCTACGGGCAATTATGTGGTCACTTTGACGGTCACCGATACCGTCACGGGCTGCCAGGACCAGGCCACCGCAAATGTTAGCATCTCTATTCCCGTTGCAGACTTTTCCGGTGCTCCCCTCTTTGGTTGCGGCCCTCTGACAGTAAACTTCACCGATGCTTCCACAGGTGCGACGGGCTGGGCCTGGGATTTTGGGGATGGTGGCACTTCCAACCAGCAGAACCCCACGCATACGTATCAAACGCCGGGCATATATACGGTTACGCTGACCGTGACGGATGCCAATGGGTGTACAGATACCCGCACCAGGACCAATTATGTGCAGGTGATCGGTCCCGATGTCAACTTTGGTGCCGATACCCTGGCTGGTTGTATTGGTTTGACCGTAAACTTTACCGATTCGACTGTCTTTGGAGCTCCGATTACCGGGTGGACCTGGGACTTCGGTGACGGAAATACTTCGAACCAGCAAAACCCTGCCCATACTTATACGACGGCGGGAAATTTTGATGTTTCCCTGACTGTGACCGATGTAGATGGCTGTTCGCGCACCCTGACTTTTACCAATTACATTCTGGTGACCGATCCGAGCGCGGCCTTTACCGTCAATGATTCCCTGACTTGCATCGGCTCCGCCATCAATTTCAACAATGGGTCCAGTGGTAGCGGATTGAGCTATGTCTGGGACTTTGGGGATGGCAATTCTTCTACCGCCACCAATCCCAACCACAACTATACGGTCAATGGGACTTACAATGTCAGCCTGATCGTCACGGATGTGAACGGCTGCATGGATACCGCGGTCAATACAGGTATTGTGGACATTCAGGATGTCAATGCCCTCTTTGGGGCAGCCCCCACCAATGCTTCCTGCCCTCCCCTGCTGGTCGTCTTCACCGATTCGTCCAACTACGACATCGTAAGTTGGGAATGGGACTTCGGCGACGGCACCGGCTCCACTTTACAAAACCCAAGCCACGTGTATGCGACGGCCGGTTCATTTGATGTCTCGCTGATCGTGGTCAACGACGATGGTTGTACGGATACCTTGCTGGTTCCCGGTCTGGTGAACATCCTCGGACCCAACGGGAGTTTCACCTTTGCTCCCGACAGCGGATGTACGCCCCTGGATGTCGCATTCAATGCCACCGCTACCAATACCGCATCTTATACCTGGGATTTCGGGGATGGCAATGTGGCCATCACGACGGCGGACTCGGTGATTCACACCTACACGCAAACCGGGGTCTTCAACCCGATCCTGATCCTGGACGATGGCCTGGGTTGTACCTTCTCGATCATCAGTCCTGATTCGATTGTGGTGGACACCATTCCTTTCCCTGACTTTGCCGTCGATACCACCCTCAATTGTACGCTGGACAGTGTTCGCTTCACCGACCTGACGGTCTCGACGCGGCCTATTGTCAGCTGGTTCTGGGACTTCGGCGATGGCAATACGAGCACCGATCAAAACCCGGTCCATTTTTACAACAATCCCGGTTCTTATGTCGTCACCCTGGCGGTCGTCAACAGTCTGGGATGTACGGATACCATTGTACGACCGGCCGCGGTTGGGGTATTCAACCCTCCGACCGCGGCCATCTTCCCGTTGGATACAATTGGGTGTAATCCCTTTACGGTTCCCTTCCAGGATCAGTCGACCGGCCCACAGAGTGTGACGGGGTGGGATTGGGACTTTGGCAATGGCAATACCAGTACGGCCCAGAACCCTTCGGCGACGTTTGCGACGGGTAACTATACGGTCACTCTGATCGTCACTGACAGTGTGGGATGTGTGGATACGGCCAGTACCACGGTGACGGCCACGCCTGGCCCTACGGCCAGTTTCATTGCCGATGACTCCATCGGTTGCCCTCCTCATCCGGTCAATTTCACCGCCGGCACCGGGCAGGGAATCGTCGGATTCAATTGGAATCTGGGGGATGGAACGGTTGCATTTGGCACCTCCAATGTCTTTCATACCTATCAAACGAGTGGCAATTTTGATGTCACCCTGGTGGTGACCGATACGCTTGGTTGCCGGGATACCCTGGTCAAGCCGCAGTATATCCAGATCAATCCTCCGGTGGCGGACTTCAATGCCAACGTCACTTCAGGGTGTCCTATCCTCGCGGTCACCTTTACCGATGCCTCCACCTTCACCAACAATATTGTCAGCTTTGACTGGGACTTTGGCGATGGTACCACCGGCACCGGAAATCCGGTGAGCCACAACTACGATTCTTCGGGTGTCTTTACGGTGACTTTGATCATCACCGACAACGAAGGCTGTATGGATACTGCGGTTCGTCCCGCCTATATCACCGTTTTTGAGCCTCCGGTTTCTATCATCAATCCGCTGGACACGGTGGGTTGCGCCCCCTTTACAGTTCCTTTTGCCGATGCTTCGACCGGTGTGACCGGGATTACGGCCTGGGACTGGAACTTTGGCAATGGCAATACGGGCAATGGGCCAACTTCTACGCAGAGCTACCCGGCTGCGGGTGGGTACACAGTCTCGCTGATCGTGACCGATGGCAACGGCTGCCGGGACACTTCGAATACGAGTGTGACCGCAACCCCCGGACCGGATGCGAACTTCGTGGCGGATGACAGCATCGGTTGTCCACCGCATCCGGTTACGTTTACCGGGAATACAGGCCAGGGGATCGTTACCTGGGTTTGGGATTTTGGGGACGGAACCGACTCCACTACTTCGGTCAATACGGTCGACCATACCTATTTGGCAGCCGGCAATTATACTGTTACCCTGATTGTAATCGATACGCTTGGGTGTGAGGATACGATTGTCAAGCCGAATTATATTGAGATCAATCCTCCGGTGGCTGACTTCAATGCCAATACGACCAGCGGTTGTCCGGTCCTTGCGGTCACCTTTACCGATGCCTCTACCTTCACCAACAATATTGTCAACTTCTCCTGGGACTTCGGGGATGGCAATACCGGCACCGGAAATCCGGTCAACCACAGCTACGATTCTTCCGGCGTCTTCACGGTTACCTTGATCATTACGGACAGTGAGGGTTGTATGGATACTGCGGTTCGACCTGCCTATATCACGGTCTTTGAGCCTCCGGCGGCATTGATCAACCCTCAGGACTCAGTCGGTTGCGCCCCCTTTACGGTGCCCTTCTCCGATGCCTCTACGGGTGTGGTCGGGATCACTGCCTGGAACTGGAACTTTGGCAATGGCAATACCGGCAACGGGCCGACTTCTACCCAGAATTACCCTGCCGCGGGTGGGTATACGGTCTCTCTGATCGTCACCGATGCCAATGGTTGTCAGGATACCACCACTACCAGTGTCACGGCCACCCCCGGACCGGATGCCAACTTCGTCGCGGATGACAGCATCGGTTGTCAGCCGCACCCTGTCCTGTTCACTGCAAATACCGGCCAGGGGATCGTCACCTGGATTTGGGACTTTGGCGATGGTACTGACACCACCACGGCTACCAATGCGGTCAACCATACCTACACTGGTACGGGTAGCTTCACGGTACAACTGATCGTGGTGGACACGCTTGGATGCGAGGACACCATTGTCAAGCCCAATTATATTCAGATCAATCCCCCGGTGGCTGACTTCAATGCCAATGCGACCTCGGGTTGCCCGGCCTTCACGACCACCTTTACCGATGCTTCTACAGGTGTGAACAATATCGTGGCCTGGAACTGGGACTTTGGCGATGCCACCACAGGAGTCGGCAATCCGGTCACCCATACTTATCCCCTACCGGGAACCTACACGGTCACCTTGATCGTTACCGATGACCAGGGCTGTATGGATACGATTGTGCGGCCGAATTATATTACAGTTTTCGAACCCCCGACCGCGCTCTTTGGCATCACGGATACGATTGCTTGCAATCCGTTCACGATCCAGCTGACCGATTCTTCGACCGGGATCGTCCCGGTCACCGGCTGGGATTGGGACTTCGGGGACGGCAATACTTCGGTTTTGCAGAACCCTACCAATGGCTATGTCACCCCCGGCACCTACCCGATCACCCTGATCGTAACGGATGCCAACGGTTGTATGGATACCACCCAATTGCCCTTTACGGCCCCGGTACGTCCGGAAGCGAATTTCATCTCTTTGGATACCCTCAATTGTGATCCAAGCCTGGTGACCTTTGTGGCAGACAGCATTGATGTGGTGGGCTGGACCTGGACTTTCGGGGATGGAGGGGATACCATTGGTGGTCCGATCGTTACCCATTTTTACCCGGATCGAGGCTCCTACACCATTACCCTGATTACGGAAGATATCTATGGCTGTCTGGATACCCTGACGCGGCCGAATTATATCTTTATCGATTCTCTGCGGGCGAATTTCAACATTGGCGACCTGGTTGGCTGTTCACCGCTGACCGTCAATTTCACTGATCTTTCGGTCTCTGATACCACCATTGTGGGTTGGGCCTGGGACTTTGGCGACGGTGGGAGCTCCACCCAGCAAAACCCGGTCCACGTCTATACAACGCCCGGATTTTACGATGTCACCCTGGTGGTGACCAATGCCATCGGCTGTACGGATACCATTCAGATCGGTACGATCGAGGTCTTTGACAATACGCCACCCGTAGCTCCACCGATTTATATGGTGACGGTACTGGACAATAGCACGGACAGCATCTCCTGGCAATCTTACCAGAATGGAAGCGACTTCTCACACTATGTCTTGTACTGGGCCCAGCCGGTGGGCAGCAACAACTATGTCCCGCTCGACAGCTTCTTCAATATCAACGATACCACCTTTACCCACCTCGGGCTGAATACGCTCAACAACAGCTATTGCTACCGTTTGCAGGTGGTAGACCGTTGTGGGCTCAGGTCTGACGTGAGTACCTCGCAGGAGCACTGTACCATTGATCTGGAAGCTTCCCCCGGCATTGACCTGGTCAATCTGGCCTGGAATGATTATGTCGGCTGGGGGCAGGTAGACGAATATGACATCTACCGGGTGAACAGTTATAGCCAGGCAACTGCGGTGTTGATCGGCACTGTCCCCGGGAATCAGACGACTTATGTCGATACCGCGGTCACCTGCAATGAGATCTATTGCTACCGGGTGCGGGCCAGGGAGCTGGGTGGTTTCCTGCAGGAATCCTGGAGTGATACCAGTTGTGCGGAGCCCATTCATATTCCGAATGAGTTGCCGATGAAGATCTGCGCCGCCAGTGTGGTGAATGACTCGGTGGTGGAAATCACCTGGGACTTCCCTCCGGTCAACAATCCGATGCTGTATTTCCTTGAGAAATCGCTCAACGGCAATGATTGGACACAGATCGCAGTGCTTCAGCCCAATATTTTCAGCTTTACCGATGTCCAGGTCAATGTGCAGGAGCAGTCCTATTACTACCGGGTGGCAGTGCTGGACAGTTGCGGTGACCTCTCTCCCTGGAGCAATATTGGCCGCACCATCCTCCTCACCGGGGAAAACAACAACGGTCCCACCCTGTATTGGAATCCTTATGAAGAATGGGCCTTTGGCGTCTCAGATTATGAGATCGAGGTGTTCAATGAGCTCCTGGGGGTCTGGCAATTTGTCGAAAATGCGGATGGAGATGCGGTCACTTACCGCGATGTCATCACCAGTATTGATCAGCCTATCTTCTGCTACCGGATCACGGGGACAGAGGAAAATGGTGCTTGCCGAAGCACTTCCAATATTGCCTGTGTCCCGGTTGGGCCCCGCTTGTACGCTCCCAATGCATTTACGCCTAACGGAGACGGACTCAACGATTTCTTTGAGCTGAAGGGCATTTACATCGCGACCTACAACCTGAGAATATACGACCGGTGGGGTGCGCTGATCTTCGAGTCCAATGACCTGAATACGCACTGGGATGGGTTCTGGAGGGAGAAGCCTGCCCAGGAAGGTGTATTCGTCTGGGTGGTAACTGCAACTGGATTTGACCAGTCCAGAATTGACCTGAAAGGAACTGTTACCCTCTACCGCTAATTTTCATATCTTGCGGCATGAGGTACTTCACGGGGGTTTTCTTTGCCCTTCTCACGATTGCTTTGTGCTGGTTACTGGACGGAAAACGCACCAGTTCAGTACCGCTGGCCATGGGCCGGTTTCTCGACCCTTTTCATGGTTGCTGGCAAAACGCTGAGTGCAAAGACGAATACCAGGATCTTGAATTGGAGCTGGACAACCTGAAGGCTCCTGTTTCCATTGTTTACGATCAACGCAGGGTTCCCCATATCTTTGCCCAAAATGATGAGGACCTCTACTTCGCCCAGGGATTTGTGACCGCAAGGGACCGCCTCTGGCAGATGGAGTTTCAGGTGCGGGCCGCTGGTGGTCGCCTTTCTGAAGTGATTGCTGATGAACGTGTGATCAATCTTGACCGGGAAACCCGCCGCCGGGGGATGACTTTTGGCGCGGAAAATGGCCTGAGGGCGATGGAAGCCGACCCTGTCCTGAAGCCGGTACTCGACGCCTATACCAATGGCATCAACGCCTATATCGAATCTCTTTCTTCCGCTGAATATCCGCTGGAATTCAAATTGCTGGATTACAGCCCTGAGCCCTGGACCAACCTCAAGACGGCATTGCTGCTGAAGTATATGGCCTGGATGCTGACCGGGCGTTCGATGGACTTTGAGAATTCCAATTCGCTGATAGGGATGGGTTGGGAAAGGTATGCAGATGTTCATTTGACCTGGAGCGATTCTATTTCCCCGATCATCCCAAAGGACAAAATCTGGGAATTCGATTCGGTCTATGTTCCGGTGAAGCCCTTGGACTCCGTCCCTCTGGAAACGGTTGAAACCATGCGTTACAGCCAACCTGAGCCGATGAATGGTTCTAACAATTGGGCAGTCCACGGTTCCAAGACTAAATCCGGCCGTCCTATCCTTGCCAATGATCCGCACCTCGGGCTTTCCTTTCCATCTATATGGTACGAAATTTCTCTGTCGACTCCTGAGCATACGGTACATGGTGCCAGCCTTCCCGGTTCTCCGGCCGTCATCTCTGGTTTCAATCAGGATGTAGCCTGGGGCGTCACCAATGCGGCGCGGGACGTGCAGGATTGGTACCAGATCGAGTTCAAGGATGCGCAAAAGGATGAATACCGCTATGGGGACGAATGGAAAAAAGTTGAGTACCGGGTGGAGGAGTTGAAAATGAGAAATGGGGGGACGCTTTATGATACGGTTCGCTATACGGTACACGGTCCGATCGTCTATGACGAAAGTTTTGGTCACCCCGATGGTCAGCACCCGATTGATCTCGCGATGAAGTGGGTGGCCCACGGTGAAAGCGAGGAGTTGATGACTTTCTATTTGCTGAATCGGGCGAAGAATGAGGCTGAATACCGCAAGGCGATCAGTTATTTCAAATGTCCGGGGCAGAACTTTGTATTTGCCAGCAATGAAGGGGATGTAGCCATCACACAGCAGGGATTGTTTCCCAATAAGTGGGAAGGTCAGGGGCTGTTTGTGATGGACGGATCCAACCCGGATCACGACTGGCAGGGTTTTATCCCGATCGAACACAACCCTTATGTCAAGAATCCAGCTCGTGGATTTGTCTCTTCTGCGAATCAGCATCCCACCGATTCTACTTACCCCTACCGGATCGATGGCTTGTATGAATGGAACCGCAACCGACGGATCAATCAGGCCCTGGCCGGGATGTCAGACATTACGGTGGATGATATGAAGCAATTCCAGTCGGAATCCTTTAACCAACTCGCCTCCGAGGTATTGCGTTCGCTCTTGAATCAGATCGAGGTGGGGAAATTGTCTCCCACGGGAAAGGCAGCCTTTGATGCATTGAATACCTGGAATCTGTTCAGCGACCCGGATGAAGTGGCTCCCTGCTACTTCCATGTCTGGCTCTCTGAAATGAATTTCGCTTTTTGGCAAGCGGATATTGCAGCATCCACCGGGCCGGTCAATCTGCCCCCAAGTTACCTTGCCACTCACTTTCTGGCTTTTCCTGATTCTATGCAGGACAGCCTGTTCGACATCAGGAACCGGGCCGAACTTCTGCTCAGCACCTTGGAAACCAGTGCTTCTGTGCTTGAAACGTGGAAACAAGACCATCCCGGCGAGGAACTGAAATGGCTTAATTTCAACAACCCCAGGGTTGTGCACCTCAGTCGGCAAAATGCTTTGAGCCGATTCAGGATTCCGATCGGCGGGGATGCCGGAGTGGTCAGCGCGGTCAAGGGCAATCATGGCCCGTCCTGGAAAATGATCGTTGAGTTAGGTGAAAAACCACAAGGCTTTGCCATTTATCCGGGTGGACAAAGTGGAAATCCGGGTAGCTACTGGTACGACAATATGGTTGCTGACTGGGCTGCCGGGAAGTATTATCCGATCGAATATTACCAGAGTGCTGAAGAAGCATCTGCCAAGGCCACCTCGACCCTCACCTTCAAACCTGCACAGCCATGAAAATCCTGATCCATATTCTGATCGTTGCCCTCCTGGGTTTTGTGATGGCGCAATTTCTCCCCTGGTGGAATGTTGCTATTGCCGGGTTTCTGGCTGCTCTGCTTCTGCGTCGCTCTTATGGGCAGGCTTTCTTCGGTGGCTTTCTGGGAATATTTATTCTCTGGACGGGGATGGCATTCTGGATTACCTGGTCTACTGGTTCCCCCCTTCCTGAAAGGGTTGCTGAGATGATCTCCCCCTCTATGTCGGATTGGGGATTGGCGCTGCTGACGGGAGTGATTGGCGGATTGGTGGCTGGCTTTGCCAGTATCGCTGGCCGGGCATTCAGAGGGAAGGCGTAGTTGAGGATGAGGTGGCCAGGGAAGGCCTGACCAGGGAAGGCGTGGCCAGGGAAGGCGTGGCCAGGGAAGGCGTGGCCAGGGAAGGCGTGGCCAGGGAAGCTGCATCCAATAACTGTTGAATATTTTCACAAAAAACAAACCCTCCCATACTGTACGAATCGGCCTAAATGGTACATACGGGCACAAATCCAACCTTTGTGTGCATGACGAACAATTTATTGATGAATCTTTTTCAGTAATCATAAAACAAAACTACCCCAACCCTGTTACTATATTTGACAAGGGTATGGAACTTGAAAGAGTTTCATAAAATTTATTCCGGGCTCCTCCCGGAAGGGTATTAGTAAAGTTTTTTCCATAGTTTGCAGGAATAAGAGGGCAATGATCTTAGGCAAGGGATCAACCCTCTTATTCATTTTTAGATTATTACTAACTTGCAACATGGCAGCAATCTCCCCACAGGCCAAGCGTACATTTTTCCATGTTTTCCTGGCCCTCTCTTTCTTTACTGGGATATATTTCAAGCAATTCGATATTTTCTATCCGGAGCCTTTTGTATTTCTCGCGTTCGCCGGGGTATTAGGTATTCTATTCGATTATACCTGGAAGATTCGAAAAGAATCAAACCTTTGGCTGATCCCGGCTTTGTTTGCCTGTGAGCTGCTGGGGGTACTGATCTCCAAAGCTGGTTTTACGATTGCGGCGGATGTGCTGTATGTCCCTGGGGCGATGCTTTTCCTGGTATATGGGATTCTGTTTATCTCTAAGGGGATTAAGTATAAGCATGAGGGGCAGGGAATCACCTTTAAATTTGTGGTACTCGGTTTGTTGATCATCCCCCTCTCTGGTTGGGAATTGATCACTTACTTTCCCCATGACTTTGAGAAGAGCTTACTGGTATGGAGAATCGTGTATTTGGCTGGTTTTGCCTGGCTGATCCTGATTGATCTTACGACCAATCTGGGAAAGGAGCCAAAGCTGAAGGTCGAGAAGGACATTCTCCGCTACTCCATGCTGGTCCTGGCTGGAATGTATTTTGACCGGTTTATCTTCCAATAAACCGCGGTTTACTTCTTATTAAATGTGGGATTGGCAGTAGTAGTGCAGCTCAGTGCTGCTACTCAGCGATGCAGCTCAGGATGCTACTCAGCGATGCAGCTCAGGATGTTGTTCAGCGATGCAGCTCGGTGATGCTACTCAGCGATGCAGCTGATGCTATTCCGAAATGCAGCTCGGTGATGCTACTCGGTAATGCTGACCTGTTCTGCCTGAAGTACTTCCTTGGTGATGTTGTCAATCACGTAAGCAACGACATGGCAGTTGTTTTCATTCCAATCGGTGTTCCACGTAAACTGGTGCTCGTTGTTCAGGATCTCACCGACCTGAATTGCGCCTGGCTTCAACTGCTCGCCCCAGGAGCCTGAGGTGATGCTTCCCCGCAACATGTGCTTGTGGTGGTAATCAGCAATGTATCCCCCAGAGACATCGTAATCAGATTGCTTGGAGAAGATACTGTCTTCGGTAACGACGATGACCAGGTGGTGGTCAGCGGTACCGGCTTCAAAGTAGGTCAATTGCGTATTTACCTGAAGGGTTTGGATATCCGTTTTGAGGGCAGTCAATCCGATGGACATAGGGGGAGTTTCAGAGAGGATGGTACTGATTTGGGTTCCCCAACCAGCGAACTTCTGCAGCACTTTTCCATCCTGCCACCTGCGGCGATTGACCATTCCCACTGGTAATCCTTCGATGTCGGCATCGTAATAATCTTCCAGGTCATCTCCCATTGGGGTTGTATAATCCGGGATGTATCCTGCGGCTGGGAATGTATTGGCAAACCCTCCGGCATGTACGCCGATGATGATCAGATTCTCCCCATAAGACTCCTTCAGTACGTCTAACTGTTCATGGGCCCGGGGACAATTGCCACATTGGTGGCCGGTAAAGTCTTCCAGCAATATTTTCATATCCGAGGCTTCAGCCTGGCAATCCAGGCATACGGGTTCCTCGATAATGTCACAAGCGGTGAATGATATCGCGAGCAGGACGATGAGGCTGCTTAGTTTCAGGATTTTCATAGTTTAAATATACTAAAATGAACCGGTTAGAGAAAGTGTTACGCCATTAGATGCAGGAACTATCCGGCAAACGCCACCTACGCAGAGCACTCCGGCCCGCTGACGGCCATAGCCGAGCTGAAACCGGTAGGTCTTGTGATTGACCCCGGCGGTCCCGCTGAAGTAGTGCAGGCGGAGATTTTCATCTGCATTGCCATAGTTGTATTCATCAAATACGGCGATGAAGTACTTCGGTGCAATTGAATACTCAATCAGGGCCATGGCCCAGCTTCCAAACTCCTGCTGGGTGTAAGCATGTTGCAGCTCTACCCGGAGGGTTTGCTTCTTCTTGACTTTGTAGCTCATGTCCAATATTTGAACATCTGCCCTGACGTTTTCGGTGGTCTGGAATCCAGTTAACTGCCTGAAAAGGACCTCGTCGTAATCGAAGTGTAGGAAAGAGAGCGTGGCTTTGAAGTTCTTGCTGAACTTGTGGTATATCTCCAGGTTGATGTCCTGAAAGAAGGGCTTTTCAGTCATGCCGAAGAAGTCGGCATCGTAGCCTTCGGAGGGGACGTCCAGATTCGGAACTTTGTCCAATCCGTGGATTCTGGACCAGTTGAAGGTCAGGCTGGTTCCATATTTCCCTCCCAACTTGGTCCCTTTTTTAATTTTGTAAGCCACTTCTACCTGCCCGGCCCATTCTCCCAGCGGTTGGGTTGCATAGGGGAACAATGTCGCGAGGCGATAAGTGTGCTGCTTCGTTTGCGGGGGAAGGAAGTTTAAGTTGAGATTGTTAAAGGTGGCGGTCCGGTCGGACCTGAAGTCCATATTGTCAATCCGCTTGGCTTGCACACTGATGCCCAATCCTTTTTTGGCATAAGAGCCCTGGACCAGTATCCCGGTTCCATCTTTGTAAATGATATTGTTGACGGTGGACGGATCGTTGATCTTCTTGGCAACTTCAGCAAAGAAGTTGAAGCCTTTCCGGTTGATATTGATCCGCCCCGACATGGCTGCGACGTTCTCCGGATAATTCTGAATGGGATCGTCATCTCTTTGGTAGCGGCTGACGAAACTCCCCCCTACCCTGACGCGGGTCTTGATATCGAGGGAATCAAAGGTCTCATTGATGTTCCAGTTGGCATCAAAGCCCCTGATCAACCCTGCGCTGAGGTTCTCGACCTGGTTGGAAAAAGCATTCCGTTGTCTTCCTACCAATCCTGTTAACTCAACGCCTTTGTAGGGCCTCACCTTTCCCCGAAACCCATCGATTGAGTTGTCAAATCCCAGGCCCCATTCTTCGTATGACCGCAGGACCATACCACTCCCGAATTGCTCGTAAAAGGTTCCGGCAGTTAATTCAAACTTGGTGTCGGTCCACTTCGCGTAACGATAAGGCAGGCCACTTCCGGTGGTACGGAGGAATCCTTGCTGTACCGGGAGGTAGGCTTCGTAGCGAATCCCTGCCTGGAATTTCCCCCGGTCGTAGAGGAGGTTGAGAAATGAATTGGATCCTACATTTTCTGGAAAATCCGGAGCCCCTATCAGGCTGTCTTCACGGTAATACTGGGCATCCATCTGGAAATTCCCACTGATGTTTCCGAGGTCAACCTTACTTTGAGCAGTCAGCTCTTGAAAAGAAAGAAGCATCAGGATGCAAAAAATCATCCTGATGCTTCCAGCATCGCATTTAAATTTTACCACAGCTTGTCATCCGTTTTTATTCTTCGTCGTGCTTGGGTACTTCTCTGCCCTCAGCAACGGCTCGTACCACGTCCAGCAGTTCCTCTTCATCCCCTGGAGAATAAGAATTGTGCTGCCAGACAATCTGATTGTCTGCATTCAATACAAATGTATGGGGCACGTTGCCAACGTTCAGAGCACGTTTGAAATCACTGTTCTCATCAATGAAAACTTCATAGTCCCAACCTTTGCCAGAAACAAATGGAGCTACCTTGTGTGCATTGCGGGCATCGTCGATGGAGATGGCGATCAATTTCACGCCGGTCTCTTCCTGCCAGTCCTCATATTCCTCGGCGATGGCCCGTAATTCCAGAATACATGGCTTACACCAAGTGGCCCAAAAGGACACAATAATAGGCCCATCCTCGTTTTTGAAGCTACCTGTCTCTACGTTCTCCCCTTCCAAATTCTTAACGATCACGTTGGGTAGTTCCCGGTTGGACTGTCCGAGCACCACAACATTCAAACATAAGATCGTGAAAAGAAAAGCAATTGTGTTCTTCATGATTTAAATATTCGTTTTTCTATACTTATATGCAAACGCCGTGCCTAAATAGACAAAGTTGAAAAGAAGTTCTATCGCAATATTTTCGCTTTCATCGGCCAACGGACAAAAGGCACCTAAAACGCCATTTAAAAGGTTTAAGGCCTCAAAAAGGGGCTTCTGCTTTCGGATTGTGCGACCGGATGAGGATTGGAATACAGGCTTCCATGTATTAATTTGATGTTTCAGGATAGACCATCCTTTCTCTGTCGAATAAAAAAAACAAAACTAAATGCAGGTAGGAGCCATTGCCAGGTGGACCGCTTGGATCATTTTACTTTTTGGCCCGCTGTTTTCACCCTCCCTGGTTATGGCGGTGTCTGAGCGCGACAGCCTGGAAAGAATTTTACCAGCCTCCAAAGGAGAGTCCCGCCTTGAAATCCTCAACCAACTGGTCGAAATTTATTTACTCGAAGATGAACCCTTCGCCAAAGAGCGTGCCTTGGAGGCATTGTCCCTTTCGGAATCTATTCCCAAGGCCAATGGTCGTTCCAGAGCCATCCTGAACCTTGGCAATTACTTTTATTACCAGAGCCAATATGATTCCTCTATTTATTACCACCGGATGGCCTTGTCCAACTCGGAAGAGAATCGGGACAGTTTAGGAAAGGCCCAGGCGCTGAACGGATTGGGTGTCTTGTTCGATGTGATCGGTCAACCTGACTCCGCTCTGAATTTCTATTTTGAAGCCCTTGCAATCCATGAAAGCCTTCAAAATGATGCTGGAATCTCAAATAGTCTGAGCAATATTGCCTACACCCACCAAACGCAGGGAAATGACGAAGAGGCCATTCGGTATTTCAATCGGTGCCTGGAAATCGATCAAAAAATGGGCAACAAAAACCTGATGGCCACCGACCTCAGCAACCTGGGTGGAATGTACACCCGGATCGGACAGCCTCAGCAGGCGCTCAATTTCCACCAGCGAGCCCTGAACATTCGCCGGGAATCGAATTCTCCCGCAGCTATTGCCAGGTCCCTCAACAACCTTTCCGTAGCTTATGAGGCGCTTGGGGATCTGAAGAAGGCCCTGGCAACCGGCGAAGAAGCGCTGGCGATCAAGCGCACCCTCAATGACGATTATGACATCACATTGACCCTGAACAACCTGGCCCATATCCAGATGGGACTCGGTAAGAATTATGAAAAAGCGAGGGGGCTACTCCTGGAAGCTACCCGAATCTCTGATACCCTGGGGATCGCAAAGCTTCAGATCATGAACGGTGCTTTGCTTGCTGAGACTTATTACCAATTGGGCTCTTATAAAAAGGCCTATGAGGAGGAGCACAAATTGAGGCTCCTGGAGGAGGCTGCCCGGGAAAAAGCAAGGGATAGCAGAATTGAAGAACTTCTGGCCCGGTTTGATGCGATAAATCAAAAGATGGAACTCGAAAGCCTTCGGCATCACCAGGAAATTCAGGACCAGGAGATTGAAAATGCGGATCAGCGGGTCCTGTTTCTTCGGGTTGGCCTTTCGGTATTTGTCGTTTTGGCCATCATTATCTTTATCCTCTTCCTGCAGATGCGTAAGAGCAATGGGAACCTCCGCATCCTGAACACGCGGTTGGAGGAGCGGAACCTTCAAATAGCGGAAAAGAATACGGAGATCAAGGAAAAGTCTGAATTGCTCGGTCGGAAAAACCTGGAGATTCTGGAGATCAATTCCAATCTGGAGGATATTGTGGAAGAGCGTACCCGGAACCTCAAAGAGACGAATAAGGAACTGGACACTTTCGTTTACCAAACTTCCCACGCCCTGCGTGCTCCCCTGATGCGGGTCATCGGACTTTTTTCGATCATTCGTGATTCTGAAGATGAAGCCGTCCGATCCTCGATGCAAACCAGGATTGACGAGACCATCAAAGGGATGGACCGCATGCTCTACAAACTCCTGGATGTACAGGAGATCAAACTACGGGAATTGGAACCTGCCCGCACTGATCTGCGCCAGACCCTGGACGAGATCATCACGGAGGTTCAGGAAAAATCGGAACTCTCCCTGGCCAGCTTCAAATTAGACCTTCCCAGCAAGAAGGTATATGTGCCAGATCGGTTTATCCTGCGGGCCATTTTGATCAATGTCATTGAGAATGCCTACCATTTTAGAAGAGATGGTTCTGAATCGCCCCACGAAATCTCGGTTCAGATTGTGAATCAAAACGATCAAAACCTCCGGCTTATCGTGGAGGATAATGGGATGGGGATACCTCAGGAAGAGATCGGCAAGGCATTTGACATGTTTTACCGGGGCACTTACAAGTCTCAAGGGACTGGCCTGGGATTGTATGTCGTTCATAAATCAATAGAGCGGCTAGGAGGGACTGCGTCTCTGGAAAGTAAAGAAGGGGAATGGACACGTTTGACGGTCGACATTCCCCTTCCCGAGTTTAAGATCTAATGGGTTATTCCACGATGATCTTTTTTACTGCCTGTACTTCACTGGAACGTAAAGCAACGAAATAGACTCCCTGGCTCAGGTTTTCAAGGTCCAGGCGTAGTGTTATTTCGCCGGTGACATCCCCAAGGCTCAACTTTTGCAGCTCACGCCCAGTCAGATCCATGATGGCAACTTCTGCATTGGTCAGCAGACCTGCTTCCACCTTGACTTGTACAATATCTGTAGCCGGATTGGGCCAGCACTCGAAGGTAGCCAGGCTTGGGTTTGTAATCCCCACATTGGTGGCATTTACCGTTTGACATGAGGAATCCGATCCACAAGAGTCTGTAATGGTCAGACATACTGTGTAGTTACCGGGGCTGCTGTAAGTATGGCTGGGGCTGGCCATGCCGGAAGTATTGCCATCTCCAAAGTCCCAAAGCCATTGGGACACTGACCCTGAGGTTTGGTCCTGGAACTGGAAATTGAGGAGGTTCTGAGTGAATGAGAAACTGGGTGCCGCCGGGGCACAGACGCTGACGGTCGAGCAGATCGAGTCTGCTGCACAGCTATTGGTGACTGTAAGGCAAACGGTATAGTTCCCCGGACTTGCATAAGTATGGGTCGGATTCTGCATCGGAGAGGTATTGCCATCACCGAAGTCCCATAAATAAGCCGTCGCGCTGGAAGAGAAGTTTGCGAAGGTGGCCACCAATCCAGTAGAACTGTAATTGAAATTGGCCGATGGAAGTGCACAAACTTCTACCGAATCACAGAAGGTACCGGTACCGCATGGGCTGGTGACGGTCAGGCATACCAGATAGATGCCGGGTCCAGGAAATGTATGGATCGGGTTTTGGGTGCTACCGGTAGAGCCATCCCCAAAGTCCCAAAGCCAGGTGTTGACTCCGGCGGTTGAGTTGTCCGTGAAGTTCGCGGTGATCCCGGTAGCGGTTGATGAGAAAGCCGAGGTTGGGGCCGGGCAGGACACGGTAACGGTCTGGCAGACGGAGTCGGTGCCACATGGACCGGATGCGGTCAGGCATACGGTATAGGTACCGATGGTTGCATAACTATGGGTTGGGGATGCCTGGGTGGAGGTATTCCCATCTCCGAAGTCCCAAAAATAGGTGGTGGCACCTGAAGAGGCATTCGAGAAGGTGGCGGAATTCTGATTGGTGGTAAAGTTGAATCCGGCTGTATTCAGACAGGGATATCCGGTGATATTGGCGCGGATCAGGAATTCCTGGTCTGAATTGGAGCGGTAAGGTGCCCATTGTCCTCCCAGGATCTCATAAGACCGGAAAGATATAGGCCCGGCAGTTTCGGTTGCGATTGCAACATTTGCTCCTCCCTGAAGCCATGCGATATAGAATCCACCTGAGTTAATGGTAACGGTGCTGGAAAGGGTGACTACATTCCAGGCGTTGGTTGTTACATTTGTGGCTGGGACACTATCGCTGTAAAGAAGGGTTCCCGGTGTCCCATTGGGGCCGTTGTCGTCATAGATATGGGCCAGAAAATACTCTCCGCCTACTCCTGAAACGAAGTATTCTAAAGAAGCAATGGTAGCAGGATAGATGGGTGGCTCCATATATACCCCGACCCCGTCATCACCAGAACCACCCGACCAATTGATGGACCCATTTGAGGTCCCGCCCGTCGAATAGGTCAACTGGGCATTGGGGCCAGTCAGGTCAACCATGTTGATCTCGGAGGTATTGGAGTTGTTCCCAGGATTAAGGTCGTTCGAATTGGTGAGGGTAGTTTCAAAATAGTATTGTCCCGGTGTCGTGATATTGGCCTGTGGAGTAAATGTCAGGGTTGCGTTGGCGCCTACGGTCAGGCCGGACAGTGTTTGGGTGTTGGTATACACGGTGGCCAAACCTAAGTTTTGCAGCCTTCCAACTACGGAAGTAGATGAGGTCACATTGTCATTGCCTACATTCTTAATATTCGTCTGGAGGCTAGGTATCACCCCGGTAGGGTAGAAAACTCCTCCATTGTCTACATTTTGGTTCCAGGCTGGGGTCAGGTCCTTGACCGAGAGCAAAACGGAATCGGGATAGATGAACTTGATGGCATAGTTACTGGGGGGGATGGCATCGGTATAGGGGCCCAGGCCAATATTTCCGGTCAGGTTTTCAATCCCACATCCTACATCGTTGGCGCAGGTGGTATTCGTAAAAGTGGAATTGAGCGTCTGGTAGACAAATGTAATTGAGCTGTCTACTCCTGAGAGGACCACCTGGAAAGTATTCGAACCTACCCAATCGGGGACTCCATTTTGCCAAAAGGGGACGTTGTAGTAGCTGACAACAAGGGTGTCCACATTATTGCTCCAGTAGTATACTTCCCCGACGTTGGGAAATTGTGGGTAGCTGGAGAGGAAGTTGAGGTCTGACATCAGTGGGGCAACAATATTGTCACCGGCCCCGGCCGCGGTAGGAATTACAGGAAAGCAGGATGCTATATTTCCAATATTGTCAAAGCTGAGCCAGCCATTCGAGCCGATCTTGAAATTGGAAACATCGGTCCAGTAGTAATGGAAATTCCATCCAATTGGAAATGTACCGACGGCATTGTCGTCGGCCAGGCCGGAGACCTGGGTCCAGGCACTGGTGGTATCGGTCCAGGTGACGGCAGGCCCTCCTGGGTCATTGTTGTCAAGCCAGACGTAACCGAAAGCATCTGGTCCTCCACCCGCCTTGACGTTTAGAAAAAGAATCAGAAAGGGCAGGAGCAATAAATAAGGTAGTAATTTCTTCATGTGATGAACGGTAATGTTGGATCTAAATCTTAATGTAATATTTTTCGAAGACTTTCTCCCTAATTGAAAGGGATGTCCCCACTGTTTTGCCGGGAAAAGATTGATATATTCGTTTTATGCAAGATGATATTCGTCGCCTCCTGGCATTGTTGCTGATCTCCGCTGCAAATGCGGATGAGTATATCCATCCCCGGGAGGAAAAAATCATTCGGATTACCTTGGGAAGTCAGGTTTATGCTTCGGCTCTTCAGGAATACAAGGACGCAGATGAGGCGGGAAAAGACGCTTTGCAAAAAGAGCTCTCCGAAATCAATTGGGATCGCAAGTCCAGGGAACAGGCCCTCTCACTCCTGAAAAGGATTTTTATGGCCGACGGGAAGTACGACCCCTCTGAAGGTAGCTGGATGAAAAAAGTCTGGGAGAAAATCTCCTCTTCCCAGACCAAGGAGTAAGCAGGCTTCTATTCTTTCCGCCTTCAGGACATCATCTTCCCGCCTTAAAGACATCATCTTCCCGCGTTCAGGATATCCATTTTCTTCTCAATCCGGGCTCTTTCCCTCCTCAATACATTCACAGCTTCGTCTTCCAAAGAGGTTTCAGAAGCAGCAAGTGCATAAATCCTTTGCGCCTCCAGTGAGGTCAGTCCTTCTGCTTCATCGACCAACTTTTCCCGGAGTGCCTGGCTCAGACTCAATTTGTATTCGCTTGCGACACTGTCCAGGACAAGTCCATAATCCTCCTTTTCACATTCCGGAATAGAAAGCACATCCACATAACGGGCCAAATCATAGGGCAACCTCGCCTCAGGAGAGATCAGAATCAGGTGCATCGGCTTGCGGGAGCGGGGCATATCAATTGCGATCTTTTTGAGGAGGATTTTTACATCCATATAGCTCAACAGGTCATCGGGCCCTTCCATGATAAATATTTCCTTGTCATAAGAATCCATGCGGTTCAGCAATTCCGACAGCATCTGCTGGGCATCCATTTTCTTGTCTCCTACCGGCAATACTGTATCGAGGTTCAAGCCCAACTCCACCAGTCCATCCACCAAACTCCAGCGATAGAGATTGTAGTCTTCAGCCTTGCAAACATTCTTTAGAATGCGGTATACCCTGGGATCATCAAATGATTCGAGCCATATCACAGGGTACCTGGCCTGGAATCTGAATAGTAATGTATCTGTAATGTCCATTTGATTTATGCGTATTAATCTTCTTTCGAAACCCGGATAAGCTTTCTTTTTGTCCGGTCAGTCTTCTTTCGAAACCCGGATCGGCTCTGCGTTCATCTGGTAACCTTTCATGACCTCCACCGCTTGCGCTTTGCTCAGGTACTTCAAGTCCAGGCTTGCCAAGGCCTCCGCTTCCGGATAAACTGAACGAACCAATAAGATCTCATAAATTTCGAGTTTTTCCTCAATGGAAAGCTCTTTGTCTTTTAAGAAGTCGGTGTATCCATTCGCCATGGCCATCCAGATGGCAATCTCTTTATCGGGATTGGCGTCTCTCTGAAAATCAGACTTCCACTTTTCCAATGGCACCTGATTGACTTCCGTAAATACTTGGTGCAAGTATTCTATTTGCTCTTCCTGCTCTCTGCTAAGCGAATCCCTCAATATTGGTCCTAAATCCAACTCATCCAATTCGATAAATTCAGGATCTGGATTTCCCGGCTTTGCTGCTGATTCATTCCCTGTGGTATCACTACCACAACTACTGAGTATTAGGATTGAAAACAGCACTAAAAAGGTATACTTCATTATTTTTCCTTTGGCGAGAAGATAGTTAAGAATTGGCAAATGTCCCGAAAAAGCCCTAAAATGTTGCTCCAACACTTACCCTTTTGAAAATGAACTTGTTGAAGCGCATTGCACCCATATTCGTCCTGTTTTTCCTGTTTGGCTGTGGAGACAGCACAGAAAAAAATGACAATTCCACCGAGACCAACCTCCTGAAATCAGAATTTGCACCTGCGACCTACGCCTCTCTGCTGGATTCTTCCGCCTCAAGCGGGGAACTTTCTCAGCAAGATCATGCATTGGTTTTGCAATTTATCAAAGACCATGCGACCGTCATTCCCAAAGGGCATACCCTTCAAAGCCTCCTGGATGGAGCAAAGGGCTTGGCATTCATGCTCAATGAAGGCATCTCAGTCGAGGTCACAAAAGCGAATACCACCACCGACCGGAAAATCTATGGGTTTCATCTTCACCTGGCCGCTCATAATCAATGTGAAACGGGGATATCTGGCTTACGGGGATACCTGGAATGGCTCAGCGTCGAGGGAGAATCGCTTAAAAACTCCCCTGTTTTTTCAATAAGCGGGAAGCTTCCCCCGGAAGGTACTTTAGACAATGTCCTGCTTCAGACTGCCTATTATAAGCCGACTGGAAACGAATTGAATTCACCAAAGCTCAATGCCTGGAGGGATACCTTAAAGTTGATGGAAAAATCGGTTGGGAATTTTGATTCTACCCGGTTCAGGTTCCACCTGACTGATCTTCAACTGAGCAATGGATTGAGTCCCGAAACTTACTGGCTTCAACCACCCGCGGAGCGTGAACAACTCAAGGGTGCAGAAGCGAAGGTCAGTCCACCAACCGGTTTGCAGGGCTGGCCCAAGAAAAACAAAGACTGGATGGATAAATTAACAGCTGGTCTGGGAGAGCATTATTTGGAGATTACGCCTATCCTGACTAACAAAGGAGAGGGGACACACGGTGAATACCTGCTCTTCGACCGGATCAAGAAGGTGGAGCATTTTTTTAAAACCCAGGCAAAAGTACCCGCTCGTCGCATTAACCCGACCGGGTTGAATGGCAAACTGGTTCATTTTGAAGAAGTCGATTTCTGGAAATGGCCGATGGAATTGCGGATATACGAATCCGACATCGATTAAATCAAGCCAACTGCATGCAGGGACGCTGCCAATTGGGGATAGCCCAATTTCCCCTCTCTTATACAATAGATTGGATCATATCCGTCACCTTCGCAGATTGCAATATAGCTGCCATTGTCCCGGATGGAATAGGTTGCTTCCAGTTCATCTCCCTTGCAAATAATGAGATGGGATTGGTTGTCACGAATGGTGAAGTAGTTCTCGTATCCATCTCCTTCACAGATAGAGGTGTATGATTGCTGGTCCCGAATGGTAAAGGCTGTTTCATAACTCTCCCCCATATACAGGTATTTTTCATCCCGAATGGTCATGAAAACTTCATAGCCATCCCCTTTATAGATATACTTTTCGTCTCTCCAGGTAAACAGAGCGTCAAAACCATCTCCAGAACAGATATAAATACTTGCCATAATAGATTTCGTGGGTACTGTATTTGATTAAGCCAGAACAGGTATAAAACTACAATAATTAGAGGAAAAGGTAGATTTAGAGGGCATTATCTTGCTAAGAATAACTATACAATTCCTGAAAATCTTACATGGCAATTACTTGTTTCCATCGGTCCAAAAGTCAGGTTATTGTAAATAATATGATAAGGCAATCATGCCTAAATCGACCAGATAGACATATAAGGACTATTTGGGCGTAAGGAAAAAGTATAAAATTGATAAATTTTCTTGCATGTATATAAAAGAAGAGGTATGTTTATAGCATGAAAGACCAACGTGTACCATTATGGTCTTCTAAACGTGTAATTATCAATCATAGCTGTTTTTTATTTTATTCATTCACAATCAACAATCGGCTAGACTTATGAGAAAGTTAATACTTCTAACACACACCGTGATACTCCTGGCAGTATTTGCTACCAGTTGTACCCCCGAATCAGTGAATCCTCAGGCTGGAAATTCATCCACATCACCTGATCTTCACGCGAGCGTGGACCCACACCCATTGCTCCCTGTGATTTGTAGTCCAATGATTCCTTATCCACTGGCTGGAGTTAACGGAGATCAACTGATCCCCGCTAATCTACCTCAGGGTGGTCAGGATTGGGGTTCGGTAACGCTGTATAATGGTGAAAATGAAAATGGTAAGGCTACTATTGCCATGGATTTCCAACTTGCATCCAGCTGGATGATCAAGGAAATCAAATACTACTTTGGAAAGAAAGGCTATTTGAAGCTTTCCCCCAAAGGTGAACCTGAAATCAATAACTCCTGGATGGTTGCCCCCGTCAATCCCCTCGTCAACGCTACCCAATTGCGTGTTGGTTTGAATGGATTCGGATTGGAAAATGTCCTCGTGGCACGCCTTGAAGTTGGACAACTCGACTTCCTGAATCCCAACAATGGGATTGACCCTTCGACCATCGAGTACGTCTGGGTATACAACGATCAATTCAGCGGCCCACGTCCTAATGCTCAATATTTCGAGGCAGGGTACACCACCGTTAAGTGTAACTGATCTGGAAAAAATTAAACGCACCATCAAAAGAGGCTGTCTCAGAAGAGGCGGCCTCTTTTGTTTTTGTGCTTAACCATTGTGCCCTGAATTCGTATGTATAAGCATCAGTACAGGAAAAATGAGAATGCATGAAGAACTTAGTGACTGGACTATTGGGGATGCTTGCCCTTGTATTTATTTTCCCGATGACCGTCAAAGGAATCGACCATGGTCCCAGAAAGGCCGGACTGGCTTTTTCCAATGTAGATGATTCCCAATATGAGACTTTTGATCTGGGGTATGGGTCAGAATTGGATGCCTGGAAGCGCAGGAGACGCAGAAAGAAGAAGCGCACCTTTGCAGTTGGGGTTGTGGTTGGAAGCCCGGCCGGGCTGGGAGGACGTGCGATCTTAAGAATTAAGAATGTCGGGCTGGCAGGAGACATTGCTTACAATCGCATCCGCTCTGACAGCGGTCCTCTGGTCAATGCTTTTGTTACTAAGTTGGACGCCAGGTTCTACCGGAAAGGTTTGTTGGGAAAATTGCTCCGTGTTTATGTCTTTGGAGGCGCAACCCTGCAGCGCGGAAGATGGGATGATGTCAATTACCAATCCGCTATCCAGATTGATGCCGGAATAGGCGGTGGCATCAAGTTGTGGAGATTGAGCATAAATGGAGAAGCCGGCTTGCTTATACCAGCTGTAAAACTTGAGAATTACAATCCTGGCTTTGGTGTCTTTGCCAACCTCGCCGTAATGGTATGGCTATTCTAGCATTTCCGAAAAAGGTTCTTTCCCTATATATTTGCACGGTCGCACAGAGGTGATATTTCTGATCCTTCTGCGACTTGCTATCAATCCTTATATACTCCGAAAATGAACTTGAGAAACCTATCATTGCTTACCGCCCTGGCTTTCTTTATGGCTATTGGCCTCAACAGCTGTAGCCCCTACGAAGAAGGACCCGCCATCAGTCTCCGCTCCAAGTCTGAGCGTATGGCCAATACCTGGAGAGTTGATTATGCAGTAGAAGCTGACGGTGATGACCTGACCGACAGTTATGCTGATGACACCTTTATCCTGGATGCCGACGGGAATATCACTTACACCTACGAGTTGGTTGGAACCGAAGTGACCAGCACCGGAATCTGGGCCTTTACCAATGACGATGAGAATGTTCGTTTTGACATTACCTATGAAGTATTTGGACTTCCCATCAACGACATTCAGACCTACGAGATCCTGAAACTCAAAGAAACAGAAGTCTGGATTCGCGACATTGATGACGACCAACTTGAGTTACACTTCGTTGAATAATCGGCATTCAATGCCATAGTCACAAGGGGCTTTTTCGTGAGCCTCTTAAACGGACAGAGGCTGACTCATAAGCCCCATGTTCAAGAAAAACCGGCCTATATTTAAAATATGGGCCGGTTTTTTAATGGAATCTGCTCTTTTGAGACAGGCCCATTTTTATTGTGGTTCTCTCAACGTTCTACATTCAGCGCCTGCTGATAACCATAGAGTTCCAAACCACGATGACGTACCAAAATAACCTTTTCCATCTTCATGCGCTTCTGGTACATCGTCCCTGACATCCCTTCGTACTTCATTTCGATAAACTTGAACTCCTGCTCTTTGTAAGCTTCCCAGCTTGCCTGAGATTCCCCAAAGGCTTCTGCAGCCGGCCCGCGGAGCAATTGGTTGCGAATGGCATCAGACCACTTGGCCACTTCTTCATTCCAGGAGGAAAGGGATTTTTGCAGGCAATTACGTGTCCCCAAATCCCCGGCATTTTCATCCACACAGGTCTTCAGGCTTTGGTCCAGCGGGTGTTCTCCAAGTTCGTCCCATAAGTTGTAGATAAATTCCTTTTCAATCGGATTGTTGACTTTTACCGGGGTGGGCGCGGGTGAGGGTGCAGGTGCCGCTAAGGTCTCCACCGCCGGGCTTGATCCTGGTTCTGTAGCCGAATCCGTCTGGGGACTACATCCTGCCAGTAATATCACAAAGGCCAAGGCAATCAAACGGTCAGTCCGTAAAACAGTCTTCTGAAGGTATTGAATGGAAAATTGCATATTTCAATCGTATTATAAATCGTAAGAAAGGGTTGATTCGTCAAATGAACATTCCCCATCAGAGTACTTGAGAATTCGTTTGGTCCCTTTGAATTTTCGGTATTCCCTTCCGGTACATGCCCCACCTTCGATCTTAAGTTCAAGATTGGAAGTGACCGGAGGGGTGTAATGGCTGAGGATGGCCCGTTCGATTTTTCCATCCGTATAACTTCCTTCAATCACAATTCGATTGACCTTGTCATTCGCGGTGGCGGTAACCAAGTAGAAGGGACCATCTAAAACATTGTTTTGCCTGTAACAATAGCCTGAGAAGCCTTTAGTATCTTGATAGGTCATCCCATCAAATCCCAGGGTGGAGGCTACCTTTTCCTGCTTTTCCAAATTGAAAGAATGTAGTTCCCTCCCCTGCTCCTCTTGCTGCATCAGGGCACTTTCCCTGACCAGCCATTCAACCAATCCATTGTCTCGGTCAAATGCGCCATAAACCCATCCTTCCACATCTTCTTGACCGGGAACCCGAACCTTCAACCAGGGGCTGTCAAAAGTAAACTTATTGATGGTAATCTTTTCCCGGGATTCGGTCTCTTCCCCCAGGGAAATAAACAATTCATTCCGTGCGAGGAGGGCGAGCACCTCTCCTTTCTGATTGGGTTCCTTACGGACCCTGACTTTGTCTCCTTTTGAAATTAACAAGGGAGTACCGCGAGGTGAATCTACTCCCGCCTGGACCTCAGGTTCATCCTGAGTTACTTCTGCCTCCTGCTTATCAGATGGAGCAGTCGTGGTTTCCTGACCGGTATCGCTTTCAGCCTTTTCCGGGGTACAACCCTGAAAAGTGAAACTCAGCAGCCATAAAAGCAAAATGCCGCTGAGGGTTGATCGAGTTATTCGTTTTCTTCCCATCAGCGGCAATTTACAAAGGATTTATGATCATCTATAATCCCAACGACGACCAGCACCTCCTACATCGTAGTGGATGAAGGTATTGTAGATACCCAATCCTCCATCGTCCATTTTTCCTTCTGCGATAAGCTCAAGCACTTTTGCCTGGAGTTGAGCAGATGTCATTCCAGTGGAAGAGATGTCGATGGCTTCACCATACTGGTGGTTACTGGCCTGGGCGGCACCTTCAAGTGTAGAGTTGTAGTTGGGTGAACGATATCCTGAGTTTACATGTAAAGTGACGTTCACGTTGTCCGCCAAAACTTTGACGTTCTTGATCAAACGACGCATTCCCGGATAAAATTGCTTTGGAATGACGGTTCCATCGGTACACTGCATCAGTTTTCCTGGGTTGTCAAAACGGGAATGGTTGAATTTCGGTGCATTGTCATCCTCGGCCACCTCTTCCAAAGAGTTACTGAATGCGCCATCAGGCGTTTCATTCATCTTCTTCAGGGTATTTCCGGTAGGTCCTACCCATCCATCAGCACCGAGGCCCATGGCATGCTGGAAGGAGAAAATCGCACCTTTAGTAGCTTTTCCGATGCCACCGTCCACAGCGGTATTGAATCCAATTCTGTTCAAAAGACCCTGGATCGCAAGAACATCCGCTTTCTTATTGGGTCCCTGGGTACCAACCTTATCAGAAATGGTGACGGGCTCCCGGTTGGTGGTTACCGGGGCAGCTGTGTCTGACTCCTCCTCAAGACTTGGTGTGACAACCGTTGGAGATTCGGTTGTCGGGGTTTCCGAAGTCGGAGTCTCCTCAACTGGCTGTTCTACAACGGGTGAATCGACAACGGGTGCATTGTCTGATCCGTTGGCCGAAGCTGCACCTTGCAGCGCAGACAATGTATTGCTTCCTACCAACCCATCAACCGTAAGGTTGCTGGCGGCCTGGAATGCTTTGATGGCACGGGTGGTACCGGATTCACCGCCACTCCTGAGGGTGATCATCCCATCAATGGTGCCGCTGTAATGGCCGAGTGCCTTCAGGTAGGATTGCACCTCCTTGATCGCATCAATTGATCCAACCGCCTGGCCATCTACGACCCCGACGTAAACGCCATCGGTCATGGGAACGGCAGCTTCGGCCTGAGCCGGCTCATCCTTATCGGCATTGGCTGCTCCTTCAAGGGCAGACATGGTATTGGCGCCTACAAGTCCGTCCACCTTGAGTCCCAGGCTGGACTGAAAAGCTTTGATCGCCTTGGTAGTACCCGATTCGCTACCACTGCGGAGCGTAATCAGTCCGTCGAGGGTTCCGGTATAGAAACCAAGCGTCTTCAGCATACCCTGAACCGCTTTGATGGCCACCAAAGAGCCAATCGCAGTCCCATTCAGAATACCCACGATGATTCCCTGAACCGAAGGGAAACTGGTTGATTTATTGTCCTCTGGAACCACTTCATTGGTAGGAGTCGTCTCCGGCGTAACGACTTCAGGCTGCTCCTCAATGGTAGGGGCCTCAGTAGTAGTTTCAGTTGTGCTCTCATTGGCAGCTTCGGAAGTAGTCTCTCCTTCTGCTGCTTCAAATACGACGTCATTGCCCGCTTCCAGGGCTGAAATTACGTTCTTCAGGTAAGCCAGGCGAATCCTGTTTCTGCGGGTGGAAGCACCTTCCAGGTCCTCAGCAGACTGCCCGTAGAACAATTCAGTACTACCAGTCCCCTCTCCGATCCGCTCGCCATAGTTGTCCATGTAGCTGAGATCGTTGTCGTCAGACTGGAACAACTCAGCAACTGCCTTGAACTGCTCTAACTGATCCCCATCATTGCTGATCAAAGCTTCATTTACCTGAGCGACACGGTCGTAGAGATAGTAACCACCCTGGTACTTCAGATCGGTCAGGAACTCAATCATGGCAGGATGCAGATTGTCCCACTGCTCCTCGCTCATCTTATAAGTACCTTCCTCTACGCCATCGTTGATCTCACGGCCACGTGCATTCGTATAGTAACCGCTGCCATCTTTCGTAGCATCATCATTGGTGGCTACCGACTTGGCATTATCTGTATAGACTTCCAGCATGGTAGCCAGAAGCTTGTATTGAACGTCGAGGGCGATCTCGCCAACATCGTCTTTGTTATTGGTAACCCAAGTCCCTGCTGCATCTCCTTTAAGTCCAGCACCCTTGGATATCTTCGTCGCTTGGGTTTCACCCATCCCCGCAGCAACCAGCTCGTTGATTACCTGCTGCTCCGTACGGCTTCCAATATCATAACCCTTACCCAGGGTCACACCAGAAGCGGACGTATTTGGCCAATGCACATGGCTGGTCTGGGCATCGCTGCCCTCTCCCGTAGAAGTCAATTCTCCCCGTGTAAGGGTCAAAGAATTATCCTCTGTGGTCTCCTCTTCTCTTTGAAGAGGTTCTGCACTGGTGAGTTGAAAAGCCGGAGGAGACATGACATTGGTAGCCTCGCTTTGGGGAAAAGCAGACGTATTCTCCTCAGTCTTCTGATGAAGGTGGGTTGACTCTGACATAGTTTCAAAAATTGTGACGATCCTTAGAGGAGTAGCCTTTTAACATAGGTTTCTCCAACACTGTCTAAAGTTATAAATTACTATTCGTTTTCCAAAAGGATTTATTTACCCCAAAAAGAGCAAAACTACCATTTCAGGGCTCTGTGGGACCAAAACCAATTATTTCCCACAACTTTAATATAATAAATTCCTCCCGACAAGTTTTCACAATCAATTACCCAATTCGAACCTGAGTCAGGACTGACCACCACCTCTGTCTTCAATATCCTGCCATTCATGTCCAGAAGTTCTATTCTGAACGGTTCTGATACGGGAGAACATGTTTTTAAATACAGCAGATCACGGACAGGATTGGGGAAAATTTCCCAACCATACGGGATGCGCTCCTCCACTCCCACCGCAAAAGTATCTGCCACAAATACATTGGATTGACAACTCCCCACATTTCCGGAGAGATCGGTGGCGGTTAACAAAACCACATTGGAACCCAGATTACTGGTATCGAGGACCGGAGGATTGACAGACAAATTAAAAACAGCGCAATTCTCCGAGACTCCCACGTTGAGGCTCATAGGATCAATGAAAAATAAGCCTGCACTATCCAAATAAACCGTGATATCCAGGCAAGTCGGCACCGGAGGGATCGTGTCCAGAATGGTGACAATGGCTGAACAAGAATCAATATTTCCTGATACGTCTACCGCTGTCAGGCTGGCTGAATTCGTACCCAGGGTATTGCAACCAAAAAGATTAGGAGAGACAGACAAAGAAGCAATCCCACAAGCATCCGTCGCTGAACCGAGCCCGTTTGGACTCAAAGAAGCAAAGCCCTGCCCATTGAGATAAAGTGAAACAGGACTACAATTTACCTGAGGACCAATAGTATCGACAAATTGGACGGAAACCACACAGGAATCGGTATTTCCCGCTGAATCTGTTGCATAGACGGTTACCTGAGAATTCTGAGGAATCTGGGTGCCAGCTACCGGAGACTGGCTCAAGACCGGATTGGTACAACAATCAGTTGCAGATGTCTGGCTGACAAGATCGGGCGCAAATCCAAGACAATTTGCCGGATTGAAAGGCAATACCTGGGAAGCAGGACATACCAAAACCGGAGGCTGCACATCAACCGAACAGGAAGGAATGGAAGGGTGATTGCTCAGGTCAATCATCATATCCGCATTGGGGTAACATCCACCAAGCGGATTGCCAACCCCTTCAATGCCAAACACCCGGATAGAATCCGGAACTGCGGTAACGTTTACAGTAATGGTATCTGTTTGGGTATACACATTCCCGCATTGGTTGGTATTGGAAACACATGCAAAGGGACAGGAACTTGGATTTTGGTAAACCACGTTCTCCTGCGCACCGAAGGCCATCCCCGCCAGAAAACCCGGATAAGAACAATTCGTGAAATCTGAAACCAATACCGCCGGAGAAAAACTGTTGACAGTAAATGAGGTCGGACCGCTACAACCTGTAAAGAATCCAAAAGAAAAAGTATAGGTACTGTTATCAGCTCCGGTTACGGTACCCGTAACCCCAGCCCCGATATTCAACTCCATCGTGATATCCCACGTATTTCCGTTCGGAGTTACACTCAGCAGATTCAGGGAGGAACGGTCACATGCGTCAAGGGACAATGCTGAAGTCACTTGCATGAACATAGCGAGACCCAGGAGGATGGAAAACTTTTTCATATAGCTATGGATAATATTCCGGCAAAGTAGGCCAATATCAGCGCAGATACAAAGCCTTAATGACGATGATTACATATTTCATGGCCACAACATTTTCCCCAAAGCAAACCTATTATCCTTAATTTGAACCTATGGCTTTGGAACTCAATATCGACAAGACCATCCAGACCATCAGGAGGCTCAAACTCAGGATCTCAGAACGATTTCCAGGTTCCGGCCTGGCAGATGTCTGTACCGAGTTGGAATCATTTTCGATGGATTGTGTGGAAAGTATCAATAAAATCTCCCGACCGAATTATATCCTCAGAATCTGCGTCGGCATCTTTATCTTATTGGCCCTCACCGGAGCCATATTTTCCGTTTCCCTCCTGGAGATTTCCTTCAAGAACTTTGGCTTTGCTGAGTTTGTCGCGCTTTTTGAGTCTTTGGTAAATGACCTCGTGCTGGTAGGGGTCGCGATCTTCTTCTTGTTCACCATTGAGAACAGGCTCAAAAGAAAAAAAGCCCTTCGCTACCTGAACAGCCTTCGCGCCATTGCCCATGTCATCGACATGCATCAATTGACCAAAGACCCCAATTACGATGCCACCGTCCGCACCCCGAGCTCACCCGCCAGGGAACTGGATGCCTATGAGCTGTCGCGCTACCTGAGCTATTGTGGGGAAATGCTTTCCCTAACCGGCAAGGTCGCAGCATTGTATGCCAAGGGGACCGATGACAGCGTCGTGATGGATACCATCAATGAAATAGAAGAGCTGACTACTGGATTGAGCCGAAAGATCTGGCAAAAAATCATGGTATTACCAGGGAAGAACAAGCCTACCTCACCAAGGTAATATCCCCGGCATAATCCTTGTCCCCGATCCGAAGCTTGTAATAGTAGGTTCCTTCAGGCATTTCAGCCCCTTCAAGGGTACCATCCCATTTCTGCACCTTATTCTTCGTCTGGAAGATCTGCGTTCCCCAGCGATCAAAGATCGCAATCGTAAACGGCTGGTCACCACTGTACTCCACCCAGAATCCGTCATTGATCCCATCGTTGTTGGGAGAGAATACGTTCGGGATGAACAATTCCGGAACCATTACAATATAAGGTCCGTGGGTGATCATGCTGGAACAGCCATGCTCATTGGTAACATGAAGCGTAACCATATATTCTCCCGGCTGCCTGTATTCGGTCGCAGGGTTTTCCAGGTCAGAGAACTGCCCGTTGCCAAACTCCCAGATCCAGGTGACCGCATTTTCAGAAAGGTCCGTAAAGTTCACCGTCGTTCCTGGAATCACCAATTCGACCGGATAGAGCGGATTGGAGGTAAACTCAGCTGCAATAGTATCGTAGACCGAGAAGGTAAGCGCCTGGCTGGAGTCAATACAACCTCCGGAGTTGATTCCGTACAAGGTTACATTATAGTCCCCTGGTTCAGCAAAGGTATGAAAAGGCGCATCTGAATTGACGGTCGGGCTTCCATCTCCAAAGTCCCAGATGAGGCTGATGGCATCAGTTGAAACAGAGGTAAAGCTGACATCCAAAGGAGCACAGCCGTCGTTGAAGCTATTGACAAACGCCACATCCGGGCTTGGAATCACATTGATCGTAATCTCCGCTGAATCCAGACAACCACCTTCTTCCACAGCCACCACATAAGTGGTCGTCGTATCCGGCGCAGCTGCAGTAATCGGGCTGGCAGGGTCTCCCACTCCACTGGATGGAAGCCAGGTGAATCCAGCTCCACCAATTCCTCCGGTGGCTACCAGATAAACGGAGTCGCCCTCACATACCGTAGTGGTATCAGCGGATACCATCGCACCAATCTCGGGAATAACCGAAATCAATACGGAGTCGGTATGCGAACATGAATCGTACAAAGCGGTAAAGTAGAACCATGTATTGTTGGTTGGAGAAACTGTCACAGAGGTTTCATCATCATCTCCGATAATGAGGGCATCAGGTCCCCAATCAAGGATTACATTTTGCTGGTCACCGGGAGGGTTGCCGTTGGCCCAGGTAAGAATACCGTTCAGGTCAATGACTGAATCCGCCTGACACCAGACGATGTCTGGCCCCGCGTCTACAATCGGAGTAGGCCTGATGGTAACCAACATAGAGTCCATGGCAGAAAAACATCCATTGGCAGTTACCGCAGAGAAATAATACTGGGTAGTGACGTCAGGGAATGCGATCGGATCTTCAATGGTAGAATCGTTCAAGGTTATACCGGGAGACCAATTGTAGGTCATACCAGGAGAAAAGGTGAGGGAATCGACGACCCCATCCAACTGGGCAACGCTGCCCCAACAGTAGTCCCGGTCAGGACCGGCACTGATGGTAGGCAAAGATTCGACCGTCACCCGTACTGTATCCCCATAACTGGGGCAACCATTGGAAAAGACAGTAAGGATATACTCAGTCGTAAGACTTGGCCAAGCTTCAGGATTGGGTGAGGTGGAACTGGACAAACTATTGGTTGGACTCCATTGGAATGAATAACTGGGACCGGCTCCGGAGCCAGTGCCAATAAGAACCGTGGTATCACCCGCACAGATGGTGCGGTCAGGCCCGGCTTCCGCAATCGGTTGCGGACTGACCGTGACAGTTACGGTAGCAACCGTATCGGTAGTCGTAAAATCACTGGTACAACCAGTTGCCAGATCGGTTACAATCAAAGCATAGATCGTAGTGGTATCCGGACGGGCAAAAGGATTGGCAATCGTACTGTCACTCAATCCAGCACCAGGCGTCCAATTGTATTGATAAGGTCCGAAACCAGTAACGGTTGGATTGAGCACCGTACCTGGTGAGTTGGGGTCACCACAGATTGAGACATCAGGACCGGCATCGACCCGAGGCTTGGGAATCACATTCACCTGAACAGAATCCACCAAACCTCCACAACCATTCTGGTCAAAGACGACCAGATAATAAGTCGTGGTATCAGTTGGGTTCGCAATAGGATTGGCGCAATTGGTACAGCTCAAGCCACATGGAACAGCATTACAGGTCCACTGGTAATAATAAGGAGCGCCACTACCACCGGTAGCGGTTCCCGTCAACATAGCTCCCCCCTCCCCTTCACAGAAGGAGACGTCAGGTCCGGCATCTCCAATCGGAGATGGTGGGAAACCAACTTCGACGCTGTCAATTGCAGAACAACCGTTCGCATCTGTAGCCGTCACCGTATACCAGCCATTGCAAAGCTGCTGGACCGTTTGGGTAACATCATTGTTGGGTGTATTCCATTGGAAAGTATAAGGTCCGGTGCCGCCTACAGGCTGGGCTGTGACATTTCCATCACAGGCATTCCAGCAAGATTCAGCAGTTTCGAACATATTGATCTGCAAAGGAGCCGGCTCATTGACCGTAACCTGGGCAGAGTTTGAGCAGCCATTCGCATCAGTAACTACGACCGTATAGGTTCCGGCACCCAGGCCGGTAGCCGTAGGGTTAGAACCTCCACTTGGTGTCCATGCATAATTCAAAGCACCTGAACCACCGGTTGCAACCACTGTCGCAGTTCCATCAGCAGCCCCGTTACAGGTGGCATCGGTAGCAGAAATAACCAGTTGAATCTGGGCTGGTTGCGTAACTACCACGGAGTTGGTGTCCTGACAGCCCGCGGCATCCGTGATGATCACAACCTGAGGACCAGGTGAAAGACCGGTTGCGGTCTGGGTAAACTGACCGGAAGGAAGCCACAAGAAGGTAAATCCACCAGTACCACCACTGGGATTCACAGATGCCGTACCATCATTCCCACCGAAACAAGTGACGGGTGTGGTAGAAACCGTTGAAGTAATCTGTGGGGGCTGATTGACAACCGCGGTGAGGGTATCGTCACATCCATTGGCATCAACAATGACAACCTGGTAGCTACCAGCTGGCAGATTGAAAGCCGTGGGGCCACTACTCACATTGGGAGTCCAGTTGTAACTCGCAATGGGTGGGGTACCTCCGATCGCAGAAACTGTTATTGAACCATCCGTCCCACCAAAGCAGGACGCATCCGTTACATTGTCAACACTGCCCACCAGCTCTGCCGGCTCGAGGATGGTGACATTGATATCAATCCCACAACCAGTGGTATCAGCCACAGTACAGGTGTACACACCAGGGCCGAGGCCAGTTGCAGTCGGACCATTGCCACCGGAAGGTGACCAGACATACGTATAGGGAGGTATACCATTTTGAACCGTGACGGTTGCCGTACCATCGTTGGCACCGAAACAGGTAACATCGGTATGGGTTTCAGACAATACGATCGGGGAAATGCTCTGGGTTGAAATGCTGGCCGTATCCTGTACGATCACTGAGTCACCGTTGCAATTGATATAAGTAGTAACTGCGACGTAATCCTCAGAACTTTGGGGACATACAGTGACGGTATCTGCATTGGCGAAAGGAGTGGTTTGACCAGCTACATACCAGGAGGTGGAGTAGTTCGGTGCACCATTCGGAATGAAAGCCCACGCATCATTGCTGGCGGTCCACTGGGCTGGATAATTCCGGCCGGGAACGACAACTGCCTGGGTACCGTTTGCATTTTGAATCCCATGGATCGCGGCACCTGAATTCCACGTAGAGCACAAAGGCTTGTTGTGGAGATAGGTTTCGATCACATTGGTCGTCTCGTAGATGACAATCTGGGAAGTGCTGAGAGATGAATTACAGCTGAACATGGCAACTGCATCAAAATTGACCACAAATACCCGGCAGGGAGCTGATCCATACTGGGCCCAGCGAACATTACCGGTGACACTGGGGTCAATGTCATGGAAAGCTGCCATGATACAATTCACCGGATTCTGCGCTGCGGGCGATGGTATGGCGTTATTAATCGGCCACTGACAGTAACCACCTGCATAGGTGAGGTCAAAGGAAACAACCCCATTGGAACCAATCACCAGGGAATTGTAGGTATTTCCATAGAAACAGAAATCAAAGCCAATGGGAAGCACCGCCGACCAGGTATCGTCAATATTGAGCAGAATATTCGTCCCCGTCAGTGGGTAAGGACTGAAGGGAATCTGCTGAACAGTGTAGTTAGTAGGCTGAAAACCAGAGACTGGAGTAGCCTCAAGGGTGACGCATCCACCACAATTCAGGGTGGTATCTGGAGTGGCTGTAACGGCCGGACAAGAGATACCCTGAGCGAAAAGTGCAGAGTTGGCAACGAGAAACAAGCAAAAAACAAATGCTATCAGTTTTTTCATATTGAATACCAGCGGGTAGGCGTTCCATTAAGTATCGAAAGTTGAAAATAACAAACTATCCTTTAAATAAGGAATCTACTTACGTATTTCGCAATAAGAGTTCGTCCGCACAGGGTCAAACAGGGTATTTATCCACAGTCCAGCATTTTCATCAACCAGCTTTCTTCCACCAATGGCTGCGTTTCCCGGATCTGTTTTTCCAATTCTGCACGCTGCTCGCCTTTCCCCTCCCTGTACCGGAAAAGCGCCTGGACAAGGTTGACAAAATTCAAATATGCACGGCGGTTCCCTTCGGAAATCAACTTGTTCCGGCGCAGAAACAACTTGAAAGAACTGACCAAAGAGAGCAATGACTCCACTTCTTCCTGCTCAAAATAGATCATCAACATAATCTTCCGCGTTCCCAAAGCATAAAAAATATCTGAAAACTCGACCGTGTTCAGCGTTTTCAAAGCCTCTGAAAATCTTCCCTGGTGGTAATACAAGTGAGCCCGGTTGTAGACCAATGCCGTTTCCCTGAATTCCTCCAGAATCTTCCCATTGAAGGTGTCAATAAAGTTTTCCACCCATTCGAATTTGCCCAAGCCCAATCCATTGCTCACAATATTCTTAAACTTCCAGGGAGAGAGCACGCCTTCTTCAATCAACAACCCTGTTTTCAAGCCCTCCTGGTAAATGCCAAACAACTCTTCATGGTAAGCTGTGACCCCGTTCTTGATCTGCTTGATACAATGGTTCTGGGCATAGGAAAATATCTCTTTTTGGGAATGCTCAGGAAAGAGATGGAAATTATTCACCATCAAGCCCTTTAAGCTCTGGAAATGCGGATGGGTATCCTCAGCGGTCAATAACCTGAGGATATGGTAATACATGGCGATGGCAGGCACCTTTTCAAAATCGTACCCCTCCAGATACCCCAACAATTCATCCACCAGGCGAATGTCGTAGGAAGCAGAAAGGATATTTTGCCGGTTGATCAATTCGCAGGTCAACCGCAGCTTGGTGATCAGGTAGAATTCATCCAGGTAATCCACCGTTTCCTGCAGGTTGTGGTCATAAGTCCTAACCCCCTGCCGATGGAAATAGCGGGTCTCCACATCCGCACGGAGAAATCGGTGGTAATAATAGTGTTCGTCGCGGTAAGGATGTGACTCAGTCAGCTTTTCCAGTTGCCGCAGTTGCTGGCGGTAATGTTTCTTCAGATTTCTGGCCTCACAAGCTTCCAAAACATGAGATCCGCCGAGCAATGGCTTGGTCTCATAAACCTGTTGACCCAGAAATCGCTCCACCAGCTTCAGAAGGCTGCTCATCAGGTACCGGATTTCCTTGTCCTCGAGGGCCCTTTTGGGAAATAGCTTACGCATCAACAGGTAACGGTCCACCCTTTCTTCCTTGAACCCGGGTGCCTCCTTCTTCAGTAACATAGCCAATCGCAACAGGTCAGGATTCCGGTTGAAATAAGGAGACTTCAGGAATACTTCCAATTCCTTCCATTCTCCGGCCTCCAGGCAAGCAAGAACGTCCAACAATTTGCTACCGTACATAGGTACTTTGATAAATTTCCCGTGAAAATTAAGTATTTAATAACGCCATAAGTTCCACAAAAATCAAATTAAAGCTACTGAAAAGCATTGAAGAGCACTGTGAAAACTACCCTGTTAATTTTTTAAATATACCCAGAACTTAACCATTGATAGACAATCCAAGCAAATTGAACTTCATTCTCCCCAATCTTAGCCTTACTTTTGATCTTGTAAGGACCTCGATAGCTCCCAGTTATGTATAGAACTCCGCTTGTCACATTCGTGCTTTTTCTCATCGGCCTCACCGCAAGGCCCCAAGTCACCGTCCATCCGGGCGATGCCAACAACAACGGACTGGCCAACCATGTTGACCTCCTTTACGTTGGATTGGGGAACAATGTCAGTGGCCCCGCACGTGACTCGGCGAGTATCAACTGGACGCCTCAAATTTCCACCTTCAACTGGCAACTCAATTTCCCCACCGGCAATGGGCTCAATTATGCCTACTTCGACTGCAACGGAGACGGTCAGATTGATGCGGTAGATCAGGATGCCATCGAGCAGAATTATGATCTGACCCACGGTCAGGTTGTTCCCGATACCAGTACCATCGTCGCTACAGGAGCACCCCAATTGATGCTCGAGTTCCAACAGGACTCCTTTCAGGTCAGCGGAGATTCCCTGATCATGGTCAATATTCTGCTGGGCTCCTCCAGCCAGCCAGTGACCAACCTCTATGGAGTGGCGTTTACGGTTGATTTTGACCCGGCCATCGTTGACAGTGTTTTCTACTACCTCCCGGGGGGATTCATCAGTGGAGGCACCTTCACCCTGAATATGGGTCATGTAAGACAAGACAGCGGCAAACTCGAATTGGCCATCACAAGAACCAACCAAACCGCTGTCAGTGGATTTGGCGTCATCGGGACCATCGGGATTGTCATGGACGACGATCTCCGCATCACCCAGGATTTCTCCCTTCCGGTGTCTATCAGCCAGATTCACGCCCTGGGGCTGGGAGGAACTTTTACGGGATTGACCCCGGTTTCAGATACCTTGTTCATCTCCACCCTGACCTTAGGCTTGACTGAACTATTGGAACCGAAAGCCATTTTCCCCCAACCCGCCACCGACTACCTGGTGATCCAGCAAGCAACTCCAAAACTCGAGCAAATAGATATCTACAATGTTCAAGGGATCCTGGTCCGAAGTCGACCTTGTAAAGGACTTAAGGATGTTCGCCTTGATCTCCACAGCTTGCCGGAAGGAACCTATTTCCTTCATGGCAGAGCCAAAGACCAAGTGTTCCGCAAAAGTATTGTTGTGGTCCGGCAATGAGCAGGCCACAGCATGCAGGCCACAATAAACTGGCCACAACATGCAGGCCACAATAAATTGGTCACAACATGCAGGCTCCAACAAGTAGTCTGCAACCCTAAACCCCATTCATCCTCATTCAAAACACACACAATCAATAATCCAATGACGCTTCGAAAGAACCCCATCTTCCTGGCACTTGCAATGCTCTTCCTGTTTGCCTTCTCGGCCAATGCCCAAACCTATACCCTTACCATATCGGGAGTGGTATTGGAACAGGGTACGGGCAACCCGATACCCAACCACACGGTCTATATCCAACTGGATTCTTCGGGAAGCTTCCCCTATTACAATACCGTGACCACCAATGCATCCGGTGCTTACTCAGATGTGATCCAGGTCCCATTCTTTGCAGGTAGCGGTACGGGAGAGGTTTTTACTGTTGACTGTCAGCAGTTTATCCACCAGGTACCCTTCCAGTATTCCCCCAACCTGACCAATATCACGGCTAATTTCCAGATCTGCTCTACCCCGACGGGGAGTTGTCAATCGTTATTCGGATCGACTTCAGGTCCAAGTGGCGCTGTGGCATTCCTGGACCAGTCCACCTCCTCCCTTGGTACAGTAAACTCCTGGTTCTGGGACTTCGGCGATGGAGGCACCTCCACCCAGCAAAACCCCAACCATACCTACAATGCCAGTGGTCTTTATGTAGTATGCCTCACCATCGGTACCACCCAGGGCTGCCAATCCACCTATTGTGATTCCGTTCTGGTCCAGACCGGAACCGGTGGTTCCTGCCAGGCTGGTTTCACCTACACCACCAACGGTCCGACCCTGATCCTCTCAGACCAATCCTCATCCACTGCGGGTCCGGTCACCAGCTGGTTCTGGGACTTTGGCGATGGAACCACCAGCACTTCACAGAACCCCACCCATTCCTACAATGCAAATGGTCTCTACTCCGTCTGTCTGAGCATCGTTACCAGCCAAGGTTGCCAATCTACTTTTTGCGACTCGGTATCCATCCAGACAGGAACCGGAAGTTGCATGGCTGACTTTACCTACTCAACCAATCCCACTGGCGTATATTCATTTGTGGATGCCTCTTCTTCCACCAATGGCACCATTAACTCCTGGTTCTGGGACTTTGGCGATGGAAACACCTCCACGCTGCAAAACCCTACCCACATTTATACCAATCCAGGTACCTATGTGGCCTGCCTGACCATCGGCACCACCAACGGATGCCAAAGCACGATCTGCTACACAGTTCAGGTAGGCGGCGGCAATCCCTGCCAGGCAGCCTTTACCTGGACGACCGGAGCCTTCTTCAACACCATCCTGTTCACCGACCAATCCATGATCAATACCCCGGTCAACTGGTTCTGGGACTTTGGCGATGGAGCGACGTCTACCCAACAAAACCCCACCCATACCTACAACCAGGCGGGTACCTACATTGCTTGTCTGACCATCTTTGACAGCCTCCAGTCCTGTACCAGTACCATCTGTGACACCATCGTCGTCCAGGGTGGAAGCAATCCGACCTGCCAGGCGGCCTTCAACTGGACCTACAATGGCAGTGCGGTGGTCTTCAACGATCAAAGCACTTCCTCACCCGGCCAGATCATCGGTTGGACCTGGGACTTTGGCGACGGAAGCGGTTCCAACAACTCAAGCCCCACCCACACCTATGCCAACGGAGGCCTCTACAACGTTTGCCTGACCATCTTCACCTCTGACAGTTGCAGCAGCACCGTCTGTAACCAGGTACAAGCTGCCGGTGGCGGCCCCACCTGTTCAGCCGACTTCACCTGGAGCTACAACGGCACCAGTGTAGTATTTGCCGATCAGAGCACCGCCAATCCTGGCAATGTAACTGCGTGGTCCTGGGACTTTGGCGATGGCAATGGTTCTTCACAACAGAATCCTACCCATACCTAT
>CAYGRE010000009.1:94144-96053 GCA_964352215.1 uncultured Bacteroidia bacterium
CTGGGACTTTGGCGATGGCAATGGTTCTTCACAACAGAATCCTACCCATACCTATGCACAAGGTGGACTCTATGCAGTTTGCCTGACCATCCTTACCTCAGACAGCTGTTCCAGCACCATCTGTTACAGCCTTCAGGCCAACGGTGGCGGCGGACAATGCCAGGCATCCTTCATCTCTTATCCCGATACCACTGGTCAATTCTCGACCATCATTGTCAATACCTCTTCAGGCTCCAACCTCGGATACTTCTGGGACTTCGGTGATGGCGGCACGTCTACGGCTGCAACCCCTTCCCACCAGTACAATGGTCCCGGTACCTACCTGGTCTGCCTGACCATCAGCAACAATCTTTGTGTCAGCACCTTCTGTGACTCGGTCACCGTATCCAGCCCACAAAATTCAGTGATGGTACAGTCTGCCGTGATGGGAATCGGCCAGCAATTGCAGCAGATCAAACTGAACGTCGACATTTACCCCAACCCGGCCAGAGATGCCGCCAAAGTAAGGGTGGACCTGCCAAAAGGTGGTGATGCGACCATGGAACTGATCGATCTTCAGGGCCGTGTCGTCAGCCAGATCCCCAATGAGTACCTCGGAACCGGTGTCAATGTCATCGACCTTGACCTCAACGGACTCTCCCAGGGGTTGTACTTCTTCAACCTCAAAGTCGGAGCATACAGCGCCGTGAGCAAACTCATGGTTAACCCGACTAAATGAACTAACTAAAGTATTAAAGCTGTAAAGCTTGACGGGGCTGTCTCAATGAGGCAGCCCCGTTTAATTTGGGACAGCCCCGTTTAATTTGGGACAGCCCCGTTTAATTTGGGACAGTCCCGTTATTTTTTGGACCGCTTCGCTATTCTTGGGATTATCCTGTTAACTTATTGTGATAAAGACCATCGAATGCCACTCCAAATCATTGACTATACAAACCTTGAACCTCAACCGGGAATTCCCGAAGATCATTTTCTGGACAAAGACAAAGAGCGCAAGGAATTATGGTATGCCGTGAACGAAGGGGTTGTGGAAGGAAGGCTAAAGGGAATTTTTCTGACGAATACCCTCTTCTATGTGATCGAAATAAGGGTACTCGGTGAGGGAGAACATGCGCAGGTTCATCAGGCTTTTTGTGACCATCTCCTCTCAGAACTCTCCGCTCCGGACATGGAAGTACTTTCCTGGAAAAGACCAGAGATGGAAGCGGTCAATATCTACCTCGAGAAAGTCGGATTCAAGGTTCATAAGAGGAAAGTAATTGTAGAAAAGGACCTGGCGAACTATTCCATGCCTTACGACCACGCTTTTACCTTCAAGTCACTCCTAGAAGTCGGGAGAGATTTATTTACCCAGATCCTTGCAAATGCCTCCGTCGGAGACCCATTTTCGGACTTCAGCAGCCAACCAGAAAAGGAATTTGAGGAATTGATGGAAATAGCCGGGGAAAGATTTGACCCCAATTTCTGGCAGGTTGCCTATCTGAATGAAGTCCCGGTTGGAGTCGTTTTGCCGCAAATTTACAACCACACTTCTGACGAAGGCAGCTTGTTCTATGTCGGCATTATCCCGGAATACCGGGAACAAGGACTGGGAAAGGTGCTACATGCCTATGGCCTTGAGATTCTCAGCAAAAGTCACGTTTTGAAATACATAGGCTCAACCGATAAGGAAAATGAACAGATGCTCAAAGTGTTTGTGCGGAATGGATGTGTTCAGACCAATATGCAGCTATTCTACAGAGTCCCATCCAGCGGTAAATAGCCAAAAGACTATCCGAAATGATTCCAGCTCATTTCCGAAAACTGAACCCCAGAACCTGAACCCCAGAACCTGAACCCCAGAACCCGCAACCCACAACCAGAACCCCAGAAAGCTCATTGACCAAACCCCACACAAGACTCCCGATTGTAG
>CAYGRE010000010.1:0-71243 GCA_964352215.1 uncultured Bacteroidia bacterium
CCGCAAAGCCGAGGGTCTGGACCCGCAAAGCCGAGGGTCTGGACCCGCAAAGCCGAGGGTCTGGACCCGCAAAGCCGCGGGTTTGGACCCGCAAAGCCGAGGGTCTGGACCCGCGAAACCGAGGGTCTGGACCCGCGAAACCGCAGGTCCGGACCCGCAGATTTGGAACTTTTCATCCTGGCGAAAGCAACATCGAGCATGCGAATCGAGCCCACAAACCCCTCACAAACAGCACTTAAGAGTCCAATATTGCCCGAGAAGAACCCTTGATGCCAAGTTAGGAATCCCGCACCGAGGAAGGGAAAAATCTCCGTGCGCCCATCTCTGTCGATGCGGTAAAAGTCCCCAGCGGATAACCCCTCTTCGCCTTTGCCCACCTCCTTCTGCAGTCGGGAATTTCTTAGAAACGCATACCAACCTTCGGCGTCGCAACTCCACTGCACCAGGTCTTCAAATCTTGGGAAGCTGCCTCCCAGAAACGCATCCTCAGAGGTATCATGCAAAGGTATCAACCAAGATGCTTGGAGATTTCTCCCCCTACCCCAGCCCCCATTGCGGGAGAGAATCCTCCGGCAACTGTTTGAGGGCGTATGGGCGGGAGTTTGATTCCCCTGGTTGATGGCGCAATGCATATTCTATAGTGATCTTTAGCGTACGCCTCCAAGAAGGGAAGGATTCCTTGCAGTAAAAAATAGAATTGCAGTGATTTCTGTATTTCCTGCATTTTCGTGTTTGCGGGTCGACGGTTTGCAGTAAAAATCAAAAAATGCATAAAAAATCAGAAAGTGCAGACAATACTGTAAAAAGTGCAGGGGAGATCAAGGCAACCTGAATCGCCTTCCATTTATCAGAATCCGAACATTCCGTTGTTATGCGCCAGGTTTTCAGTTGGAATTTCCTGAATAACATCCCAATGCTCTACCGCCAGGCCATTTTCAAAACGAAGCAGATCATAGAACACTTGCTGCTTGCCATTCCATACGCCTTCACTTACGGTAAGGACAAAGTCTCCCTCACCCAGGACTTTGTGAATTTTGGTGTATTGGAACATATTGTTCTGAGCAGTAAGGTATTCCACCGCTTCCCCAATACCCGCCAGGCCATCTTTGATGCCAGGATTGTGTTGGTCGTATTGGGCAGCACTGATGTAGTCGGCGATTTTACCGGGATTTTTACCCATCAGAATATCTTCCACCATAGCCTTCGCGGTGGCCTTATTCTGAGCGGTTTTATCGAGATCCCTGGCAGCGACCGGGCCATCCGTCTGGGTTCTTCCACTGGCGGTTTCTTTTACCAGCGGCGTCATCGCATCCCAATGCTCGGCGACTTTCCCATTTTCATCCAGGCGGATAATATCAAATGAGATCATCTCCTCGGCACCAAAAGGCTTCGCATTTCTCCAGATATTGTGCATGAAAATGTAATTGCCATCCTCAAACATCCTGACATTCTCAGCCGTCGTTCCATTTTCCTGCAGGACCGGCAACATTTGAATGAAGGGCTCCAGTCCGGTTGGGATAAATGGATTGTGCTGAATGTAGTCGGCATTGGCCAACTGACGCATGGTTGAGGGATCATTTTTTAGAACAGCACCCAAAAAAGTGCCTACGGTTTCCTTTTTACTCATCGTTGTGTTTTTTGAATTTGAATCATTTTGCAGCTTGGTTTCACTGCTCGCTTGTTTCTTGGAAGTGTTGCAGGATGCGAGAAGACCCGCCAACACAAAGAGGGCAATTGCTTTTCTCATGGTGTGTACTTTATTACTTGTGAATTGAAAGCAATACTAAGGCAATCACTTTCAATATGCAAGCCATTTGGGAAATAAGTTTTGTTTCGCAAGTAATAATTCTCTTAACTTCGGGCATGCCACAGGATTTCAGATGCAATTGCCCGATCACCTCAGCCCTTGATATACTGGGAGATAAGTGGATGTTGGTGATTGTCAAACAGATGTTGATGGAGGGAAAGGAAACCTTCAAGGACTTTACGGAAAGCGAGGAAGCGATTGCGACCAATATTCTTTCGACCAAGCTAAAGCTGCTGGAGGAAGTGGGGATTCTCACCAAGAACAAGCTGCCGCACAACAAGAAAACCAATCTCTATTTGTTGACGGACAAGGGTTTGGCCTTAACGCCGATTATAGTAGAGCTTGCCAATTGGAGCGACAATCATTTGAGGGATATGCATCCCTTGATCCAGAATGGGGAGGGGATGACGCTGTTGCGGAGTGACAAGGCGGCTTTTGCGGCTTTTTGGGAGAAGGGTTATCGGGAGAAGTTGGGGGTGATGTTGGAGAGGATAAATGCCGGTTGATTAGATTTGGACTACTTTGAATGGAATAAGCAATTGGTATCTGAAATTTTGAAACGATGGCAGATTTTCTCACTGGAAAGGAATTGAACAATACACTTGGACACCTCTTCGAGTCGGCCAAGTCACAGATCATTATCATCTCCCCTTATATCAAGTTGCATTCCGGATACCGTGAGTTGCTGATTCCTCACAAGGAAAACCCCAAAGTTGCCCTCACCATTGTCTTTGGAAAGAATGAGGACGACCTGAGGAAAAGCCTTCGGAAAGAGGACTTCATCTTCTTTAGAGAATTTGCCAATGTTGAGATTCGCTACGAACCAACGCTTCATGCCAAATATTACTCCAACGAATCCTATGCCATCCTCACTTCCATGAACCTTTACAGTTTCTCTCAGGACAATAATGTGGAAGCTGGGGTCATCACACGAGCCAATAAGCTGAAGGATGCAGCCTTGGCAATGCTCGAAGCTGAAGGAACCCTCGACAAAAAGGCCTGGGATTTCGTTTCCGGGGTGATAGCCAATGCTGAGATCAAATACCAGCGATTCCCGATGTACGACAAGAAGTTCTTCAAGCTCCAGAAGAAATTCCGCCGTTCCTATGTAAAGGTTGATGAATTGTCGTCCCTTTTCGGTCTGTCACCCCTGGAATACGCCCCCCAATTTGAACCGGAACCCGTTGATGAAGAGGTCCCCTCAAGTGACAAAGCTTCAACTAAGCCAAAAACCGGCTACTGTATCCGCACCCGTAAACCGATTCCATTTGATATCAACCGTCCCTTCTGCCCCGAAGCTTACCAAATATGGGCCAGGTACAAGAACGAATACTTCTCAGAAAATTTCTGTCACTATTCCGGGGATCTGGCTGAAGGAAAAACATCGTTTGCCAAACCAGTTCTAGCTAAGTATTGGGGAGAAGCGAAGAAGTATTTGGGCTAGGGGGGCTCAAGTTTTTCCAATTCGACTGTGTCGAAGCCATGTTTTATGTATTTCCTCCTTTCTTGGAGTCCAGGCCCGGCAGGGCTGAGTTGGAACTGTTTGAGGGAGGATTTGGGGTTGCTGGGGGAGTTGGTAGAAAGATACTGATCAGAATCCCCTTCTAATGGAGTTGTATCCCAAATAGCCTCAACCAATAGGATTCTTTCCGCCACGCTCAATTTCAATATCTCGGACATCATCTCGGACGTAACCTAAAAATAAAGAATTACTTTGAATATTAGAGAGTGAAGAGGACTACTTTGAATGGAATAAGCAGACAGAATAATCATCGCGTTCACATGAATTTTAGACACCCGGAAATCAAGAACGACAAAGGCAATAATAGTGTTCGAAGTTTCCCCCTTTGATAGGCCCAACAGAACTAAGTTCGAACAGGTTGAGGGAGGATTTGGGGCTATTCCTAGAATTATAATGCATCCAATTTTCAAGGGTGCATACAGTTTGGCCATTGATCATCACTTTTTTGAGTTTTGGTTGTTTATTCCCGTTAAAGTGGCTTCAACGATGACGTGAGGAACTGTAATCTTCGTGATTTTCTCACACTCAATGAGTTGACACAGGTATATTAATATCGATTCGTTTAAATATCCTTCAAGAAACGATATTTTAAATATTCTAGCCTAACAGTCTTGAAATTCAAAGTGCGTAAATACAACGAATCACCACTCATCGTTTCTGGAATCATTCTACTGGTCCAGAGAATTCAATCCAAGGGAACTCCATTCTTCAAGAGAAAGGACGTGGTAGGTGAATTCCTTTTGCTTATTCCAGAACCAGAGAGTATCCCCCGGATCGGTCTGATCTTCCACTCCTGCAATTATGAAGGCTTCCTTCTGCCTGCCTGATTCGTCAAAAATGGTATCTCCGGGGAGGATTACCAATTTTGCCAAGAGATCGGATTCTATATGAGTGTCCTCTATCGCGTTTTCAACGATCACTTCCCCATCGGCAAATCTACCTTTTCTATCATCTCTTGCCCCTTCGGACCCCATTTCCACCGGACTGTATTGCAAAGCCATCATCCCCTTTGCCGTAATGTAAACCACAAGCTCATCACTGGTAACAAATACCTCAGACAAGTCGAGTTCAGAGAATTTGCCGTTATAAATGAAGTTTTCATTCGCATATTGGAACTCTTTGATATCAGCAAGTATTTGGGCCTTATCTTCCTGAATACTCCACCGGGATTCTTTTTCCAGGAATTTGACGATCAAGCCTTCAGCTACTGACCCTAAATACTTCAAAACCGCAGACTTGGACTGGATGGTGAATTCGATCTCGTCGAGGAATACCTCCAAGCTGTCGGAATCGTATTTGGGAACTGCCCACAGATATACGCTTGTCTTTTTCTTCTCGTTACTTGCCCTCACAATGTCCAGGCCAATCACAAATTTCTCTCCAGATCCATACAGAGCTCCAACTTTCGGAAAAAACGGCAAATCTGGAATTTCCTCCTTGACCCATTCCCCTAGCTCTTGGTTCAACTCCTCTTTGGCATCATCTAAATTCACTCTTCCATCCACCATCAACTGGGTTTCCGGAGTGATGGAAGCAACCTTTTTTATTTCAACTACCGGAGCCCCTTGGTTTGCTTTTTGTGGCAGACCAGCAGCATAAACAACCGAAGGAGCAGCTAAGAACCCCAAAGCAAGTTTCAACTTTCCATCGCTCCCTTTTATATCTGTATATCGGATTTCCTGCAATTGTGGAATGATCCAGATATTTTCGGCAACTGATTGTGGAACATTGATTTTAGCGGCTGCATTCAGTATCTCATCTTTGAATACCAAATCACCAGTCTTGCCGGCCACAGCTTCCCTTATCTTTTTAGTCAGAACCTTGTTCAGCTGGTCTCCTGCTAGTTTCTTCACTCCCCAAACTACCGGATTGAGCTTGGAAGCAATGTCAAATGCTTTTATTGCCGAGGGTATGCAAAACCTCTCAAATTCGATTTCCCCACCTTCATCCGGAATGTCAACCAGGATATCTGCATCGTCTCCCAAATGGATATTGCCTTTGATCTTAATCAATGGTCTGATCGTACAATCCAAGGCTCCCTTTACCCTTACCTCGGGCCCCCAAGGGACAGCATTTTGCTTATAATCCAGCCTGATTCTGAGTTTAATCCTGGTATCAGCAGTGAAGGAGTTTCCATCTACATTGAGGTCAAAAGATTCTGGGAAGATTTTATAATTGATCTGGGCGGAAACACCCAAGGCTTTGTCCACTATTTTGGTAAACTCATGCAGAACTGGTTCTATGATATCCTTTGTTGCGGGAACCCAGAAATCATAGGGCACTTTTACCAATTTTACGATCTCTTTATAGCACTTAAATATTTTCCATGGTTTTTTAGGATCAAAACAGTCAAACGCCTCACTCACCGTTTTCTTTACACTCCTGTACCTGGTTTCCCAGTATCCTTTCTTCCCTTTCTCTACAATTAAATCCTTCCATTCTTTAAAGGTCACTTCTTCAGTTGCCAGAACCGTTACATTCACTTCGCCAGTTGTACCCTCCGCCAGGGGATTGGGCAAACTCCTCCAAATCTCCCGCTCGATACCTGCCACGTCCACCTCGATGGGGAGGGATATCAAGGATGTTTTCACTGAAGGAACTTCATGGGGATCGATCTTCAGTGGGGGCTTCTTTATTCTTGGACAACTGGAAAGGAATAATAGGATAAACAGGAAGGTAAATGAGTATTTCATAACTGAAGTGAATCTTGGTTTTGAATAGTCAAATAAACTAAGTTCAGGACCTGCGTGAAAAGTCACCCATCAGTTATTTGTATGATTATGATCAGACCACTGTATGATTATGATCAGACCACATAACGAATTCCGCCCCGATATTATCTAGCTTTTCCTTTATCATTTTCCTTTTTTTATGCCTTGGGGGCCTTCATACCATTGTCAGTATTCTCTAAGAAATAGTTGTAACCAAAATGCTCGATGGATGACAACAAGCAAAAGGACATTTATCGAACCATTTGGATAAATTCTATTTTCGAAGAAAATAGGGAACGGAGGGCGGGAAGAACTGGCAATGTGCATAGCTGTTGGCTTCAGCAGGGGGGCGTGTGCCAAGTTCGAAGCCCTGGCGTCTGTCGGACCTTGAATTATGGGATCTTATTGAAGAGGAAATCGGAGAAAATTAAGATTTATGAGGGAAGCACGAATTTAGATATCCCTCCATAAGTGTTGTTTTAAATAGCCTGACGGCTAAAAATGTATCGTATGCACTATCACCAAACAGGGCAATTTTAGTTCCTTTCTGGTAAATGGTAGTAATCGGACTTTCAGAAATACTAGAGCCCTCATTTTTAATTTCATCTGAGAGCGAATTGACCCTATTACCTCCAATACTGATTACATTTTTGGGTCGCCAATTACTTTTATTGAATTGCCTGTAGTACCAATAATCCCCAATAATTATACTGCGTATCTGGCCATTTGGCTTAACGCTTATAAACTTATCGATTGATTCTTTCAGGGATATGGCAATGGGCCGATCAAAGATTTCAGCATTTGGGTGACATCCGGTAACGATAATTATTGTATTGTCGGAGATTAAATCATCAGTATCCTCCAATCCCCAAAAACCGTTGTCAATTACCAACGGGAATCCAGGTAAAAATTCCTTTATTTTTAGACTATCAATTAAATCGAGTAAATCGGTAATCGCTAGATTTGCGTTTATATCAACATCCTCCCATTTCACCAATCCTTTGAAAAAGGCAGATTGATGTCTTTTTAGTCTTGCTGAAATATTTACCAGCCGATTTACTCCTTCCGAGTCCTCAATTTGGTCCAAATAATTTAGTAGAAAAGGGATTACCTTTAATATCTCACCCTCCGAAATATTACTTTTCAAGTCGTGTAGGGATGGATCTACATTTGAAAGAGTAGCTTTCCCTTTTCGAAATGAGATTAAGCCTGAATTGAATCCATTTGGTTCGAAATGGGTTAAGTCGAGAATAGAAGATTGAGGTCGGGAGAATGAGGTTGACTCAACAAAACTTATTCCATTTGAGGTTACCTCGAAAAGTGGCAGATGGCCTGAACTTCTCGAAAGAACCTTGATTATATTTTGGGACTCTAATGCCTCAAAAAGTCGATCTATCTCCTTCGTTCCATTGTAGGGTATATTATACCGATCCAAAGTACTTCGGAGAGAATTTTGAGTACCGTAGTCCCTATTTTCATATAAAACCCGGCTAACTAAATCAAGCTTTTCATCTAGTTTCATGAAGACAATTATCTTGGAAAGAAGTCATTCTTCCAATAACTACTTTCCGGACATGGGAAAGAATGTTCCATTCTCTGTCGGTTCTTCTATCTTCTATATGCTGAGCTGAATTGATTTCGTCCCCAATCCAGGCTGTCATTCTCCAAATATTCTCCCACGGAGAAACCAGGCCCAACAGACCTAAATTCAAACAGGTTGAGGAAGGATTAGGGTTTGTTGGGGGAGTAGGTCCACACGATGGAGATCGATTGGACATTCCCTTTCCAAGTCAACCAAAATGGTCCCATAGTGACAACCTTTTTTAAAAGCCCAATCATCAACGCCAAGCACCCGGACTGAGCCGACAAACCTACCGGGATTTCTCTCAAGGAGCAGCCTGATCATGGTATCCGGGCTGATAGGCATACCAAGATACCGGGCCAGCCTTGCCCCGACTCGGCAACCTACGACACATCCAGACACTATTTGGGCACTGCAGCAGACGGACAACAGTAATCTATACGCATGCCGCAACGAACATACTACAAAAAAAAGTCCTTTGGATTCGTTAAATTAGGAGTGTGTTATTTAAAGCGCATAATGGTAATGCCGTTTCGTGTGAAATCATAGTAGTGCGGTTTTGCGGTATGTAGGCTCAATCTAAAAAATAATATAACCTATAAATATGAGCATTACACCTAGAGGAATGAGTATTCAAGAAGCGTATAGAACTTATGCGGAAGAAAACTTCTTGGTAAATCGAAAATATCAAAGAAAATTAGTTTGGACTGTAGATGAAAAATCACATTTAATTGATAGCATTCTTAACGGTTTTCCTATACCCTTAATACTACTCGCACAAACCATAGAAGGAAAATTAGAAATCATTGATGGCTTACAAAGATTGAACGCTATCTTCTCTTTCATAGAAAACAGGTATTCTATTAATGAATTATACTTTGATATTGAACAATCAGCCAGAGCTAAACAGGAGTCTGAGTCTGGGAAATTTGAACATCAAACAGATCAAGCCTTGCTTTTGACTCCTAACAAATGCGCAAATATTTTAGATTATCAATTGGCAGTAACTATTTACCCCTCTGCCGAAGAAGAAGCTACAACTGAGATTTTTGGAAGAATAAATTCGGGTGGAAAACAACTGAGTCCTCAAGAAAAAAGACAAGCAGGAGTGTTGGACAACTTCGCTGATATTGTGCGTAAACTCTCTTCAGAAATCAGAGGTGATTCCTCAAAGGATATTCTGGAGCTTTCAGAAATGCCTCAAATCAGTATTGATTCGAATCGTGAAAATATTGGATATGGCTTAACAGCTGAAGAGATATTTTGGTGTTCACATGGAGTCGTCTGGAAATCACAACTAAGGGATAGTGAAGACGAAGAAATGATTGCAGACATAGTTTCAACTATTCTGAAAAATGAGCCTCAACCCATTAGTCGACAACTTTTCAATGCAATGTATGATGAAGATTCTAATGAGAACAACGAATTAAACACTTTATTGGCGCAATATGGGACAGATAGACTAATGCATGAAATCAAAGTTACCTTTTCAATCGTCAAACAAATCTTTGAGAGTCAAAGCACAACTGTAAAAAACGTTGTTAATCCTGGGTCAAGAAACCCTGTGAAAGGTTCATTTTATTCAATTTTCATGGCTGTATTTGAGCTGGCAGTACAAGAAGAAAAGTCACCAGATCAAAATGCCCAAATAGTCGCAGCACTATCTAGGTTACAGGCTAAAATGAAATACACAGCTAGACAAGCTGTTACACAGGACAGAATAAACAATATAAATCAAACTAAAGGTCTTATTCAGAATTACTTCGTTAAAAAAGAGCCACCCGTTCTTAGACATGGTTCTGGTCTTTCTTTAGATTTTGAAAATTCAATTAGACGATCGAAGGTTGAAACAAGCAGGTATGAATGCAAACAAGGCTATTATGACTTGTCAAACAATAGAGTATTGAACAATCAGTTATACACAGATCTGATTAACACTATGTGTGGTATTGCAAATTGTGGGCCTGATGCAGATGGATATATTTTCATTGGTGTTGTTGACGGAATAAAGGATTCCAACAGGGTAAAACAGCTTGATAAAATTGAACCAGTTAGTATAAATAATAGGTACGTAGTCGGGATTGACAGAGAACTATTAATAGAAGGAATCGATATGGACACATATATTAATAGAATAATAGCCTCCATTAAAGAATCCGACCTATCAGAGCCATTGATGACTCAAATTCTGTCATCTATTGATTTAATTGACTATAAAGGATATCACGTTGTGAGAATTAGAATTCCCAGACAGAAAGAACTGTCCTTTGTTGGTAATTCAAGTTATGTAAGGGTAGGCTCAAATACGGTGAGATTGGAAGGGCCTCAATTACTTTCAATAAGTAAGTTGTTCAAATAAATGTCTTTGCCTAACAAAACGCCATGCCATAGTGGACGTAGCACACATAGCCAAAACGTTACCTGCAATCTGAAAAAGTATGAGGTTAATAATTAATTAATAGAATTGATTTTATCACGGATTAAATCAATTATATTACTAACAGGTAACAATGTATAAACGGTATTTAAACCCCTTATTTTGAGATTCGCGAAGCCCGACTGGTCGATAAACCCTAAACCTGGTCCTCCTTTTGATGAACAGCCCCTCCCCCCTCCTACCATCAAAGCACCAACATCGCCTTATAAGCCAAAGCCACCGCACCCGCAGTGCGAATCTCCCCACCCGCAACCATCTCCGGAATCCGCGCCAGCGGAACCAACTCCAATTCAATAAATTCAGTTTCATCAAACCGGGTTTCCACTGTCCGTTGCACCCCCTCCGCCAGAAAAAGATGCAAACGGTTGTTTTGCTTGGCGGGATCATCCCACAACTGCCCGAGCGACCGATACCGATCGGTCGTATAACCAGTTTCTTCGGCCAGCTCCCGCGCAGCTGCGGCCACCGGCTCTTCTCCAGGATCGGCAAAGATCCCCCCCGGAAACTCAAGTAAGATTTGTTGACTGCCGTGTTTGTATTGGCGGACCAGGATGACTTCCCCGGACGTGGTCACGGGAAAGACCAGCACCACCTCCGGGCGAATACTCAGGTGAAAATCATCGATGATCTTGCCATCCGGAAGCTCGACGGTATCCCGCCGTACCCGGTACCAGGGATGGTCCAGGGCAAATTCAGAATCCAGGATTTTCCAGGGTTGGATGTTTCCTTCCTCCCCCCTACTCATTCGGGTGCATCTTCATGAACTCAAAGAAATAGGCCGCGGCTTCGATCTCCAGCATCACCTTCTTCTTGTCCTTTCCATCCGCTGCAACCCAGGTATAATCTTTCCCCTTGTCGTTGTAATAGGTTCCTTCAACCAGGCGGAAAGGTCCTCCACCGGCATCAGACTGGTATTTGTGGTCCAGCATCAACTCACCGGTCGGATACCATTCTTTGACCGAACCCTGAACCCGGCCATCCAGAAAATGAATGGAATAGCGCTTCTTTCCACCCTTGGGATACCAACCGTCCTGTAAGCCATCTCTTTTGCCTTCTCGGTTGTAACGGTCCACAATCAGACTGTCCCCTTGTTCGGTCAGGGTAATCACCAAAGTATTGACCGACTTAAAGTATCCGGGGTGGGTCACTTTTTTCTCGAAACTACCTCCTCCAACATACCGTACGGGCTGGTCCATCTGGCAGGGATCGCGCTCCAAAAATAAAATAGTGGTGATCGTCTTGATCTCTCCATTCTCATGGTAGGCGTATTCCAGTTGCTCCCGCTCATTGCCCTTGCGGACAATTTTCCCTGACTTGGTCCATTCCGTATAGTCTTCCAATACCGGACGATCCGATCCCGAGCAGGTGGTTTTCCAATTTTCCTCAATCTTCCGCTCTCCCAACTCGTACCAATATTTCCAAATGCCGGTTTTCCAGCCATCGGGCGTCAATGAGCCTTCGTATTCTTTCTTATCGTTCCAATGGTATCCCATTACGGTCCAGGATTCACGGCGGGTTCCATCGGCATTCCAAACTTCCTCTTCGACCAGTCGCCCCTTTTCATCCCAGTGCTGGAAGACACCCATTTTCTTACCATTGCTGTATTCACCCGCCATCATCTTCTCCCCGTTCTGGTGGAAAAATTCCCATTTCCCTTCCTTAGATGTGAACGTTCCGCGCCCTTCTCCTTTGACCTTGCCGTTGGGATGGAATTCCTTCAGCATGGGAGGTTCACCGGGGGACTGGATGGCCTGGATGGATCCGCTGTCAAAATAGCGAATGGCTTTTTCCAGCTTCTTTCCCCACTTAATGTCGAGGCTGTCCCCCTTATTTTCAAATGTGTAAATACCCACCTCTTTGGCTTGAATGGTACTCCACTCCTCGCGGATGTCTTCGAATTGTCCCTGGATCCAACGCTCTTCGTCCATCTTCCCCGCAGTCCAGGTTCTCTGAATCCCATCTGGTTTTCCAGCGACAAAATTGTAATGGTAAGCCTTGGTACCGTCGGCATTCCAGCGCTGCTGCATCCCGTGCAGGATACCACCGCTGTAATTGGTTTCCGCCATGATGGTATCCTCTTTGAAATAATATTCCTTCTGGGTACCATTCAAAGCCCCGTTCAGGTAGTTCAATGACAACTTGACCCGTCCATCACTGAAATAATGGTATTGGGGGCCGTCCAGCTTGCCTTCCTTGTAATTCAATTCTTTGACCGGAGAACCATCGAATTCCTTGAACTCCTTGTAGGGTCCGTCCAGCTGGGTATCCTTGAAGTTTTTCTCCAGGATGACCTTGCCATCGATGTTGAGGGTTTCCTGTTTGCGGAGGTTCTCGGCCGTTTTGGCTCCCGCATAGTAATTTACAAGCTCGGGCTTGCCGTTCTCGAACTTACTGATCACCACTTTGGAAAGAGATTGGGCTTGCAGTGTAATTGCGAAGGGGATCGAGAGTAGTATCAGGATCGCTTTCTTCATATCTGAATGTTTTAACTTTTTCGGTTGCAGTACAAAGATAAGGGAAAATGCAGAGAGAATCTTTTTTGAATTGGTGAGAGGGGTTGTCATTTCCTAAATTGGGGAATGTTTTCTGCAGAGACTTATACCGCACGCCGTCGGGCCCTGGCTGAAAAAGTGGGTTCCGGACTGATTCTTTTCCTGGGAAATTCTGAATCTCCCATGAATTACGCTGCCAATACCTACCACTTTCGGCAGGACAGCAACTTCCTCTACTTCTTTGGCATTGACCGGGCCGGCCTCGCGGCAACCCTCGATGCCGGAACCGGAGAAGCGACTGTCTATGGTGACGAGTTGACCATGGATGATATCGTCTGGACCGGTGCGCTGCCGACCATCTCCGAGCAAGCTGCATTAGCAGGGGTCTCCAAAACGGCTCCCATGTCTGCTCTCGAAGCTGCGGTCAAAGGCAAAAGTGTGCATTATACCCCTCCCTACCGGGGCAAGAATATCATCTGGCTTTCCGAATTGCTGTCCATCACCCCGGCTGCCGCCAAAGCGGGTGCCTCCCTGGAATTGATCCGCGGCATTGTCGGTTTACGGTCCTACAAATCCGCTGAGGAAGTCAAACAATTGGATATTGCGGTACGGGTAACCGATGCCATGCACCTCCGCGCCATGGAAGTGACCCGCCCCGGACTCACCGAAGCGGAAGTCCATGCCGCGATTCAGGAAGCGGTGCACAGTTATGACAGCCATGCTTCTTTCCCTCCCATTGTGAGTGTCAGAGGTGAAGTCCTGCACAACCATTCCCATGCCAATCTGATGGACAGCGGTCAACTCTTATTGGTGGATTGCGGTGGCGAATCTCCCATGCATTATGCCGGGGATATGACCAGAACCTTTCCGGTCGACCCGACTTTCAATACCCAGCAGCGCGATGTTTACCAGGTGGCCCTGGCTTCTCAAGTCGCCGCTGTTGAAATGTGCCGTCCCGGCGTCCCCTATCGGGATGTGCACCTCGAAGCTGCCAGGGTCATTGCCTACGGTCTCAAAGATCTCGGTCTGATGAAAGGCGATCCTGAAGAGGCGGTCAAGGCTGGGGCACATGCATTGTTCTTCCCGCACGGACTTGGCCACATGATGGGGCTGGATGTCCACGACATGGAAGACCTCGGTGAAGACCATGTTGGATACAATGAAAAATACGTGCGCAGCGATCAGTTTGGCCTCGCATTTCTGCGCCTGGGCCGGGAATTGGAGCCCGGATTTGTCATCACCGTCGAGCCGGGCATCTATTTCATTCCCCAATTGATTGACCAGTGGAAAGCCGAGGGTTTGCACAAAGAGTTTATCAACTTTGAGGCCCTGGATGCTTACCGCACCTTTGGCGGGATCCGCATCGAGGAAGATCTGCTGATCACCGATGAGGGCAGTCGCCTGCTAGGGGATGGCGTGCCCAAGACGGTGGCCGACATTGAGGAAGTGCGGGAGTAACCGTCCCTTACGAGAAGGGAATCCCCATTGCTAAATCGCCACGGTAAAAAACATACTTGATAATATTTCGGTAGCCAGCAACTTTGTTTCTCAGGACCTTTGTCTTCCAAATCACCGAGTCTATGAACCTGAGTTTCGAAGAAAAGTACGCTGCGATCGGGAAAAAGGAGTCGCTTTACGAGGGCTTGTTTATCACCGCCGTCACCTCCACCGGCATTTTCTGTCGCCCCTCCTGCCGGGCCAGAAAGCCAAAAGCAGAAAATGTAGTTTTCTATGACAGTACCCAAGAGGCCATCCAGAACGGGTTCCGACCTTGTAAGGTGTGCAAACCCATGGAAAAGGAGGGGGAAACCCCGAACTACGTCAAGGCCATCATCAAGGAATTGCAGGACGACCCCTATTTGAAAATCAAGGACCAGGATCTGCGGGACCGGGGGATTGATCCCAATAAAATCAGGCGTTGGTTTCACCGGAACCACAATATGACTTTCCACGCCTATCAGCGGATGCTGAGGATCAACAAGGCCTACAACCAGATCAAGGGCGGGAATTCAATTACCCAAACTGCGTTTGGGCTGGGCTATGAGTCGTTGAGTGGATTTAACCACGGCTACAAGCATATTTTCGGGGAATCAGCCAGTCAATCGAAGGAAAAAACGGTCATCAATATTGTCCGTTTCACCACTGTACTGGGTCCGATGTTTGCCTGTGCGACCCAGGAGGGGCTTTGCCTGCTCGAGTTCACCGACCGGAGAATGCTGGAGACTGAATTCAAAGACCTGTGCAAGCGGTTGAATGCGGTCATATTGCCGGGGGAGAACAAAATTCTCGACCAGGTCCAAGCGGAAATTCAAGCCTACATGGTGGGAGAACGAAAGGAATTCACGGTTCCATTGCATACTCCGGGGACGGAATTTCAACAAACCGTCTGGTCCATATTGCGGGCTATCCCCTACGGGGAAACCTGGTCTTACAAGCAAATGGCGGAGAAAATGGGAAAGCCTGATGCGGTACGGGCAGTGGGCGCGGCCAATGGTGCGAATCGCATTTCCATTATTGTCCCTTGTCACCGGGTGATTGCTTCCAATGGAGACCTCACAGGGTATGGTGGAGGATTGGCGAGAAAAAGGTGGTTGCTGGACTTGGAGACAAATGAACCGAATGGAAACTTCTGAGGGTTCAGCCTTTGATTTGATTCCGCCTTAAAATAGATCGACTCGAGTTAATATGTTCCCACTCATTGGTCAGGTCTGCATGGACACATCTGAATGGTCAGGTCTGCATGGAAACATCTGAATGGAAAGGTCTTCACGAAAACATCTGCATGGATAGGGTTGTCCAAAATCTCACGTAAAGCAAAAGAGAACCTGGTGCCAGGTTCTCCTTTGAGTTAAACAGGGTAAAAAATAGCGCGTCAGCCGCCAATCAGAACGGTTGGCAATCCGGCAGCAACTGCACCTCCATGGGCACAGGAGTCGCCGATGCGGGCGGCTGGTAAACTGTTGACCATCACGGTTGCCGAACCCTTCACAATCGAGTCCGGAGCACATGCACAAACGGCAGAGTCACCGACCCTGGCTTGCGGCATATTACCGGTCAGCACATTGGGCGAACCGGCTACGATTGGGCCACCAACGTGTGGAGCAGGTGGCGGACAAACTGCCGGGCACATGTGAAAATCTCCAAGTCTGGCTGCGGGCATTCCCATGGTCTATATTCTTTTTTAAGTGTAGAACTTGTATTAATTCCTGAGGAATAACTAAAGTACAGAATTCTGTCTGAATATCCAATACCCCCTTGAATAATCACATCCGGGCCATGCACAGGGAAAGGACGGTAACCTTCAGATTGTCAGCACCTCCAACCTGAATAGCCCGGATACAAGCCTCTAAAGTTGCTCCGGTGGTAACGACATCATCCACCAAACCAATATGCCCGGTCAAAGAATTTCGAAGTTCAAAGACATCCTTCACATTGTCCCACCTTTCCGCTCTCCCTTTTCTGGTTTGGGTCTCGGTGGCTCTTACCCGAACCAGGCTCGTAGCATCTACCCTGATCCCAGTCGATTTTCCCAGCCCCTCTGCAATTCGCTCCGCCTGGTTATAACCCCGCTCCCGTAGTCGCTTGGGGTGGAGCGGTACCGGAACCAACAGGTCGATTCCCTCTAAAGCCGCTTTCACGCCAGGACTTGCACCCCACTCTTCCCCGAGATAATTCCCCAAGCGTGGCCGTCCCTTGTACTTCAAAGCCTGAATGATGCGCTTCATCCGACCGTGCTTATCGAAATAGTACATGGCTCCTGCCCCCTCCAAGTCGACCTTTCCTGCCAATCGGTAGTACAACTCATTGTCTTCAAGGGAGTGGTGGGATCTGGCCTGAGGAATCTCCGTCATGCAATCCAGGCAAACCTCCCCCTCCTGCCGTAGCAGCGTCTTCCCACAACCAGGGCAATGGCGGGGAAAGATCAGGGTCAGGAGATCACGGAACATGGCACAAATGTAAAAATCAGATTTTGATTCCTTCAACCATTCCTTCCACCAGAAACCGGATTTCCTGAGGGTTTTCCTCCAGGCCTCCCTCAACCAGCCCCCCGATTCCCTCGATAAAGCACCCATTTCGCCAGATAAATTTCCCCGGCTCCGGGCATCCCACTACCTTGGTTTCATCGCTATAAGACCTCGGAAGCTAACTTTTCAACAAATCTCAAAACAAACTCATTTATGAATCATTATTTGAAAAAAACCCTCTTGCCATTGTTTCTTGTACTTGTTTTCTGGGGCCAGGCGAAGGCCCAATTCTCTTACTCCGGTAATGTACTCGGCCAATTGGTCTGGGTGCAACCGGATACCGGAACCAATCTGGACACCTTTCTCCTCGAAGACATCCAACTTCAACTGATCGCAGTTGGCCAGGGTGTGGTTGCGAGTACGATCACAGGCCCGGATGGATTCTTCGATTTTACGGTTCCTACCTTTAGCGATCCCAGCTCATCGGTTGAATTGAACATTAAAATTTATGCCATCAACCGGGACACCACGATCATGGCCCGCAACACCACCAATACCGGGCCCAGGCACCGTACGGTCCTGACCGCAGGACAGGTGATGTGGAGTGCCGGAACCACGGTCTTACCGATCGGTCGGGTGGAGTCCCCCACCGATTGCAGAGCCCATTCTGTCCACTTTGCCAACAAAGCCAAGCTCTTTGTCGAATCCGAACTGTCGGGCACATTTGCCTTTCCAACCGCCCCCAACCGGTCCCTGTACATCATGCCGCCACCCTTTGGAGTTAATCAAAACTTCTATTTACCTGCCGATCTCCGTGACCAGGTTTACGGAATCCTGATTGCTGGCGGAGCGGTCCCGCTGGGCCTCAACAGCCTGGCCGCTGCCATTCTCGCGGCCATCCCCGTCGCTTTCACCGAGTTCTCCGCCCATCCTGCCATTTACCTCAATGACGATGAAAGTCCGGGCACTGTCTACCATGAGTTTGGTCACCACCTGCTCTGGCATTTGCAGGGGGAAGCCTGGTTGAGCTTCATCGATGCCGGTCTTTCTTACCATTCCAGTAGGGCCAATGATCCCTCTCAAAAACTGGCCTGGACCGAAGGATTTGCCAATGGCTTTGGTTGGATCATGACTGCACTTGAGCGGAAGATTACCGACCGGGACCTGGAAAATTGGGACAACAACGCCGCCTTCCACCTGGCTACCGACACCATTAAGGATACGACCGGCACCATCATCAACGGTACCCAAGTGCTGCTGCATGGGTTTGCCGGGGAAAACTATGTCGCTGACTTCATTTATGATCTGTGGGACGGACCCAACAATCTGGCCCTCCTGGGCAACGATCCCGTCGGGTCACCGGATGATTACGAAGACGGCTCGCCGGATCAAATAGAATTGTCACTTGCAGAAATCCTGCAGCCGATTCTCAACAATGCCGCCAGCCTTGGACCTGCCACTCCCCCTTTGGCCCGATTTGGCCAGGAAGCCAGCCTCCTCAACAATGTGGTTGACTACCACGATGCCTTGCTGGCGACCTTTACGGATTGTGAATTCAGGAAAGACCTCAATCGCCTCAGCCGATTGGACAACCTGCACAATCTCAACATGACAATCGCGGATTCACTGGCCGATATCCATTATATGAATACCGATGTCATTTCCTATCCCGCAACCGTACGCACCCGCCGCTTCAAGCCGGTTGACAACAACAACTTCAATTTCAAAGAGTTGAAAAACCCCGATCCTGCATCCTACCAATTGGATGTCTGGGGGCTGCGCGATGCCAATGACAGTTACAATGTGACTTTCCTCTCTGATCCAGGCAAAACCATTCTTCTCTCTGATGACCTCGAGATCGGCATGAAGCCCGGCGATCCGGCAATCCTGCACTTCAACCGGCACCTGAACGACAACTTCCAAACTTCCGGCAATACCTGGGGAGCTCCTCAGGGGCTATTGTTCCCAAATCGTGGCAGCCACCTCGATATAAATGTATGCGGGGGAGCCGGCTTCCTCGTCAGCGATGATGGCATTGTGGAACTCGGTGACAGTCTCGAAGGAAATACCGCCGAGGTTAGATTCCTGTCCGGCACCTCCTTTACTTTAGGTGGTGCAACGGGTTCAGGCCGTGGAGCAGGTAAACTGGTAATCAACGATGATTCCCGCCTGGTCATTGAAGAAGGCGCAACCCTGGTATTCAACAACGGGAGTGAAATCTATCTCCGTGGCCAGGAGTCCGTATTGGAAATCAATGGTACCTGGATCATCGAAGAAAATGCCACCTTCTCCTTTACCGGGAGTGGCCACCTCGAAACCGGCCTGCCGGCTGACCTAGGATTTGGTAATATTACCATGGGTCCCAACAGTTCGATTGTCATCAAAGGAAAAGGCAAGGTCGAGCATTTGATCTGGAGGGTCAAAGCGGGAACCGAAGTCGTACTGCCGGGGAACCAACCGAATATGGTCTTCGGCCTGGAAGATGGAATCGTGGAGTTGGAAGCAGCCGCAACTATGAAGGTGGAAGATGCTGCCCTGAGTCTGATCGATCTGTGGGTGCATTCTCCCAATCCCTCGATCCGCAACCATGGAATACGTTCGGAAGGGAATGTCCTGGCGATCAACAACTCAGATTTTGAAGATGCGACCATTGGCCTCGACATCGATTTTTCTACCCTTTCCAATCCATCTGCCCTGATCAATTTGTGCAGCTTCTCCAACTGTCTCGGGGGATTGAAAACCATTGGGGCAGACGTGCAGGTGAGTGGTACTGAATTTGCTGGCAACCTGTTGGGCTGGCAGTCAGAAAACCCGGGAGCCTTGTCCAATGTGAATGGTTGCCTATTCACCGGTAACGATGTCGGGCTGAGTTTTACCGCCCCCCAAACCCTCCCCTCTCCTATTCTCTTTTGTCAAAGTACCACCATGACCGGGGGAGATACTGCGATTTCGCAAAACGGGTTCATCACGCTGAATGCGCAATGCCTGAACATTGACGACTATGAGACTGCCGTCAGCCTCAGAAATGGAGGGACCGCCGTCCTCAACGGTGCTAACAATTGCTCCTTCCAGACCGATGGCCCGACTTGGATATTCACGGAAGCTTTTCTCCCGGACCTCGCCAATGGTGAGAACCAGTACTTCAGTTCTTCCAGCAGTCTTTTCACCGGAAGTGTGATCAACAACCCCGGAGTGAGCAACTGGAACAACAACCACTGGCAAGCCATTAATTTCCAATCGCTGTCATCCGTCTTCCAGAACATCACCCTGGTTTCCTCCGGTGCGCCGAAGGTGATGGCCGGCACCGGCATGTCTTCCTTCAGTATTTGTGGAAGTGCCCCCAAGACGAATGGATTGAGTGGTCAGGCAGGTGGATGGAGCAGCCAGGCAGCTGGTGCAGGTAGCGATGACCTCTCTGGAGAATTGGCAGCCACAATGGTGATCTTAAGCTATCCTCAACCCTTTAGTGAGTTCCTCAACCTGCGCATCAGCGGGTTGGAACAGACAGTGGATGCAGAATTGATGCTCATGGACCTGCAAGGCCGGGTGCAGTGGAAGGGGCAAATCAAGCTCGCCGATGGAGATGTACGACTGGATGGATTCTCAGCTTTGCCAGCCGGAACTTATTTCCTGCGGGTGAATGCAGGGGAAATCCAAGTCAACCGGAGGATCATCAAGCAATGATCTTATAGTCCCGGCAATAGAACGGCTGATCAGACCGACCAAGAAGCTGTCTCAAAAGGAACCATCCTTTCTGAGACAGCTTCTTGATTTCTACCTTCTTCCCAGATTCAATGTTACTTCCCAGATTCAAGACTACGACTGATCTCATCTGGAAATCATATAATTCCCAACAAGTCCTGATTTATCGTTATCTTTAAGTTATGCGAGAATAGCTCAGTTGGTAGAGCATCAGCTTCCCAAGCTGAGGGTCGCGAGTTCGAATCTCGTTTCTCGCTCAAAAAAAGGAAAAGCTTTGATTGAAGATTCTTCATTTGCAGAAGAATTCGAGGGAGTAGAACCAGGTTTAGTACTTTCCCATGACCGGCCATTGGCGGCAGAAACCTGGGGGAAATACATCGATCCGGAGGCGAAATCCTATTTCAAACTTCCCAATGATAACTGGTTGGTGTCCGGAACAACCAAATCACTTGGTCGTTGGCAAGAAGACTACAACCATGATAAATGGGAAAAGATCAAGGATATCCTCGAAGCTGAATTGGATTGGAAAGATGAGGACAAGGTCTGGTTTATGATGAGTCGGGTCCTGGTCCTGGAATCCAATTGGAAAACATTCAAACGGTTTTGGATCAACTTCCTGGAATGTGACGACGATTGTCCCATTGTCATCAACGAACGAAAGCCCAAAAGTGCTTTGATCTTCCGCCCGATAGGTGACCTTGTTCGGATAAATGCCTGATTCCCGAAGCAACTAGCCCGCCACCCTCTCCTTTTTCGGAACCTCTTTCTTCTTCTTCCGTGTATTTTCAGCCTTCCGGTTGGGGATAAAATACTCTTTGAGAAATTGTTCCTTGGAATCACGGTAGGAAGAAACCCCACCAATCTTGTGAAGTACCCAGATGTAAATCCAGGCCGTATCCAATTGGTAAGGCAAGAATCCAGCGCGGGCGCTGTTGGGGAACAGGTGGTGGTTGTTGTGCCATTCTCCGGCCAGGTAACCCGGCCGACTGTTGTTGATGGACATGTCCTTCCAGTTGAAATCAATCCCCTCTTTGCGCATATCCTTTCCCATACCATGACCCTGGTAATTGAAAGTCCGGACCATCACGGCCCACAAAAGAGCCCCAATCAGCATGGCGAGAGACAAGCTATGCCCACCAATCAAATAAAAGGTACCGTACCAGAAGCTCCAATTCACAAGCCAAAGTGCCAGGGTATAGAAAGGATTGCTGATCGAACCCCATTTCAGATATTGCTTGTAGGAATTGATGTAGATTCCGGTGTGGGATAAGAACTTGGTGGTGCGGGTATATTCGCTCTCAGTAAGATCTTTGGCGATGGGCTGGTGGGTGACATCTGCCATGAAGCAATACAGAAACCCACCGAAGGCATTATAAGGATCACCGGGCTTGTCCGATTTGGAGTGGTGGACATGGTGAGATATCACATAGATCTCCTCCGGCACCACTTTCATCACAATGTTTTGCGTAAAGTAGAGCCAGAACTTATTGCTGAATTTATAGGCTTTGTGGGTACTGTACCGGTGAAACCAGATGGTTCCATGGGTACTCAGGAACACCATTCCATAGACGATTCCGCAGATGGCAGTCACCCAGGAAAAGAAATAAACAGAATAAAGGACCAAGGCTGGAAGGATGAACGCTACCCAGAACCATCCCAAGGGGGCAATCCAGTTCTTTTTCGATTTGAACACATTGAACCTGGACCAGACTTCCCTCCATATTTGAGACCTGGATGGTTTGACCAACTCACCGGAGTCATCTTGCCACCCATAAGCGGGTTCCTGTAATAATCTGTCCATGAGCGCCATAAAAGAAAAATTTGGTCTTAAGTAATCGAAAACTCTGCGGTTAAAGCAAAGCCTTATGATCTAAAATACTATGCTAGTGAAGGTAGGGCTGGCAATCGGGAATGTGGTGAAAGTGCGGGTTGCAAAAACGATTTAGAAGAAAATGAATAAATATTTCTGATCATAGATTCTGGTAAGAATGGAAGAAATACCCAGACCACCAAAATTCATTTTGGAATAGGGCTAATTAGTAGTCCATATAACGTGGGATTATTTTATCAGACCTTTTAGACTGGCCAAGATGGGAGGGAATGCTACTTATGAATCTCGATTTCCGTTCCATCCTGAACCAAATCGTACAATTCCCGAATGTCAGGATTCGTCAGGGAGATACAGCCCAAAGTCCAGTTGTCCCTGTCCGCAATCATCGAATCATAGCCCTCCCATACCCCGTGAATGCCGATGTCTCCTCCAATTTTAGCGTCCTCCTGGATCATGCCTTCAATCTTCCGTTTCTCGAACTTCTTCCACGATTCTTCATTCGGATAATCCACCCAGATGAAACGGGACCATTTCGCATGGGCATATTTTGTACGCACATGAAAGATACCCTCGGGCGTACAACCATCCCCCTCCCGCATCTTGTCGTCGATCGGATTGGGGCCAAGTACCACCGGGTAACGCTTTAGGAGTTTATCACCTTCGTACAGGTCCAGGCGGTAATCACTTTTATCAATGGAAATACGGGTTTTGCTGATGTCTACCCCAGACTTGTCAATCGGGGTGCTCGTAAAGGCGGACAATTCATTGGATTCAGTGGTGCAGGCTACGAACAATACGACTACACTAACAGTTGTTAGGATAAACAGAAAAGGCTTTTTCATTGGGTCTGATCTTTCTTGATAGGAATGATAGAAGATCAGGATGCTCTGGGACTGCGGTTGGTTTGATTTACGGAAACGCCTAATTTGAGTTACAGAGAATTAAAGAAACATGAAACTATTAAGCAAAATACTACTTCCCGCTCTACTAATACCTGCTGTGGTATTTTCCATTTATGCCTTTTCCACTTCGGAAGAAACTGAGGGCATGGCAGCTGAAACTTCTGAGGCTTATGTTCCCTCCCAGCAATTTGATGATTACTGGTACCAGGGCAAGGGAGAATTGAGCGGTTATGAATTGCAGCAGGCGCGCTACGGGGAAGTGCACAGCGGTGATGCGGTCATGGTATTTGTCACCGAAGACTTCTCCACCCAGGCCCTCACGAAGTCAGACGGTAGAAATGGCCCCAGTGTACCAGTGCTGAAAGTAAATTTTGACAAGAAGTTTCTGACGGGTATTTACCCCTACTCTATGATCATGACGGTGGCAAGTCCGGTTGACCTCAACCGCTATCCACGTCCCCTGAAAGTTGCCACTTCTTCTCAGGAGTGGTGTGGGCATACCTATACTCAATTCGACCTCCGAGGCAAAGAGTATGAATTTACCGAGCACTCGTACTTCCCCGGAGAAGGGGACCAAGAAAGCCGGATGAAGGCAGTGATGCTGGAAGATGAGATCTGGACCAAGTTGCGGATCGCTCCTGAAAAGCTTCCGCTGGGTGATATGGAAATGGTTCCCGGAACTTTTTACCTGCGCCTCAAGCACCAACCAGTTGCCCCCAAGAAAGCCTCCGCCAGCATGGAGGACGCGGGGAATGGGGAAAAAGTATATAAGGTTCGCTACGCAGATGGAAGCCGCCGGCTGGACATTCGCTTTGAGGGAGCATTCCCGCACAAAATCCTTGGTTGGGAAGAAGCCTATATCAGTGGTTGGGGAGACAGCAGCAAAGAGTTGGTGACCAAAGCGACCTTGAAGAAAACCACCCTTCTTGACTACTGGAGTCGCAATGGGAATGGGGATCGCAAGTTGAGGGAGACCATTGGACTGGATCCTGATTGTATGTAACAGATGATCGAATAAGGTTTTAGGTTTTCATTGGTCAAATTCTTTATTTAAAACCTTATTCATCTACTCTTTCATCTATTTTCTATTTCATCATGGATACCTATAACCCTCAGAAAACTGTTGCCATCCTCCTGTATGATTTTTTTGAACCGCTCGATGTCTTTGGGCCCGTGGAAGCCTTTGGCATGTCCTTTGCAGGCTCAGAGGTGGAGACTCAATTGTTCGAATTCAGAACGGTGGCCTACAAGAAGGGACAGATACAGGCGGGCTGGCCCAATCAAAATGGAAGGTCTACAATTTCAGTTCAGGCCGATTACAGCCTGGATGACCCTGATTTGAAATACGACATCTTATTGGTTCCGGGCGGCTGGGGAACCGACTATTTGCTGGAAGGTTGCAAAGACGGGGATCCGCATTGTGACAGGATTGACCTCGATGACTTTTACAAAAAGCTAAGGGCTGCCTGTGCCAAAGCTGCCATTGTTGCTTCTGTATGCACCGGAGCTGGACTGTTGGCTAAAATGGGCCTGCTCGATGGCAAAAAAGCGACCACCAACAAAAATGAGTGGGAGAGCATCATCCAATACGGCAAGGATGTTCATTGGCAAAGGGATGCGAGGTGGGTATCAGAACTCGATGAGCAGGGTACTGACACGACGGGAATCATCACTTCATCCGGCGTATCTGCCGGAATTGATATGACCTTTGGTTTAATCAAAATCCTCTATGGCCCCTATGTACCGGACAATTCTGCTACCCGCATGGAATACATCCGTAACAAAGTCGCCGCTTACGATCCTTTTTCATAATTCCTACCTCAGGACTGCGGAGTCCGGTAAGTTTGAAGAATCCGGGAAGGCTGAACAATCAGGCATATTCAGGAATCCGCGGCAAACCTTAACATTCTCTTTATGACAGAAACCCACGCCACAAAACGCTTTTATAACCAATATGAAACCATCGTCCAGCATTCGATTGACGGGCTGATCGCAGGGGCCGGGGTAGATGCAAATGGCAATCCCAGACTGATGCGGCTGGATGGCTATCCACATATCAAAGTCGTCCTGCGTGGGGACTGGAACAAAGAAAAGGTGGCCATCATCTCGGGTGGAGGGGCCGGGCATGAGCCTGCTCATGCTGGTTTTGTAGGAAAAGGGATGCTGACCGCCGCCGTATCTGGTGAAATATTTGCCTCTCCAACCGTGGACGCGGTGCTCGAGGCAATCTGTTCCGTGACCGGAGAGGCGGGCTGTCTCCTCGTCGTCAAGAATTATACAGGAGACCGGCTCAACTTCGGGCTGGCGGCGGAGCGTGCCAAGAAGAGGGGATTCAAAGTGGAGATGGTGATCGTTGGGGACGACATTGCGATTCCGGGAAGTACACAACCTCGCGGGGTCGCCGGAACCCTTTTCGTTCACAAATACGCTGGGTATCTGGCAGAAGAAGGTGTATCCCTGGCCCGAATCAAGACCTTGACCGAGACTTTTTCCCGTCAGCTGTATTCGCTTGGCATGTCTTTGTCTACTTGCTCCCAACCGGGTCGGGATTTTACCGAACGATTAACGGGTGATGAAGCGGAGTTGGGCCTCGGAATCCACGGGGAACCCGGCCGTGACAAAGTCCCCATGCAATCGGCCTCTGGATTGGTGTCTATTATATCGAAACAGTTATTTGAAAGCCTGCCCGCCGATGGTACCCGCTACGGCCTCATGGTCAACAACCTGGGGGCCGTACCACCGATGGAAATGAACCTGATCGTCAACGAACTGATGTCCTCCCCCCTGATGAACCGGGTTGATTACCTGTTTGGTCCGGGGCATTTGATGACGGCCTTGAACATGAACGGATTTTCACTGTCCCTGGTGGCGCTGGACGAGACTTCTATCCCGGCTTTGCTGTCTGAAGTTGATCCTCCCGCCTGGCTGGCAGGGGTCAAGCCAGCCAGAGTAAAGACTTTGGAGCTTGTTGATCTCAGCCAGGCCAACCATTATCTGGCCTCTACCGATCCCCGGATCAAGGCTGTACTGCTCAAGGTGGAAAGGGAGATTGTAAAGGCAGAAGCACACCTGAACCAGTTGGATGCTAAAGTCGGTGACGGGGACGCCGGATCGACTTTTGCGACGGGCGCCAGGGCCATTGCAGCAAGGATCGAAGAACTCCCCATGGCTGATTCGGCGGCCCTGTTTGGAGCCCTGGCTTCTTTCATCGGCAAAAGTATGGGAGGAACAAGCGGCATCCTGCTCTCCATATTCTTCAATGCCACTGCCAATGGCATAAAAGAGGGATTACCGATCGCAGCCGCGATGCACAAGGGGATTGAGCAAATACAATTCTATGGGGGTGCCAGTCAGGGTTCACGGACCATGCTCGACGCCATGATTCCGGCCCTAGAGGCGTATGCAGCATCAGGAGACCTGGAAAAAGCCGCGCTGCGGGCTGAAGAAGGTGCTGCTGGTACCGCCAGCACGACAAAAACATCTTCGGGCAGGTCGGCCTATGTGACCGAGGCGCATCTGAAAGGGGTTGAAGATCCTGGAGCGCGGGCGGTCGCCATCATTGTCAAGGCCATTGCCGATGGTCTGAAGTGATAAGAAGAGAGGGTAAGCAGAGAGGGTAAGCAGAGGTGACAAGATTACAATCCGGGAAATACACGCTGCACTTTATTCCAGACAAAAGCACCATAGGTAGAATCCTGGGACAGCGCCCTTAAATCCGTCCCATCCCATTTACGGGTGGTGGCTGGTGGTACCGCCTTGAGTTCAGCTGGTCTGAGGAGATCGGTGGCAATCGGTTCCAGCTTTGAGTGCCAGGAGGGGTCAAAGAAATAGGGGAAGGAAAGACGCTGGTTAGGGCTGGGATTCCGTACCCGGTGCAAGGTTGCCTGGTATATACCATGGGTCCATAATTCCAGCATATCCCCGATATTGACTACAAAAGTTCCTGGAACCGGCGGTGCTGAAACCCAATCATCTGATCCACGCGGTTTTACCTCCAACCCCCCATTTTCATCCTGCAGCAAAATCGTCAGGAAACCCATATCCGTATGCTCATGAACCCCCATCAACTTACTTTCCAACTCCACCAAGGGTGATGGCGGTGGGTAGTTGAATATTCGGAAGAGTTCCGTGGGTTGATCACCATAGCGCTTTGCGAAATAGTCAGCATCCAGGCCCAGGCCCAGCGCGATCAAACGCATCAATCTTTCTGCGGTTGATTTCATCCGGGACATGTACTCCAATACCACTTCCTTCATGCTGGCATCTTCCGGCCATTGGTTGGGACCATGCAGGGGAGTACCTCGCTGGACTGCAGGATGGGATGCGTCGAGCTCAACTCCGAAATACAAGCCTTCTTTGAGGTCAGGAACACCAGCCGTGAGTTCCCCTTTTACCGGAAAATACCCTCTCCAGGCCACACCCGCTTTCTTCATCGCAATCGCCATCTTTTGGGACTCCTGCAAAGCGAAAAATTCCTTTGCCAGTTCTGACATCTCACTTTGGAGTTCATCCCTGACCCCATGATTTTTAATGTAGAGGAAGCCTGTATCTTTTAAAGCAGCATGTACCTGACGGCTATTTTCGCCATCGGACAAGGCCAGATCAATGATCGGTAGCTGATTCATAGGCGACATCGTAGAAGGACCAAGATATCCCAAAGGCGGGAATTTAAGAAAGGTTCAGATATCAATACATATTTTCTTAAATTCACAGCAGTCTATTTTTTAAAGCCACTCCATTTCACTATTTGCACTTCCCATTGTGCATTGGTAGCTCCTAATCGACAGTATTATTTATTCACTCTGAAGATAATATTTATGAGAAAAATAATCTTTACTTTATTACTCTGCTTCCTTGCTTCAATTTGCTATGCTCAGCCATCAAATGAGGTGGAATCCAATTGGGCGAAAGAAAATGGAAATGACCGTTTGGTGGTTCGAAGAATTCTGGACGGACAGAACCTCAATTTCCAGAAAAACCATGAGCAGACCATATTCAATTTACGTGTCGAAGCAGGGGATTCGATCCGTTTCAACTGCAAGGACTGTTGGAAACTGCTCCAACCAGAAAAGGATGGCAATTCCAACCTGTCTGTTTCAATCCAAAGCAAAGACGGCATTCAGGAATTGAGAGCTTCTGATTTCGAGAATGGTTGGGTTAAGGTCAACAGTAGTGATGGATTGTTTAGCCTCGCATTGGCACATGGTGGCACGGGGAAAAGCAGTTTCACGATTGACCAATTCCGGGTATGGCAAAAAACCAAAGCGAAGCAGTGATCAGTTAAGCTCGACTTGGACGAATTGATTTTCAATTTCAAGGTTGCTCAGTTCCGCAGTTTTGTCGCTTCTGCAACCAGGGCCTCCAGCCTGGCCTTGTCCATGGGCTGGTTCCAGGCTCCATCTTTTTTCAGACTTGATCCGACAATGAAGGCGTCGGCCAAGCCGAAGTAGCGTTCCATATTATCCACCGTGATCCCGGACCCGATGATCAGGGGAAGGTCTACCGCGGCCCGTACCGCAGCCAGTTCTTTGGCATCTGCCTCGGTGCCCGTGGAAGCTCCGGTCAGGATCAAGCCCTGACTCCCGAAAAATTTCGCAGCCCTGGCGGTCTCTACGATGTCTACATCGGCTGTGACTGCATGAGAACTGTGCTTTTTCTTGATGTCCGTCCAAACCTGGACTTTCTCAGCACGGATATTCCGACGGTAGCGCAGCAATTCCCCGGCCTGGGCATCGATATACCCTTCATCTCCGATGTGACCAAATACGAAGCCCTCGGCCCTGATCCATGAAAAGCCAGCTGCCAGTGCGACCGCAAGCGCTTCCTGATTGGCCCCGGCCAATACCTGCACGCCCATCGGCAGGTCAACTGCCTGCTTGATCGCCACCGCCACCGCGGTCATCATCGCCGTTACCTCCGGCCCTACCGACCGGTTGAGGTAGGGTATGTCGTGCATGTTCTCGATCATGAGGGCATCGAAACCTGCTTCAGCGAGAAGCCGGGCTTCAGCCACCGCCTGGTCAAATATTCCCTGGAGATTGTTGCCGAAAAAGGGTGCACCGGGCAGCGCACGTAGATGTACCATGCCGATCAGTGCCGGCTTTGCCATAATTGGAAGCATAGGTCAAAGCTAAGGGACTATTATTGAAAATCAATTCCCCAATCAGAGCAGAATCTGACCTGAGGATCAGATTCGCTCAATATTCAACCTGAGGATCAGAACAGCATCAGGATTTGGTCACCATCAATATCAGAACAGCATCGGCGGTTGTCTCATCGTACCATTCCGGTGTGGACCTCCGGCCGGACCCAACATAGGGTCTTCGGGTTCATACAGATGTGGCATTGCAGGAGCGGCTCCCTCCTGCTGCTCTGAACGGTCCTCCTGGTTGACCAAAGTCAGGCCGTTCTCAATCTTGCTCGCATCAATCAGGGTATAAAGAATATTGGTTTGGTTTGAACTGGCGTAAACCTCTTGCATGTGCTCCAGATAATGCTCGGCCGGAATGTTCATACAACCCTGAGAATTAGGACGGTTATTCCGGGAACTGTGGATGTTCATGGCAAAGTTGTCATTCACATAGCGCCCATTTCGGCTGTAAATGCGCTCATTGGAAGTATCTTCCTCGTTTTCTGAGATAAAAAAATCGTCGCGCTCGTGGTTCCGCCATACTTCCTGGTTACGGGTGGGCACCAGGGCATTGTAACGGGTGCGGGTGTTGCCATTTATGTCATGAATATTGAGTTCATTCTCGGGGTCTTCAATTTCCCCGACCGCCTCCCGATGGGTTGGACTTCCCGTACTGTGGGTTCCGGTCTGGTAACTGTATTGGCCATCCCGAAGGTGACCAGTGCGGTAAGCATCGGCAGTGTACCGATCCCCGGGATCTACATTGCCCATCCGTTCCCGTACCTGAAAGGCTCCATCGGCATCTACCCAGAGAGAGACCATCATATCGTTGAGGCCTTCGTGGCGACCGCTAAAGTGGTCATCGGTACCACCATTGGCGCGGGCATCAGCAAAATTCTGGGCGGATTCGGTCTGGTAGAGCGTACCAGAGGTAAGGGTCTGCCCATTGATCTGGTGCGCATCAGAACCGTCAGCCACCAGAACCCCTCTGATTCCCATCAGGTTCATGGCCATCGCCTCTGTTAAAAAGACACCACCTGCGGTTTCAATGATGGAACGGTAATAGGTATACTTTTGCTCATTGGATGCTTCTGCCGGGATCAGTACCCTGGAATCCAGGTGATCTCCCACCGTAGTGGTTAGCAAAGAAGGGTAAGTTGCCTCCAACTGCCTCCTCGTATTGGGACCGATCTTACCGTCCGGAGTCTGGTCTGGCCACTGTTGCATCTGCCAGCGACCAATTGCCTCTACCGTTGCCCGGTCAAAAGTCCCATTGGTACTGCTCATGGCGCCGACCATTTCCTGCTGCACAAGCCGTACCCAATCCAATCGGAACTCTTTGCCATCGTTGTAGGTAACGGCAGCATTCCAATCAAAGTCTTCCGGTAAAGTGACCGGTGCAGGGGCAGTGGTCTCGGTGCCGGGGGTCTCAGTTGTGGGGGTCTCAGATTCACCAGCGGGGGCTTCCTGACGCTGAACGGGACTCGCGGTTAAATCAAGGGAGGGGGGAGAAAAGCAACTGCTACCTTCACATTCCAGTTGCATGGTAGCGGACTCACCGCTGCTGTGTGTTTTAGCTGGCTCTGACATAGGGCTTTAGAATCGATAATTTGCTCATGTAAATTAGCCAACTTATGGCAAAGAGTCAATCCTCAACCACACCAAAATCTTCCCCTACAAAAACCTGATAAATATTTTGATCTTATTCTAATTACTTCGACATTTGCTCTTCGGAATCATCCAAGAAAGAAGGTGAACAAAACATGATTATCATTAAAGTAAAAGAGGGAGAAAGCATTGATCGCGCACTCCGTCGGTATAAGAAGAAATTCGAAAAGACCGGGATTCTCAAGGAAGTGCGTGCGCGCATGTACTACGAAAAACCCTCAATTGTAAAACGCGAAATGATGAAGAAGGCACGTCGTCGCCAAGAGCATATCGCGGAAGACAACTACTAAGTCACACCTTGGTTCATAGAGCCAAATTGTTTACCTTTCATTTACCAAATGAAAGGTATTTTTTTATGCTCCGAGATGCCTTTAAGTCCTATCTTGAATTGGAGAAAAGCTATTCTCCTCATACGGTAACGGCCTACACCCGTGACCTGGATTTCTTCCGTGACTTTATGCTGGAAGCTTATGATTTCGACCCTACTGTAAAAGATGAGATGGATGGCGTCACCCATCGGATGATCCGGTCATGGATGGGTGACATGCTGGAGAGTGGAATCTCCAAGCGTTCCGTAGCACGCAAGATTGCAAGTCTGAACCACTGGTTTCGGTGGTTGCTCAAGACCGGACGGATAGAGTCCAATCCGGCACGGAAAGTGACAGTTCCCAAATACGAGCAAAAACTCCCCGCATTCCTCAAGGAAAAGTCTATCGAGAACCTGTTCGAGAACGTTGACTATCCGGACAATTTTGAAGGCAAACGGGACCGGGCTATCCTGGAAATATTTTACAGCTGCGGACTTCGGCGTTCGGAATTGATCGGATTGAAGTTTGTGGACATCAACTTTCATGGTCGGACCCTCAAAGTAATGGGCAAGGGGCGCAAGGAGCGGGTGATTCCTTATGGTCGGCCAGCCGAAACAGCCATGCAGGCTTACATGAAAATCGCTGACAGTCAAGGAGTGAACTACAAGGGAGTTTTTCTCGTAAACGAGAAAGACAGTAAGCCCCTTTCAACTGGTAAAGTTCATTCCATTGTGGAAAGATATTTGAAGCAAGCCTGCACCCTATCTAAGACCAGCCCTCACGTATTGAGGCATACTTTCGCGACCCACCTGCTGAACAATGGGGCTGACTTGAATGCCATCAAGGAGCTTTTAGGCCATACCAGCCTTGCTGCTACGCAGGTGTATGTGCACAACTCTATTCAGAAACTTAAAAAAGTGTATAAACAGGCGCACCCTAAAGCCTGAATCATCCACTCTTTCAATTCTATAAAGCAATATGAAATTACAAACTCAGTCCATCCACTTCGACGCAGATCAAAAATTGCTGGACTACCTTCAAAAAAAGTGTGACAAACTTGACACCTTTTACGACCGCATCATTGATGCCCAGGTTTACCTGAAATTGGAAAAGGTTGGCGATCCCTCACTGAAAAATGTAGAGATCAAGGTCAATGTTCCTGGCGATGAACTGATCGCAAAAGAGCAGGCCTTTACTTTTGAAGAAGCAATCGATCTCACTACCGAGAATCTGAAACGTCAAATCAAACGCTACAAAGAGAAACTGCGCTCTTATTAAGATTGCCCTCTTATTGAGCAGAGAAGACTTATTTTATACTCGCCCTCCTCGCTGTTCTGGCACTTGCCTGAACGAATGCAAGGAGGGCGAACTCTTTTTAAAAGGAAGAAGCTTTTGCATAGACATCACGGAATCAAAGCCGATTACGCAGAGTTTTTAGCTTGAGAATTGCCGAAAGTCTGCTATTTTTGAGAACCAAAACCAAAAGGGAACAGAAAATGAGGCCGAATCTACAAAAGAACCTGGAAGGCATGCTGGTGAACCTTAGGGATCAAAAGCAGTTTTTTTCCAATCCAAATATCCCCAACTCTAAGTTGGTCAAGCTATTGGGGGTAGAAAGACCGGGTCCGATTACCGCCATTGCCCTGCGCCCCCACGATCAGCGCTTCAGCAAGATCACGGTGTGGACCAAAATGTACGAAGCCCACAAGATCCAGTCCGTCGCATTCTATTTTCCGGAGTTTCCTATTCCCCTCGTCAGAGTCAAAGAATTATTTGGTGAATTTGAATGCTCATTTGTGGAAGACAGAAAGTACAGCCTTTTCGTCACCAAGGATTTTTCTGAAGAGAATCCAATTCAGGACTTCTCATTTGTACTCAAGGGAGTCAAAATGGAATACGATGAAAATTCCAAGTCCTACACGGCCACTCCTTTGGATGATCCTTCCGCAGTGCAGACGGTCACCGATGATATGATCTGGATTGACAACTATGTCTTTTATATGAAGGACCGTGAGCCAGTGGAAGACAAAGATGCCAAGCGTCGCAAAGGTGGTCTCTTTGGTATGTAAGCCCTCCTTTTGGGGCTGATCCAGATATTCTGGCTTGCTATACCGGAAATGTCATTGGGTTGGGGTATTGAAAGGAGAAACCCAGCACTTCTACTAACTTAATGCTGCGCACACGCTTCCCTGTCGTCAGGTCTTCAGGGTCAAAATGGGGGGGGGTCAATCCCTGCTTTGCGGTTATAGCTGGGTAAAAATCTTTTTTAAGCGGATGCTCCGGGCTGACCAGGTTAAAAACATGCCCCCATCCATCCTGCCGGATAACTTCCACAATCGCCCTGACACAATCCTCACGGTGGACCAGGTTGACAGGTGCATTGCCATTGGGAAGGCCGGTCTTTCCGGCAAAATATCTTCCCGGATCACGGCCTCCTCCTACCAATCCTCCCAATCGTATGATGGTACTGCGGTCCGGGAAATATTCCCGGATGACTTCTTCTGCCTGAACTACCTTCATGGATGATGTCGTCACCGGGCTCAAGGGTGATTTCTCAGTCGCTTCACCCTGTAAATCCCCGTAAACCGAGGTGGAACTGGTATAAACCACATGGCTTGGCCGAATTTCTTTGCTGCTAAGGATGGCCTGAATAGTTTGCTTAAACCGGTCATCTGGTTTTGTTTGCTGCTTTCTTCCCGAGGGCTGCCCCGGCAAATTGGTCGAAGAGGGTGGCAGGGTGATGATCAAAACATCACAATTGAAGAATGCAGCATGCTCATTGACAGATAGTTCCGGACCCGCCACGATCAATTTCGGAATTACACCCACCTCCTGAATTCCAGTTAGTTTATCCTCACGGGTTGTACTCCCGCTCACTTCGAAGCCCTCCAGGGCCAGCCTTTCCCCCAGTGCCATGCCCAACCATCCCATTCCCAGTATCGATATTCTCCCTTGTTGCATAATCTTGATTTCCAGTCGGCCAGAAAATTACTATATTCAGGCTTCAAAATTGGGTCAATTCCTGAAATCATCTGAAATGAGAAATAACTACTATCTGTTTGTCTTCCTGGTCGGCATGCTCTTTGCCACCACGATGTCTGCGCAACACCCCTCCTGTGACGGGATTCGCTACTCCAACTATATTTTTCCAGCCTACGACTCCACCATGGGAGTTCAGTATGGTGCCAACACCACCTTCGGTGGTACTCCCAGAAACTTATTGATGGATGTATTCGAGCCTGCCGGGGACCAGGTAGCAGCGCGTCCTGCCATCGTCTTTGCCTTTGGAGGTTCATTTATCCTTGGCCAGCGCAGCGACGTTCACAGTTTTTGCCGTGCCTTCGCCCGATTGGGATATGTTGCCTGTGCGATCGATTACCGCCTCTTTGACAACTTCCTCTTTACGGATTCAAGTCAGGCAATTGATGCAGTGGTGAAAGCTACCCATGATATGAAAGCTGCCATCCGCTTCTTGCGGGAAGATGCGGCAACCTCCAATACCTTCAAGATCGATCCCAATGTGATCTATGCCGGAGGAGTTTCTGCAGGTGCTATTACTGCCTGCCATGTTGCCTACCTTGATAGCAACAATGCTGTCCCACAGTCCGTCATCGATGTGGTCAATGCCAATGGTGGGTATGAAGGCACCTCTAACAGCCTGCAGCGTTCCTCAGAAGTGCAGGGTGTCATCAACTATTCCGGAGCGCTGAAGGATGCCAATTGGATTGACGCTGGAGAAGCACCTATGTACTCCGCCCACGACGATGGGGACCCCACCGTACCTTATGGAGCTGCTTCCATCACAGTCGGGTTTGGTGTCAGTATCCACCTCGAAGGGAGTGCGAGTTTGAAAGCCCGGTGCGACCAGGTGGGCGTGAACAATGTACTGTATACGATCGTGAACTCTGGTGGTCATGTCAGCTATTTGCAAAATGCTGCCAATGGTGCAATTGTTTTCGCAGGTACCGTCACCCACCTCTACGATGTCACTTGCCCTGGAATCGTTGGAATCAGCGATATGGAAACTCCTGAGATCAAGATCTACCCCAATCCAGCTCAAAACCGGGTTCACCTGGAGGTTTCTGAGCAGTGGCCAGTCTACAACTACCAATTGTATGATGCCACCGGCAAGCAGGTTCGCGCCCGTCAGGGAGTGGAAGGACTTGACAATGTAATTGAAGTAGACAACCTCCCACGCGGAATGTACATCCTTAGAGTTCAGGAAGGCACTGGCTTAGGCCAGTATGCTGAAAAAAGGTTGATCCTTAACTGATTCTAGTTATCAGATATGTTGGCTCCGGATTCTAATCCGATGTCATGCCAATCTTCATCATCCAAGCCCAGATCATCGAGGTCAAATTCATCCAGACCCAGATTGATCTGGGCTTCGTGTATCTCAACAAATGGCATACACTTTGAAGTCAGCCATTCAACCTCATCATCTTCCAGTGCAGGTTCCAACTCGGTAAGTACCCGCAAGTGGTAGATGCCCAGCCAATCAATTTCATCCGGCCCCAGCATCCCGAAATCAACCAGGTCGAAATCCATCGGGAAGAGGGTCAGGTTTTCGAAACAATAGAACTCCCCGAAGTCAGACTCAGTGAATGGTTCGCAGACCACCAGGTTCTCGATGCGAATCCCATATTCCCCTTCCAGGTAAAAACCAGGCTCATTGGAGGTGACCATTCCCGGTTCAATCGGAACGATTCCAGATCCGGAGGCATTGGGACGAATTCCATGCGGACCTTCATGGACATTCAGAAAAAAACCTACACCGTGCCCGGTGCCGTGGCCATAGTTGAGCCCCTCTTCCCACAAGGGGGCACGGGCCAGGACATCCAACTGAGAACCGTTGGTTCCCTTTGGAAAAGCTGCCTTGGCCAAGGCAATATGGCCTTTCAGTACCGTCGTATAATGGAGAATTTGTTCAAACGAAGGTTCTCCCAGGGTAATGGTTCGGGTGACATCAGTGGTTCCATCGATGTACTGGCCGCCACTGTCAAGCAATAATATTCCTTCAGGCTTGATCTCCAGATCTTTGCCCGGTTCAGCCCGGTAGTGGACGATCGCCCCATTCGGACCGTACCCGACAATCGCAGGAAAACTCTCCGACACATAACCCTCCTGCGCTGACCGGAACCCAGCCAACTTCTCAGCAACCTGTGACTCGGTCACTTTCACTTCATCAGCCAGCGTCTCTTCCAGCCACATAAAGAGCCGGACCAAAGCGGTGCCGTCTTTGATCATTGTTTGACCCAAATGGTCAATCTCTACATTATTCTTAATGGCTTTGGCAAGGCTGATGGGAGAACTCTCCTCTATCTTGTCTACATGGGTCAATGCATTTGCCAGCAAAGTGGAGGTTTTGGCTGGATCAAAAAGCACCGAACTATTCGCTGAGAGGGAAAGAAGTTCTTTTTCAACCGCGTCGTAAGGCAATAACCGTACGCCGCCCTCTATCAGGTCCTTTCTCAGCTTTGCGGGAACCTTAACTTCATTGATGAAAAGCGTATCCCCTTCCGGCCCCAACAAAGCATAGGCGTAGAAAACGGGACAATAAGCTACGTCTGATCCACGGAGATTGAACAACCATGCGATCTCGTCCAGAGCCGATACCAGACAATGAGTAGCACCTGCAACCTTCATTTTTGTGTGGATACCAGCAGACTTCTCCTCGTATGAGGCACCCGCAAGATCCTCCGAATGGGCAAATACAGGATCAACTGGCATGTCCGGCCTGTCCTTCCAGACTTCTGGAATAGGATCAATATGGATAGAAAGATCTATCTCAGCACCTTTCAATCGCCTTTTCAAACTGCTCGCCTCTGCCTGTGAAATCAGCCGACCGTCCACCCCGATCTTATTACCAGAAGACATTTCTTTGAGCAACCAATCTACATGATCGCCATTCCCTTGAGGCCCAAGCTTGTGGAGGGTAAATCCGCTTTGGGCCAATTCCTTCCCAGCCTGGAGAAAGTAGCGTGAATCCGTCCACAATCCAGCGTGCTCCCTGGTAACAACCACCGTGCCAGCAGAACCTGTAAAGCCACTGATCCATTCCCGGGTGGCCCAGTAGCTGGCAACGTACTCGCTTTGATGGGGATCAGTTGAGGGAATGATAAATGCGTCCAGGCCCTGATCTTCAAGAGATTGCCTGAGTAAAGCGATGTTTTGGGTAAAATTTGGTCCAGCCATAATTATGTGACGATTACCTGACGAAGTTAGAGGGAATTTTACTTCTGGCCCCCATTTTTTTTGCATTCAATTTCTCTAGTACGTAGTTTGGTTTACGGCTGGATATGACGTTTTTGGAAAAGTCCATTGGTTATCTTGAAAAATCTGTTCACACTTAATAAATTTCTAAGGAACCCTAATCTCCTATATCGGGTTTTTGGCCTGGTCGGTGCAGTATTTACGCCCACCTTCAGGTGGGTTTTCCCGGAAGAGGCCCACGATCCGATGTTCCTACGTTGGATCATATCCGGATTATTTTTATCTATTTCTCTTCTGACCCTGTTTCCCAAAATTCCCCAACGGGTAGTTCATCAGGCTTTGTTGGTGTTAGTTCTGGGAATTTCAGGCTGGTTATACTATTTGCTATTCACCAATGGCCTCTCCCCCGACTATACCACGACCTACGTCCTGTTGACAATTACCAGTTTCTGGATACTCCCCTCAGAGAAACAACTTTATTTCTACCTCGGCATCAATTTACTTGGGATGGTTTGCCTGACGATTTTAGTCAAGGATCCCGTGGCTCCGATAGGGCATATTTGGCTTCATACCCTCTTTGCGCATTTCATCGGTATGCTAGTCAATCACAGCCGCCTGATTAATCTCCATCGATACTTTGAAGATACCAGAGAGATCGACTATATCAATTATTCTGCCGTAGGTGGAAGCCGGGATGGGATTCTCCTGGTGGACAACGATGGTAAGTTTATCCGCGCCAATGAAAACTTCTTCAACCTCTGGGGAATATATACCGGTGAGGATGAAGAGATCGATCTGGTTGAAATGCAAATCCAGGCAGTTGAGAAGGTCAAGGATCGGCCAAGGTTCGAGAATCTGGTAAATTCCGATTCAAATGCCCTGGAAGAAAACCAGATTGAAGATTTTGAATTGAAAGATGGGCGGTTCATTGAGATTTATTTCATCAAGACCCAGATGGGAAACCGCCCAGTTGGCAGACTTTGGTTTTTCAGAGATATCACGGAGCGCCGAAAAATGGAGAACAGCCTCAAAGAATCTGAAAGGCGACTCCGGCAACTCAACGACAGTCTCACGGAAATGGCTGGAAGTCCGGCACTCCTGGAGGGAACCCTGGAGTCCTCCCTCACTGTAGTTACTCAAACCATGGCCCGGATACTGGGGGCTGAGACAACCTCCATCTGGTTCTTTGATTATGACAGCCAAAGTATGGATTGCCAGACCCTGTTCAGGAATTCCAGCGGGGCTTTTGAGAGTGGACACCGGATTTATATGAATGACTACCATGCCTATTTTGACATGGTAACCCGGAAACGGATTTTTGCGGTACATGACACCAGGGCGCATCCCATTGCAGAGGAATTTCGCGAAGGAAAAAACACAGGGCCTACTGGATCACTGGTACACGCGCACATTCGATCAGGAGATAAAATTATTGGACTTCTCTCCGTAGAAGAGACTGAAACGCGTATCTGGAACGTGGAGGAGCAAAGTTATATCGCTTCCATGGCTGACCTGGTAGCCGTTTCCATTGAAGTCAGCCGGAGAAAGGAAATTCGCCAACAATTGGAAAGGTACAGCGCGATCCTCAAAGCGACCTTTGATCTTTCCGAAACCGGTATCCTGGTCCTCGACAAAGATGGGAATGTGGTGGAGTGCAATGATCTCTACCTGAAGACCTGGAACATGAGCCACGATTTTCTGGTCAATGGCTCCTATGAGGAAAAGGTTCAATTCAACCTCAATCAGTTGAAGAATGCCGAAGACATTGGGAAAGATGCCAAGTTACTCCGTGAAAGACCTGGTATGGAAACAGCCGGGGTGATAGAGTTCCAGGATGGACGGGTTGTAGAAAGGTATTCTAAGGGACTCATCATCAATGGCGAAATTGTAGGTCGGGTATGGTTCTACCTGGATATTACGGAGCGAAAAAACCGGGAAACAGAATTGATGAACCGCAATTTTGAGCTTGACAGCTTTGTCTACCGGGCTTCTCACGATCTGAAAGCTCCCCTCAATTCTATCATGGGATTGATCAATATCATCCGCGAGGAAAAGGATGTAGAAGCTATCCTTCGGTACATCCAGATGATGGACAAAAGTGTCACAAAACTGGATGCTTTCATTCGCCAGCTAACCCAGTTTTCCCAGGATACCAGACTTCAAATTGTCCAGAAGCCAATCGATCTGGAAGCTTTGATTCTGGAAGTTTGGGAAGACTTGAAGTACATGGACAATGCATCCAGGGTCAAGCTTGATCTTCAAGTAGCCCAGTCAACTGCTTTTTTCTCGGATCCGGTAAGGCTGAACATTGTTGCCAACAATATCATTTCCAACGCAATCAAGTACCAGGATTTCCAAAGGGGGCAGTCCACGGTCGAGGTACTGGTTCAAGCAGATGAAAACCGTGCGGTGATTGAATTCAGGGACAATGGAGTTGGAATTAGCAAGGAGCACCTTGAAAAAGTATTTGAGCTGTTTTTCCGGGCTTCGGTCCAAGCCACGGGTTCTGGTTTAGGGCTTTACATCACCTACAATGCAGTAGGTAAACTGGGCGGTAAAATTGATGTGGATTCTACGCCGGGGATTGGTACAACCTTTAGCCTGAATATTCCCAACCGCATGAACGCCGAATCGAATTCGGTCCCTGATTCCTCCACCCATGCAACTTCAAACTGAATCTTCTCTGGACTGCCCCACTGTCTTTTATTAATCAGAGATAGTCTTACTTTGCAAGGGACCTGGCTTACCGGCTTGGGCGAAAGGCCAAACTTTTTGTTTACTGCAGGGTTCTCTGCTGAAACCTCTGTCCTAAATTGAGAGAGTAAGAATGTCCGAAGAAAAACACACCCCACAAGAAGATGCTCAGTCTGATCAGGACAATCCCCAACCCAATGGGGTGCTAGGCGAAAAGCGTGAACTTGGCTTTGGTTCTAAGCTTTACCGGGCGGGAATCCGCCTGATCAACAAGGATGGCACCTTCAATGTTGAACGGAGAGGTGAACCTTGGTTTCGTCCCTATGATATATACAACACCCTGATTAAGATGTCCTGGGCAAGGTTCTTTGGTCTGGTATTCCTGTATTACTTTACCCTCAATCTCATCTTCTCCTTGCTCTATTTGGCGGTCGGGATCGAACACCTGACCGGGACCCTGGGTGAAACTCCTTTTGAGCACTTTCTGGACGCTTACTTTTTCTCAGCCCAAACTGTGACCACCCTTGGGTATGGCAGAATATCCCCCATCGGAACAGGGGCCAGCGTCATCGCCGCCATCGAATCCCTGATTGGTTTGCTGGGCTTTGCCCTGGTCACGGGTATCATGTACGGAAGATTTTCCCGTCCAAACGCCAAGATCAGATTCAGCAAGAATATGCTGGTCTCTCCTTATATGGAGGGGACCGGACTCATGTTTCGACTTATCAATATGCGAAGCAGTGAATTGATAGAAATTGAAGTCCAGGTGGTAGCTTCTCTAATCGATGCCGATATGCAAAAGCGGGTCTTCAAAAACCTGGACCTGCAACTACAAAAGATCAATTTCCTGGCCCTGAGCTGGACTGTCAATCATATCATCACGGAGGATAGCCCCTTGTATGGGATGAATCAGGATCAATTGAAAGCCTGCGATGCTGAATTCATCATTTTGGTCAAGGCATTTGACGATGTTTTTTCCCAAACTGTCTATCAGAGGCATTCTTACAAAGCCCATGAAGTCATCTATGGTGCAAAATTCAAATCTATCATCCACCCAACCAAGGACAATATGATCCTGCTTGACGTAGATCAAATTGACGATTTTCAGTCCGCAGAAGTTTGAGTTGGGATTGCATTTCCAAACAGGCTGAATATCTTTGAGCATGCAAAAGACAAGGGGCCTGATTGCCGCCGGACATGAGGCGACTGCCAAAGCTGCAGCTGTTATTCTGGAAGAAGGCGGAAACGCCTTTGACGCTGCCATCGCAGCCCTCATGGCTAGTTTTGTCGCAGAACCTTGTATGAGTTCAGCCGCTGGAGGGGCATTTCTCATCGCCCACCGCGCAGATGGATTGTCCCTGGGCTACGATTGCTTCGTACAAACCCCCCGACACAAACGACCGCTTGAAGAGGTCGAGTTTTTTCCCATCGACATCGACTTTGGAGAAACGGTGGAGCAGTTTTATGTGGGCATGGGTTCAGTAGCTATCCCCGGGATCGTCAAAGGTATCTGGGAGATACATGAGGACATGGGAAGTCTTCCCATGAAGGTTCTGGCAGAACCTGCAATAGCCCTCGCCAAGAAGGGCGTACTGGTGGATGACTTTCAGGACCATGATTTCCATCTCCTTGAACCCATACTTTCCCTGCTGAAGCCTTCCCCGGTATTCTGGCAGGAAGGCCGTCTGGTGAGCAGTGGGGAAACCATGAAGATGCCGGAGTTGGCGGATACCCTGGATTATCTGGTCAGAGAAGGGCCACGCGCATTTTATGAGGGAGATATCGCTCACCTGCTCCTCAAACAAAACGATCGGCTGGGAGGGCATATTACGGCTGAGGACCTGGTATCCTACCGGGCTCCCCGACGTCACCCCCTCTCCTTTCCCTTTAGGAACCGTACGGTTCAAGCCATTCCATTCCCCGGCCTGGGGGGTAGTCTGGTAGCATTGACCCTGGGACTGTTGGAGAAAACCGGCCCGGTGGATTTCCCCTTTGGGTCAGAGGAAATGGTGTCCCGATGGGCCAGAGTTCTCTCCCAGTTGGACAGAATGGAAAAGACACCTCCTAACCTGGCTTCCGCGCTCGCACAGATGTATCCGGGAATTCAGATGGGGTCCGCGGGAACCTCCCGCCACCAGGGAGGAACTTCTCACTTCAGTATCCTTGATGAATTCGGTAATGCGGTGGGCGTGACCATGACCATTGGGGAAGGAGCCGGTCACTTCATCCCGGGAACCGGGATCGTGCTCAACAATATGCTGGGGGAACTGGCATTGTTGCCCAAGGGCCTGCACAATTGGGATCCGAATACCAGGCTTGGCTCGATGATGTCTCCGGCTATCGTACTTGACAAGGATGGAAAGGCAGAAATTGTTCTGGGGTCCGGAGGTGCAGGACGCATCCCCTATATGCTGGCCCAGGTCATTCACCAGGTCGTGGACCTGGGCATGGACCTGTCTTCAGCCGTGAAGGCTCCCCGCATGCACATCATTGACAATGTCTGCAATATGGAACCGGGCTTGCCTGGAAATTCAATTCTACCAGATGGAGTTTCCCTGCGAGCCTGGAAAAAGCAATCTCTCTATTTTGGTGGGGTTCATGCGGTTATGCGTGGGAAAAAAGGATTGGAAGCCCAGGGAGATCCACGACGTGGGGGTGCCATTGTCGGAGTGGGAATCTGAAGGCCGCTGCCGCTTGGGCGCATTCAATAACTCGAATCAGAAGAAAGCCATAAGGTAAAAAAAGTTTGAATGTTATGGCTAGCTCACACTCCTGGATCGTTTCTTAAACGGTAAAATCCAATCTCAAGAGTGCCAGGTTCATTTGAAACATTTTGCACAGTTTTAGTCTATGGTTGCTAGTAATTGAATATAATAAGGTTATCGAATCCATTTTTTCAGAGCTAATTATGGTTCTATTTCCATACAGGCCTGCCCTGAAGGCCGCGAGGTAAGATCATCGCACAAAGAGAATAAGTGCAAGACTTTGGGATCACCTCTTTCAACTGCCAGGATCACCGAACATGCCCCAACGAAGTAGGTCAGGTTCACATTTTCCTCACTGTTCATTTGCCGGATGTCAGAAATCCCAATCCCCCCCAGTCTTTCCCCGTCAAATTGAATATTGACCTCATCAGTATCGATAGAAGTATTGCACAAAGGCACGTTAACGACCTCACCATAATTGATGACAAATTCCGAATTGAGTACCTTAACCTGTAACCCTCCGTCAACTCCTCCCTGCCCGATATCGCTTAAACTATCTACATGCAGATTGAACCGTGTTTCTACTTTGTTATCACTCCTTTTTACAACTTCAAGCTTGTTACCACCTGGAGACAATTCCAGGTAGTGAGTATCAACACGCACTGAATATGGTTCAGAAGCCATTCTTTTAATTCGGGTTGGTATTAAACAAGCGAGCAAGTCCTGATTCTTATCACAACAAGGATAATTGATGCGGTCCAACCCCAAAAAAAGATATTACTCCATTTTCGGATTCCCAAACCCGAGGCACAATGCGCTATTCAGGGTAGAATACTGCATATTGAGTATCAATACCTGTCATTTATCCCCTTTAGGATATATATTTGGACTGTTAACAAAGCACCTTTTACAGAGTAGCGGATTGAATTTTCGGATTTCCAATGACAAAACAAGATGATTTATTTGACTTAATCACTACACTGAGTAGCAATGAGAAACGTCAGATTACACTTCAATCAGGCATTACCAAGCCCAAAGGCAAAAATTACTTCAAGCTTTATCAATTGTACTTGTCGATGGATGAATACAATCCTGATTTTCTATTTGCTGAATACCAAAGGGAGTACCCCAAACTTAGCCTAAAAGCTTGCAAGAAACGCCTCCTGGATCATAAAACCAGCCTTTTTGAAATGATCCTGAAGGTCATGCGCTTCTCCAAGTCCTCCCAGTCAGCGGAATCCACGATCCATGAATTGCTTCAGGATGCTCATTTCCTCATGGACCGAAAACTCTATGAAAAGGGTTTCAGGTACATAGAAAAAGCGAAGCGGAAAGCAATTGAATACGGGTTTTCCACCTATCTGATTGATATTATTAAGGTCCAGCGTACGGTCCTCAAGGAATGGGGAAAAAAGGGTTATGAAAAGCAGGTTCTGGCATTGCTGGACGAACAAAAAGGCATTCGCAAAGAGGTCGAAGCAGAAGGGCAACTTGGGGAACTCGCTGACCGGCTTTTTTTAATTATCCGGAAAAAGGCCAGGCTCCAGACAGAAAGTGAAAAAGAGGAAGTCCGAAAACTATTGTCTCATCCCCTTCTCAAGAAAGAAGCTCCTAAGAACTTCCATGCGGCCAGAAACTATCACTTCTCCAGAGCCATGGGGGCTCAAATGTTCAATCAATTCCATGCGGCCTGGGTCGATTACAAAGCGATCCTTGGGCTTTTTGATTCCCACCCCCATCAAATCCGGGAATCCCCACTCCTCTATCAACTTGCCATCAACAATTACCTCAACGCCTGCCACCTCAGTGTACAATACGAGGATTTCCCAAAGTATCTCAAGCTATTGCGAGAACATGCCGGACATTCTCCCGATTCCAAAGCGGAAAGTTTTCAGAACTATACCTTCCTGGCCCTTCTCTACGGAATGAACAAACCGGATATTCCCATGGCTTTAAAATTGGTTCCAGTCATTGAAGAAGGGTTGAAAGTCCATGCGGACAAGATCAATCCCTCGCGCATCCTTGGGTTTTGCAGCAACATTACCATATTGGCTTTTGTAAGTGGCAACCTTTCACTCGCCAGAGAATGGAACAATAAGGTCCTTGATTACCAGAACACAGAGCTTCGAAAAGATGCTATTTACCTGAGCCTGCTCTTTCACCTGATCCTGAATGCAGAACAAAAGCTCGAAGGCCTGTATGAAGACTGCCAAAAAGTGAGAAGCAAGTTAAAGCCCACCTCCGGGGATCTTGCCGACAGCCTCATAGGATTCTTAAGTAAAGCTGCAAAAAGCGGGGGGATTGATCCTAAAACCAATTGGGGGACTCTTTTGGAAAAATTGGACCGTATTGAGGATAAAAGTGGGACCGCTTACCAGGAAGTCTATATCTGGGTGCAGTGTAAAATCACGGGGAGACCTATGATTGAATTTATCTAAAAGCTACTCCACCTTAGAAGATATCTTTTTCATCCGGGTCCAGGCCATATAACTCAGGATAAGCGGAAAAATGAGCAGTAAAAACTGAGGTAGCATCCGGAGTTCAATCTCCTCGCCGTCTACTGCATCCCCCACATGCCAAACGGCTGATTGAGCAACCAAATAGGCAATAACCATCTGGGCTGCAAATCCTCCTACTGCCTTTCCCAATCTATCCACCTTTCTGTTCCAGTCGACCTTGGCGAAGAGTATCCACATCAGGAGAAATGCCAGACCAAGCATCCAGGCAACTAAAAGGATCAACTCCGGACGTAGGAAAAACCAGGTCAGATCAGTGGTAGCAGTTCGGCTGGCAAAGTCATTCGTCTCAGAGGTAATCCAGAAGGGATGCAAAAAGGCAGTTTGGTGGGTGCTCCAGTTCCCGGCATAAGACAGCGGGGCAAATACAAACAGAAATTGCAGGATGGCCGCAAAAAAGAGCTGGGCCTGGTACCAATAAAATTTGCGTGGGCGGGCCATGGGGCCTTAACGGAGACGGTTACTACTCTGAATCAAACGTTCATCTTTTTTGATCCGGCTGATGGCCAGCCAGACAAATATCAAAGCGACGGCAGGAACGAAAAATCCATAGGCAATGTCGTGTCGTAGGTCATCCGGCGAACCAGCCATTTCAGGCAATTGCATGAAGAGCAGAACCGCCACCAACAATTGCCCCATCAGCAATAGAATCCCCACATAAGACATCTTTATTTGCCGCTGGCGGTCTCCGTACAGGAAAACCAATACGATGAGGTAGATCGAGGTCAGCGCCACCAGGAGAACATGTATCATCAGAAAGGTATCGTCAGAGAAGCCAATGGATTCTTCGACAAAGTTGGCGGTAGCTTCATCAAGTCCTGTTTTGCTAATGGACATTCCAGACAACTCCACGGTAATACCTTCCATAGAATCGTTGTTTGAGGCAACTCCCAGTGGAAGGAAAAGTACGGCGATATTTGCTGCCGCGGCCAGGATGAGAAATATCGTTTGTATACGTTGGATCATTTTGGATCGGATTTATGCACGAAATTAAGAAAGACGAACGAACCCTCAAATCTATCCTTGCGATTCACCTCTTATTTGTGGTTCATCCTGAGATATCAAATTGGATTGCCTATTTTTGTAAGGATACACATTCCAACTCAAAGTCGCTTGTCTCAAATTTTCAACATATCGCTACACCTGGGCATGATGACCCTTTTGGCAACCTTGCTGGCTCTCCCGCTCAAAGCCCAGGACACCTTGAAAGTTCACTTTTACTATGGTTCCCGCCCTGGAAAACTCTTCAAGCAGCAGGAGGCAAAGTACTTTGGAGGCATCCACGGCGGCCACGTTTCCCTGGAATCTTCGGATGGCATCTATGGATTTGGTCCCAAAGGGAAATTTCACGTCGTCGCCCGTAGAAAAGAGCACAAGCACCACAGCTACTTCCAGTACCAAAGCAGAGAAGAATTCTGCCGGGACTCAGCGGGTGCACAATACCTCACCATTTCAATTCCAGTAGAGGAGGCACAAATGGCTTGTGTGGATTCTCTGCACAGCTGCTACCGGGAAGATGTTCCCTATGACTATGCCTTCATCGGCATGCGGTGTACCGCCGCCTCCAGCGATATTCTTTCGCAGATTGGGCTCCTCAACCGCCGCCGCAAAAATGGTCAGATCCGGTATTTCTACCCCCGCAAGCTACGGAATAAGCTCACCCGGATGGCAGCCGCCAACAACTGGCCCATGGTCTATCGGCAGGGCAATCCCCGCAGAAAATGGGAGCCCGACCTCAAGCGCACCTGGGTTCCGATCCGGGAGAATGCTTGCTTCCAGGCGCCTTGCAGGTAAAACCTTCCCACTGGCTGGAGGGTTGTGCTTATATGGCCAACAAGCTCTACCTCCTTTCCGGAAACGGTTCCATCAATGCCTGGTGGGAGGACACCCTCCCCTACTTCCAAGAGACCACCCCGATCCCACTGGAGCTTCCCGGATTTGGTGACAATCCATCTGACCGCTTCCACTCCATCAGTCAACTGGCTGATGCCCTGATCGAAATGACCGAACCCGGCCATCCGATTTTCGCAGCGGGAGTCAACGGCTTGGTGGCCCTGCATGCCCTGGCCCGCCGCCCCGGGCACTTCAGCACCCTCTACCTACTCGCTCCCGTGGGGGCCTTTCTTTGGAAGCGGCGCTTTGTGAAGCTCATGTCTCCCAAGCCAGTGCGCAAACTGATCCACTACCTGCTTCGTACCCGGCCCAAGTTGTTTGCCCGAAAGTTCAGCTCTAAGAAATGGACCGATGCACAATACCGCCGCATGGGAGAAGGATACGGCAAATGCAAAGCATTCCAGGAGTATTTTGACTTCGTCAATCCGGTGGAGGCACTTGACCTACTGGAGTATGTAACCGATCGGGTGGTCCTGATCTGGGGCCGCAACGATGCCGTGCTTGGCTTGAAACAGGCCGCCGCCTGGGACAGTATCCTTCCCAGAGCCGAACTCGAAGTGGTGGTCAAAGAAGATTGGGAGCACTATCCCTATATTGACGATCCGAAAGGATTTGCCGAGGATATGGAAGCAGGACCAGCAGGCTGGACCGCGCACAGCAAAGCCGGACGGCTTCAATTGGCGGATTTGGCGGGCCTGGAAGTACCCAAAAGTTATACGGCGACTTCGAAGCAGAAAGCGGAGGAAATCGTTACCCGATTGAAGGGTGGGCGGCCTGGAGGCGGTCAGGGAAAGGCTGGCCAAGCTGGAGGTGGCCAAGTTGCAGTCGGCCAAGCTGTGGCCAGCCCAAGCAATCCTACTAAATTGTATGCCGTCCGTTCCTCCGGGGCCAATGAAGACCAAATCGACAACAGCCACGCAGGTCGGCATCACTCATTTCTCAGGGTTCCGGTAGAGGAAATTGCAGCGAAAGCTGCCTACCTCCTGGAAGGAGGACTCGAAGAAGTCGCCATCCAGGAATTCATCGAACCAAAGATCAGTGGGGTAGCATTTGTCCGGGGAATCTCCGCTGAGGTGGAAATGGTAGCAGGGCATCTGGAAGAATTGGTGAGCGGGACCAAAGACCCGACCAGATTTGTAGCCTCTAAACTGGGAGGAGAATGGGAAGTCGATGGATTGAGTACAACCACCTCTTCCGCCTCAACAGATCCACATGAACCCATCGATGGAGACACTATCAAATTCCGCAAATCGCTCACGGACTTCCTGCACCGCGCCATCGCCGCCTTCCACTTCATCCCTTCCGACATTGAATGGGCCTGGGACGGACAGCGCTTCCACCTCCTGCAACTGCGACCGGTGACCACCTACCATTGGCGACGGGTACTCACCTCTGCCAATCTCGACGAAATCCTCCCCAAGCAGGTTTCCCGACTAATGGAAAATGCCCAACGACAAGCCTCCCTCAGCATCGGACGGCTGTATGCCCTCTGGGATCCGGCCACCCTCGACGCCAACGAACCCTTTTCTGTGGTCCATGAAGATGCGTCGTACATCAACCTCGATCTTTTCCTCTCCCGTTTCAAGTCATGGGGACTCCCCTCAAACCTCCTTGCCAAAGAGATCGGAGGAGCGGTCCCCAAATTCGGTTTCAACCCCTTGCGATTTATCCGCAATATCCCCCGCTTTCTGAAAATGCAGGGCGTGATCCGAAGAGGATTGCTGCGTTCAGGAGAAAGGCTGGCCGAATTTGAGGCTGAGTTGGATCGGATTCTGGCGAAATCCCCGACAGGAGATGAAGATGGCTCTCCATCAAATGGCTCTCCCTCAAATGGTTCTCCCTCAACCAGAGAAGCAGACCTCGTACACTGGTTCACCCGTTTTTACATCTTCATCGTTCGGCAAAATATGCTGATCAATGCCAGTCTTTCGGCTTCGGGCGGGAAATTTCTCGGCAAAGGGAAAACAGTCTACCACGACATGCAGAACGAATCCAGCCCCCACCGCCTTACCTGGGAGAGTGACCCGGCGACGCCAAGGGAAAAAGTACCGGACGCCCAACTGGTCATTCCCTCCTTCCCCCCCGATGCCTGGCCGGCCCACGTCCGCTTTGTGCATTGGCTGCGCGGCCCTGGATTGGGCGGCTACTACTTCGAGGTTCGGGAATGGTTCAGGGACAGCAATATGCGCCTGTTTCACCGCCTCCACCATGCGCTCAAAGGGTCAGCCTGGCTGGAACCACATCCCGGAACCCGCACCAGGGCCGGAACATTCTGGCAGGATGGCGGGGGCGACCTCCGCCAGGAACATGGATTTGTCATCTATCCGGGTGGTGCCCAAGGTACCGTAGGAAAGGACATCCTCATCGTAGACGCACTTGATCCCGGCCAGTTCGAAACGTACAAGGCAGCAAAAGCGGTAGTGGCCCGGATGGGCGGACGCCTGTCCCATGGCTCCACCCTCTTGCGAGAGTTGGGCAAGCCCAGCGCGATCCTCCCAGATGCGCCTGAGGGACTCGAAGGTCAGACCGTTCATTATAAAGATGGCGTGATTACCCTCGAAAAAAACCTTTAAAACCATCCCTGAAATTTCATCTTTACCCGCAAGGACCATGAATCCCTCCTTTTTCTGAGAGGGTCCAAAGGAAATTATTATCTTCCCGGTCCAAGATCATTCTCCCATGAAATACTCCCCCCAATCCCTCATTGGTTTCCGAATCTTTCACCTGGTTTTATTCTCATATCTTTTGTGGTCATCCGCTGCTTTTGCCCAGCCAACCACCACGACACCACGTACCACCACTCCCCAGGAAACCCTGAACGCAATTCAGCAGCGTGATCAATTGCGCAAGAATTCGCTGGTCGCCAACCTCCCGGCCCGCAATATTGGCCCCAATGTACAAGGCGGACGGATCGTAGACATTGATGTACTTCCTGAGGACGAACATACTTGGTATGTCGCTTATGCATCTGGCGGCCTCTTCCGCACCACCAACAACGGGCAATCTTTTGATCCACTCTTCGACAACCAGGGAGCCTTGGGAATAGGAGACTTTGCCATTGCCCCCTCAGAAAAGCAAGTGATCTATATAGGCACCGGGGAAAACAATTCAAGCCGGTCATCTTATGCCGGCGCCGGAATTTACCGAAGTGTGAATGGAGGTGCCTCCTGGGAATACAGAGGCTTGGCAGGAACCCAGCACATCGGAAGGGTGATTGTACATCCCAAAGACCACAATACGGTCTGGGTAGCGGCCATCGGTCCCCTCTATACCGACAGCAATGACCGTGGCATTTACAAGACCTCCAATGGGGGGCAGACCTGGACCCAGGTCCTGCAAGTCGAAACGGCCGGGGCGATAGATCTCGTGATTGATCCCTCCAATCCGGACGTTCTCTACGCTTCCTTTTGGGAACGGAGCCGCAAGGCCTATGAATTTGATGAGGATGGTCCTGGTTCGGGAATTTACAAGTCTACGGATGGTGGTAAAACCTGGAATCTGTCCATGAAAGGAATTCCGCAGGGCGAAGGAACCGGACGCATAGGTCTCGCAATTTCCTCCTCGCAGCCGAAGACATTGTATGCCTTTCTCGACAACCAGGAAACTGATCCCGCGCTTGCCAAAGAGGATACCATTGCCGGAATCACCAGCCGCATGCTCAGCAAGATGAATGCCTCGGAATTCCTCGCCCTGGAACCCACCAAACTGGATTCATTTCTTAAGGACAAAGGTTATCCCTCCAAGTACAAAGCGGCTGGCTTACAGGATGACGTAGAAACCGGAAAAATTACGGTCAAGGATATTGCTGATTATTTTGGCGATGCCAACGATGCCCTCTTCAATACTGCGGTCAAAGGGGCAGAGGTTTACCGAAGTGACGATGCCGGCCAAACCTGGTTTAGAACGCATGAGGAACCTTTGCAGGGGGTTTCCTATACCTATGGCTATTACTTTGGTCAAGTACGGGTGGCTCCGGATGATCCAGACCGTCTTTACATTACCGGGGTGCCGGTATTGTCTTCGGAGGATGGCGGCAAAAACTGGGCCCGGCTCGATACGGTAGGCGATATCCACGTGGACCACCACGAACTCTGGATCAATCCCCGGAAATCGGACCAGATGCTTCTGGGCAATGATGGGGGCCTCTACGCCACCTATGACCGGGGCGTCCATTGGACCCACCTCAACAACCTCCCGGTTGGCCAATTCTATACCGTGATGGTCGACAATGCCAAGCCCTACAATGTCTATGGCGGCACCCAGGACAATGGTGTCCTCAAAGGTTCCTCCCAATCAATCCCCGGAAAGACCAGCCCCTGGAAACGGATATTCGGAGGCGATGGCATGTTCATTGTGGTCGACAACGAAGTTCCTGACCGGGTCTATACCGGATTCCAGTTTGGGAATTACTACCGCCTCGAGAAGGGTGGAACTGAATATATTACCCCCCAACACGACATCGCCAGTCCCAAATACCGCTTCAACTGGCGTACCCCGCTGGTGCAAAGCCCCCACAACCACGAAATTCTCTACATGGGCAGCCAGTTCCTGATGCGCTCTCTCAACCGGGGCGAAAAATGGGAAGAGATCAGCACTGACCTGACCAGCAACTACCAACCCCAGGGAAATGTCCCCTATTCAACCCTCACCACGATTGCCGAATCCCCCTTGAAGTTTGGTTTGATCTGGACCGGATCAGATGACGGACGGGTAAACGTCACCACCGACGGAGGAAATACCTGGGACCGGGTAGATGACAATGGTTTGCCCCAGGGATTATGGGTAGGTCAGGTATTTGCTTCCACCTATGATCAGAATACTGCTTTTGTAACCCTGACTGGTTACCGGAACGACGACTTTCACGCTTACGTCTACAAAACCACTGATCTAGGAAAGAACTGGTCTTCCCTCCAGGGTGACCTCCCCGAAGAATCGGTGAATGTGATTGTACAAGACCCGGTCAATCCAGACCTCTTCTACCTCGGCACCGATCAAGCCAGTTACATCAGCCTCAATGCAGGTCAGAATTGGAATTACCTCGGACAACTGCCCAATGTTGCCTCTTACGATATGATGGTTCATCCCCGGGAAAATGAACTGGTGATTGCCACCCACGGACGCAGCATCTACGTACTGGATGTCAAGCCCCTTCAAAATTGGAAGGACCGGGAAGAAGGACAGCAGTTAATGGTCTACGATGCCCCCGATCAGCGGTGGCGAAGCAATTGGGGTGAAAAGCGCTATTCCTGGTCAGATTCCCGTACTCCCAAGACACAGATTGATTATATCATTGATGCCCCTACCGAAGTCAAGCGTCAAATCGAAATTGTGGTGCGGAACAGCGAAGGCAAAGAGTTGTACAAAGAAAGTGTGCAGGCTGACCCCGGATTCAACCGTTGGACCTGGGACTTGAATATTGGCACACCGGAAAAGCCCGAATATCCTGCGGCGGGAGATTATGAAGTGGAATTCAAAATGAACTTCGAAAAGCGGATTGCCGGATTGAGTTTGACGGAGAAGTAGACCAATTCTTCTGATTCCGATTATTCTGAGTCCAATTCCCCGAGCACCTTTCCATCCAGGTCCAGTAGAAAAGTACGGCCCTCATCATCAATTGCTTTGGTTTTCCCATTCTCAAAGAAATGAATGGTGCGGTAGCGATCGGGAGCAATGATAATCTCTCCCTTTGAGTCAACAACTCCCATGTATCCGGGGCAAATGCCGCAGCGGGCACATTCCAGTGAATGGTGGTTGGGATCATAAGTAACAAAGGCAATTCTCCCGGGTCCGATTCTCATCATTTGGGAATCCAGCATTGTTGGCCAGATGAGACGGTGGGGGACGATCACCTCACCCTCATGATTAACCAGATAATACGTTCCTCCATTTCCCCCCGTACAAACTGAATTGATAGGACTGTCAGGGCTGGCCGGGGAAAGAATAAGCATACCGATTGATACTTTCTCCTGGTCCATGGCGGTGGGCGTTGCTATAAAGGAGGCAGGAATCGGCAAGACCTCCTGCTCAATAGGGGCAACGATCCCACCCTCCTGATCAATAAATCCAAACTTGCCCTGGTAGCGCACCACTGCATACCCATCCACAAAGTCACCCACCCAGTAATTTGGATCGGTTGGCTGAAAGGTCTGACTGTCCAGATCGAATTGACCAGATAAAGAGGATTGGGCGGGAAGGAAAGTCATGGTAACCAGTAGGATTAAGCTGACATTAAAGAAAATGCGCATATACAAAGTTCTACAATTTCTATGCCATTTGGCAACCTGATATTACCGGTTGATACAGATTTTATTTGCTTTTCTCTGATATAAAGGCGAAAATTATAACGGATTCCTGACGGTATCCTCGTTAATAATCAACAGCTCCCCTTTTCAATTTCCAACTGAAGACCCATTCCAGGGTTCGTCTCACATTGTACTGCTATGCATTTTTTTGCCGACCACACCGCATTGCCCTTGCAATCTGCATCGTCTGATTTATACGGTCCCGCCGATCCCAGCATCTTTAACCACTACGATGTATCTGCCAATTTTCTAACTACGTCTGTAACCAAGGCTTTTGCTTGTCAGCCAGGTAGTTTGGTGGTCACTGACTATGTGGATGCCACTACCGGGGTGGTTGATCCCAACCTGATCAATCTCATTCTAAAACCGGATGCAGGACTCAAAGTCAACTCGAAAGCGGTACAGTATTATATCTACCGGGGAATTCGGAAGAGTGATTTCTTCAGTGGGGCTGCGATTGCCCCCTCCGATCCCAGCAATATCGAACTGATTTTCCTGATGCATGCCATGCATCTCCTCAACCTGGGACTAGGCTTTCTGGCGCTTGACCCCTTGGATCCAAAGGATTTTGGTTACGACTCCACCATTCCCGATGCCACCAAGATCGAACAGATTTTTGAGTATGCCATTCCGGGAGTCCGCCCGGTAACGGTCACTGAAGGAACCTGGATTGGCAATTTCGAGACCGGAAAGAAGATAGGATTTGAAGTGATCCGCGACACTGGATTTGTAGATGTCACGGTCGGGTATGTCAAAAAATCATTGGTCAAGCTGGATGTATCTACGCTGGGCACCGTGGTGTCCCCTACCGATGCCCAGAAATTTGAATTGAAAGTGCAGCGGGAAGCCATCCTGGGATATACCGATCCAGCCGCCTTGTTTGGAATGCATTGGAAGATTGGGGTGGGTACCGCCGACTATTCAAGCGGGTCACGGGAAACGGTGGTCAAGAAAGATCAGGACCTGGCCGACGATTTGCTGACCAAGTTTGCCAGCAATGGCCGCATCTACCTGGATATTCGCAGTGAAAAAGGAAATAACTATACCTATTATGACAACTATCACAATGGCAACCCGCTAAAGATCAAATTCAAATTTGAGACCCAGGCCACCTTCACCGAGATCATCTACGACAGCAATGACTGGCCGATATTCTATGCTGCCATTCCCCATATTGATCCAGCAACGACCCTTTCTTATGTAGATATACAACTCCGGGTCGATGACAATACGAAGCCAGTCCTGTTTGCAGAAAATGTGGAACTGTTTGGCCCGGCCAACAAAAAACGGTTCAAAGACAAAAAGGAACTTCTCAATGGGGTAGCCACCGACTGGACGAAAAGCATCCGCTTGTATTTCCCAACTGCCCAGGGACTCGCCAACCGCTATATGGTACCTAATGTCCTTGAATTGTACTATTTCCGGGAGGAAAAATTAACCCCCAATCCTCCCGTTACCAATGCCGTTCCCCTTGAAACCCTCCATTTGGATACCCTCTTTGGTGCGGTTGACTTTACCATCCCGGCAGTTTCTGTATTTGGTCACCTGCGCAATATTGATTGGGGCTATTCCCGGGGCCATGATTTTGCCCACGTTCCCGAGACCGGAATGTATTTTGATGCTGATGCTGTGCTCTTGCACTCAAATGCACGCTTTGCCCATATAGAGTCCGACGACGTCTACCCCAAGATTCCCCCGGAACAATTGGGCCTGACCACTCCGATTGGTTCCACCGTGGTCCCCAAAGAGATCATCCTCAACAAATGGGTGATAGAAGAAACAGCGGGAAACAATGTAAATGTCCTTGACATCGCAGCCTACAATGACAAGGCCAAGGTGGTCAAGAAGGACCACGCCTATTTCTTAGGGTTGACCAGAGCCGAATATACCACCCTGACCGGGACTGCGGGATTTGCACCCAATACAAAACGCTACCTGGTATTAGTAAAGGAAGCCATCACCGAGGATGTAAATGGATTCCCCTTCCAGAAATACAAACTCAAACTCCAGGGTCATGATGCTAATGGAGCCCGCAAAATAGATGGCCCGGCGACGGATGTCTTTGTCTATTCCAATGGTGGCAGCTTCCTGGCCAGCAAGGATTTTGCCGATTTGGCCAGCCTCACCCTTGCCCTGCCTGATCCGGGGACGATGCGTCAATGGGACCATGTGAATACCATTTCCTATGACCATACCGACGCCATTATACAGGCTGAATTCCCAACTGGGTATGACAATGTAGATGATTTGGGAAACAACCAGCGAACTCCCAACCTGGATACAGAACTCAGAGCTGAAATTACTTTTCCTGTCAATGCTGCTGGGGTAGTCTCTACAACTGCTGTCCCAAATATCAGCGATACCAAACCGAATTACCCCTTGGTAGTCATTGTCCACGGCAATGGCCATGAGTATACTGAGTACACGCGGATACGGGAGCACCTGGCTCGTAATGGATTCATTGCAGCCAGCATAGACTGCATGGAATCCAGCCGGAAATTTAACCTCATACGGGATGCAGCCTGGCCACCAGACATCTATGTTTTCAGAGCAGGTGGTACCGGATATTTATACGAACACAATGCAGCCCCTGCCGCGCGGAGGATAAGCAGAGATGTAGGTGGTGTATTGGTCCCGACTGGTTGGGCCCATGGAGTTGAATACACCTATCTCATGGGTCCCCCAAAACAAGTCGAAGTGTCTGCCCTGGCCAGGACTTTTAGGCATGGCATGGGAGCCAAAGGCCGTCTCAATGTGTTGTACAACCACTTGAAAGTCATTCGCCGAATTTTCGGTGCCAATGTTCAGAACAATATTGGCTTGATTGGTCACAGCCGGGGAGGAGAAACAGTGGTCAAAGCAGTCGCAGAGATCACCCCTGTACTTGCCCATCCCGATCTGAATAATATCAACGCAATAATGTCGCTTGCTCCGACCGATCAATACGAGGAAGAAAACCTGCGTGCCAATGTCCCTTATTATGTGCTCTATGGTTCACGCGATGGTGATGTATCTGGCGTAGGGTGGAATGCCGCTGGCATACGCTATCCAAGACAGGGGGCAGCAGGGAACGTCGGATCGGGTGCATTCTCCCTGTATGACCGGGCCTACGACCCATCGGTTCAAGTAAGCGCCAAAGCCATGTCCTTTGTCCACCGGGCCACCCACAATGGCTTTGTCACTGTAAATGCGACCGATTATCCTGGGCCAATTCCTATTGCAGAAGCCACCCAACGGGCCATTTTCCATGCCTACGCCAATGCATTCTTCAGACAGCACCTCAAATCGGAACCGGTGTGGGAACCCTATTTTCACGGAAGTCACATTCCACCATCAGTTCCCTACCGCCAGATTGCCCCTCAATTCAACCGGGTAGGGGTACCAGTCAAGGTGGTTGACGATTTCCAAAGCAATCCCCCCAAAGGAACCAGTTCCAGTGGAGGGGCAGTAGCCTACAGTGCTGGAGCTGGAAAATTGACCGAGGGAGATTTGTTCTCAAATGACAACCACTCTCCCCATGAAACCAATGGGCTCATCATCGATTGGAATGGGGGTGACTCCCTCACCTTGGACGTTCCGGCCGCCCTCAAGAACGTACAAACCCTCAATTTCTTCAGTTTCAGATTGGGCCACGTAGTTGACCCTGGAGGAGCATATTCCAGCCTGAACACCATGAAGGTGGGACTTACAGACATTCCTGGTAACCCCACCCACGAAGTCGAATTGACCCTCAACGTACCCGAACCGGACCACCGGGCAGCTGCAGATCGTCCTGGGTGGCCAGACAAGCCAGCGGCCACCAAGTCTGCCTTGATGACGGTCCGTATTCCTACCGATGAGTACGGTAACAATGGGATCGATCTGACCCAGGTAAAACAAGTTGTCATCAAATTCCCAGCCGCGGGCTCCGGCAAAGTCGCACTCGACAATATCGAATTCACCAACTGACCCCAAAGCAATGAGTACATATACCATTACCGCTCACCAAACCATTCGGCCCTACCTGGGCACAGAAATGAAAATGATCTGTGTCGATATCCTCATGGACACTGGGAAGTTTCGTCCTCCTGCCTTGCCCTGGGTCGCCAGCATTTCCGACGGCACAACGGAAGCAGAGGCATTCATGCACGACCTTTCGCCTGACTCCAAGCAATTGACGTGCTTTTTTACCACCGATGCCTTTTCAGCAATGGCAGGCAATGTAACCGTTTCCTTTGGCACCTACGCCAACCTCCAGGTTGAGGAGAATGTCGCCCTGCTTGGCAGCATAGCCGCTCTCCCATCCCCACTGGACATCTGGGTTGTTCCAGATGCCGACAACGCCTGGCTCGCTACTATTTAACCATCCAACGCATTTCCTCTCATGGCCAAATATTATCCCACACTTAATACCCTGATCGACGCCAGCGCCATTCCCGGCGACTTTCAGGCCCTCCAAGACCTCGCCCAGGACGGAATCGACCTCCTCCTCGGTAAAATTCTCTACAAAGACCTTGTCACCAGGATCTCCCCCGATGGCACCACCCGCTATTACAGCCTGACCCTGATCGTCAAAGAACTCAAATTGCCGGTACTCGGTACCGGCATGAACCTTGTCTTATTCAGCGATCCCGGAGGCGCTTATTCCTCCTTCCCCCTCGTCCTCGATTGGCGCTGGGAGTTGTACAAGTACATTTCCCGCCTGGAAACAGAAGGGTTTTCCTACCTACCGGAAGCATTTCTGGACATTTTTCTGGAGTTGGCGGACATCGGAGATGTCAATACCTTCATCGCGGAGATCATCCGGGTATTCCTGGACGGCGGGGACAATGGCTACCTCAGTGCCCTCGATGGATTGATCAATCTGGTCAGCGGCTACAACAACGGCGACCCTGCCGTCACCACCCTGCTCACCAATATCACCACCCAACTCACCGCCATCAAAACCAGGGTGGAAAGCCTGTTGACCACCTCCAATTTCTTTACCATTGGGTCCATTCTGGCCAATTATGATTCCGACGCGACCCTCGGCCCGGCCGTCACCTCCATAGAGTCCAGCATTGATACCCTGGAAACGGACCACAATATCCAGGTCAATGTCCTGGGGGATATGCTCCTGGCAGTGCTCGGCAATCTCGGAGACATCGAAGAGAAATTCGAGAAATTAGCCGATCTCTTCAAAGGCTGGCTGCAAGGCATCACCAAAGAGGACTTTTACAATCTCTTAGTGCCCAGTTTCTCGGTCGAATTGAACAGCATCAGCGCCGGATTGGAATTTCCCCGCACCTGGCTCAAACCTACCATTGAAAGCCCACCCAGTTCCGGGAACTTCATCGAAGATCCGGACCAAACCCAACTCGCTACCCTGGAATTTGAAATTGGGAAGCTGAAGCTGTCCACCCAGTCGGGGTTCGAGTTTGAGAACCAAATGAATTTCAGCTTCAAGCGGGCCCTGATCGGCAATACCGGGATAATGCTGGCCTTCAGTGGTCTCAAGGTGGACGTTTCCAAAAGCTACAATATCCCCGAGGCCGATGCCGATGGACGCCCCTCGGACTTTCAGGGACTTTATGCCGAATCGGCTTCCGTCACCCTGCCCGCCGACTGGTTCAAAGACCCGGATGGAACCAATGCGGAAATATTCGGAGAAAAACTGCTGATCGGTACCGGTGGATTGTCCGGCAAGATCGGTCTCCGTGGCATTGGCGGTGACAATATGTTCAAAGCCAAGTTGGGCAGCACCAACGGGTTCGAGCTTGGTTTTAAAAAGTTTGACCTGGTATTCAAGCAAAACAAAGTCAAATCCTCGGATATCCAGTTGCAGTTGGGAATTCCCAATTTCGTTTATCCCGGCGGCCATCCACAAGCAGGGGATCCGGTCAAGCTCGACCTGGCCGGACATATCGGGGACGATGGCGACTTCAACCTGACTGCCTCCACCGAACCTCCTTTCCCGATCGAATGGGATGGGGTGTTTACCTACCATATCCGCAGCCTCGAACTCGGAAGGCAGGACGATGACTTCTACCTGGGAACTTCGGGGAAAATCGAATTCCAGGGCTTCCTGAGAGATACCCTCAAGTTAGGGGCCATCGACATCGAAAAACTCCGCATCTACAGCGATGGCAATATCGAATTCGAGGGAGGCTCCATCAACCTCATTGAACCCATTGTCCTCCCACTCGGTCCGGTAGAGATTACCGTATCAGCCATTCACTACGGCTCGCACCAGCGTGAAATCGACAACGAAGTCCGCAAGTTCAACTACTTCGGATTCGATGGTGGGATCAGCGTGGACCCATTAGGTATAGAAGTCAGGGGAGACGGGGTAAAATTCTATTATTGTGTGGATGACAAACCCAATCGTCCAGCCCCCTATCTGCACATCCAGACCCTGCACCTGGACCTGACCATCCCGGCCTCCTCTCCGGCCGTCATCATCAACGGCTGGCTCTCCATCCCTGAGCCCGGTGCATCCAAAGAATACGCTGGTGGCGTAAAGATCCAGATTCCGCAGGCAAAGATTGCCGGCCATGCCGACATGAAACTGATGCCAAAGTACCCGGCCTTCATCATCGATGCCGGCATCGATTTACCCGCACCCATTCCCCTGGGCCCTGTCGGAATTTATGGTTTCCGGGGCTTGATCGGCTACCGCTATGTGGCCGAAAAAGAAGCCGTCGGACTTTCCTCTCAGGACAGTTGGTACGATTACTATAAATTCCCCCCCAGGGGAATCCACGTCAGCAAATTCAGCGGACCCGACCGGTCGGTTACGTCTGGAACCCCCTTCTCCATAGGGGCGGGTGCCTCTTTGGGTACCTCATTCGACAATGGCACCGTGCTCAACATCAAGGCGATGGTCTTGTTGTCGATCCCGTCCCTCTTTATGATTGATGGGCGTGCCTCCGTTCTCTCAGCCCGGTTGGGCCTGGAAGACCCCAAAGAACCACCCTTCTTTGCCTTTATCGCCATTGGGGACAATTCCCTGGAGCTTGGCTTCGGGGCTGACTTCAAAATGCCCACTAAGTCCGGGGACATCCTTTCCCTCTATGCCGATGTGCAAGCGGGCTTCTTCTTCAACGATGCTTCCCGCTGGTATGTCAACTTTGGCACCCGGGAAAATCCGGTAAAAGCCCAGGTCATCCGCATCCTGAAAATCACCGCCTTCCTGATGCTGTCGGCCAAAGGAATAGAAGCTGGGGCAAGAGGAGAACTCAGCTTCCGCCGCAAATACGGACCGATCAAAGTCGCCGCCTGGGCCTATATCGAGGTGGGTGGAAAGATCAGCTTCGAACGCCCACAGTTTGGTGCCTTCATGGCCGCCGGGGTTGGCGCTGACATCGACATCAAGATCGTCAGCCTCTACGCTTCCTTCGACATGCTACTCGGGGTAGAAGCTGCCAAACCCTTTAAGATATTTGGAGAATTCCGGGTCTGCGTACGGATCAGTATCCTCTGGGTATTCAAGTTTCGCTTCTGTGGCAACCTCAGCCTGTTATGGGAATTCAACAGCGAGGTGGATACCACTCCCGTCAATCCTCTGCTCGCTTCTTCTCCGGCCAATACCCTGCCGGGATTTGTTCAGGGAGTCAATATGCTCAGCAATGAGACCTTTGACTTGGTCCACCTGGGAGGCAATATCCCCGGCAACCTCCCTGCCAATGTGCGGAACAATATCATCCCCATCGATACCTATATTGATCTGCGGACCACCAAAGGACTGCAACCCAATGCAGTTTCCTCCACCATTGCTGCACTGGGCCCCACCTCTACCGACCACGTTGAATTGATCCCACCGGAAAAAATGATTCGTGGCAAGGAGGTGCGCCAGGTTAAGCACAGCTACAGTGTAGAATCTGTAGAGATCAAAAGCTGGAATCCTTCCTCCAATAGTTGGGTGGATTACCATCCCTGGAAGGCACTTTACCCTACCGACCCGGCACTTAACAACAAGTTTTTCGGACAATTCCAGTTTACGGATGGCCGCTACAATGTGCTCCGCCTATTGGCAACCAATCCCCTTTCCTATACGGAGCAAGGGCTCCAGGAATGGGGCGTACCAGAGCAAAATGGCCTGACACCGGGAGTGATTTTCTGTGAGGACGAACGGCTCACCCGCCATTGCGAGAACTTCCTGAACAAGCCCATCGGGCAAAGGTATTACTGTCCCACCGTCAATGACCTTTTCTATACGCTCAAGATTGCTTATTTGCTGCTGGACCATGGTGAGGGAGAATATGCGGACATTTCCGCGGAAGCCAATCCTCACCAATTCCCCCTTTCCCTGCGCTTCCAAAACCAGCACAAGCTTCAGATTCGACTGCCCAAGCCGTCAGTTGAAGTTTCCCTGAGGTTGACCACCTACAGCCAATCAGTTAAGATCTACTACTATGCAACTTTGCGGGATTATTCGAGCCTCTTCCTGCAGTATGGCCATCCGGACCCCAGCTCAGCCACCCCTCTGGGTGCCCATGTGGTAACGGTCAATGCAGCCGATCTGATCAATCCTGTGGAGTATATAAAACCTGATTGGAACCCGGTGACCCGGATCGTTGTAGTACCGGACCATCCGGACCAAACCGCCATCCAGGCCCTCGAGATTCGAATTGCAGAAACCCAGGCAGAGAACCGCCTCATTACTTACAAGATTGAGGAAGGTAATCTGAAACCGGTCAAGCCCATCATCGATCAGCTCAAGGAGATCAAAGGGAAAGGATGTAGCGAGGACAGGTCCAATCCAGACCCCAATGAAAGGATGTGCAAGTTGTATCAGGAACTGTTGTCCTTCCTCGATTGCCTCCGGGTTTTCAACGACAATACTTTCAATGACTTCATGGGTTGTCTGGATGGCTACCTGCGCACGGTTGAACAGTTTTACAACCAAAACCCCAATGAACCCTTCCCACGGGAAAAGGAATATCTCCTGGATTGGATGAGGAATTGGCAAAAAGATCCAAAACTGGAAACCGGTGGGTCTATCTTCCCATGGGCTTCAGAGTTTGCCGAAACCATAGGTATCCTGGGGGGCTGTATTCCGGCTCCGGACAAATGCTATACCCTGCTCCACGAGGTCTGCTACCTAAGCCTTGAAGAGCACCAGTACAATGTCTCCATCCAGAGTCAGGCCGCCATTTCAGCCACCAATGACAATATTGTCGATGGAATTACCGGGTACATTCAGCCGGTTTGGCGACCAGATACTTCTTATGCGGTCCGCTTCGTCCTGAAAGATACGGTAGACGATGGTGCCAATCCGGCCGGGACTTTTGCCTACAGCTTTGGCTTCAGTACTGCCGGTCCGCTGGGATACTTCCATGAACATCCCCAGGCCAATTACGGTGATCCACAGCAGCCGGACCAATTCCCACTGACCTCTTTGACCCGTTACCTGGATTTTGAACGGTCTTATCCCAATGCGGATGGTAATATTCTGAACGCCAAGCCCCTTTTCTACGACGATGAGACCACGGCCATTCACCTGTTCTTTGCCAAGCCCTGGGCACGCCACTTCTTCCATGAATGGCCCTCTTATAATGGCAATGCAGCCCGCAAAGGCCGGCTGAAGATTGTGATCAAAGACCCCAAGGAGGGAAGTACCATTACCAATCCTCCTTACCTGGATTACGATCCCACTGATACGGTCCACACCAATATCCCACAGACGGTGGAGAATTGGCAAACCGATCCGAATCCACAGATTCCCTTCCCTTTGCGTCAATACCAGGCTTTGCTGGAGAGTCAGAACTGTGTGCTCTGGGGGGGCAATGTGATCAAACCCGCCTCCCAATCCATGCAGGTGTTCCCGAAACACCTGAAACCGCAAAAGCTGTACACCGCCCTGGTCAACAACCTCTACGATGTGGATGCAGACGGGACCCTGGAAGAGGCTTCAGAAAGTCGGCAAGTCCACCGGTTCACCTTCCAGACCAGCCGCTACAAGAGCTTTGCGGAGCAGGTCAACAGCTATCTGCTGACCTATGACGAAGGCCCCAGCATCGAGCAACGTCCAGCTGTATTCAGCATATCGGTTGCTTTGACCAATGTTGAGATTCAGGCAGGACTGGACTGCATCATCGGTAACAGCAATCCGGGAATGGAACGGGACTATGTCCACCGCTTCGACCGCATCTGGGAAGGATTGTGGGGCATGTCTCCCCTGCCACCCGCCAAGGGAACGGAATTCAACCTTATCCGCAACAGCAATGACAACGACACCATCGTGGCCATTCTGATCCGGAACCCGGAGCCTTTCAACAATCCCAGAATGCCGGTATCCGAGGTAGAAGATACCCTTCAGGTAATGAGCGGGGGAAGCCCCAACGGTACTTACCGGTACTTGCACAGCAAGGATTATTCCCAGGTGATCGTGATGAGAACCAATCTGCAAATCAGTGGCACCCTTGACTTCCGGTTCCGCTACAAGTTGTGGGATGGCAATCAATACGCCGTGCCGGGAACTCCCGAATACAGCACCGATGAGATCGGAACCATTCTCGTATCCGGACTGAACCTGAACAATTTCTAAACCAACAACCTGAACATCCCATGTCCTTCATCAACGAATATACCCCCAAAGACCTTCAGTGGCGATCCTCCGGCATCTTTCCGGAAAAGAACGAATCCTTCATCTATGCGGCCGGGCATACGGACAAAGATCCAGTGGTGCTGAAGAGCGATCTGAAAGGCAATACCATCTGGGCCATGAGCATTTCCCTGACGGAGGCTCCTATGCGGTTCTATGACCTTATCCAATTGGCTGCCACCAATGAGCCACAATACGTTTTGACGGCCTACGATGGGGTCCGCTTCTTTCTCATCAGCTTCAACCACCTGGGGAAGACCCTCTGGGTGCGGGAAGTGTTGACCAAAGACGATGACATCCATGCCGTGATGGCTCCCGTCCCAGAAAAAAATGGCTTCTATTTTGTCTATTCAGATAAAAACGACATTGATGAAAACCCTCAGCCCAATGTTCTGCTGATCAAGGGGGATGGTACCATCGCCCGGCAGGTTCAACTGCACAACAGTGGCATTGAACACAATGGGTTCATTGTCAATACAGCTGGGAGTCACAAGGAGGGGTTAACGGTAGCCGGACGCTTGGTCAGCAAAGACAGCATAGGCATTGTGATCGAGCTTGATCAAGGCCTGGTCCCAAGGGGAGGATGGCTGTACAATAAAATCACCATTCAAGACCTGCTTGTTCAGGGCTCCGGCAAATACATCGCAACTGCATACAGCAATGAGCTTGATGGCGTCGTCCTGCTACCAGAGGGAATGCCCGGAGACCCCAATGCATTTTTGCTACCGGACAGCAATCACAGTCATGGAAAATTGGCCCTTGGCCCTAAGGGTTACTACGTCTCTCTGACCCGCAGTCATGAAGGAGTCCTCCATTTCCTGGATGGGAACCACAATATTCTATGGACCAAGCGACTGAGTGAGGGGGGTAGCCATCCCGGAATCCGGCGATTGCAGTATTCACCGGCAACTAAAAACCTGGTCTTTGTCACCAAAGGCGTTCATGTGTTGGGATATACACCCGGCGATCTGGATTCCTGCCTGACCCAGATTCTAAAACGGAAGAAAACGATTCTGAACCAGGTAAGCAGCGGACGGGCAAAGCCCTTTACCAGGCCGGTTCAGGTTGTATTAAGCCTCAAGAAGCAGACCTTGAAGCCTTTCCAAGTCGGATTCAAGGACCTCTGTGGCGATCCCGGAGAAGGACCAGGCGATCCCAGGGAGTTCAAGCCGCAACCCTTTATGTTCCTTCAAACCCCGCACCTCTACCTGCAGGGCGCCGGATCAAAAGGAATGGACAGCACCGAAGGCATTCACCTGCGCTGGATGCTCCGCAATTCGCTTCAACATCACCTGCCCAAAGCGAATTATGCCAGCACCAATGCCAATTTCAACCGTCCCGATGACTATGTGCGTATTTACCGTGCTCCCTACAAGCCGGAACCCTTTTTCTTCAGCTTTTCGGACAGTCAGGTAATCGAGGTACTGGATCCCAGTCGGACCTGGACCTTCAGAGCGGGAAAAGATTTCTTATTGGACCTGGTCTTTCTCGATGCAGCCCAGTACGACCGGGCCCGGCAACAGGTCGACGTCAATGACATCCGTGATTTCATGGGTGCCTACGGCCCCTTCCCCATCGAATTGTCAACCCCCTTGGGTCTGAGTTTTGCCGTCACCCTCGAATACAGTGGAATCGGCCCAGGCAGCGATACTGAGGTTGAATTACTGAGTGTAGAAGGCAATGAAATCATTGCCCCCAAGGTGGTGAGTGTCCGCCGTAAGGAAGCGACGGCGACCATCAACGGCAAGCAGTTGGTGGCAGAGAATATCCGCAGTGTGCGGCTTCGCAACAGCAATGCTGAACTGTCCGGAATCTCGTTTGAGTTCTACGAAGCCTTCCTCATGAGCACTGTGGAACAGCGAAGCTGGGAGTATCTTGGCCAATATGCCCTGACCAAAAGTACCAACCTGGCTTTTAACCGCCTCGAACCGGTCCCCAACTCCGTGAATGGCAAGTGGCTCCGCTTCAATGACGATGCTTTTGTCAATATTGCCAACTATAAGAAGCGCTGGAACGATGCGGGCCTGCCCCAGGATGAGCGGATCGTGGATGTGGTGGACAAATACATTACCCTGAGCGACAATGCCGCCAATCCGGATGCGATAGAGTTCATTCCGATCAATGTCCCGGCTTCGGCTGCGACTGAACCGGACTATGACCCTTCCGACTCCACCTATGAGTTGTCCAATCTCTTCGTCCTGCTGCTGGCGGCCCAGGACTACCACATTGCCCGGATGCTGGGACTGGGAATCCTGGACCTCGATGTCAAGGTCATGACCAACAAATGGATGTACCTGGCAGAATACATCACGGAAGCGGACTTGAACGACGGAAGGGGCCAGCGCCTGGTTCAGCATGTCTATATGACCGTACCAACTGCAACTTTTACGGAACGCCTGCCGCTTTCTATTGATCTCGAAGTTCCTGTACCTGGCTTTCCTTCCCAACTCGACAGTGAAGTTCCCTTTGAGTTGACCGATGCGGATGGTTACTCTCATGATGGCCGGTCAAGGTTCATTGGCTTGTACCACAAACCACTTCACCAGGAAATTCCGGGGGCACCCTTCTGGGCGTCCAACCATGAATTCTCTACTACGGAGCGCACTTTCCCGGTGAATGCCGGGATCGAATACAGAAAGATGGGGGCTGCTACCTGGCGCAAACCGGAGTTGGCCTTTGACAGCAACTATTCCAACCTGGATACTACGGTACCGGCCGATCAACGCTATGAAACCCGGCCTATCCAACTGCCGGAAGACGGAAATCCACTCTTCGTACACCGGGAAAAGGAAAGTGGCTGGCACGATTACAGTTCCTATGGGATCAACTGGTTCAGTCGTGCGACCATGAGTTTGCAGGTCTGGTCCATTGAGACGACGATCCAGGTGGCCAATGACTTGCAGCCCCCTACCAGTATCAATGCAGTGCTGGTGCAGGAAGAACAGCCCCTGCTCCTGACCTCCCAATCCGAACAAGAGGAGTTGGGGGATATTGTCGGTGCAGACAAAACTCTGGTCCGCTTAACGTTTGACTACAACCACGGGCAGGAGCTCATTTCTTACCACAAAGAGATCGACGGACAGATTGTGGAAGGCTTCACTGAACTTCCCGATGGGGATGAACTGTTTGCCGATGACCTTGAACTGTTTTTCCGGAGTACCGCTCCCAATACGACCTCCGGGAAGGTAATTGCGGTGAATCCCGGTCCCAACGACCTGCTCGTTCGGGTACAAACAGATCGCTATGTCTTCGTCAGTCAGGAAGATGATCCGGATACCGGCCTTCCCAATTCCGTCGCAGAACCTGAAATTCCGGCTGTCATTGCGGGCAATTATGTAGGCGGTGTCCTTTCGGTAGATGGGGTGAATTATGTGATCCACCAGATCAGCATCTCTGGCTCCAATCCTGAATTTATCCTCTACAAAGCGGATGAGAATGGTGCTTCGGCCTCCGGAGCTACTGACCGCCTGATCGGTGATCTGAATGGACCTCCAATGGACAGCCTGTTCATCGCGGTGGAAAATATGCTCAACCCCTCTTCGTGGGGCGGGAGCAATCCTGGTTCGATGCGGGTCAATATCGACCATACCACGGTCCACCGGGAAGAAATTGTCGAGGGCTTGCCGGATGGCACCTCCAATACTTACCTGAACAAGTTCAGGGGCATTCTCCGCACCGGAACCATTACCAAGGTCATGGAAGACCACGACGGGGATGAACTTGACGGGGCAGACCCCGGCGATACACCTAAGATCCACCAGGGATTGTACCGCATTGAATTCAATGCTTTTGCCCTGGCCCACCACTCCCAATGGGCGCTCTCGGGTCAAAGGGTGGAATTCCGCAATGGGATTGTCCGCATCCATACTTCCGGTGACCCCAATGGTCCCCGGAAGATTCTCAAGGTAATTCGCACCGAGAACATTGGCACTGCCGCAGACTTGGTTCTATTCGCCTTTGACCCATCCTTCTCTACCGATCCCGGTTATGATGCCATCCCTACCGGCAACCGTTCGGTGAATTACTACCCTGGTTATAAAGTCTATTTACTGAAGGACAATGCATGGGGCCTGACGGCTGCCAATGTATTGCCTGCCGGCAACGAGGATGTCCGCTATACCATTTGGGGCTTGCGCAGCCGGGACACGGCCCTGAATTATGTGAGTCCGATCAGTTCCCCTGCCCTGATGTTTGCCCAGGCCATCCGGGAACCCCTGCAACCCAGACTCCCGGTTGGCGGTACCTATGCCACCCGTCCGGATTTCTATGGCAAGGCTACCTATACCTTTACTACGGAGTTTGACCACGAACCCTATTCGGCACAGTACCTCCGGGGGAGTGATGTTCAGATTCTTTCCGCCCTCTTTGAGCGCGACCCTGATGCGGGGCCAGGGGTCTGGACGGTCAGCCGGATTCAGAATGAAATCTTTGACCATGGTGCAGATGTCTGGTTCAACGACCGCTGGCGCAACCTGATCGGTTTCGATTATTCCTATCCGGCGGACCCTGCCGGGAATGGGCAGTTTGAAGAACTGGACGGGGTCCGTTTGCCCCTGCCCAACAATCCGGAGTTCGTCGCAGCCATCAATGCATTTGTCGATTCCCACAACGATTTCTTTGGTACTTCGGTGCCCAATATTGGCAGCATCACTTCTCTGCACCAGGTTGTGATCCCCCTCTCACCCAACAATGCTGAATTGCGGGTGGAGGATTTCGTAAGGCAGGTGGTACACAATTGCTTTGTTCCCCTGACGGAGATTCCGGTGATCTATGAATATGTGAAAGATAAGAATTACCTGCCCACCTCTGAGAAGCAAGTGATTCGGGACGGGAACGGTGAATTGCTGAAGCCGACATCGCCCCGGTTTAAAATGGCCCCGATGATGAAGCGGATCGGTCCAGACGCGTCGGCAGTTCCCCCCAAGGTCAAGCACGAAACCCAGTTCACGGATTTCAATATCGACGGTGCCTCCCGGGCCCATTACTTCTATGTTGCCCGCGAATTTAACAAGCGAATGAAAGCGGGGCCTCACAGTCCGATCCTTGGACCCGTCCACCTGGTCAATGCAGCACCACCGCGCCAGCCGGAGATCGTCAAGGTGACCCCGGTGCTGGAGAATCGGATTACGGGGACATCACCTGCCATCCAACTCCGTTTCAATTCTTATCCTGAGAACCAGGGGATTGTTGAGGTGCAGATTTACCGGGCCACCCGAGGCCTGGATGCCCAATCGGTACGGACCATGTCTCTGGTGAAGGAAGTTACGGTAGAGGACGCTGGTGGATTGGCGGCTACTACCTGGTTGGTGGAAGATGATTTTTCCGATCTGGGTTATGTCCCCTATGGAGATCCGTTGTTCTACCAGGTGACGGTCACCCGCGCGGTGTCCTACAACGACCGCCTGGGCAATCCCGTTCAGGATGTGGTCCCTTCCCAGCCTTCCAAGATGACGGTCACCAATATCGTGGAGACTTACCATCCGGAAACGCCCCGGATTGAATACTATTCCCAGCCCTTGAATGCCGCCGGAGAATTGGTGGATGTGACCCTGGCCTGGGACAAGACGGTCCACAATGGTGCTTACCACCTCTATCAGCTCAATTCCGAGCGGGTCTGGATTGAGATCGCCAAGGTGCAGTCGAATGATGCCCGCGTCGTAGTCCAATTGGCTGCGACGGCTGTGGGCAGCAATACCTTGAAGGTGGAGGACAATGGAAAGTCTATTTACCACCAGTTCAAAGTAGTTGCCATCAACTTTGCCGGGATGAAGAGTCAGGAAGATCGCATGCTGACCATTCACCAGCCGGGGTTGTGGCAGGATATCAGTGGGTTGTAGTTCTGTTTATATCTATTCAAAGTAGATCCGAATGTAAATGGGAAGTTGGGTGCTTTTATTTTGATAAGCCCCAGCTTCCCATTGTTTTAACCCAGCTGCTGATCCAATCGCTGACCCAGCCGCTGAAGGCTTATTGGATCAATAGTCTTTTTGCGAATCCGTTTCCATCTGCCAGGACACCTTTCAGAATGTAGAGGCCGGCGGAGACTTGCGATAAATCCAACTGACCATTGCTGTATGAAGCAGGTACTTCATTCCCAAGGAGATCGAATAGCAGTACCTCTTTGATGGCCCCTTGATCAGGTTCAATCTTCACCTGGCCTCCTTTTCTCCCTGGATTGGGGTAAACTGAAATCTCATTGCTTACAGCTGGTTCAGTGCTATTGACGAGGTAAAAAGTTCCTTCGTTCAGAGTCAACCAAAAGTAGGAAACGGTATCTCCCCAGGCATTTTTATAGTTGAAGTCCGGATTGATATTGGTTCCATTGAAGTTGGCGGAAAAGGTATAGGATGCGGATTCCCCGAGCCCCACCACTGGTAAATTGGAAATGGCCGCGGGTACTCCCCACCAGCTATATGGAGCTGCTGCGGTAAGATAAGCAATGCCATAGCAGTCCCCCAGGGTATCAGAGATGGCAGTTTCGAAAGGGATGCTGTCCCAGGCTGCGGTCACCGGCCAATTGTCCGTTTTAATGTCCAGGACGACCATCATAAAATTGGGGGACACAAATCCGGGACATACCTTTTCTACAATCTGTTTTTTGCAGTGGTAGGAGCCGGCGGCCTGCCCTTGGTTCACGCGGCGGTCCCATTCATCGGAAATGCGCACTTCAAGACCCGGACCGGGGGTATTGGCAATGATATTGACCTCCCCAAAGGAAGCGTCAATGCTGTCGGTTGCCAAATCGTCAAAGCCAAATTCGATGGTATCGCGGCTACCCGCCGCATCTTCAAAATACATTTGGAAAGACCAGGCCTGGCCGGATAAAGCAGTTGAAAACAAGAGAAAGCAGGAAAGTAGAAGTATTGATCTCATGGATATGAAATTACTAAAATATGATTATCGCCCAAACAACTCCCGAAATCCCAGGGTAATCCCTCCTTCTATGGTGTAAACAGGATCCACTTGGGCAATTGAAAACCCGTACCCGATATCAAGCTCAATTCCGGGTGTCCGCAGTTGGTTGAGTGTTGGACCTGAAGAATACTCCGTTTGGATCACGTCCAATATACAATTCGTTGTTGTTATTGATGAATTCGTTGGGGGTAACTGTAAGGTCAACGTACTTTTCGTAAGGATGGTGGGCCTGAAATACCGAGCTTGGACCTCCCAAGCGGGAGCTTCGACCTCCCAAGCGGGAGCTTCGACCTCCCAAGCGGGAGCTTCGACCTCCCAAGCAGGAGCTTCGACCTCCCAAGCGGGAGCTTCGACCTCCCAAGCGGGAGCTTCGACCTCCCAAGC
>CAYGRE010000010.1:71343-92328 GCA_964352215.1 uncultured Bacteroidia bacterium
CGACCTCCCAAGCGGGAGCTTCGACCTCCCAAGCGGGAGCTTCGACCTCCCAAGCAGGAGCTTCGACCTCCCAAGCGGGAGCTTCGACCTCCCAAGCGGGAGGTCCGAGCTTACTCCCACTAAGGTAAAAGCTTACTACCTCGGAGTTCAGACCTCAAACGGTGTAGCCTTTTGCTATATGACGTGTAGCAAAAACCTACCGAGCAGGTGTTCTTAACTGAGTGCTTTTGTATTCAGAAGCGATACTTTTTCAGTCAAAAACACCCCTATAGACCCCTAAAAGCCACCTACAAGTTTCCAGCAACCCTTTTCCAAAAGGTGTACCTACTCTACACCGAAATGCCTGCTACTTTATTTCGAATACTGCTAACCTTCTTGCTATTTCCTGAAATGGTGACTCGCTTCCAGTAAGGGGCTCCCTATTTGCTGGCTCAAAACACACCTTCAGAGTCCTCAAGGCAACTTTTCAAAAAAATCGCGGCAATCTACATCTCTGAAAATTACTTGGAATGAGTAAGCTTTTTACTCGGTGGTAGTAAGCTCCGACCTCTGCCCAGGGAGGTCGGAGCTCCCAGCCTGGAGCTAAGACCTCTTGGTCAACAGTTCTTAGCTCCTGTCCAAGAGGTAGGAACTCCCGTTCATGAGTTCTGACCTTCGCTATTGGGCTGGAATCGGCGTTTCTAAAAATATTGGCAGTACCTGGTAAAATTCGCTCCTCCACCAGCCATCAGCTCTCAATTGGTATTCGGGGAAGTATTCTGCAAACCCATCCTCTCTTACTGCCACATTCCTCAACAAAACTGCCAAACCCCTAGAAACATATTTGGTTTCCCTCCCAATACCTGCACCTTACTCGTATCACCGCTATTTACCCGTCGATCTTCAAACTTTCGTTCACCTAAGAATTTCATGTTATGAAACGAGTATTATTATGTCTATTCACCTTGCTAGTCCTCCTGTCCACGCGTACAATTGGTCAGATCGATCCGGATGTGATCAACTTTGAAGCGGGAAGTTTCGGAGGCGTAACCTTCAATCCTTTTGAAGGGCAGGCCATCGTCAATTCCGATTTTAGCGCTGTCTATGGGGTCACCTTTCACATCGGGAGCCTGGGCAGCACAACCGTCCCTTACATCGCCGAGGTGGGAGGAAGTACAAATTTCGCCTTCGTTGGACCATCTGGTGCGGCCTATACCAGCGCAAACTGTACGGTTGCCGCAGGAGTAACCCGGGACAAGCCAACCAATACCCTGGATGTAGGCTGCTTTTTCCTTACTGATGACAACAAGGGTGTAACCACGAATCCCAAAAGCCTTTATGTCGATTATCAAAGGGAATGCTCACAGGCGTCAGGGTATTTGCTGGATGTGGATGGGAAACCGGACGGCCACCCCGACGAGGACTGGCAGGAAGGATGGAGAATTACTGCCTTTCCAACCAATCCCAATGCCCCGTCCCAAAGCGTCTTTGTGCTTTCCCCCAATTATACCCTGTATCCACCTATGGCCGGACTTACCAATTTCAGCACCTTGTCGGGGGATGGAGAACCCAGTTACTGGGAAATTGACTTGGGAACCGAAACCATCGACTATATCGAATTTGATTATATAGGGAGTCCGGAAGCCTTTGTTGGAATCGCTTTTGACGAGTTTTACCTGTGCTCTTCTGCTCTGGAGGATAACAGTGGATGCTGTGAAGGAACGAACCTGATCCCCAATGGAAGCTTTGAGGCAGGAAACAATGGTTTTGGCTCTTCTTATGCCTATACCTCCAACATCTCACCCAACTCGGTTGGCCCGGGAAGATATGGCATCCTGAACACCGCCCAGGCCCAAACCGTCAGCCTGCAATGGAATGCCTTCAATCATACCAATTGTCAGGAAACCGGGAATTTCATGGCCATCAATGGCAAGACCATGGGTTCTGCCTACGGCGAGGTTTACAGCCAGACCGACATCCCGGTTGACCCTGAAAAAGAATACGTTTTCTGCTATTATTACAGGCGCCTGGAGCAATGTGCATTTGATGTCTGGGATCCGCGAAATCTGGTTCCTTCATTTATCAACGCCAATGCCACCCTCAACGAATGTGATAGTGACGATGAATTGTGTGGATGGACCAAAGTATCCTACACCTTAGTGCCAGAAGGGAACCTGATATCAATTCTCTTGTTTCTGGATGAAAATCCAATTGGAGATGGCAATGACTTTGCTCTGGATGATATTTCCCTCAAAGAAAAGCTGGAGATGCCAGTTGGATACCATGATTTCGATATCAACAGTTCCTCCTCTGGTAACACCTTTACCATGACAGGTACAGCGACCACCAGTACCTTACCCACTGGATTCGATGTCACCTGGCGTGCTGTAGAATTGGATTGCAACTCAGGTAGCCCAATACCAGGAACAGCCCAGGTCTGGACGACTTCACCTTTCTTCACAAATTTCCCCGGCTATTGTTGCAACAACAATGGAACTTCTGCGGGAATATTCAGCAAGAACAAATGTTACCAGGTCACACGCACAGTGAGTAACTGTTGCTATAAGGACGGAATTTCGGGATGGAATTACGAGTCTTTCAACGCCTTGCGGATGCCTGGTGTTTCAGAGGCTGAATCTGCAACCGGAATGTTTATGTCGAAGGATGGTAAAAATTGGATTCCAATGCCATCCGAAGAACAAACAGAACTGGAGAAGAAAGCGTCCTCATTTGACCAAATACGTATCTTTCCAAATCCGGGAGATGGGCATGTCACCTTGGAAAGCAGGCTCCCTATGGGTAAAGTCGATGTCCAGGTATCAAATTCCCAGGGGAAGGTTCTGAGCAATGTGACAGTTGAAACAGATGGATACAACATCGAACTGAACCTGTCAAAACTTCCCGCTGGTGTCTATCTTATCCGACTTGCAAGCGAGAACGGACTGATCCGTCAGGAGAAGTATGTAAAGCAGTAAGGGATTCGCTTATTTTTTATTGTAGAAGAAGCCGCCTCGTGGTAATGAGGCGGCTTCTTCTATGTTGGAGGGGAATGTCGTTCCCAATGATATCTTTGTAGAAACGGTTAATTATAAGCATAATTATATTAACAATTGAATTAGCCAGAACGATATTATGACCAGGCAAATACTCTACACGGTTTTCTTGCTTTCGGTTTTCTCCTTCTCAGGGAATATCCTTCTGGGTCAATCCGGTATGGGGCAATCGGGTTTGGGTCAATCGGGTTTGGGGCAATCGGGAGTCAAAAAAGACTGGCAGATTAAAACCAACCTGACCGGATTTCTATCCAATACTATTTCCTTTGAGTTGGAGCGATCCTTGCAGGAGAAGCTAGCACTTACAGCCCGCTTCGGAGTGATCGCCAATGTACTTCAACCCCGCGGAGAGAATTTTTTTGAAGGTTATTTTATCCAAGTGGGAAGTAAATTCTACCTGGGTAAAGCCAAGGGCTTTCAATCAGGTTGGGCCATCCAGCCCAAGCTTCACTATTCCCATTGGCGGGACTACGATTCGAACCTGAGGGGAAGTGTAGGGAATCGCTGGGAAAATTCATTTGGTGCCTTGCTTGCAACGAGCTATTCATATCACCTGGGTAAGAATTTGGTGATCGAACCCTTTGCGAGCATCGGTTATATCCCTACTTGGGAAAATACGATCTATGTGGATGACATTGAACCTTTTGAAACCATCGAGATCAAATGGAAAAAGGTGACCACTCCCGAAAGACGATCGTCTTATTTTTCTCATTTTTCCATTCGGGGAGATTTGGTTTTCTCAGCGGGGGTGTTGTTTGGTGTTCGTTTTTAGGGGTTCAAGTTTTGTTTATAGCCTTTTTCCTTTTGCTTGGATTGAGAATCATGCGATTGATTCAACCTTTGAAAACCCCTTAGTCTTTGAAAAGCTCATATTATGGGTAAAATTTCCAAGAGCGTCTGAGCAATCTAAATACTGAAAATTCAAGGAATTCAGGGAAGGTTTAGGTATCAAAGCAGAAACAACAATCGTATTCTCCATATAGCCTGTCTGAGGGTTTAACATTTGAATTTGGGTATCAATAACGACCTCAGATATTGGTAATATTGCGAATAGCTCCCGTGCGACTCTTAGCATTGCACTACATACATGGTCCTGATAGAGTTCCCAATACTTCCCTTTTGCCATTTGTTTTTCCCCTAGCTTCCCTGACTTCAATATGTATTTTTCCTGTTTAGGGACCACATTGGTTGAATTAGCTTCCAGAATGGCATGAGCCTTTTGCGGTGAAAGGAAAGACCATGATATTCCATTCCCGATCCCATACAGTTCGGAAAAAGGATCAAACAAATTAACGGCTTTAATATACCCCTCCCTTTTTCCTTCTAGTACCTTCCGGCCTAAGTCCTTTAACTCTCTGGATTCTGCCATTCTCTCTTGATGTTCAGCTAAACGGATATCATTAAATTCCCTATCCTTTCTGATCCCTGCTTTTACAGCTTCTTCAAGGGCTATTCGCTTCCTTTCGGATCTGCCCAATTTCTTATCAAGAAAGGTAGGGGAATAACTATCCAATTGATGCTTTGCACTAATTTCATTTGATTTATCATAGGAAATCTTAGGTAGAGGTGGCATTTTAATTAGGCCGTTCCAATCAACCGCATTAGTGGCTTCTTTGTGGAATGAGGTCAATAGGCCAATATGAGTTTCATATTCCTCCACCAAGAAACGAGCTTGCTCCAGTTCCTGCATTTTATTGAACTCTTTTCGCCTTCTCTCTAACTCATTTTTCCTCTTCTTTTCTTCTCGCTCATATCTACGAGCTGCGGCAACTACGCTGCGAATTGTACCTTTATAACCCATATCACTATTTTTTAACTAAAAAAGGTAGGTTTCTATAGAGGGGCAAAAAAATATCAATTTAGATGGGGAATTTGTTCACAAAAAACGAAGGTCTTCTAATACCGCTGCTTGCCCCTCCAAACCCGCGGTAAATTATAGTTCACCCATTGAAACCTAAAATTCTGGCCGAAAGAAAAATCCTTTACCTATCACCCTCCCCTCAAAAAACACAATACCCGAGACAACAATTTGCCTCGGGTTTTGCACAATAAAACTGTGCAGCATAACTGCACCACAGCACCTTCCTACTTCATAATCCGAACCGTCTTCACGGCAACTCCATTGTTCCGCAGGCTACCGAAGTACAGGCCGGAAGCCATATTGAAGTCCAGTTGGAATTCGCCAATGGCATCGCTCAATGGGATCCGCTGCAGCACCCGACCTGTGAGGTCAGCCACTTCAAATACAGCTTCGCCATTCAGTTCGGCGCCGAAATCGTAGCGGATGGTTGCCTGCTGCCCAACCGGGTTGGGATAGACTCCCAGTTCAACCAAGCTGTTGATGGGCTCGGCGTCGATGCCGATTGGGGTGAGGTCACCGACGGAGAACCCGTCGATTGCAGCCTCAACAATATGTCCCTGACCGTAGTCACCCGCACGGAAGATCATCCGCATGTTTGCGGTAGGCGCGATGTAGTTGGAAACGATAAAGGTATCCTGCACCCAGTTGTTCCAGACGATATCAATCTGATTCAGCATCACGGTGGTGATGCCATTGCTGATCTCGATGGTGAGGGAGTCGTTGGGATTGCCGCCAAAACCTCCACCCATGAAGAACCAACGGCTGTAGCGAACGACCGGGTCCTGGTAACCGCTGAGGTCAAAGATGGGAGAGATCAACTCAGTAACGCCATCGTCAACGTCGTCATTGCCGCCGTTGCCACCACCGTTACCCGTCACATAAGCCTGGTCGCTGATGTCATTGGGAAGGTCAAAATCGGGATTGGCAGGCTGCCCCTGGGAAAATGTACCCACCGGCTCGCCACGTTCCCAGGCACCGGTAGAGGCAGTGCTGGTAACGGTCCATCCCAAATCGAGGGCGAAATCGTCGTAGTATCCTTCGTCCAATTGGACGGTAATGGTATTGTTAGAGGTATTGGGATTCCAGGGCAATTCGGTGGTCACCCAACCCCATTGTCCCGCAATCAGGCTGTAGCTGCCCTGAACCAGTGACTGGACATTGACAGTTCCGTTGGCATCAGCCGTGTAGGAGAAAGTCGCAGCCCCGGAGGTTTCGGAGAGGACAACCTGTGCGTTGGGAACAGGGAGGCCTGAACCGGTTTCGACAACGGTGATGGTTGCATTGACCGTGGCCAGGGGATTCAGAGGAATGTCCCGAACCACCAGAACACCGTTGGTCAGGCTGACCGTGATGGTAGAATCGCTATAACCAAATGCAGAATAGGTGACGGTATAAGTACCAGAAGCATGGGTACCCGTCGCGTAGAAACCGTTGTTGTCAGCATTGTCACCCCAGGTCTGGCCCTGAACCGAAATGGTCGCGCCAGGGATCGGCTGATTGGTAACCGCATCGGTCACATCGCCTTCGAGGTAACAAGCACGCTCATAACTCACATTGAAGACAAACAAACCGTTGTCCATGTCGGATGCAATACAAGTGCCGGATGGAAAGAAAGGATATGCCCCCCAGTTACCATCAAAACCGTCACCACTCAAGGGAGAAGTATCGTAATATCCCACCTCAATCATATTGTATGGATACTGCGCATCCACCACGGTCATGCCATCGCGGTAATAAGAAGTAAGGAGATAGTCGTTGAGTACGTGGGTATTGTGGGGAATAACCGCCGTATTGGGCCCACCCTGACTGGAACGGTAATCGTCCAGTTCGATGATGTTCTGAGGATCGGTAACGTCCCAGGAATAGATATAACCACCGCTGATCTCATCGGTCGTGAAGCAAACATTGCCGTTGTCACTCAACCAGGAGTTGTGGGTGAAGTTGTTGATGTACTGACGGTTGCCAATCACCTGGAGGTTGTTCTTATTGGTCACGTCAATGACTGTCAGGCCTTGCCCCAATTCACAGGAGTAAGCCTTGTTGTTGCGGACATAGACGTCGTGCACATAGGTCTGGGTGTATTGTCCGACCTGAGAGGGATTCCAGGGGTCATTGTTTAAATCGTAAATATTGATCCCGGGATTGTTGCTGTTACCCGTGAGGTAGGCATAGCCGCCATCAATATAAAGGTTGTGCGAATATTCCATTCCCTGAATGATGGTGTCCTTGTAGACAATATTGGGAAGGGTCGTCATGTCGATGATCTGAAGGCCAACCCCACCGGCTCCACCGTCGTCGTTGACCACATAGACATAATTGCCAAAGGATTTGATATCTCTCCAGAGAGAAGGAACCCCCTGAGTGGAAGCCACGACCTGAGGATTGCTGGGATTGGTGACATTGATAATGTCAACTCCGCCTGAAATGATACCGACAATGGCGTATTCATTGCCTTGAGAGTCCCACCATCCCCAACAGTCATTCGAACCGCCAATGCTGGATAGGTTACTTGCCAAACTGATATTAAGGGGAGGATTTTGAGCGAATATGGAGGTCGACGCAACCGCCAATATGAAAAGCAGTAGAAATTTTCTCATTACCAATTAAAACCTAAAGTATTTGAATACAAATCATACGCAATATACCTTTTCCTCTAAGATTCCTGAAATATCCTTTGGCTTGTGTCTTGCGAAATACAATCAAATATTCCCTTGGATTGATTTAGCATCTTTAACCCCCTTTTGAGATTAATTTATCCTTAACATACAAGATGTCACATTCTTATTGGTCTCTTTGTGGAAATCCTGTGGACAGATGGATCGCGCAGATGCAGTATCTTTAATGACCATTGAGTCTTTATCAGAAAAGCGACCGAGGAGAATAAATGCCGGATTTCGTCCACCTTCACAACCACACCGAATTCAGCCTTTTAGATGGGGCTGCCAAGATTTCTGACCTTACCGCCAAGGCCGCAGACCTGGGGATGTCCCACATCGCCATCACTGACCACGGCAATATGTATGGGGTGCCCAAATTTGTGCTGGCCGCGCGGAAGGAAGGCATCAAACCGATCGTCGGCTGTGAATTTTACATCTGTGCCCATCCGATTGAGTTGAAGGATGTGAAGCAGAATCCCCGCTACCACCAGATCCTCTGGGCCAAAGATGCGGAAGGCTACCGGAACCTCTGTACCCTCTGCTCTTTCGGCTATACCGATGGCTATTATTACAAGCCCCGGATCGACAAGGAGACCCTGAAAAAATACTCCGCCGGACTGATTGCCTCGACTTGCTGTCTCGCATCTGAGATCAACCGGGCCATCCTGAATAAAGGGGAAGATGAAGCGGAAAAGATCCTCATGTGGTACCTGGATGTGTTTGGCCGGGAAGATTACTATGTAGAGATTCAGCGTCACGGGCTTGGGGACATGGAAAAATGCAACCAGGTCTTGCTGCGTTGGGCCGTCAAGCACCAACTTAAAGTGATCGCTACCAACGACGTCCACTACGTCAATGAAGAGGATGCCGACGCCCACGACCTCCTCCTCGCCCTGCAAACTGCATCCGACTACAACGATCCCAACCGTTTCCGGTTCACCGACGACCGCGGCCGCCTGAACAAGGTCTTTTACTTCAAGACCCAGGACGAGATGCGGGCCCTCTTCCACGATGTTCCGCAAGCACTCGATTATACCATAGAACTCGCAGAGAAATGCCAGTTTGAGATGAATCTGGCCGGTGACATGATGCTGCCCAACTTCAAGGTCCCCAAGGAGTTTGTCGACATGGACGACTACCTGCGGTACATGACCCTGGAGGGAGCCAGGAAGCGGTATCCGGAGATGACCACCGAGCTCAGCGAACGGATCGACCACGAGTTGAAGATCATGAAGAAGATGGGCTATGCCGGCTACTTCCTCATCGTGGAGTCCTTTACCACCATCGCCCGTGAACGCGGTGTATATGTAGGTCCGGGCCGTGGCTCCGCCGCCGGTTCCGTCGTCGCCTACTGCCTCGGCATCATCAATGTTGACCCCCTTCGTTACCAACTCCTCTTCGAACGTTTTCTCAACCCGGACCGGGTCTCCCCTCCCGATATCGACATCGACTTCGACGACGAAGGCCGGCAGGAAGTCATCGACTACGTCGTCGAACAATACGGCCGCCAATCGGTGAGCCAGGTGATCACCTATGGAACCATGGGGGCCAAAACCGCCCTGCGCGATGTTGGCCGTACCCTGGGCATCCCCTTGTCTGAGGTCAACCGGATCGCCAAATACGTTCCGGACCGTCCGGGAATGTCCTTTTCCAAGGCCATGGACCCCTCCCACAATCCGGACCATTCCCGCGATCTCAACGCAGCCTTTGAAGACAAAGACCCCGAGATCCGGAAGATGATGAAGTTCGCGAAGACCCTGGAAGGAACGGCCCGGCATACCGGAGTCCATGCCTGCGCGGTCATCATCGCTCCCGAGAAGATCACCAACCTGGTGCCGATCGCCACTGCAAAAGACAAGTCTTTTGTGACCCAGTACGACGGCCCGATGGCTGAGATGGCCGGCCTCCTGAAGATGGACTTCCTGGGCTTGAAAACCCTCTCCATCATCAAGACCGCGATTCGACTTACCAAAGAGAGGTACGGGGTCGTGATCGATCCTGAAAACATAGACATCACCGACGAGAAGACTTACGAACTGTACCAGAACGGAGAAACGGTGGCCACCTTCCAGTTTGAGTCCGACGGGATGCGGAAGTACCTCAAGCAACTCAAGCCGACCGAAATTGAAGACCTGATCGCCATGAACGCCCTGTACCGACCGGGGCCGATGGACAATATTCCTTCCTTCGTCAACCGGAAGCATGGCCGGGAAACGGTGGTTTATGCACATGCCATGCTGGAGGGCATCCTTAAGAATACTTATGGGATCATGGTCTACCAGGAACAGATCATGCAGGTGGCCCAGAAAATGGCCAACTACAGCCTCGGACAAGCGGACTTGCTCCGCCGGGCCATGGGTAAGAAGAAGCACGACGTCATGAAGAAGGAGCGGGTCCGCTTTGTCGACGGAGCCAAAGCCAATGGCGTCGAGGAAAAGGTAGCCGTGGAGGTATTTGATACCATGGAGAAATTTGCCTCCTACGGTTTCAACAAGTCCCATGCCGCCGCCTATTCCATCCTCGCTTTCCGGACCGCATTCCTGAAAGCCCATTATCCCGCCCAATACATGGCCGCCGTCCTGACCCACAACGTCAGCGACATCACCAAGATTACCTTCTTCATTGAAGAGTGCCAGCGCATGGGGATCAAAGTCCTCTCCCCCTGTGTCAATGAATCTGAAAGTTTGTTTTCGGTTACCGACGAAGGACATATCCGCTTTGGCATGTCCGCTATCAAAGGGGTGGGTTCTGCAGTGGTCGCTTCTATTGTAGAGGAAAGGGTTAAAAATGGCCCTTACGAAAGTATTTTTGACATGTCGGAACGGATTCCTGCCGGCACCCTCAACCGGAAAACCATGGAATGCCTCGCCTATTCAGGCGCCTTCGATGCCTTTGAAATCGTGCGGTCCCGTTATTTTGTACCCATGGAAGCCATACCGGGTGAGCGGGGAGTCAATGTCCTGGAAAGAGCAGTTTCTTATGGCAATAAAATTCAGCAGGAAAAGGCAAGTGCCCAGGTAAGCCTCTTTGGAGGTATGGGGGGAGCAAGTTCCATCGTCGCGCCGCCTATACCGGAAGCCTCCGAATGGACCCTGATGGAACGGCTCAACTTTGAAAAAGAAGTGATTGGATTTTACCTCTCAGGGCACCCTCTGGACGAATTCAGGATGGAGATCAAGAGTTTTACTTCTTCCCGCATCCATGACCTGGACAATTATCGGGGCCGGGATGTGAAACTGGCCGGGATTGTGACCAAGAAGCGGGATGGAATGACCAAAAGGGGAAATCGCTATGCCACCTTTACCCTGGAAGACTTCAGCGGTTCCACCGAATTTGCCCTCTTTGGCGAAGACTTTGCCAAATACTATCCTTACGTTGACATCAATGCCATGCTTTTGGTCAGTGCCAAGAGCCAACCTTCCTTCCGTGATCCCAGCGTATTTGAATTGAAGATCATGGACATCAAGTTCCTGGAAGATTCATTCAAACACATGACCGCCGGACTCTGCCTGGATCTTCCGCTGGAAAGGATCACCCCGGAGATGACCAAAAGGCTGGAAACCCTCTTTAGTGACAACCGGGGAGAAAAAATCCTTGAGTTCAACATAATAGATCACGAATTTAGGGCCAAGGTTCCGGTGAGTAGCCGGAGGATCATGATCGAGCCAAGTAATAAATTGATCAAAGAACTCGAAACATTGGACCTTACCGTCTCGTTAATATAAATACAACAACATAAGTTAATATGAGTACAGAAACTACCGTAGTGGAATTCACTGACGACAACTTGCAAGAGTATTTAGACTCCGGCAAGCCTGTCCTGATCGATTTTTGGGCAACCTGGTGTGGTCCTTGTAAAATGATTTCACCGATTGTAGAAGACGTAGCCAAGGATCTTGGTGAAGACGCCATCATCGGTAAAATGGACATTGGCAAGAACAGTTATGGTACCAAACTCGGTCTCCTCTCTATTCCAACCCTGATGTTCTTCAAGGATGGCGAACGCAAGGAGATGCTGGTAGGAGTGCCTACGAAAACCAAAATCATGGACACCCTCAAGGGGCTCATGTAATCAAGATCCAATCTTGTATGAACCCTTCGAACAGGCTGCGATGGCCTGATCGAAGGGTTTTCTTATACCTGGTGAAGCAGATTCAAATGCTTTTCCAATTCCTGGTGAAGCAGATTCAAATGCCTTTACAATTCCTGGTGGAGCAGATTCTAGATTATTTTAAATACCCGGCAAACCAGATCCGGTTTACAGGGTTAATCTCTATGAAGTAATTTTCAATAAACATTGAAAGTTTGCAGATTAACCTCGACCTTTACCGAAACCAAAAACAGCGATGAAGAAGTATCTGTCCATGGTCAAGTTTTCCCATACGATCTTCGCGATGCCCTTCGCGTTGACGGGGTTCTTCCTTGGCTTTGCAGAGACGCGGGAATTTGATCCCCTCATTCTTCTGCTCGTTGTTCTCTGTATGGTGTTTGCCCGCAATGCAGCGATGGGCTTCAACCGCTGGGCCGACCGGGACATCGATGCCGACAATGTCCGTACCAAAGTCCGGGAAATCCCCGCCGGCGTCATTCAGGCACGGCAAGCCATTCTCTTTGTGGTGATCAATTGCATCCTGTTCATCGCCGCCACCTGGTTCATCAATCCCCTTTGTTTTTACCTCTCCCCCGTCGCATTGGCGGTGGTACTTGGATACTCCCTGACCAAGCGGTTCACCGCCTTGTGTCACCTCGTCCTCGGACTCGGCCTTTCCCTGGCCCCGGTTGGTGCCTACATCGCCGTCACCGGCTATTTCAACTTCGCCCCCATTCTCCTCGGGGTGGCGGTCCTGACCTGGGTCAGCGGCTTCGATATCATCTATGCCCTCCAGGATGAAGAGTTTGACCGCGCCCACGACCTGCACAGCATCCCCGCTTTTCTGGGAAAAAACCGGGCCATGTTTGTCTCCAGCTTTCTCCATGTTCTCACCGCCGCAGCTTTGGCATCCTTTATCTATATGATCGGTGGCCAGTACCTCGCCTGGGCCGCAGCTGGATTTTTCGTCTGCCTGCTGGTCTACCAGCACCTGATCGTCAAACCAAGCGATCTGAGCCGGGTCAACCTCGCTTTCTTTACCACCAACGGCATCGCCTCCATGGTATTCGGCATCCTGGTGATCCTGGAAATTCTCCTCGTTTCCTGATCCCCACGGTCATGAACGAATTCCCAAAGAAACCTGTCTTCCTTTCCGCCGAATGGCGCAGCCTCCTCAACTTCACCTACCGCATCCCGGCAGAAGCTTTGCAATCACTGGTGCCTACCGGTATTGAGATCGACTGGTGGGAAGGACACGCCCATGTCAGCCTGGTCGCTTTTGACTTTCTCCACACCAGGGTCAAAGGCATCCCCATTCCCTTCCACATCAACTTCCCTGAGATCAACCTCCGGGCGTATGTAAAGAAAGGAAACCGCAATGGTGTCATCTTCGTCAAGGAATTGGTCCCTAAGCATGCCATCGCCTGGACTGCTAAGCTGTTCTACAACGAACCCTACGAACGGCGAAAGATGAAAAGCCTGGTTACCGGAAATGAACAATCGGGGGTGATTCGGCACGCTACCTGGTTTGGCAATCAGCAGTGCACCATAGAAGCCAAAGTCGGTAAGTCACTGGGCTTTCCTGAAAAGGGAACTCCCGGCTATTTCTTCAAGGAGCACGACCTCGGATTTGGGGTACGGCGAAATGGAAAGGTGTTGTGCTACCGGGTCGACCACCCGGAATGGGAAGTCAGAGAAATCGAGTCCTATACCATCAATTGGGATTTTGGTGTCGCTTATGGCAAAGAATGGGCCTTCTTAAATGAGATGGAACCTCTTTATAAATTGTGTGCCATCGGGTCTCCGGTCAAAGTTTATCACCCCTTTCCCCTGGAGAAACTCACCACTATCTAGTCCAGGTCTCCACCCTTCTTTTTCTTTACCGGCCATTTGATCTTCTTCAGCGGGTTCTTGAGCTTGTCCAATACCCCCGCAACTTTACTGGTATCTGCAGGATCTTCTTCAACCACGATCAAATCATCCACCTCCATGCTATCCACCCCGCCAAATTCAGATTCGATCTCCTCGTTGAAGGCAGTTCTGATTTCCTCCTTCTCGGCCTCGATCTTGTCTTCCACCGAATTCTTTACAAACTGACCATCCAATGCATACTTGGGCTTGTCAACCGTTCCGGTGATGCGGACGGGAACCACAATTCGGGCTTTTTCTTCCGGGGAAATGTCTACCATTGACCGGATTTCTGCGGAGCCGGACTGCCGCGCGGCCTTTCTTGGCAACTCCACCGCCACCCGGTAATCGAGGGTATTGTCAAATCCATGCCGCCCGCTGACGTCCATCTTATAATCGTTCGCTTCCACATAGAGTCCCGGCAAATAGAAATAGCCATTTTCCACCTGGAAGTTGGTGCTTACATCTGAAAACTGAAGGTCGCGCAGATCTTCCATCTTTACGAAGCCGGCCAGGCCCTCAAGCGGTTCAAAATCTTTGAGCCGGCCATTCTTGAGGGTCACATAGCCATAGGAAACCAGGCTGTTGGGATCGAGGTCCAGGTACTGATTCAATTGTCCCTCGATGTGCACGTCTCCAGAGAATGTGCCATATAGATTTTCCTCTACCAAGGCAAAAGCCGCCAATTGGTCGAAGGTCTTGAATCCCTTGTTGATATTGATTTCCTGGGCGGTGACGTCCAGCCGTACTTCACACAATTCTGCCCGCTGGGCATGGAGCGAGCCGCTCAGGACCATGCTCCCCTCCAGGGTATTCATGATCAGACGTTCCAGATTGATCCTTTTGTCATAGAGTCGTACCTGCCCGGAAACCATCTTTGCATCCAACTTGGCCACGGTGAGGTGCCCCACCCGGGCCCGCACATCGAAATCTACATTGTCCGGTAAGCGGAAAGCAAAGCGGTCCTGAGAACCGTCCACTGCGCCTCCCTCCTCCTCCACGATCCATTCGTTGAGGTCCATATTGTCACTTTTCAATTCCAGTACCCCGACCACACGCGCATCCTTGCCAAAGAACCAGGGCAGGTATTCGGTGATCATCCCCTTCAATTCAAAGTCGGAGTTCCCGACCTTTCCGGCCAATTGGGATACCTGAATCCGGTGGTTGTCTACCTTCATATTTCCGGTCAGGTTTTCGATGGGATGCCGGACCCTCCGGTCTTCGATCCGAACCTGGTCCATGTCGACCACTCCTTTGGCCCGAACCGCCTGGTAGCGTTTTTCCCTGAAATCAGCAATCCGGCCATCCACCATCAGGTCGACGTCCACCCTCCCAGCCAATTGACTGCTGTCGGCGAAGTCGGGGTAGAACTCCCGGATATCTTCGAGTGCGATTTGTCCATTGAGTTGGCAAGCCAGATGAGGATCTTTGAAATTGTCGTATGCCAGGGAACCATGTACCGGACGGTCCCTCAGGTGTGCCTCCAGGGTATCGATCCTGAACCAGGACTTGGAGGGGTTGTTTTCTTCGTACATACAACTTCCGGAAAGCTGTATACCGGTCAGGCGGGATTCGTAATCAACGTAGTGAAATGCGCCATTGGCAACCGCGTACTCTGCGTAGATGGAGGGAATAGCACCACTCCCGGCCAAGCCACGGACCCAGCCATGCATATCGAATTCACCGTCATATTCATAGTCCCGTCCCGTATCCAGCAATCCTCCCGGCAAGAGAGACATAAAGGCATCAAAGTCGTTGCGGGAGGTATTGTAGGCCAGGTTCATCCGGTAACCGCCTGCCTCTTCGGTGATCTCCCCTCCCCAATTCAGGGTAACGCCTGCCACCTTGGCTTCTGCTTCCCGAATTCTAAAATCCTTCATGCTGTCCAGAGAGACATCTGCTAAAATATCCAGGCTGACGTGCTTGTCTCCGGCCCAGTTTACGCCTTTGTCTTTCCAACGTGCTAAGTGAAAAGCCATTTCCGTATCGAAATCTGTACGGCTGGCACTGAAATCTCCTGAAAGGTCGAGGTAGATTGAGTCAATTCGGATATCTGAACCGTTCTGCTCGTTCTTCAAGGCAAATATTCCATCTTTTATCTTGACGCCGCTGAGGTCAAATACCAGTTCTTCCCCATCATCTGTTGACTTCGCGCTGTCCTTTGGAGGCTGAAACATGTCGCCTGTATTCCAATTCCCCTCTTTATCCACAGCCAAATGACCGGTTGGTTCGTCCAGTAATACCGACTCTATTTCCATGCGGTCTGAGAAAAAAGACCAGAAGTAGATGTCCAACTCTGCCGAGGCAATGGTGATAACATCCGCACCGGGTTCAGCATCCATCGGATTGATGGTTACCCCTTCTAAGCGGACGTTGACATCCGGCCAGGACCGCAGGAAGGAAACATGGGTATCCTTTACATCAATCCGTGCATGCAAAGCGTCGCTCAACTCACGGATAGCCATGAGATGCAGCTTATCTTCAAAGAAATACCCTAACAGGAATAGTACCAGGATCAGTCCCAGGAGTACTCCCCCTATTCGGATGAGAATTTTCCGAATTCGTTTCATGAGATCAGGGCCGGATATTTAGTATTCAAACAGTCAAACGTGTAGAGATTTCGGCCATCTGGGAAATTAATGAATCAATCCTGTATGCTTGGCTAGATATGCACAATGCAGTGTACGGGAATGAGGACAGTAGGGTTGAGTATAAAATTCTGTTTTCTTGATAGTAAAAAAGTGATTAGCTTAGCGTTTTAAACCTAAGTTTCTATGAAGAGAAATTCGATCTCTGTCTTACTTGCCGCACTTGCAATCAGCCTCACCCTCATTGGTTGTAAGGAAAAGCCAGTAACCATCCCCCAGGACCTTGAAGCTCCTGAGATATTTATGTCCAGCCCTGAAGTGGTTGAAATTGGCAATTTTGTTGATTTCAGGAACCTTGACAGCATTCCGGTTGACATCCGTTTCGAGGATGATATGGAACTCGCTACCTACAATATCAATGTTCGTCAGCGGCAAGACCTTGTTTTCCTCAAGACAGATACCGATCCATGGAGCGCCAATCTTTTTGGGACCCTGGAAGGTAGAATTGATGCCGTCAACCGCTATATCCAGATTCCATTTGACCCCTCAGCCGGGCCTTATGAATTTGAAGTAGTCGTGAATGATGCCTCTGGAAAGCAGACCATTCTCACTACTTACCTCGATGTACAGAACGATGTTGATGTCCAGGCTCCTCAGATTGCATTCTTCAATCCGAATCCTTCCGCCATTGACACCTTCACCATTGGCCAGAACATTCAGATCCGTGCCAATATCACCGACAATGATGCAGTTAAGAACGTAACCACCAGGGTCCGTGATGCATTTACCAACGATCTGATGGAGAACAGTACCATCCAGTACGATACGCTCTTCCTTCAGCCTTATTTGTTGGATACGTTTGTAACCATCCCAGCTGGAACGGTTCCCGGTATGTACAAGGTTGAAGTATACGCCAACGATCCTACCAACAACTACGGTTACAACCTCGATTCAATCTACATCAAGCCTAACTGATTTGGGCTTTTGATATGCACTGGCTTGCCCAGTAAACTCTGAAGGTTTCTAGAAATCTTCTCCCTGAAAGGCGGACTTCCAACAAAAGAAGTCCGTCTTTTTTAGTTATGATCTGTCCGGTCTGCATAAGAAAGGATCTGCAAACCCGCCTTTCCGTGCATTTAGTTCTTCTGTGTCGTCTACTCACGTTCCAGATAGTGCCTTCCACAAGTTCTTTTCTTAATTTTAAGAAATGGACAGTTGCATGAAACGTATTGGAAGAACTTCAGCTTTTGTTTGGGCCTTAGTCCTCCTGACTGGTCCTCTCTTCGGGCAAAGCCCTGCGGTCGAACGGGTCACTTTCATTCAGGTGAATGAAAGCGGCTTTCAGATGGCCTACCCCTTTGCCGGGGGAATGGACCAACCTCAATTCAACGAAATGGATTTGGATGGAGATGGCACCATGGACCTGGTTGTCTTCGACCGGGCTGGATATGAGATCATACCTTTTCTCAATGGCGGCACTCCCAATACCGTAGACTATACCTTTGCGCCTGTCTATGAAAACCAATTTCCTGAAGAACTCAGCCATTATGCTGTCTTCCGGGACTTCGATTGTGATGGGAAGATGGACATCTTCACCTCCAATCAGGACTTCATCCGGGTTTTCCATAATGTAAGCACCGGATCCAACTTCCAATTCAATGTCTGGGCCGACTCCCTCAATTCGGACTACGGTGCAGGCCCGGTAGCCTTGATCGTCTCTACTTTTGACGTGCCGGGAATGGCGGATATCGACAACGACGGTGACATTGACATCCTCACCTTTGATCCGGGAGGGAACTTCCTGGAATACCACAAGAACCTTTCAGTAGAGAACAATGGAGATTGCAATGCGATGGAGTTTACCAGAGCCGATGCCTGTTGGGGTAAGTTTCAGGAAAGTGCTCAGGGTTCAGGTATATCACTGAACGTCTCCTGCAGAGTCGCTCCCGGCAACCATTATGATCCTGCTTCAGGTTCAGTTCATGCCGGATCCACCATCGCTATCTTCGACGAAAACAACGATGGCCTCAAGGACATTGTCCTGGGTGACCTGACCAGCAATGCCCTGACTTACCTCCGTAATGGAGGCACCATCAGCAATGCGCTGATCGACAATGTGCATACCAATTTCCCCAACTACGATACCCCGGCCCTGATCGACAATTTCCCAGGTGCTTATTTTATGGATGTCAACAACGATGGGAAAGTAGATATGATCGCAGCCCCCAATTCAACTGCGGCTACTTTCAACTATCAGAATGTCTGGTATTACCAAAATGTGTCTACCACCGGGGGAGTACAGGTTTCCCAAACCAGCACCAAGTTTCTGCAAAAAGACATGATCGACCTGGGTACCTGTGCATACCCGGTATTCTTTGACTACAACAACGACGGGCTGAAAGATCTGCTGGTCGGGAACTACAATACCAAAACGCAGACCGGAACCACCAGTGCAACTTCAGGGCTGGCCCTATTTGTGAATACGGGTACCGCTACCCTACCCGCTTTCCAGTTGGTCACCCGGGACTTCGAAAACCTGTCGACCATCTTCAGCAGCAACCTCTATGGGTTTACACCAACAGTGGGAGATTTGGACGGTGATGGGGACATAGACATGATGATTGGCGATGCTGCCGGCAAGCTCCACTACTTTGAAAACATTGCCCCCAGCGGTCAAAACGCTGACTTTGTGCTGGCACAAAGCAATTACAAGGGGATTGATGTAGGAAATTTTTCGGCTCCCTGCCTGGTGGATATAGACCGTGATGGAAAGCTGGATCTGGTGGTCGGTGAGATGTCCGGGAATTTGAATTATTACCGCAATATCGGAACCGCTCAGGTGGCAGACTTTGCCAGTTCCCCGACCGACGCTGCTTGGGGAGGTGTAGATACGGAGCCAGATTGCTGTACCGGCTGGAGTGTCCCAACTGTATTCGAAAATCCCGCCACCGGAAAATACGATCTCCTGGTTGGCTCTGAGAAAACCAATATTCTCTACTACGAAGATATTGAAAGCGAATTGGGAGGCAATTTTACGCTTGACGATCCTGCTTTTGGCAATATCAAAGAGGGATTCCGGTCTTCCATCGCGGTTGCGGACCTGAATGGCGACAACAAACCCGAGTACATTACTGGTAACCTGAGAGGTGGGCTGGGATTTTATGCTGAGCAAGGCACCTTTGTAGGTAGAGTCACCGGGATTCGGCCCGGCCCGGCCTTCAACGCCTTCCCCAATCCCAGCCAGGGAGCCTTGCGTATCAGTTCTAAAGTTCCCACCGGAACCGACCTCGAGGTCAGTATTTATGATGTGCATGGCCGCGAGGTTTTTCAAACCGAGTTCAATTACCATGGAACGGCCGTGGACCTGGAAGTAGGTCCTGTCCCGACGGGTCTTTATATCATCCATGTCCTTGCCGAGGGCCAATCCCTTGGTTCACGCAAGTGGATCGTAAAATGATTCGTGGCTGAGAAATGATTCGCGGCCGGGTATTGGTTCTTAAATGAAACTCTATTAACTTTGCAACATCATTGCAAAAGCAACGCGAGTTCAAGTCTATGTCCAACATCACTTCAGATTCATCGATTCAAACCACCAGCAAATGGGGTGCCTTCCTGGCACTTGCCTGTGCTGTCCATTGTATTGCCATGCCTTTCGTAGCTACCATGCTACCTCTGATCGGCCTGCAATTCCTTGAATCGACTGCATTTGAGCTTTCTATTGTTGGTCTCGGCCTGGGTTTTGGTGCTTATTCGATCGGAAAAGGATTCTTAAAGGTGCATCGGAACAAGAACATTCTCGGCCTGTTTGCCTTTGGTGCAGTGGTGATGCTGTTTGGCATCCTGGGTGCTGAAGAGCCCCTGGAAATCTGGCTGGTGGTAGTTGGTGCATTGGCAGTCGGAACCGCCCAGTGGATCAATGTGCGCAGCAGCCACGCTGTAGCTCACGCCGAAGGAACCTGTCTTCACACTGCGGAATAAGCAGTATCTCCACATAATGAGATTGTTTTCGGATTTGATTCTCTCTGAATCCAGCCAGTCTATTTCCTAATTACATTCATCACAAGTCCCGACCATGAGCAGATTCTGCTCTTCGATCTTGTACCCCTTGGGCAGGGTAATCCGTGGGATCAGTGCATCTTCAATGCAAGTCGTCTGACCACAATTGGTGCATTTGAAGTGAACGTGGTCATGGTGATGGGTATGATCTGTGCAGGCTCCTTTGCACAAGGCATACTTCATGGCTCCCGAATCATCCAGTACGGTATGGATCAGTCCTTTCTCCTGGTAGAGCGTAAGGGTTCGGTAGATCGTCACCCGGTCACACTGGCCTTCCAGTGCCTTTTCAATGTCCGGTTGGGACAAGGCATGACCCGATTCGGTAAACTGACGCAGAATATCCAGCCGACTTCCGGTCTTGCGAATGTCGTGGTCCTTGAGAATGCTTACCAGTGAGGTCTGAGTTACCGCCATAGTCCAAAAATAGGCAATGTTGAAAGGCTTATCAAGGTCGCTTTTCCCCTCAATATTTCAACCAGTAATAAACCATCTTGATGTACTCATTGTTCACAAAGAGCAGACCCGGTTCTTTTTTCCACCAGGCATCCATTTCAAATCCTCCATCCTGAACCCCACGCAGTACCATCTCCACCCCGGAGAAGTACATGCGCTGACGGAAGAAGGTGTGGATACGCCGGGTATGAAACAGGGAAGAGACGACCATTACCTTGTCATACTTGTGCTCCTGGCAATGCTGGATGATGGCCTCGAATTCCTCGTAGGTACTTGTTCCCTCTGGTAACAACTCTATGGCCTCCTGAGGCATACCCGCCTCCTTCAGCACATTCGAAGT
>CAYGRE010000011.1:0-70632 GCA_964352215.1 uncultured Bacteroidia bacterium
GGTGCAACCGGGGTTTGGACCTGTTGGAGCTTCGGTCTGGACCGGAGCTGGCCCAAGTTAGCTTTCAAAAAGAAGGTTTTTCACAATTAAGACTCCGAATTTCCAATCGATTCGGTCAAATAGTTCCTTACGAGATTCGAGATCCGCGATAAACGATCAGAAAAGGAGGGGGAGAGATTACACCTTTGAGTGTATTTAGCAGTAAGGTCCAGGGTTTTATCCAGGTATTCGAGTTGCTGCACGGAGCATTCAGGCAACAGCAAATGATGGGTTGCAGCTTCAAATGCCCTCAAAGCAAGTTCCCATTCCCTAAATCTGGCGAGATCCACCCCGATTTTTGCCCATGCGGATCCGATGATTTGTGAAGAATCTGTAGATTCTATTTGAATGGAATTTAAATCTGTGGATAAGAGATCCGTCTCAGAAATGGATTCTTTCTGGTTGATCCAGGTTTGGAAAAGTCTGGAAAAATAGAATTCAAACTGCTTTTTTGCCTTCTCAGATGAAACTACAGCTTGTCCTATCATGAATGAGGCTTCGTGGAATTTGCGAAGGACAAAAAATATCAAGGATAAATAATAAAAGGATTGGGTTATAATAATACTGGGAAGGAAAGATTTCCGAAGGTTGAATGCTTCCCTGAGCATCTCTATGCTCTCAGGCAACATTCCTTTGCGGGCATACAGTGCAGCTAAGTTAATTATTACCGGATCGAGCCTTGGTGTTTCCTTGAATTGGTTCATCCGGTTGGCCTGAAGAAGACATTTTTCAGCTTCTTCCAACTTTCCAAGTTCTACCAAGGGTATGCCCATATCACTTAGAATTACCCAATCTGTTTTTAAAACTGCCGCTCGTTTCATTGCATCCAAGCCATCTTCATAGTTCCCCATTTTTACTAAAAGGTTGCCTGATCTCCGAAAGATATCATGCAAAAGATCCTCCCTGGGTTTTTCTTCCTGAATCAACAAATCATCGAGCCTTTTCAAGACGAAGTAGGCATTCTTATGTCGATTCAAACCTTCATATTCGTAGGATAGGTATTGCAGAGAGTTTAGATTGGAAAGGAGGCTGTTTCCCTCACTTTTTTCAAAATCCATTTTCAGCCGGTCAGGAACCGACTTAGGAGGCATTGAAAAGTCAATGTATCCCACCGGAATCGAAATATCATCCTTGTGAAACCGGTAGATCGTTGTCACCCAACTCATAAAATCTTTCGAGCGCAACTTCATCTGTTTTAAGAAATAGGGAGCGACCCAAAGAAAACTATGGAAAGGCAACTTGCGGAATAACGCTTCCCGTTCCCAGTTGAAATTGGGATAGAGGTCACCGGGTACCAATTCTTCCTCTTCCAATTGAAAAGCATGGTCATCTGCATGGATGATATGTACCAGCCATTCTCCCGGTTTGGCCTCCCAAATCTCTTTAGGAACCTCCTTTTTGAGATTCAACATGATGGAATAGGAGGCTTTTCCTCTCAGGTCCAAGCGGAAGAACTTCAGATGAGGAAGTCTACTTGAAATGAATTGCTCAACTTTATGGATCAGGGTAGGAGAATTGTACTCGAGCAGGTTCAAATTGCCATGGGTAGGGTCGGGGTTGCCCAAACTGAATTCAAGCATTTCCAAATAATCCTGCTCTGTAATCCCAAGGTTATCCATTGTCAGGAATCAATTCGGAATAGCCTTGAAGCAATGGATTTAACTTCCGAATCCCGTTGTAACGTAAAATCACCAGGGACTCCAACAATTTGAGGGTAGTTTCGTCGGCGTTCTCATAGTTACCCGCCTTGAGGAATTCAACATCCTGGGTGGTCAGTGTATCCCTTATTTCCTGTCCAAGGAATTGGATGGCAAAATCAAATTGCTTTTGGGTGATCTTTTCCCCTTTTGAAATATTCAAGGCTCTTGAGGCAATTTGCAGCAGTTGCCGAACCGATCCCCCGGACTTCTTAACACATTGATCTAAAATTCCCGGTTCAAAAAATGTGTCTTCACTGATCCTCCGGGACACGACTTGCTTGAGCTTTGGGAGACTTTGCTCATTTACCTTGAGCATAGGGAGAATCAGGGTCTTGTAATTCGTTTTGATGATATCTCCATGCCGTGGATTGTAAAAAGTGGAAATGGGGACGGATGCAAATAGGGGGATATCCAAGCGAGAGATCAGGTGCGCATCCCTAATGAAAAGCTTTTCATAATGGTCGTTTTCAATTTTTTCGGTTCCATCAAATATGAAGAACAACTCGGTGCCGACAGTCCCATTTTCTCTTAAAGCCTGCCTGACATCATCAAAGCCCTGATTCATTTGGGCGATCAACTTTCCCGAGTTGTCACTTACCTTGGTTCGGATGATTTTGGATACCTCGGTACCAGTAGAGAATATATCCTTGAAACTGGCTTTCAAGCTTAAAAAAGACCAAAGATCAATTCCAGCACCTATCTCACTGAGTAACTGTTGATCTGACTTAGAAGTGCTTTTTTCAATGTTCTCTGTATCACCCAGCCAATCCTGTGCGATAGAATCCAGGCTTGGAGAATTGATCTGGATATTATGGGCTTTTAAATTTTCTACCAAATGGGTGAGCATCATGGCATAGAAATCCTGAGGACGAAATTTGGTAAAGGCCATTTCGCTTTCCACCTCAATAAGAACGGTGAAGAACCGGTCTGGAGAATCCAGGTATTCTCTTAGTCTATGAATCTCAGTCGTTTTTCCAGAGCCCCGGTGTCCGGAAAACATGAATTTCGGATACTCGCCTTCTGCAACCAATTTGTTTTCCGATAAACCTATATCAAAAGCGATAGCCTCCTGAATATTGGACCCCTCTTCCCTGAAGTTTCTTAGTTTATCTAGTGACACCAACAAGCGGTTTTTCCGAGCCGTAGTCTCATAAATATCAAAAAGCGGACGGACCACATTTTTGGCTTCAAATTTATCTTCTACAGGAAAACTTTCAACTTTTGCCATTCGGACAAGTCATTTCCTCAAATCTAACCATTTCTCTCAAAAATACACCTCTTGAGCCACCCTATACGTATTGCAATGCGCCTCCACAATATCAGCGATGCGTGGCGAATAACCGCCACCCATAGAAACGACCACCGGAATCTCATTCCGTTTCATTTGCTCAAAGACAAATTGGTCCCGGGCCTTGCAGCCGTCCCTACTGACATTGAGATGCCCCAATTTGTCGGTGGCGACAATGTCGACCCCACTCAGGTAGAAGACGAAGTCGGGTTGAACTTCGTCGATCAACCGGGGAAGAGTCGCATGCAACTGCTCCAGGTAATAGGCATCCTCAATATATGGGGGGAGTTCCAGGTCCAGGTCGGAGGTTTCTTTTTGCAAGGGATAGTTGGCCCGGCAATGCATCGAAAAGGTAAAGACGCGGGGTTCGTTTTGAAAGATTTCGGCAGTGCCGTTGCCTTGGTGAACGTCTAGGTCGACCACCAGGATTTGCAAATCCGGCTGGTCCCGCAGCAACAGATTGGCTGCCATCGCGATATCGTTGAGCAAGCAAAAACCTTCCCCCCGGTTGGTAAAGGCATGATGGGTGCCTCCAGAGATATTCATCGCAACCCCGTATTTTCGTGCAAAATCAGTACACATCCAGGTCCCTTTCCCAATATTTATTTCCCGGTGAACCAGGCGCTCCGACAAAGGAAATCCGGTTTTTCTGATTTCTTTTGGGGTCAATTTCTGGTGCTTCAATTTCTCCCAATAATCCCGGTCATGGGTTAGCAAAAGCTCCTCTTCAGTCAGGACATCCGGCTCAAAGAGATTGTCCCTGGAAATGGTTCCTTCATAAATGAGTTGCTCGGGAATGAGATTGTACTTGTCCATCGGAAAGCGGTGACCTTCCGGCAGGGGATGCGCATAATAGGGGGACCAGGCAATCTTCAGCATTCTTTGAAATGACTAACAGGACCAAAAATAGTTTATCAGGATCAGCCATTCTTATCATTTGGGCAGCTTTCGGTTCCTGAAGATTTGAAAGACTCGCTCATTGATTTCAGCTTTTTCGCTCTTTCTCTTCCTTTTGCCTTTCAAGTATCTTGACAATTCTATTGTTAATGATTTCTGACAAATTCCAATTGTACAGTTTTGGATCGGTGGTACTGTAGAACTGAACCACAACCGCATCAAGGTCTTCGTGGTATTCAGCAAAACTTTGGTACCCAGGAACCCAACCTGCATGCTCATACTTATAAATAGAAGTATATATTTCCTTTTCTCCCGGAGCAAACACTGATCCATCATTCAGGGCTCTGAGGAAAGTACCAACGTCTTCGGCAGTGGCTAACATACCATGTTCGTCTGCCTTTAAATCAAAAGGATGTCCCTCATGGTAACCACTCATTACATCGTCCATATTCACTTCTTTGAGGGAACCGAATGAATGGTTGAGGTTTAGAGGTTGGAGAATTTCTTCCTGGATGAATTGAAAATTGCCATAGCCCAGTTCATCGTCCATTATCTTCTGGATCAACAGGTAATTCGTATTGCAATATTCATAGTCTTCGCCAGGTTCAAAATTGGCTGGCTTGTCCAGAACCAAGGCAAGGCTTTCTTCAAAGGTTTCTGTTGGCGCTTCCCAAAACTTTGGAGCGTCTGTGAAATTGAACAGGCCACTTTTATGCTGCACCATCATCCTCAAAGTGATCCTATCTGAGTTTGCGATCCTTCCCGCTATTTCAGGTAAATAATCAGCAATTGTTTTATCCAGAGAAAGCCGTCCTTTACTTACCAATTTGGTAACAGACACAGCATCATACAGCTTTCTGATACTGGCAATCTTGAACAGCGCGTCAGGTTTGGCTGGGATTTTAGCCTCCCGGTCGTGCCAACCGGAAGCATAATGCTGAGGTGGCTGGCCAGCCATGTCTACATAGACAATCATCCCGTCAAATCCATGGTCTATTGCTTGATCCAATTGTTCCTGTACTGTATCCGGTAGCGGAAGTATCCATGCCTTTACCAATAGCCAGGGTACAAAGTACAAGGAGGAGATGGAAGCAAGTATAAATGCTATTCTCAGAATTCGTCTTTTCTTTTTCTTGGTCATAGTTATTGTATTTAACCTTTGTTGCGGATTGGGTTACTGAATTTGATGACCCAAAGGTCCGCTCTCAGAAGCTGGGAATCGTTCGGGTTTATAATCCGGAACCTTATTGTTGCAACCGTCTACACTTCCGCTCCAGCCCTAATCAAAGATGCAAAACAGACCATGAATGCTGAGATAAGCAATTCAGAACGGAAAAAGGGCTGCCCCTTTCGAGACAGCCCCTCTGAAATTCTGATTTCAAATAGCTTATTTCTTAGATGCAGCCCCGGAGGCGGTCATCAGATAGGCCTTGACGAAGTCGTCGAGGTCACCGTCCATGACACCATCTACATTGCTGGTCTCATGCCCACTGCGGACATCCTTGACCAACTTGTAAGGCTGGAAAACGTAGTTTCTGATTTGGGAACCCCATTCGATGGCCATTTTTGAACCTTCGACTTTGTCCCTGGCTGCGTTCCGTGCGTCGATCTCTAACTGATACAGCTTGGATTTCAACATGATCTTCGCTTTCTCCTTGTTCTGAAGCTGCGAACGCTCTTGTTGACATTCGATGATGATACCACTGGGTTGGTGGTGCAATCGGACCGCCGTCTCGACCTTGTTCACATTCTGTCCACCCTTGCCACCTGAACGGAAAGTGTCCCATTTGATGTCCGCATCATTGACCTCAATCTCAATGGTGTCGTCAATGCGGGGATAGACATAGACCGAAGCAAAACTGGTATGTCGGCGGGATTGGGAGTCAAAGGGGGAGATACGGACCATGCGGTGAACCCCATTTTCACCCTTGAGGTGTCCGTAAGCAAATTCACCATCGATCTCGAGTACGGCTTTGGTGACACCGGCCACATCTCCGTCTCGTTGATCAATCAGTGTGGCTTTGTAGTGCTTTTTGTCTGCATAGCGTTGGTACATCCGCAGCAACATCCCGGCCCAATCGTCTGACTCCGTACCACCGGCACCTGAATTGATCTCGAGGATACAATTCATCTGGTCTTCTTCCCGGGGTAGCATATTGAGAAATTCCAAATCTTCAATCAGGAGGGTTGCTTTTTCATAAGCAACATCCACCTCTTCCGGGGTGGCTTCACCTTCCTTTTGGAATTCATAAAGGATGTCCAAATCCTCAAGGGCGGCTTCTACCTGTTGGTAGTGGTCCGTCCATGTCTTCAGATCTTTGGTTTCTTTCAATATCCGCTCAGCTGCTTTGGGATCATCCCAGAAACCGGGGGATATGGCTTGGTTCTCTTTGTCACCGATCAGGTTTAATTTATGATCAACGTCAAAGGTACCCCCTCAGCGCATCTCTCCGCGCTTCAAGATCCTTCAATTGTTCTGCTGTCATATTCGTGAAGGTATAGAATGGGTGAATAATAATTTAGGTGGACAAAGGTAGACTTTGCCCGAACAATAAAAAATGGGTGAGAGCGGATTTTCCCACTATCGGGGACGGAAAATGTCTTCCAGGTGCTCAATCTGAGGCTCGTCGGGATTGTCCAGTGAAACCGCGATCAGGTCAAATACAATGGGAACCGTGACTAACTGACGCTCTCGCAGATAGAATTTAGCTACTGTTGCCATGTTCTTCTGTTGCTGTTCTGAAAGCCCCTCTTCTGGCGCGATGTGTGTGGTATTGGTGCGGGTTTTGACTTCAATGAAGTGTAACTCAGCGGGTTCTTCCCAGAAGGCTACAATGTCAATTTCTTTTTTCTCCAACCTGTAATTCCGGTCGAAGATTTTAAATCCATCCTTTTCCAGGTACTCAACCGCCAGGTCTTCCCCCAATTTTCCTACGTCGTGCGTGATTGCCATACGAATACAATTGCCTGCAAAAATAAAATACGAAGCCAAAGGTGAGCCATCGAAACAGCCTCACTTTCGCCTTTGCATATTCAACTCCATTTCGAGGGTAATGTTCTCATCCGTCCGGCTGGTGATATGAAGCATCTGGAGACGCATTTGTTTTTTACTGATTTCCCATGCCTTGAAGCTCATATCCGAGATCCCACCTAATGAATCAGCAATCGGCTCAGGAAAACCTCCCCGTATGGTATCGGCATCAACGCTCCATTCAAAATCCCGGATCCAATTCCCTTCTACAAATGGAACGACCATCTCGAAATTTCCCTCCACGTCAGAGGTAAAGGCGAGGACCCCATTGTTTCTTTCGGCACCGGTTTCTTCCAATACAGACTGGGTAACAGTGGTTCGCGTATAATCAGTCCGCAATACCAACCAGATGGCTTCTTTCTTCAGTACCCAATTGGCCAACCTGCCGTCCTTTTTGGTGCACGAGGACATGAAAAGGACACTTAACAATAGACTAAAAGCGATAGTTCTCATTTTCTGGGGTCACGTTTCTTTTTACTGGAGAATCCGTCTGGAATTCGAAATGCTTCCATGGGGAAATCTTCTTCTTTGATCAATGCGAGTTCAATCGAAGTGGTGAGGTCCGGGGTTTTTATCACCTTCATCAATGGAATCCTTCCCCCCAAACCGGGTACCAGAAAGTCAGCCTTGGCACCATCGTGTTCAGCATAGAGGGTGGTATCTACCCGGAAGTCATCATTGACGTAGTATAAATCAATTTCTTTGCGGTCTTTACGACTGACCTTGTATTCTTCGCAGGTGTAGCCCTGTACCTTGAGGGTTTTTCCGGTAGGTGCCACCACGGGTTTGTAATCAGAGGTGTCGGCATAGTAAGTGCGCTGGAAGTAGCGCTTGTTCGGAATGTCAACTACGTAGGTGTGGTTGGAGTCTCCGATGAAAAGAAAAGTCCTGGCAATCCGCCCTCCCGTCAACTTGACGATGAAGTTGTCCTCTTTGATGTGCATCATGATGCCAGTGGGAGGTTCATTTACCAGATAGTCCTGGGCTGCTTTTCCTGTAACTCTGACATTGTATTTTACTGTCCCTTCAAAGGATTGCCCTTGAAGGCCCAGGCTAAAAAGCAGCATGCCCAGGAGAAAAATAGCTTTAGGATATATAATACTTCGATCTTTCATAAAGCTCAAAAACTAATTTGTAGGTTTCACAGTGTGCATTTACGATGGTGTTGTAACTGTCTGAATATCCGCCCCCCATCACCACTACGAGAGGCAGGTTAAGGCGTCTGGCATGCGATATAACCATTCGGTCACGTTCGCGGCACCCTTGTCGACTAATGTTGAGTTTCCCCAACTTGTCAGTCTCCAATATATCAACGCCTGCCTGATAGAAAACAATATCCGGGCCAAACTCTTCCATCAGCCGGGGAATATGTTGACTTAATTCATCTAAGTAACGCTGATCTTCTGAAAAAGCTACAAGTTCTACATCAAGATCTGATATTTCTTTTCGAAATGGGTAATTATCAGCGCAATGCATCGAGAAAGTAAAAACCCTGGGATCGTCCTGAAAGATAGCCGCGGTGCCATTGCCCTGATGAACATCGAGGTCAACCACGAGGGCTTTTTTGATATGCCCTTGCGCCAACAGGTAGTTGGCTGCGACTGCAATGTCATTGAGCAGGCAAAAGCCCTCTCCACGGTCATAAAAGGCATGGTGGGTCCCCCCGGCAAGGTTCATTCCCGCACCGTCATTCAGGGCATTGACGGCTGCGTGCAGGGTTCCGCTCGCAGAGGATAAACTACGGTCGACCAACTCAGGTACATTTGGAAAGCCAATTCGGCGGTATTCCTTTTTGTCCAACTGATACTTCTTAGCCCGGTTCCACCATTCCGGGGAATGGGTCAGGTGAATCACTTCATCCGATACCCATTCAGGGGTGAATAAGTTAGCAGCGGTGATAATGCCTTCGTATTCAAGCTGCTGCCGGGTCAGTTCATATTTGCGAAAAGGGAATTTGTGTCCTTCGGGAAGGGGAAGGGGAAACGCTTCTGAAAAGGATACACGTAGCATACCTGATAATTACCACTCCAATTTATCTTTGTTCAAAAATGCTGCGATGCCCCGCTGGCAATCTTCAGTTCCTCTTGCGTGGGCGTTCATTTTGGAAGCAAACCGCAATGCATCCACCACCGGAAAGGTCTGAATGTCACCGATCATCTTTTTGGTCAGCTGCATGGAGGAAGAGGAATTCTGGCTGCAAAGTGCGAGGGCAAAGCCCCGTACATAATCCTGGATTTCTTCTGCGGGAATGATTTTATTGATCATATTATAATTGACCGCGGTTTCGGCAGTTATGATCTCACCTCCAAGCAGTAACTCCTTGGCTCTCAATTCTCCACATTTACGAATCAGGAAAATCATCACAATGGCAGGGACGAATCCGATACGCACTTCTGTATATCCGAATTTGGCAGTGGGAACTGAGAAGGAAAAATCGCAAACTGTGGCGAGGCCGGCACCACCTGCGACGGCTGCTCCTTCGATCTGGGCGATCACAACCTTGGGACTGCGGTAGATGGCCAGGAAGAGCTCCATCAAGTGGTTGGAGTCTTTGAGGTTGTCCTCCAGACTGTACTGTTGCAATTGCTTGAGGAAATCCAGATCGGCACCCGCACAAAAAGCTTTGCCATTGGCTTTTAAAACAATCACTTTCACATTTCCGTCCTGCTCAGCGGCGTAAAACGCCTTGCGGAGTTCAGTTACCATCTGGAAATTCAGCGCATTGCGTTTCTCGGGACGGTTCAAGGTGATAAATCCTATGCGGTCAGAGACCTCGTACTCAACCAGATTGTTTTGCTCCATGGCGGAAAGATAAATAAGAAATTTTTGGATTCCTGAACCATTTGAGGATCAGTTTCCAACTCCACACCCCTGAAATGAGGAGTATGATACTGATCAGAGTGCAAAAACCAGGGTCGTAGAAGGAGATTCGGTTCATCTCTGATCCCGGTAGCTTTCCGATCCAGGCACTGATGGATGTGATGACCCACAACCAGAAATCCATAATGCCAAAGAGGACCGAGTTCAAGCCGGGAACCCAAATGAGGCAGGTTCCGATTACGCCCACGTTGACTACCAGTGCTACGAGTGGAAGGAGGAGGGCATTGGCAATCAGGAAATAGGTGGGGAAGGTTCCAAAATGCCAGAAGATCAACGGTGCTGTGAATACTTGTGCTGAAATGCAGACGGCAATAGAATCAAAAGTGCCAGGTTTTAATTTTGAGAACCGCTGGTGAAGGGCTGCTGTTAACAAAGGAGTGAGAAGCATAATGCCAGCTACAGCACTGAAGGACAGTTGGAAACCAACCTGGAAAAGTGAACGTGGGTCTATGACCAGCAGGAGCAAAGCGGTTGTCGCCAGCAAGTTCAGACCATTGGTTTCCTGAAAGAAAAGTTTGCCCAGGCTGATCATGGAAATCATCAAAACAGCCCTGCAGACGGAGGGACTTGCCCCGGTGATAAAAGCATACGCAGCCAGAATTATGATCGTAATGATGGTCCGGGTGGCTTTCCCCATCGGGAGACGGTCCAGAAAAGAAAGCAGGGAGTTGAGAAAGAGGTAGACAATTCCAATATGCAGGCCCGATATCGCCAGAATATGGCTGAGACCAGATTTTCTAAATGCCTCCTTGGTTTCCTGGCTAATTCCTGTTCGGTCCCCCAGGAGCATGGCGACGGCCAGGCCTCCGATCTCCTGGTCCGGCATTCTTTGGTGGATATTGTTTTTCAGTTGTTCCCGCCACTTTAGCGCCTGGCCCTTCAGACTCCACTGTCGGTTGACCTTCTCAAATGACCTGGCTCGAGCGGTAGCGAAAATATCCTGGTTCTGTAGGTATTTTTGGTAACTGGGATACTTGTCCGGCAAGGGCCGAAAATTCATTTCCACATGGATAATATCACCATATCTGGGGGTGAAATTGATATAGTTGTAATAGGTGAGCACCTTTCCGCAAACCTGAGTTTCCGTATCAACAGCCTTCAAGCACTCCAAAACGATCTTTTTTCCATATTGGGTCTCCTTTTCTTCACCCATGACCCTTGCTTCAACCATGAGGGTGCAGCCCAGCAGACCGGAAATATGGTTGCCCGGTTTTTCCTGTCGGATCACCCCCATGGCGCTGCCAATGGCCATAAATGATCCCAATAAGCCAATATTGAAAAGAATTTCCCACCGGGGAGATATCCTTTTTCTGGAGAAATAATAGGAGAATAAGAGGAGGGGGGGGAAGGAGTAGATGAGCCAGCAAATCGCGCCTGGGGCTTCTTCTGCAAGGATAATACCGAGTAGGAAAGCGATACAAATCAGAATAATGGGCATGAGTCTTATTATTTGGACTCACCCAAAGTCAGTCAAACTGTCTTATTCTGGAGGGAAATATTTTTAAAAAGGTAACGGCAAACTAGGCTTTTGGGAAGACCATTCTCTGATGCGGGATGTCAGAAACGGGGTAGGGGTCTCCGTCTTTGATGAATCCATACCGTTCGTAAAAAGGAACCACATCACCATGGGCTTCCAGAAAAACTTCCATGCCCAGGCCAGTGACCTGAGGAAGAATGGTTTCGAGCAGTTGGCGGCCAACTCCTTGCGCCCGGTATTCAGGCAAGACTGCGAATCGCTCCAATTTGATTTTCCGGCCGAGGGTGACCCGCCAACGTGCAGTTCCCACCGGTTTGTCATCGACAAAAGCCAAAAAGTGATTGGCAATGTGGTCAAAGCCATCAATATCAGCTTCTTCGGGTAGATTAAGCTCCTTTTGGAGTACTTTGGCACGCAATTCGAATACGGTGTCAAAGTCTCTGTCAGATTCAACAAGTATGATCAAAGCGGTAACGAGTGATTGATTCATTAGCCTGCAAATCTAACTAAAAGAAACTAAGGTTTCAGGCAGGATGATGACCGGAGAACTTGGGGGTTGGGGTTGCATCCCTAAAAAATTGTGTAATATTGCGGCGAACTGACAGGAAGCGGAAAAGACACTTATGGGCAAGAAAAACCTGATGATCGTAGAATCGCCTGCCAAGGCTAAGACCATTGAAAAGTACCTCGGTGAGGACTTTATCGTTAAAGCCAGCTTTGGCCACGTGCGCGATCTTCCCAAATCGGATGATGCGATAGATGTAGAACACGGCTTCAATCCCAAGTATGAAGTACTTGCGGACAAAAAAGACGTGATCAAAGAATTAAAAAAATTAGCCAAGGAGGCCGAGGTTGTCTGGTTAGCAACGGATGAGGACCGTGAGGGGGAGGCTATATCATGGCACCTGGCTGAAGTATTGGGCCTGGACCCGGCGACTGCTAAAAGGGTGGTATTCAATGAGATTACCAAAACAGCAGTAACCAATGCGGTGGCAAAGCCAAGGCTGATCAATATTGATCTGGTCAATGCCCAGCAAGCCCGCAGAGTGCTTGACCGGCTGGTTGGATTCAAATTGAGCCCACTCCTCTGGTCTAAAATTAAAACAGGTTTATCTGCCGGCCGCGTTCAGTCAGTTGCGGTTCGTGTGATTGTAGAGCGCGAACGCGAAATTATGGCCTTTGAGTCTAGCTCTGCCTTCCGCGTGAGAGCCGAATTTGACCTGGGCAAAGGAGTGGTGCTTGAAGCAGATTTGAAGCAGCGTTTCTCTGAAGAAGAGGATTTGCAAAACTTCCTTCAATCATGCATTGGGGCTGAATATGTCATCTCCAAACTGGAAACCAAGCCGGGAAAGAAGAGCCCGGCCGCTCCTTTTACGACTTCTACCCTTCAGCAGGAAGCCAGCCGCAAATTGAGTTTTTCAGTTGCCCAAACGATGCGGGTAGCCCAGGGACTCTATGAAGCTGGTTTTATCACCTATATGCGTACCGATAGCAACAATTTGTCTGAGTTCGCTATCAACCAGGCAGGGGAGGTAATCAGCGACCTGTTTGGTCCTGAATACCACGAACCACGTAAATACAAGAGTAAAAATTCCAGTGCCCAGGAAGCTCACGAAGCGATCCGGCCTACAGATATGAGCCAGGCTGACCTCGGCAAAGATTCTGCCGAACAGCGACTTTATGATCTGATTCGCAAGCGTACGTTGGCCAGCCAGATGGCAAATGCCATCACTGAGAAAACAACTGCTACCATTGGCATCTCATCCAGCCCTGAATTATTCGTAGCCTCGGGTGAGGTTCTCAAGTTTGAAGGCTTCCTGAAGGTGTACATTGAAGGCAAGGACGATGAAGATGATGATGATGCCGCTCCAGAGGGTGTACTTCCTCCCCTCAATGAAGGTCAGGTCCTTGATCTGAATCAAATCGTTGGCAGGGAACGCTTCACCAACCATCCTCCCCGCTATACTGAGGCGAGTCTGGTCAAGAAGTTAGAAGAACTTGGAATCGGGCGGCCGTCTACTTATGCACCTACCATTTCTACCATTCAGCGGAGAAATTATGTCAGCAAGGAAACCAGGGACGGTACAGAGCGGAGCTATCGTATCCATAAGCTTGCCGATGACGAAATCAAGGCTACCCAAGGATCTGAGATTACCGGTGCGGAGAAGAATAAGCTGTTTCCCACAGATCTGGGCATGATGGTCACAGATTTCCTGATTGATTATTTTCCCGCAGTCCTCGACTATTCTTTCACGGCTAAAGTGGAAGAAGAATTTGATGAGATCGCCGCCGGTGGAAAAGCCTGGAACCAGATGATCCAGGGATTTTACGGAGATTTCAGTGCCAAGGTGATTGATACCAAAGCCAATGCTGACAGGGTCAACAAAGAGCTTATTCTGGGAACTGATCCCAAGACTGGTAAACGCCTTTCGGTGCGCTTTGGAAAGTATGGTCCCTTTGCTCAGATTGGTGATCAGGATGATCCCGACAAAAAATATGCTTCTTTGAGAAGCGACCAACGTCTGGAAACCATTACTGCTGAAGAGGCGTTGGAGCTCTTCAAGCTTCCCCGAATCCTTGGCCAAAAGGATGAAGTCGATATCAAAGTGAATATTGGACGTTTTGGGCCTTATGTCCAACTCGCTAAAAAATTCTATTCCATTCCCAAGGGAGAAGATCCCTATGAAGTAACATTGGAAAGAGCTCTGGAGATCATCGCAGCCAAAGATTTGGCTGATGCGAATAAGATCATCCATGAGTTCAATGAAGACGTTACGGTGCTAAATGGCCGCTGGGGCCCTTATATCAAAGCACATGGGAAAAACATCAAGATTCCCAAGGATACAGAGGCAAAAGACCTGACCCTCGAAGACTGCCTGAAGCTCTATGAAGAGCAAAAGGACAAGCCAAAGGGACGCCGTGGTGCAGCCAAGAAGAAAAAATAATCGGATTTTTATCCCCTGAGCTTTAAATTGTTAATAGAAATAACAGTAAAAAGAGAGGATTTATGAGCTGGTTTCAAAGGGTAAAAGAAGGAATTCTTACACGTACGGAAGATAAAACAGAGGCTCCTGATGGCATGTGGACGAAATGTCCGGAGTGCAAGAAGGTATGCCATCAGCGGGAATTGATTGAAAATGCCTTTACCTGTAACGCATGTAATTATCACTTTCGCATCAGTGCCGATGACTACTTTGGCATTTTGTTCTCTCAGGATGAGCACGCACGAGAGCTGTTCACCAACCTGACATCTGCTGATCCGTTGGAGTTTGAGGACACAAAATCATATCCGGATCGTTTGAAGCAGTCCATGGCGAAAACTTCCCTGCGAGATGCTATCCGCGTTGCTGAAGGTCAGATAGATGGCCAAAAGGTGGTGGTGGCTGCAATGGACTTTAAGTTCATCGGTGGCAGCATGGGCTCGGTGATGGGAGAGATGCTCAGCCGTGCTGTGGACCATTGCCTTGAAACCCAGCAACCCTTTATGGTGATTTCCAAAAGTGGGGGAGCCCGTATGATGGAAGGTGCCCTTTCCCTTATGCAAATGGCCAAAGTAAGCGCTAAACTGGGTTTGCTTTCCCAGGCAAAGATTCCTTACCTCTCTTTGCTGACCGATCCAACCACTGGCGGTGTTACAGCAAGTTTTGCCATGCTGGGTGACTTGAACTTTTCTGAACCGGGAGCTTTGATCGGATTTGCCGGCCCCCGCGTCATCAAGGAAACCATCGGCAAAGACCTCCCGAAAGGATTCCAACGGTCAGAATTTCTGGTCGAGCACGGCTTTCTGGATTTTATTGTCCATCGCAGAGAACTCCGGGAGCGTGTCCATCAGCTGCTGAAAATGCTGAGTTAGCCTTGCGACTCTTCCGACATCCTATTCTGTGCAATTACTATGTGACCTACAGGTGCAATGCCGCCTGTGACTTCTGCGATATTTGGGAAAAGCCTTCCCCTTACGTTACCCTTGAAAATGTCCGGGAGAACCTGAAAGCCTTGAAAAGGATGAAGGTCAGGGTGGTGGATTTTACTGGAGGAGAACCTCTGTTGCACCGCCAACTCCCTGAATTCCTCCAGATTGCCAAGTCCTTCGGATTTATCACCACAGTCACCACCAATACCCTGCTGTACCCAAAGTATGGACAGCTTATGAAGGGCTTGGTGGATATGCTGCATTTTTCCCTGGATTCAGTAGATGCTGACAAGCACAATGCCTCACGAAAGGTCGATTGTTATGATCACCTGATGCGTTCGGTCGAGTTGGCCAGGGAATGGGGAGAACATCCGGATATCTTATTTACGGTTACACCTGAGAATATTCACGAGATACCGCAACTGTATCAGCAGTTTGTCTTGGACAAGGGGCTCATTGTCATCCTGAACCCGATCTTTTCTTACAATTCGGTGGGGGAGAATTTACCGGCATCGGATCTGGAAATACTTTCTTCATGGGGGAAAAGGCCCGGCATCTATCTGAATCAAGCCTTTTTAGATTTGCGGAAGGCGGGGGGAAACCATATCGATGATCCAATCTGTATTGCCGGGAGTAGTACGGTAGTCATTTCTCCAGAGAATGAGCTGATCCTTCCATGTTACCACTTGGGAACCAAGTCATTCCCAATCCAGGGCGAACTTGAATCAGTCTACAACAGCAGCGAAGCACAGCAAATTATCGCTCAGGAAGGAAGGCTTCCGGAGTGTGAGGGTTGTGTCGTGAACTGTTATATGGAACCCTCCATGAGCATGCAGACCAGTCCTTATTTTCTCAGCTCTTTGAGGTCTACCTTGAAGTACAGCCTGGAGAAATGGGTGTATGCTTAGCGAAAGAGGTTAGATGCGGGGGGTATATTGGGATAGCTTCATTTATTTACTAGGAAAAACTGAGCTGTTCTTCTATATTTGCAACTTGAAATAAAAGAAGAAAAAAAGTAATAGAATTATCATTAGTATGTACCTGAACACAGAAGTAAAGAAAGAGATATTCAGTCGGTACAGCCGGAATCAGAACGATGCGGACACAGGTTCACCAGAGGCACAAGTTGCCCTGTTTACTTACCGGATCAACCATCTGACCGAGCACCTGAGGTCGAATAAGAAAGATGCATCTTCCCGTATGGGGCTGTTGAGACTGGTCGGTAAGCGCCGCCGTCTTCTTGATTACCTTATGAAGAAGGACATTATGCGCTACCGTGCACTTATCAAAGAATTGGGAATTAGGAAATAATTCCCAATTCTCTTTTTATATCTATCCTATCCCAACACATTCTTAGATGGATCATATCATTAAAAAAACCGTTGCCCTCCCCAATGGCAAGGAAATTCATATAGAGACGGGTCGAATTGCCCGCCAGGCTCATGGAGCTGTTGTCCTACGCTGTGGAGATACCATGATTCTCGCTACGGTTGTCTCTCCGAAAGAAGCAAAACCTGCTGACTTTCTCCCTCTCTCAGTAGACTACATTGAAAAATACTCTTCTGCCGGTAAAATACCTGGTGGATTTTTCAAGCGTGAAGGTCGATTGGGCGAAGGTGAAATTCTCACCTCTCGTTTAGTTGACCGTGCCCTCCGTCCTTTGTTTCCGAAGGATTATAACCGGGAGTGTCAGGTTGTTCTGCAACTGATCTCCGCTGACAAGGAGGAAAAACCTGATGCCTTGGCTTGCCTTGCTGCATCATGTGCGCTGATGACCTCCGATATTCCTTTCCCAGATCCGGTAGCGGAAGTTCGGGTAGGTCGGAAAAACGGTGAATTCATCGTTAATCCTACCGTGGCTGAACTGGAAGGTGCCGACATGGATATCATGGTCGCCTGTACCATTGACTCCATTGTAATGGTGGAAGGCGAGATGGATGAAGTCAGTGAGCAGGATTTGCTTGATGGAATGGTTGCAGCGCATGAAGCCTGTAAAGTTCTGAATCAGATGCAGCTTGAGCTTCGTGCAGAAGTAGGCAAGACCATTCGGGAGTATGAAACTCCTGAAAAGGACGAAGACTTCATTGCACGGGTTTCTGCATTGACCGAAGACAAGTGTCGTGAAATCGTTGATGCTACGTTGCCCAAGGCTGAGCGTTCTGAAGGTTTCCGGGTGCTGCTTGACGAAACTGCGGCTAAGATTGCAGAAGAAGACGGAATTGAGGACGAAGACGAGTTGAAAGAGCTCGAGTTTAAAATTAAAGGAATCTTCAAAGACGTTCAGAAGAAGGTTGTTCGTGGTAAGGTCCTGAAAGAAGGAATTCGCCTCGATGGCCGGAAGCTGGATGAAGTTCGTTATATCTGGTCAGAAGCCGGCTATTTGCCTCGTGCACACGGTTCTGCCGTATTTACCCGTGGCGAAACCCAAAGTATCTGTACCACTACCCTGGGAACCAAGCTGGATGAGCAAACCATCGATGGTGCGCTGGTCGAAGGCAAGAAGCGTTTCCTCCTTCACTACAACTTCCCCGCTTTCTCGACTGGTGAAGCCCGCTTCCTCCGTGGTCCCGGCCGTCGTGAAATTGGTCACGGTAACCTGGCCGAGCGTGCCTTGAAAATGGTCCTTCCTGAGGATTTCGATTATACCGTTCGCGTAGTATCTGATATCACCGAATCCAATGGCTCGAGTTCTATGGCTACTGTTTGTGGTGGCTGTCTCAGCTTGATGGATGCTGGTGTTCCCGTTAAGTCTCCTGTTTCAGGGATTGCGATGGGATTGATGACAGAAGCCGATACCGGAGAGTTTGCCGTCCTGAGTGATATTCTTGGTGACGAAGACTTTATCGGAGACATGGACTTTAAAGTTGCTGGTACTGCAAAAGGCCTGACAGCTTGTCAAATGGATATCAAGGTCCGTGGCCTGAGCTACGAGATTCTTGGTAAAGCACTCGAGCAGTCCAGAGGAGGTCGTCTCCACATCCTTGACAAGATGTTGGAAACTCTTTCTGAGCCTCGTGCAGACTTCTCTATTTACGCTCCTCGTATCGAGAGCATGGAGATTCCTTCCGATATGATCGGCGCGGTGATCGGCCCTGGTGGCAAGATCATTCAGGAAATCCAGCGCTCTACTGGTACGACGATCAATATTGAAGAAGCTGACGGTAAAGGCCATGTGACTATTTACTCTGTCGATGCAGCCGCACTGAACGCTGCCAAGCAGATGGTGAAAGACATCGTAGCTGAACCTGAAATCGGAACGACTTACAGTTCTACCGTCAAGAGCATCAAAGACTTTGGTGCCTTTGTGGAATTCATGCCCGGCCGGGAAGGATTGCTCCACATCTCTGAGATCTCTTATGAGCGTCTTGAAAGTATGGATGGTGTCTTCCAGGTTGGAGATACGATTGACATCAAGCTGATCGGTGTTGATGAAAAAACTGGTAAGTTCCGCCTGAGCCACAAAGTTCTGCTTCCAAAGCCCGAGGGCTGGGAAGAACGTGAACGTGAACGCCGCGAACGCCGTGGAGGTGATCGTCGTGGAGGTGGTGACCGTCGCGGAGGTGGTGACCGTCGTGGCGGAGATGATCGTCGTGGTGGCCGTAGGGGTGACCGTCGTGATGGCGGAGAGCGTCGTGGCGGAGATGACCGCCGTGGCGGTGGAGAGCGTCGTGAGGGTGGCAACAATTACAATGATGGACCTCGCAATGATGGACCTCGCAATGATGGACCCCCTCAGAACGAAGGTCCCCGAAACGAAGAATAAGAACACATTTTACAATATTAAAGGGGACTTCGGTCCCCTTTATCTTTTAACGCCCGATTATGCTAGATCAAGCTTACCTCGAAGAAATCATGGAGCAGGTGATCCGGGCCTCTGCAATGGAGGCTTTGTCAGGACAGGACGAAGAACTTATTCACCTGGATTTTGAGGTTTACAAGATGTCTCAACCAGTTCGGACAGAAGGACGGGCCGGGGTCTTTATCAAATTCTCATTCGAATACGAATTGGAATACCTCAGTTCAGAAGATCTGGGACTAGAGGAGGGAGCCGATACCCGGAAAAAATTCAGGCAAACAGCCCGTCTGAATGGGGAAGGGAAACTATCAGCATATTCAGACCGCGTAGAGATTCTCTGATGCCACGCATTAAGGCATTGGACGGCATGCGGGGCCTCGCCATCATACTGGTGATGCTTTTCCATACCGGACTGCTTGATGCAGGATGGATGGGTGTCAACCTCTTCTTTGTCCTTTCCGGCTATCTCATCACCCAGGTATTACTGCCCTGGACCAACCGTGATCTTGGGTTCTATCTCAAGCGATTCTGGTGGAGACGCAGCCTGCGGATATTTCCCCTCTATTATACATTTATTGCGATAGTCCTCATCATCTTTGCTTTCACAGCCTTACCAAGCAATACCCTCGACGAACTTCCTTATCTGCTGACTTACTCGATCAATTTTCGGGGACTTTTCACTCTTCACCGCGACTCCGAATTCTTCAATTTTATCTGGAGCCTCTGCGTAGAAGAACAGTTTTATCTGGTATGGCCAATCGTGGTTTACTTTTCAAGCAGGAAGAACCTCGGAAGGATTGCCTTGCTGGTACTGATCCTGTCCCCTCTGATTCGATTTGGGCTGGGTGAATATTGGGCAGATGCCAATGGCAACCGTCTAGGCATTGGTGGAGCGATGTACATCCTGCCCTTTACCCAGTTGGATGGATTCATGATCGGTGCTTTTTTAGCGGTCGCAGGACATTTGATCCCCACATCCTGGATCAAGCTTTGGTTTGGTAGTGCTGCCCTGCTCTTTTTGTTGGTGGGGGGAATTTGCTATTGGACTTTGTTGCATAGTGGGAGAGACCTGCATTGGTCCAGCTTTGGATTTCCAATTGCAAGTTGGGCACTTTGGATGTACGTATGGCTTTACAGCCTGTTGGCATTGCTTTTTGGGAGCATGGTAGTCTGGGTAACCCGTATCGAGAAAGGCATATTTGTACGGATTTTCAACTGGAGCTTGCTGAGGTTTCTTGGGAAAATATCCTACGGATTGTATTTGATCCATTTACCGCTGAACAGGATCATCGGGATGAAATTTCCCCTCCCGGAAACATACGCCGGGCGGCTCCTCTATTTCATCCCTTTTGCAACCCTGTCGGTGATCCTGGCGTGGATAAGTTACCGGTATTTTGAGCGCTACTTCCTGAGGATGAAAAAGCTGCGCTTTGATCCGGAAAAGCTCGTTGATTCGTAGTTTTTCAGATATAAAACTCTGCGGCACTATCGGATCAGCAAAGATTTCCCCACTCTCATTCCTTCGATCTGGAATTCAATCTGGTAAATACCTGGAGCAATACCCTGCAGCATCAGGCCATCTTCGATCTCTTCCTTTAATTTTTCTCCCTGCCAAGTGCGTATTTCCTGACCCAGAATGTTGCGTAATACCAACCGGAAGTTACCCCGTGCAGGGGAACTGAAGCGGTAGTTAATGGCTTCAGAAGCAGGATTGGGATACAAGGTCAATTGTCCATCTGGCACCGGGCCTGAAATTCCAACCAGGGTGTCTATGGTAATGGTCTTAGAGACCGTATCCGTACATACACCATTGGAAATATACATTTCCACGTTGTAGATCCCTGGGTTGCTGAAGCTGTGAAGGGTCACCTGACTCGCAGGACAGGCCGTACCGCCATCATTGAAGTTCCAGCCCCATTCATTTACGCCTTGGGTAGTATCTGCGAAGGTGATCGTGTCACCGGTATATGCTTGCACCGGGTTGCAGGTAAAGCCTCCGTTGAACCCATTGCCAATGGTAATATTGACCTGGTCGTAGTCTTCGCAGCCAGTAGCATCCGTCACCTTGACCCAATAGGTGCCTGAAGAATCAACCGTTCTCGAGGGGGAGGTACTGCCGTCATCCCAGAGGTAGGAAGTAAAGCCGCTGCCGGCATCAAGGATGAAGTTAGTGTCTCCATTGCAGTGAAGGATGTCAGCGCCCAGATCAACCTGGGCAGACATGCCCCCCTTGATGACACAAAAGTATTTATCCCTGGCACGCTGGACCGTTGTCCTCAGATGGGGTACACTGTCAGCAATCAGGACCGCAAACGCAACGGTATGTGATTGGCCTGCAGGAATGGAAAATGGGCCTGCTGAGGCGAACTGGATTACGTTGGTATTGGCGACTTCAGCGTTGGAAGGTGGGCTGCTCAACGCGGTCCATTTCTCGGCTTTGGTGTAGCCAAAATTAGCGACGTTGGAAGCATAGCCATGCAGGCTATCTGGAGTCAGCAAGGCAATTCCCATGTTCCAGAGCGTTACAAATGTCTCCGTAAAATTGTAGATACAGCGGGAGATCGAATCGTAGCGGCTGACATTATTGGTACGCCAGTAGCCGTCCATGTCAAAGTACATGCCGGCATAGACATCATTCAGTGGGGCGGTGGAGGAACTGTTAGTGATGGTATATTCCTGGATGAAGTAATTGTTGTCTGGTTCGAGTTCAAACTGATAGCTGTTTTGTGTCACCACAACGCCTGGGGCATTGCTACCAGCCCCGCCATCGTCATACACAGTGCTGGCCTCGATGTCTGCATAGGTTCCTGGTGCCTCACGTTCAATGGGGGAGACGTTTTGGAAATCATTGTTTTGACTTCCATTTTGATTTTCAAAGTTGTCTGCGAGGATGGTGGCAGAGGTACCGACCATGAATCCTGCGTCGTTCATCAAACCGCGAACCGCATCTATGGTAAGTCCTTTTCCAGTGTTCAATTGGGGGAAGTTCATATAACCCCAGCGGCCTTCCCCGTTGAGAGAAGTCTCTAATCGGTTCGCATCCAGATTAACGTAGTCCGGTTCGACCTGGAATTGGAGGTATTCGTAGTCAGTGTACCCGTTGGCGGAGTATCCGATGCGAACCCTTAGGATAGTTCCAGGCTGGGCAGAGGGGGTGACCCGAAGCCGCAGAGGAGCTAATCGGTGGCTGACGACTTCCATGGTTCCCATGTCCCCCAGGCCTACATTTCCGTGTACTGTTTGCAAGAAGACGATATCGGGGGAGGAAATAGAAACGGAGACATTGGTTGCAGGATCGAGGTAATTTATGAACCGGGCCCGTAAATCAATGGTGTCACCAGCCTGGATGATGCCGTCAATCGGATCGGTAAACTCATAATCAAGCACGCGGATGGAAGGAGTAACCTCGGTGAGGGCACGGAACGCATCCACCCGTCCCCGGCCCATTTTTTCCGTATAAATGCCGGCGTTGAGGGCATAAATAGAGGAGTCGGCCGTCACACGCACCCTTTGACCGACCTGTTCATTGGTGTAGGAGGGGTAGTAGGCCTTGACCAAACCTGCGATCCCACAAACGATTGGTGCTCCAAGTGAGGTACCGGTAGCCACAAAGGTGCCTGAGTTAAGGCGTATCGAGGTAATGTCCCGGCTGGGGGCATTAAGGTCAACCATATAGTGATAGGTGGTTCCGAAAGTGGGTGTGGTATTCCAGAAGGCGTCGTTCTGTTGAGAGCCGGCCACCGACAATACATTGTCGTAGCTGGCGGGATAAAAGGCGAGGTCAGAGGGGGTATTCCCTGCAGCAGCCACCACCAGACAATTGCGGTTGATGGTTGCAAATCGAATCGCTTCTTCTCCCATCCGGGAAACGCCCGTACCACCCCAGGAAAGATTGAGGATATGCGCCCCATGATCCGCGGCATAAACTACTCCCTGGTAGCCCCGGTAGATTTGGGGACTGCTGTTGATGCTGACTTTGACTTGCATCAAGCGGCAGTGAAATCCCAGGCTGGCGATATCAGTATTGTTGTCGTTTTCTGCTCCCGCAGGTCCCGACACAATTACACCGTGGTCGACGGCAGTTCCTCCACCACCCCAACTGGGGTCATTGTCCCCGGGAGACAACCAAAAGTCTCCCCCCATGTCCCAGCCACGATAATTGTCGATATAGCCATCGTTGTCGTTGTCAATCCCGTCGATAGGATCATTGAGGTTGATGTGGTGCTTGTTGACCAACTCAGGATGAGAAAATGAAGTGCCGGTATCTATAATCCCGATTACAATGGAAGAGTCTCCTTTGGACAAGTCCCACGCATCCCTGGCCTGAACAAGGTCGAGGTAGTATTGTGAACCTGTGTCAGGATCAGCCGGGTCGTACATGGGTTGATAGATGTACAAGGGCTCGACGTACTCAAACAGCCCACTGCTCCAAAGGAAGTTGACAGCCGTTTCAATATCGGCACTGGCCTGGTACTGGAGTTCATAAATGGGGGAGAGGTCGACCATCTTGCGGCCAAGTGGATCATAGGGTTCGTTGGGAGGGAGGGTGTTGGGGAAAGACTTACCAACCATAATTACCTCCAAAGCATCCTTGTATTTTTCAAAACCGGGGATGTGGATTCCAGCTTGACTGCAAAGGTCCTGGTACCTTTCATCTACCCGGACCACTACTACACCGTGGACATAGTCATCGGCTCCCAAACCATCCGGAAGTTGAAAGTATTGGTTGTTGACTTGGTAAATAGGTATGTTTTGCCCCTGCATAAACAGAGGAGCCATCAAGCACAAACCCAAAAGGAATCCAATATATCTCATCCAATCATTTTTATTAAAATAACGATATTCCGCATTGACTGTTCATCTCGGCTCAAAAGATACGATCAATGAGCCGACTGGGTCATTGGCGAAGAAGTTTCTTAATCAGAGTTGCCTCCCCGGTTTCCAGCCTGAGGAAATACATCCCTTCCTGTAAGACATTTACATTCAGCTTTTCCTGGAGCAGATAGGCATTCTTATCCATATTCCAGCTCAGGAGCTCTTTCCCTTCCAGATCGAACAAGGTCAAGAGGACCGGGCCGAGATAGTTGGCCTCAAAATTGAAAAGAATAATCTCTGAGAAGGGGTTGGGAGAAGCATCGAAACGATAGCTGACTGCGGGTTCCTGGGCGACAAAGGTTTCAACTGTAATGGTCGAATCCAGGGTGCGGAGGCAGATCCCATCGCTGATGGTGACTGAGATCGTATAGACTCCGGGGGATTGATACGTATGATTAAAAACGGTGTCGCCATTCAGCTGGGTTCCGTCGCCAAAATTCCAATTCCAGTTCTGGCCATTTCCTGCTTGTTGAAGCGAAATCGCGTAAGGGGTACCTGTATAGTAGGGACCGGGGGGCAGGCTCAGTATGGGGTTGCCAAGGCTGCTGAGGCTCACTTCAACTTCGTCTGTAGCGGAGCAACCGTATTCATTGGTAATGGTCAATTGGTAGGTGCCGCTATTAGCTACCTGAACCGCTGAGGTTGTATCACCAGTGGACCACAAATAATCCAAACCGGGAACCGATGGGGTAGACAGAGTGGGAAAGACACTGTCGTCCGTGCAAACCTGAAGATCGGGACCAAGATCGAGAGGGGGGATTTGATTTCGAATCTCACACCAATATTTCTGTTTGGCCCTCTGCGCAACTGCGCCAAGACTGTTGAAGTCAGAGCCTCCTGCCATGGCAAAAGCAACCCGAATGGAATCATTTGAACCTAAATTAAAGGGGCCGGCTGAGATGAATTGGATTACATCATCGCTTCGGGGATAGTTGTTCGAGATTGGATTGCTCAAGGCCTGGAATTTCTCCGCATCAGTGAATAAATAAGATGCGAGATCGGTCGTCAATGCATTGGTTTGTTGCTCCGTAAGCAGGCTGATTCCAGCAACAAAGCTAGCCTGTCCAATGCTGGCTTCAGCTCCCACCATGTTCCCATTGGCATAATAATTGGCGTTTTGAATATTGTAGAAAGTGCGGTTCCAATGATTGCCCAGACCTGCGTACAAACCATTGAGTGGAAAGTTGTTCCGGTTGCTGATCGTATACTCCATGATGATGTACTTTTCATCGATACCACCGTTGAATTGGTAGCAGTGCTGCCGAATATCGATCCCAAATTCATGGGAGCCGGCATTGGAATCGTCGAAATGGGCGGTGGCTTCCAATGGGGCTACCGGTCCGGGAATTATAAGTTTGGCCTTCTCAAGTGGCTTGAATCGTTCTGAACGCATTCCGGCGCCACTTTTCATGCCGTCTATCAGGTTGGTCTGTGAGAGACCGACGAGGAGCCCCCCGTCAAGATTGATATTGACAGAGGCATTGTACCGTATACCGAGTCCCAGGGTGTTATTTGGGTAATCAACATAACCGAAATTTCCGTGTCCATTGATGGAGGTTTGGTAGATATTCCGCACCAGGTCGATCTGCATAGGCTGGATGAAAAAACGAAAGTACTGGTAGTCCTGATAGCTGCCATCTGAAAAGGCAAATTTTACAAAGACAGGCTCCCGTTGAGTCACATTTTTCTTAACCCGAATCTTGAAAGGAAGGGAATTGGTACCAGAGGCAAGAGTAGCCATCGAAGGAATTGTGTATGAGTCCTGAATAATTTCGATGAGATGGGTATCGGGAGTGGTGAGGGTGACCTGTAAATTAGCAATGGGATCGAGGTAGTTGATGAATCTGACGTATAAGTCCATCGTATCCAACGGTTCCGGGATGTCATTGTCATCGTCTCGTACCATCAGGGAATCGATGCGGATCGACTTCACATTGGTGGAGAGAACTGCATTTTCGACATCAACCCGGCCAAGTCCGATCTTGTCATATAGAAATGCAGGGTTATTGCTGTAAATATCTTCAGCTGTAACCCTGACAAATTCCCCACACTGGATATTGTTGAGATTGGGGTGCATGGCTTTCACCAGTGCCGCCGCCGCGCAGACGATCGGGGCAGACATGGAGGTTCCAGTGGCCCCGGTCCAATAAGACCCGACGCCGGTGGTGGTGACAACGCTTCTGCCAGGCGCAATGATATCTACCCAATAGTTGTAAGTCGTTCCGGTCCCGGTTCCATAGTCCCAGACCTCATCATTGGCTTGGGATCCGGCGACGGAAATGACGTTCTCATAACTGGCTGGATAGACATAAGTATCCTGAAACCGGTTTCCACAGGCTGCAACCAACAGGCAATTGTGATTGATGGCGGCATAATTGACAATGTCCTGCCCGTATTGACTGTTTGAGCTGGATCCCCAGCTCAGATTGAGGATGTTATAGCCTTTCTCCGCGCCATACACAATCGCTTCCATACCAAAACTGATGCTGATGCTCTGGTCTACCGCTGCCTTGAGTGGAACGAACTGGGTATTGTACCCAAGTCCGGCGATTCCGGTCGCGTTGTTTACTTCGGCACATGCCGGTCCGGTAACCAAAACACCGTGATCCATTCCAGGAGCGGAACCCACATAGCTTGGATCGTTGTCTTGTGGGGCCCAATAGCTGACTCCTCCAAAATCCCATCCTCTGAAATTGTCAATTTTGCCATCACCATCATTGTCAAGTCCATCAATGGTATCCAGGAGATTGTAAGCAACCTGGTTACGGAGATCATCGTGGTTGAAGTTGGTACCCGTATCAATGATGCCAATGACAATATTGGAATCGCCCTGGACGGAATCCCATGCTGCAAAAGTCCCAATCAGAGAATTGTACCATTGAGAACCCACAAAAGGGTCGTCCGGGACGAACATGGGTTCATACAAATAGTGAGGTTCTGCGTATAGAACTTCGGGAAGCTGCGAAAATGCGGCTGCCATTGACTCAATATCAGTTTGGTCCGGACACCTCAGCTCATAGATCAGGGTGATGTCCACGAGGGCCTGACCGCGCTGGTTGCGTTGGCCATGAACAGGCTCTGACAAGCGGAATTTACGTTCGGTCCTAAAAACGCCCCAATCAGCTGTCAGCTTATTCACGCTCGCAAGAGCAATGTCATGGTCTGAGCAGGCAGCTCGATGATCAGGGTGAATCTTCAGGATCAAAGCCCCAGGGACATAATTGGCCGAGGTAGCTTTTTCGTGGGATGGGATAAGTGGGGCAATTTTCTCTGTACTGGAGCCAGAGGAGCCAGAGGGGGAGAGGGTAGCAGGGGTAGCTAACAGCAGCAAAACAACGAATGCCAATCCAAAGGAGAGGAGAAGAGGAAAATGAAATGGAAATCCCAGTCGGAGGCTGGGCAAAGAATAACTCCTTAAATGCATTTTATTAGCTAAGATCGATCGTGGCTGCCATACCGGAAGCGGTTCAGCTTTCAGCCAGAAACTAAAATAACACTTAAGACGGTTAGATGCACATCCCAATTATACCAAATATGCACAAAATCAAACGTGGCTTAAATTAAAAATGAGATCAACAAGGGGTAAGCACAAAAGGCCCTGATCCGCAGATCAGGGCCTTTCCGGTATAATACGTAAGCAGATTAGGCTTCTGCCTCAAGTACGTGAACGAACTTGCGACCGCCTTTGCCAGTGGTAAACACAACGCTACCATGATCAAGGGCGAACAAGGTATGGTCTTTACCAAGGCCTACGTTCCGTCCGGGATGGTATTTGGTACCTCGCTGACGAACGAGAATATTACCTGCAAGAACTTCTTCGCCACCGAATTTCTTCACGCCGAGGCGTTTGCTTTCTGATTCGCGACCGTTCTTGGAACTACCTGCACCTTTTTTGTGAGCCATTGTTGTCCCCCTTTCTTAGTTGTTAATTGCTTCGATCTGGATCTTTGAGAATTGCTGACGGTGACCGTTTTTTACACGGTAACCTTTGCGACGCTTCTTTTTAAATACAATCACTTTGTCCCCTTTCAGGTGTGAAAGTACTTTAAAAGTAACAGAGGCACCCTTTACAAGAGGAGTACCAACCTGAACGCTGCTATCGCTGTCAACCAGCAATACATCATCGGTTTTGATGGAGTCTCCCTCATCATTGGGGAGGCGGTGGACATAGATCTTCTGGTCTTTTTCAACCTTGAACTGCTGTCCTTGGATATTTACTATTGCGTACATCTTCAAATCTACCTTGAGGTCAAACGAAGGGCAAAGTTAGTTATTCCCAACTGCTTTACCAAAGGAAGAAACCTTTTTCTACTCTGGAAATGGACAACGAATACCGAATTATGGCTCTGCGATCAATATAGTGTACATTTTAGCCGCCGCAAAGTGTATTCTAAAGTGGTCGTAAGTAGCCGATGCTAGCGTCTATAATAATGATCAAAATGGGTAGTGTGCTGTTAGTCAGTACCTAACGGGCAAGGTGGCGTTTTGGCATCAGTATTGCCAAGTAGTAAGTGTAATCACAAAATGAACAACTGATACTCATAAATCTGATCTTTTCGAATTCTTATACATGGCGATTCTGGTTTTATCAAGTGCAGCCCCTTCAAGGGGCTGTGCTTTTTTCGAGGAAGTAGGTAAAACGATTTAAAAGCGCCAGGGATGGCTAGGTTTCGTTACTTTTTGTAAATTTGCAGTCGTAGAATAATTCTCTTGTCACCATGTCCAATCGTATAATGACACTCCACCCTGCAGGTAAAGAAGGGGTATACATTTGTGCTGAAAAGTATAAAATGATCCGGGATTCCATTCTGGGTACGCTCTCCCATCAAGAAAAACCTGTGTTATTCCAGGAATTGATTCATTCTGTGAGAAATGATTTGGGGGATTCCTTTAAAGGCTCCATATCATGGTATGTTACCACCATCAAACTGGACCTCGAAGCTAGAGACCTTATCCATTGCGCCCGAGGTAGGGGACCGCAAAAGATTACCTTGGTAGGAGGTGCCAATTAGGCCTTCTGATTGTCTCAGATACTTTGGTGACAGCCGATGGACAAAGCCTTGTATCCGCGTCAGGACCCGAATGGAACTATTGCCGAACCAATTTTGCAGAATAGACCTGGCCATTTCCTTCCAGCAATACCTCGTACATTCCACTCGCCAATGCAGAAATATTAAACTCCCTCTTCCCGGTATTTCTCCCAGCATCGTGCAATAAAATTCGCCCGGCAAGATCCCTGACCTCCAATTCCCATCCGCCTGCCAAAGTCCCGGGAATCTCGATCGTGAAAGTCTCTACTGCCGGATTGGGAAAGAGGGAGATTTTTTCCAACGGGGTAGCTTCCTGGGAGGAAACACCACTACAAATATTATTAAGGTCCGTCACTTCCAACTCGAGGGAACTGACGAAACCAACCCCATAATTTACCCAGACCTGGTAAGTACCAGTATCATTGATCGCGATGCTCTGGGTGGTTTCCCCTGTATTCCAGGCATAGGTTGTATAGCCTGAAGGGGCTGAAAGGGTTAGACTGCCATTGTCACAGATCAGTTGGGGCCGTTCAATCTGAAAGGGCAAACTGGTTTTTTGAGCTCGGTAACTGGTGAAGCCAAAAGGGAATTTCATCTCCATGGTGATGTCTCCGTCTGGCTCAAATTCGGTGATTTTAGGCAAATGTGTAGAGAGGAAATTCCCTCCCCAGCACACAATAACATTGCTGTCGGGCAACAATTGTGCACCTCCCATGATGGCTGAGCTTTCTCCCGAGGGATTAAAATGTTCTCTCACCAGAGTAGCCGTCATCGCCACTGTATCCAATTCGTATTCTACATAGCGCGCGGTTGTCTGGAAAAAAGCATTGTCGAACAAATAGAGGTTTCCATTGGGAGCTATCCGTGCATCGTGTTGGGCTGTAAAGGGAATGGTATCACCGATGAAAGTGAACTCATTGTTGTCTCCACCCATCCGCCACATCACATCTCCGCTGAACCGGTTGATCTTCATAATCTGGAAATTATTGCGGTGACAGAGGATCAGGTTGCTGTCCAGGTCAAATGCAATCGAATTGGTATGGGCATGGTCGAGGTTAGAAGCATTGGTATAGTAGACAGATTGGGTTTCCTCAATGGCAATGTGGTCAAGGGTATTCCATTGCCGGATGATATTTCCTGCGGGATCTTCAACCACCATAGTAATGGAGAGCACCGTACAATTGGGATTGCCTGGGTTTCCATTGGCTTGGTTGAGGCCGGAGCAATCTTCAGTGGTGTATTCCTTACAGAGATAATACAAGTTTCCCTGGTTGTCCTGGAGCATCTCGTGTTCATCTGTTTCAAAGCAGCGAAAAGTATCAATCAGGTTGAAATCGGTGTCCAGGAAATGAAATTCATAATCCCCGGAGCGCCGGGTTCCGAAGCTCATGGTACTGTCGTTGAGGAGTTTGAAATCCACCGGATAAGAGTTGGCATAAGGGAAATTGCCATTGTTGAGGAGGGAGAAATGCCAGACCGGCTTTCCTGTATTGTCGCAGACCATAATAGAGCCAGGAAGGGTATCTGTGATACTCCGTGACCTGGGACCGATAAAGATATAGCCCGGAGAAGGGTCACCAGTGACGATGGATTCGATTTGGGGGAGAGGGGCAGGCAACTGGGCCTGACATGTTTGTCCGAAGGACAGAAACAATGTAACCAGAACAGCGAATAAGTAGTGCTTCATAATTCTCTAAAAGCCGAAAATTATCACATTTAACAGGCAATGAAAAATATGCCCCGGCAAAAGAGAATACTTGTCAGTTATGAACAATTCAGTTTGAATTTATAAAAGCACGGGACGACCTTTGGGAAAATTGAATGCTATGTCCTCTCTATTAATTAAAAATGCACTGATCGTCAATGAAGGTGAAATCTTCGAAGGCGATGTTTTCGTTCGCAATGGCCGGATTGACAAGATTGGGAAAGACCTGAATTCAGCCGCGGATCGAAAGATTGATGCCTCCGGATTGCATCTGATTCCGGGAGTGATTGACGACCAGGTCCATTTTCGGGAACCTGGGCTGACCCACAAGGCTGAGATTTTTACAGAATCAGCTGCTGCGGTTGCCGGGGGAACCACTTCCTTTATGGAAATGCCCAATACCAAGCCACAAACCCTGACTCAGGAATTGCTGGCAGATAAATATGCAATCGGGGCAGCCAATTCCCTCGCGAACTACTCTTTCTTCATGGGGGCCTCTAACGACAACCTGGAGGAAGTATTGAAAACGAACCCAGCTGATGTCTGTGGGATTAAAGTGTTCATGGGGAGTAGCACCGGAGATATGTTGGTCGACGATGAGGCCACCCTGGAGGGGATTTTCCGAGAAGCACCCATTTTGGTCGCTACCCACTGTGAAAAAGAAGAAATAATCCGCGCCAACCTGGCCAAATACATGGATGAATGGGGAAACGACATACCTGTCCATTTCCACCCCTTGATTCGTTCCCGTGAAGCATGCTATGCCTCTTCCAGCCTGGCGGTCCGCCTTGCCAAGAAGCACAACACCCGGCTCCACATCCTCCATATCTCCACCGCTGAAGAGATCGAACTCTTCGGCAATTCGATTCCCCTGGCCGAAAAAAGGATCACTTCAGAGGTTTGTATTCACCACCTCTGGTTCAGCGATGCCGATTATGTCGAGAAGGGAATGAAGATCAAATGGAATCCCGCGGTGAAAAAGTCATCCGACCGCAAGGCCCTGTTTGATGCCATGCTGGATAACAGATTGGATATCATCGCAACTGACCACGCCCCGCATACCCTGGAGGAAAAAGACAATGAGTATACAGTTGCTCCTTCCGGTGGGCCATTGGTCCAGCATGCATTGCTGGCCATGCTGGATTTCTACAAGCAAAGGAAAATCAGCCTGGAAAGGATCGTGGAAAAGATGTGCCATGCGCCTGCCATCTGCTTTCAGGTGAAGGAGCGCGGGTATATTCGGGAAGGATACCACGCTGATCTCGTGCTGGTTGACCTGAAGGGAAGTACCGAAGTCACCAAAGAAAATATCCACTACAAATGCGGTTGGTCCCCCTTCGAAGGGCATACTTTTCCAGCTGAGGTGACCCATACTTTTGTCAACGGTGAGTTGGTCTATTTCAAAGGAGCCTTTGACCAATCCATCCGAGGACAGCGGTTATTGTTTGAGAGATAGCGCAATATTCTTACTTTTAGCTTTTGACAACGCCCGCATGAAGAAACGTTACTACATCATCACCGGAACTTCCCGTGGAATCGGGGAAGCGCTTGCCCGAAGATTATTGCGCCCTGAAAATGCCCTGATCTGCATTTCCAGAACCAAGAACCCGATCCTTCACTCGGAGGCCAATGCCAAGAACCTGGATTTAAAGGACATAGAGCTTGACCTCGCTGATACTTCCAGAGTCAGCGAGGCCATGCGGAATATTTTCCGCCGGATTCGTCCTGAGGAGGTCGAAGAGATTACCCTGATCAACAATGCAGGTACAATCCACCCTATCCGAATGGTTGGTGAATCCGAAGCCAGTGATGGGATCGTAAACAATCTTACCGTGAACCTCACAGCAGCGGTACAGATTACGGATCATTTTGTCCGTGTGACTGATACCTGGCCCTGCCCGCGCAAGGTTGTGAATATGTCCACCGGCGCTGCCACCCGCGCCGTGCACGGTTGGAGTGCCTACTGCTCCGCCAAAGCCGGCTTGAGGATGTACGCCCAGTGCCTGACCCTGGAGCAGGACGACCGGGCCAACCCCGTCAAGATTGTCTCTTTTTCACCCGGGGTGGTCAATACCGAGATGCAAGCCGAAATCCGCGATTCCGATCCCAATTCATTTCCAGAACTCAGGAAATTCAAGGATTACGAAAGCCAGGGACAATTGCTTGATCCCTACACGGTGGCGAAGAAGTTGATCGAATTTATGAATTCCCCCGATTTTGGGAATGAGCTGGAAGTGGATGTCCGAGACATGCTTTGAACCCCGACCAGGCATCCAATCCTCCATCCTTGATGGACCGGTTCCGCAAGTTCTACGGAGCTTTGCAACTGCTGAGCCTTGATGTCGTAGCCGGAGCGATTGGCTCCGGGATCATGGTTTCATTGCTTTGCGTTTATCCAATTACCTCCTATTTTCTCGCCATTCTTGGAATTGCCGTTTGGTTGATCTATACCCTTGATCATTTATTGGATGCCCGGAGATTGGGAGAAGGGGCAAGTACCCCACGGCACCGGTTTCACCACCGTTATTTCAAGTCGATTGCCATTGCGTGGCTATTTCTGGCTGTATTAGAAGCTGTTCTGGTACTCTGGAAAATGGAGCTTTCAGCCATCTGGTTTGGAGTAGCAATGGGGGGATTTACCTTGGTCCACCTGATGCTTGTGAAGTTGGTCGGAGACCGTACGTCTCCATTTCTAGTCAAAGAAATGGGCGTGGCCATGGTCTATGCGGGAGGAGTTTGGGGTCTGCCCTTGTTGGAAACCGGTACCTGGTCAAAACCTGTTTTCCTGTTTTCATTCGCTCAGTTTTTATTCCTTGCCTTGATCAACCTGCTTTTATTTTCCTATTACGAACTCGACACCGATGAACGGGACAAGCAGACTTCTTTTGTCCGGGCCATCGGGAAATCTTCTGCCCGGTCCTTTATTGGCATACTGTTGCTTCTCCTTCCCCTTTCGGAATTGTTAATCGAGTTGGTGGTACCGGAATGGGAGCACTTTTCCAAGCTTGGGTTCATTCATCTTTTCATGTGGGCAGTATTGGCGGCACTCTGGTTATTCCCGTCGTGGTTTTCCAGGTATGAACGGTACCGAGGTTGGGGCGATGGCGCATTTTTGATACCATTTATCTCTCTTTTATGGCTGCTGTGATTTTGGGTGGCTATGTTGTGGCTGGAGGGATGGCGGTGGTTGGGGTGGCTTTCCTTGGTTTTACCATATTGGGGGTTGCACTTTTGGGACTCTCATTAGTGGGTTTAGCTATTGAGGGCAGGAGTACCCCTGGTTCCGGGGCTAAAGGATTTGATCAGTTGTCAAGGGTCTACGACTTCTTGGTTGCGCTCGTCTATGGACGGGCTTTGCGGCGGGCCCAGACCTGTTTCCTGGGAAAGGTAGAAGCTGGGGCCAAGGTCATAGTCGTAGGAGGGGGGACCGGCTGGTTTCTGGAGGCATTGTTTCGTCAGGCGCAGCCGAGGCAGGTTATCTACGTTGAATTGAGCAAAGGGATGTTGGAAAAAAGCCGGGACCGGATAATGAAGCGCTTGCCAGAAATAGCCAACAAGGTTGAATGGGTGCATGGGACGGTGCATGATCTTCCCGATGCTGCGGAGTTCGACCTCGTCTGTACCCATTGTTTTTTGGACCTGTTTGATGGTGAGACATTGGAACGGGAAGTAAAAGCGCTACGGTCACGGATGCGACCAAAAGCCAATTGGTACTTCAGCGATTTCCACTATGCGTATAAGTGGCCAATGAATTGGATCAGTAGAATGATGATCTGGGGAATGTACCGGTTTTTCAGGTGGACCTGTGGGATTCAAGCAAGGAGATTAGGGGATTTTGCGGGTGTTTTGGATGGGAATGGTTTAAAGGCTGAGGCACAGAGGTTTCATTATGGGGGGATGTTGGAGTCGGTATGGTATGAGTCTTTGGGGGAATGAGCGGAGGGTAAGTAACCAGGAAATTTAAATTTGTGGAAAGGATCTCTTTTTTTTGCGAGCCAGAAGGTCATCAATGCTACCTTAAGCTAGAATACCGGTTTATTTTTCGAAGAGATAGATTCAATTTTTTAGCCATCAAGAAATCGGCTGAGGTCAATTTGCGATCGCCATTTTCGAAACGCGCAATTCCTTTTGATACTAAAAAACGTTAAACAATTCAGAAGCTAAGTTTTCTGAAAAAAGACGCCCCACAAAATGGGGCGCCAAAATAATCTGGTAGGGAAAGGTCTTTCTAAGAACCTTAGTAATTGATCGTGGCGAAAAAACCTCCCTTGTTGTCGCTGACTTTGCTGTCATTGTAGCCCAGGTAAAGGGTTTCACGGGTGCCGGGGGAGGTGACATTGCAACTGGCTCCTACCAGGAATGGGGTCCCGTTTTCGCCAAATTTCCCTACAACGGAAAGACGGTCAAGGTCATTGGCGAGGGTGTTGCCCATTCCGCCGGGAAATCCTTCAGGGCCGTGATAATTTGGCAAAGCCCAAGAAGCTTTACCTTCACAACTGATAGTGACACTTGTATTCGGGTCCGAAATTACTCCTGTGTCCTGCCATCCTGAATGTTGAGGTAAACCAGTGGGGCGTACTACGGTTGAGTCGATGTAGAATACTTTGCTGCTCATAACAATAATGTTGAAAATCATTTGCCTACTCTAGTTCGAATTTTCGGCTTCCTTCGTTGTGATTAACAATACAAGACTAGGACTTTGGCAAAAGGGAAGCATGCACATAAAATGGTGTGGATGCCATTGATTATAAGAATCTAACTACCAGATGATCCTTAGCTCGATCCATGAGCAACTTTTCGAATAGTCGGATGCCATAATTCCATGAAAACTATAGTACCACCAATACCAAAAATGCTGTCTCGGAAGGACAGCATTTTTGGTATTGATATGAAAAGCCGTAGATATCACCGCACATAAACCGTCTTGCGGTTCACGAACTCCATGATCCCGTCTTTCCCCAGCTCCCGGCCGTAGCCGGACAGCTTTGTTCCGCCAAAAGGCAGTCGGGGGTCTGACTTCACCAATTCATTGATGAAATAGGCGCCATCGCTCACTTCAGGAATCATCGCAATTGCTTTCTCAACGTCTTGCGTACATACCGTGACCCCTAGACCATATTTTGACAGTTCGGAAAGTCGAAAGGCTTCTGCTTCATCGCTAACTTTGATCATGGCGGCCAAGGGGCCAAACGTTTCCTCATCAAATGCGGGCATGCCTGGTCGCACACCGCCAAGCACCGTCGGGGCATGAAAACATCCGTCTTGCGTGCCTCCATAGATCAATTCAGCTCCTGCGGCTACCGACTCCTGCACTTGCCGCTGAAGTTCATCAGCGAGGTCTTTGCGGGCCAGCGGACCTACCTGAGTAGTGTTCTCCATAGGATCACCAGCTTTCAAGGCGCTAAGCGCTGCAGTGAATTTTGATACAAATTCATCATAGATCCCTTCCAGCAAGATGAACCGCTTCGCTGCGATGCAGCTTTGGCCAGCATTCAACATGCGGGCATTCACCGCAGTTTGAACCACCTGGTCAAGATCGGCATCCTCCCAAACGATAAAGGCATTGTTTCCACCCAGCTCGAGCAGGGATTTCTTGATGTATTTACCGGCCAGGGCCGCCACCGCAGATCCAGCGCGCTCACTGCCCGTCAAAGTGACGGCCTTAACCCCGTCATGGGCGATGATCTTTTCAGTAAGGTCGTGGTGAATCAACAGGTTTTGAAAAACGCCCTCTGGAAAACCAGCTTTTGTGAAAACTTCTTCGATGAATGTAGCACATCCAAAAACATTGGAAGCATGCTTCAACAATCCAGTATTTCCAGCGACCAGGGTAGGGGCGGCAAAGCGAAAGACCTGCCAGAAAGGGAAGTTCCAGGGCATTACCGCCAGAACCGAACCAATCGGGTCATGTCGTACAAAGCTTTGGCTGGCATCGGTGGCAATCACCTCATCGGCCAGAAAGGCTGCTGCATTTTCAGCGTAATAATCGCAGACCCAGGCGCACTTATTGACCTCTCCCCTCGATTCGGAGATCGGTTTCCCCATTTCCAGAGTAATCATCTGAGCGTATTCTTCGACGTTGTCAAGAAGTACCTGACCTGCCTTAGCCATGAGCCGCGCCCGTTCCGCAAGGGGAACCCGACGCCAACTCGCGTAAGCCCTCGCGGATTTCGCCAGCTTGGCATCCAGTTCTGCATCACTATGCGCTCTATATGTACCTACATGTTCCCCATTAAAGGGATTGATACTTTTAAATTCCATTTGACAGTTTTGTTGGGTCAGGAAAAATACTACTTCGTCAGACTACCAATCAAATCCACAGGCACCCTCTTGTCTTCCACGAGTGAGGAATTGTACTTCGAACGAATGGCATGAATCCAGTTTTTCGCACGTGGCGTCAATTTGAAATCATTGGTCATCATGCGGCCTCTGGAAACGAGAATCCCCATATCAGCACCTTCGTAGAGGTAGTCACCTTTTCCGGTAATACGCAGAAAGAAGGCCTCATTCTCAGTTTCAACGGCACGACGGTGAGTGTCCATCCGGTCAAACTGAATATGCCCATTGTCGAACATTTTCCAGATCCCAGACAAAGGAGCATCGTTCACGTATTCGATCGTATCCTCAGTATGCTTGATGATCAACTGGCTCCAGCTATCGGTATTTTCCTGCTTGGCCCAGCGGGAATTGATGTCCCTGATATTGAGATCATAATCCACCCCCATATACTCCAGTACATGGAACAAATACAACGGTGCGTCTGCCAGGGCAAAAACTGCATGGTTGGTAATGGAGCTGGCTCCGGTCACCCTTGGATTCAGCTCACCCAGGTAAATTTCACCGTTGTCCTGGTCAATCAGGAAGTCGAGCTCAAAGTATCCTTTGTAGCCTTCCTGGATCAATTGATTACCGAAAAGCCGGGTGTACTCTCTGGCTTTTTTACGGATGATAGGCGTAAAGGCATCGGGATAGATTTCATTGCCACACCAGCCGCCTTTGTAAGGGGTGAGCTCTTTGAATCCCACCAATTCGGTCATCAAAGGGGCCACAATGGTACCGTGGCGGGTCACACAAGCCTCGATCGCAGTGCCTCTGCAATTGATGCGCTTCATCACCTTGACCTCTTTTTCTTTGACAATTTCATCTGCATACTTATTGAACTCTTCCTCATTGGAAATGAAGAAGGTGGTATGCCCTGAATCACCAAAGGGAGTTTGGATTACCAAATCTGTCCCCAGGGAGGCCGAAATCTCACAGAGGTGTTCGTAGTCTTTGACCTGAGATAAAACATAGGGCACACAAGGAACGCCTGCTTTTTCAGCAATACGGTTGGTATTCACCTTATTGTCCATGGAGTTCCGCATCTTTGCAGTCGGAAACATCACTTCCAAACCAGCTTTTCTGGCCAACTTTTCGGTATCCCCGTCAAACATAAGGAACATGGCCTTGCCTGCTTTTCTACCGGGCGCACGCGTTTTCAGATAAGCCTGGACCTCTGGATGTTGAAGCAGGTAGTTGTTGATGTCCTCAATGCTTTGAAACTCATCGTGCGGCATCTCAGTGGGAGGAATGAATACGTTCGGGTGTAGGCCATCGAAACAGTCGATATAGCTGATGTATTTGAAACCCTTGATCCACTCATCCGCGCCCAACATATTGAAGTTAGTCGCACCAATGAAGTAAATGGGCGTTTCATTTTTGTAGAAGAATCTTCTTATATCTGCGACTCCCTTGAGTTTGAGGGGAGCAGCAGGTGTTTTAGTCTTTGTAATCTTAGCCATGTCTTTTATTTTTTCGTTTTCATACCGATTCCCATAGAGGTTCCGGTTATTTGTCTGTTTAAAACGGATGCTTTGAATACCCTGAGCCCCAGATCGGCACTGTAGCCATGAATCTCTGAAACATCGAGGGCAAGCATAAATTTGATAATCTCTTTGCTCACCACCTGCCCCGGAACCAGCACCGGAAACCCCGGTGGATAGGGGATCACGAAAGTAGAAGCAACCAATTCTACACCTTCTTCCAAGGCTGGCAAGCAGTTCTCCAGCATGAGATATTGGTAGTGTTCCTCATCGTAGGCCAGAAAATATGCATCCCGTAAATTACCGCCGGGAACACCTGGAATCGCCTGAAATGAATGATGGAAGTGGCTAAAGTCAGGCAAAGGCGGAAAATCCTCGGTCAAGGATACAATGCGATGAGTGAGAATTTCGCTTTCCCGCTTTTTGAGCGCCTGGAACTCCTCCTCCAACTGGTCTGCGATACACAAAAGTGAGTTTACCAGGTAGGTCACACTTCCTCTGGTGGTACCAATATTGGTCATGAAAAGAACGGTATTCCTTGAAGTCTTATTGATCTGGATATTGAATTTATCCATCAGGAACTTATTCTTGAAGGTATCCCCATCGATACCCGTACGGCCGATATGGAGAGTGATTTTCGTAGGATCAACCACAAATTCATCATTTTCCCAGGCATCTTCCATTCGGTTCCAACCAGCATCCCGATCGTAATATTCGCCCATGCCCATTTGCCGGTATTTAGCTGGGATAAAATCACTGACCATCGGTACATCGAAGAATTTACTGAGTTTGGGATTGTCGTTGATTTTGGCACGGAGCACCATCGCCAGTTCGATGCTCCTTTCCACCAATTCATAACCTTCAAACTGCACCTGCCGCCTGCCAACATCCAGGGAAGCAAGGATTTGATAATTGGGAGATGTTGAGGTATGGGTGAAATAGGCCTCCAGGAAGCTATTTTGGATTTTCTTACGAAAATCTTCGTCCCAAATATGAATCATTGATCCCTGCCTGAAACTACTCAGAGTCTTGTGGGTACTTTGGGTAGAATACACTCTGATCCTGACCTGATCAGGATCAGGAAGTGAAGGGTACTCACCTTTCTTCAGGCCTTTCAGGTGCTGCCTGTATTTCTCCCGGTACTCGCTACTTTTATATTTCCCCGCAAGCTTGCGTGCCGTATACATGCCGGTTCGCTGCTTGAAGGTGAAGGTAAAGGCAGCAAATGCAAACCAGGCCTCATCCCAAAGAAAGATCATATCGGGTTTGATGGCCAGGACTTCCTCCATGACGCGTTCCACATTGTAGACCAGCCCATCAAAGGTGCAGTTGGTCAGCAGGAGCATTTTCACTTTATCCAGCCGTCCGGCTGATTTAAGCATGAGAAGCTTCTCTTTGATATGCTCAAGTGGGACCGCCCCGTACATGGAATATTTCTCAATAGGGTAGGAGTCCAGGTAAACCGGCAGGGCTCCGGAAAGGACCAGGCCATAATGGTGAGATTTGTGACAATCTCTGTCGACCAGCACCACATCCCCCGGCTGTACCAAAGCCTGCATAACAATTTTGTTGGCCGTTGAGGTACCATTGGTTACAAAAAAGGTCCGCATGGAGCCGTAGGTGTCACTGACCATCTCCTGGGCTTTCTTGAGTGGTCCTTTGGGCTGCAAGAGAGAATCGAGCCCTCCTGTTGTTGCCGAAGTCTCGGCCAGGAAGAGATTCCGACCATAGAATTCTCCGAAGTCGGTGATCCACCTGGATTTGAATACCGAGTTGCCTCGGGAAATCGGCATCGCATGAAACACCCCGGTAGGCTTCTGGCTGTATTCCTTCAATGCCGAAAAGAAGGGCGTATTGTAACGCTCCCTAATTCCCTGCATCAGGGTGAGGTGAATTTCAAGCAGGTCTTCTTTCCGGTAAAAAATACGCCGGAATGCTTTGATCGTACTGTCTTTCAGATTCGAGAGCGCGGTTTCCGTCACATAATAGGTATCCAATTCGGGCCTGAACTGCTTGGCTAACTTCCCCAAAATAGGTCCCAGATCCGTATCTGAATTCGAAGACCACTGGATTTGCAAGGCCTTTTGAATGTAGGGCTCAATGAGCGGCGTAATTCCTTTTGCCTGGAAGGGAGGTGCATACCGAATGACAACAGCCTGGATATTGAAATTGAACAACAAAGTTATGAGCGCATCCTGAAAGGAATGCTGGACCACTACGCCATAAGTGAATTTGTCGGCTGGGTCTCTGAACTCTGCAATTTTTTGATGGAGGTCCTGCTCATTGTTCAGGGGCATGCTTTCCACAAAAAGAACTTCAAAGTAATTCCTCCGAACCCCATCAGTTTGCCCTTTCTCTTCGCTAGAATCCATGCCAGGATCTTCCGAATTCAGAAAATCAGGGTGACTTCTGTAGCTTTCGCTCACCAATTGCCGGGTCATATCTGCGACGTGATTGGCCAAAGCAGTATGTTCCTGGCGGGCAAGGTGGACCGTGAGCTTTTCAAGACGGGACAGACCTGGAAAGGCAAAGTATCGCTCTACCCCCTCAAGCTCCTTGATCAGATCTTTGGCTACTTTGATGCAGCTTTTTTCGCTCTCCGACCCTTTGGGACAGCGAGCGAGCTCTGATGTTTGGATTTTCAGTTCATTCCAGTGATCAACCCGGAGCTGACCAATGTTATAATAGGGGACGGTAGGCGATTTCTGTTTTTGCACAAATTATTTTTTAGAATGTAAGGCGAGCTTATTGCCTTCGGAATCGATAAAAATTGCAAAGAAGCCAACGTCCGCATTGATAGCTGTTTTCGGCATAACAATACGGCCTCCGGCTTCTTCGACTTTAGATAGAACATGGTTCAGATCATTGCCAGCATTAAGATAGACCAGGGCACCGTTTTCATTCGGAATGGAACCCGGCCCTGAAACCACGGCTCCACCTATTCCTCCATCAGAAGGGAAAATGGCCATCGTGTACTCCTTATTGGTAAAGGTCTCCATTTCGATTCCGTAGATGTGGTTGTAAAAGGCCACTGCCTGCTGGAAATTCACGGCAGGTATCTCGAACCAGCTAACGTAATTCTTCAGTTTGGTTTCCTTTCTGTTTTTTCCTGGCATTGATCCCATGACTTTTTTTATTGAATATCTTCACCCTTATAAGCGATCGGGCCGGAGACATGCCCAAGTGTATCTTCCTGGATTTTCAGTTCTGCAAGCGTGTCCACTCTGGTTGGCTTAATGAGGGGGCCAAGTGATTCCAGGTAGGGGAGTTTTGCGCCTTTTTGATAAATGTGAAAATCTCCGATGTGGTCCCTGAAACTCTTCAAAGGCTGCCCGAGGCGTAAAACCCCAAGCTCGCGGCTTCGGTTGGCGCGTTCAATATTGAGTTCAATGGGGAAGATTTCCTCCGTTTCTCCACTTTGATGCAAGACCCTGCCATCCGGACCGCAAACAATAGAACGACCACTGCCACCGGTGTCCAATCCGTTTACATCAAAGAAATAGCACTGATTGACGGTAGCCATTGCCCTGGCGATGGAAAGTTCTATTTCACGGTCAATGGTACCGGTCATCGTGGGGTGAAGGATCACCTCGGCACCCATCACGGCCAGGGTTCTGATCGTCTCCGGGAACCACATGTCGTAACATATCGATACGCCAAAGCGACAAACGCCGGGAACATCGAAGGTGCAGAAATCGGTTCCCGGGGTCACTCCAACTTCATAAGGGTAAAAAGGAAACATCTTCCGGTAGCGGGTCACAATTTCACCTTGTGGATTGATCACACAAGCGGTATTGTAGATTTTTCCTTCGCTTTTCTCGAAGATAGAACCCGGTAACAGCCAGACTTTATGTCTCTTTGCCGCGGCCTGCATCTCGTGTTCAAAGTGGCAGGGTATTTCCTGGGCGGTGTGGGTCAGTGGCCCGTAAGCACACAACTCACTGAATACAACCATTTCCACCCAAGGATAAAGGTTCATCGTGATCGCAAGCTTCAGCTTCATCATCTCCACATTGGGAACGACGGCCGAGACTTTCATCTGTATTCCTGCTATTGCAAATGGTTTCATTTATTTTCTTTAATCGCTTTCTCAATCTCTTCTTCAAGTATATCCAACCCTTGCTTCAATTGATCATCCGTGATGACCAGCGGGCAAAGGATACGAATCACATTTTTAAATGTTCCGGCACTCAGCAATATCAAGCCACGTTCAATGCAGCCTTTAACAATGGCATCGCACAGAGACTTATTCGCCAGCCGAGGATTTCCATCCTTGATAAACTCTATTCCGCGCATGGCTCCCAGTCCCCGGACATCTCCGACCTCAGGAAAGGCATGCTTCAATTTGGTGAACCGGGTATGGATGACATCTCCGATTTCATGGGCGCGTGCATTCAGGTTGATGTCCTTCATGAATTGAATGGTTGCCAGAGCGGCCACGCAACTCAGTGGGTTGCCGATGTAAGTTCCGCCAATGGTGCCTGGCTTGGCTGCATCCATGATTTCCGCCCTGCCCATCACAGCCGCGATTGGCATACCCGAACCCATGGATTTCGCATAAGTACTGATATCAGGTTGAACCCCATAATGTTGCCAACTTGCCCAATGTCCGGTACGGCCAAATCCGCTCTGGACTTCATCCATAATGAGAATGATGCCATGCTTATCACAGAATTCGCGTAAGCCTTCCAGATAGCGTTGCGGCACCGGATTGAACCCTCCTTCACCCTGGATCGGCTCTATGATAATCGCGGCAAGGTTTTCTGGGTCCACCACATTGTATCCACTTTCATTGAGCCGCTTCAACTCCCAATCCACAAAATTATCTATCCCCTGGCCCATGCCATAGCGAAAGAAGTTTGGGAAGGGAAGACGGTAAACTTCCGGAGCAAAAGGGCCGCATCCTCTTTTATAAGCAATCTTGCTTGTAAGCGTCATTGCCATCAGAGATCGACCATGAAATGCCCCCGTATAACATAAAATGGCTTGCCTGCCAGTTGCCTGACGGGCTATTTTGACTGCATTTTCCACTGCTTCTGCACCAGTGCTGACCAGCATCACCTTGGTTTTTGGACCATGTGGCAATATCTCAGTTAGCTTTTCGCAAAGTTCAATATAGGGTTCATAGGTCACTACATTGAAACTGGTATGGATGTATTTAGCAGCCTGTTGCTGGATGGCCAAAACCACAGGTTCCGGGCAATGACCGGCATTGACAACTCCGATCCCGCCGGCAAAGTCGATGAACTCATTACCATCTTCGTCGGTGATGATGGCTCCTTTTGCTTCCTTAACGGTAGCAGTGTTAAATACTCCGACTCCATTGGCTACGACATTCCTGCGTCGTTCAAGGAGCTCATGAGCTTTTGTTTTCAGTACTGTTATATCCTTATCCATCAATTTATGGGTTATCTGAAATATTTTCTCATCCAAACGAATATGGATTGCATACCTGATGTATACATTTTCATACACACAAAACGATCCAGAGTCTTTCGAAATTGACTCTTTGATTGTTAGTATCACGTATTTGGGAAAACCTTTCTCAGGAAAATGCTCATCAGGTCCTTAAAAAAAACGTTTTTACAACCATCTATGTTATTAAAATTCCATTCCTCGGTTCTGTTAGCAGTTTTTCTTCTTCTAAAGAGGACAATATTAACGTAGTTGAGTAAAATGAACAGATAATCAAATCAATTATTTATTAAGTGTAACCGATATTAAGCACAATTAAAAACCACTTTTGCAAGTAGGAAGGTGAATTAGTTTACCAAACAGTATAACCCAAGCACTGGAATGCCATCCCGGCCAGAGCCATAAAAATTCACAATCAGTGTTCTCGAATTGGCCTGATAAGCCGCAGTCAAGACCGATTTACCCAACACTTTTTCATTGTTACGGTTTTACAGGGAATAACTTGGTAAGTGAAATATTCATTTCAGTGGCAGCATCATTCCGCTTTCCCCTGCAAAGCCCGTTGCCGCCATAAACCGGGGGTACTGCCTTCCATTTTCTTAAATACCCGAACGAAGTAGTTTTCACTGCTAAAACCGCAATCAAAAGCCGTATGGCTGATCGACTTGCCTTGGGAGACCAATGCTCGTTTGGCAATCCGAATCCGTTCACGGTTGATAAAATTAACCGGGGTTTCGCCCAGTTCACGCCGGAAGCTACGGAAAAATTGGGCCCGCGATAAGCAAGCCTGATTGGCGAGATCCTGGATATCCAATTTCCGGTGAATATTCTCCCTGATATATTGGATGACATGAGCAAGGCGATTGCGGGTGCTTAATTGGCTGGCATTTGCGAGCAAGAGGCTTCGGGCCTGGGTTTGCAACAAGGAGGCAATTAATTCACGCGTTGTATTGGTGGCCCGCAGGTCTTTTCGCAGGTCGGATTCTACCATCACCCGAACCAGCCGGTTGAGGTCCTGCTGAATTGTAGCATTGTGGAGGAGGTGAAAACTATCTTTTGTCCAGTTCCACGTCTGGTCATCGATCCGTGGAAAGTTCTCATTCAACCACATCAAGGTTCCATTCACGAAACCAGGACTGATTTCAAGGGCCATGCACTGGGTAGGATGGTCCAGGGAGGCTTCGGGAAAATCAATAGACATCAATTCTGAGGCTGGCATGACAACCGTTTGTCCCGGAAAAAAATCAAAGGGGTCTCGGCTGTGGAGATGCATCTGCTTTTTGCCCTGAATCATACTCACCACCACGGGATGATCAAAAACAAGGTCGAACTGATATGCGGTGCGCTGGGTTTCGTAAACGTTGAGGACAGCATGGTCGGCGGAATGGGCAGTCCGGTGCTCAACCTCCCTTTTGGGAGTGCTAAATATTTTATGCTTCTCTTTTAGATTGATACCCGTGAGCATAGGCGACGCAATTCTGAACAATGAGACTGGAGAACAGCCTGAAAACAATATAAATCAATAATGAGATTATTGTGCTATTGAATGAGACAATTGTGAAGAACAGTCAAAAGACAACGTAATACCTTCACAAAAAAGATAAAAACATGGAAACAACAGCACAAATTCAACCCACCACCCTGGTCAGCAGACCAGAAATAAAGTCGCAGTACGAAAATTATATCGGAGGCAAATTTGTCCCCCCAGCCGACAACACCTATTTCGATGTTATCTCTCCGGTAGATGGCAAAGTTTTCTCTCGTGTTGCCCGTAGTAAATCAGCAGACATCGAGAAAGCCATAGACGTAGCACGTGAGGCTTTTGTAGAATGGTCAAAAACCTCGGCAACTCAGCGAAGCAATATCCTGCTTCGCATCGCTGACCGCATCGAAGAGAACCTGGAGTATCTTGCCGCGGTTGAAACCATTGACAATGGTAAGCCCATTCGCGAAACAATCAATGCCGACCTCGCGCTGGTCGTTGACCACTTCCGGTATTTTGCCGGGGTCATCCGCGCAGAAGAAGGAAGTATCGCCGAACTTGATTCCACCACCGTTTCTGTAAACATCAAAGAGCCGCTTGGTGTGGTCGCTCAGATAATTCCTTGGAATTTCCCCTTGCTGATGGCGACCTGGAAGATGGCACCCGCACTTGCTGCAGGTAACTGTACCATTATCAAGCCAGCTGAGCAAACACCGGTTTCTATCCTGGTTCTGATGGAATTGGTTGGAGACCTGCTCCCCGCAGGCGTGGTAAACGTTGTCAATGGATTCGGAATTGAAGCAGGTAAGCCCCTTGCGCAGTCAGGACGTGTCGATAAAGTAGCCTTTACAGGTGAAACAACCACCGGGCGTTTGATCATGCAGTACGCTTCCGAAAACCTCAACCCCGTAACCATGGAATTGGGAGGGAAGTCTCCCAACGTATTCTTCGCTTCCGTCATGGATGCAGACGATGAATTTCTGGACAAATGCCTCGAAGGTGCTGCGATGTTTGCCCTCAACCAAGGGGAAGTTTGCACATGTCCTTCCCGGATGCTGGTACAAGAAAGCATTTACGATGCTTTTATGGAGAAAGTCATTGCCCGGGTAGAAGCGATCAAGATGGGGGACCCGCTGGATAAAAACACAATGATGGGGGCGCAAGCTTCAAATGATCAATTCGAAAAGATTCTAAACTATATCGATATCGGAAAGCAGGAGGGAGCAAAAGTTCTCACCGGTGGAGAGGCTGTGGCCCTGAATTCAGGACTTGAAGGCGGTTACTACATCCAGCCAACCCTGTTGGAAGGACACAATAAAATGCGTGTCTTCCAAGAGGAGATCTTTGGTCCAGTCTGTTCCGTTACCACCTTCAAAACGGTTGAAGAAGCAATCGAAATAGCAAACGACACCCTTTATGGATTGGGAGCTGGTGTATGGACCAGAGATACCCATGAAGCATACATCGTTCCCCGTGCCATTGAGGCAGGCCGCGTATGGGTGAATTGTTACCATGCCTACCCCGCACATGCACCTTTCGGTGGGTACAAGAAGTCTGGGTTTGGTCGTGAGACGCACCTGATGATGCTCAACCACTACCGGCAGAACAAGAACATGCTTGTGTCATATGACAAGAAAAAACTGGGTTTTTTCTAATCAATCTATCATTCAGAGAGCGGCCCGGCATTTGCCCGGGCCGCTCCGTTTTTTTATTTTATTCTAAGCCTATGACCTCCTATTCAAGAGTCGCTATTACCCATCGTGCTCAAGCTTTGGTATCGAAAATAGAAAGTGAACATGGTCCCCTGATGTTTCACCAGAGTGGAGGGTGTTGTGACGGATCAAGCCCAATGTGTTTCCCCTTAGGCGAATTGCAAATTGGTCCCTCCGATGTACTTCTGGGGCACATTTCCAATTGCCCGTTTTACATGTCCGCCGACCAGTTTGAGTATTGGAAGCATACCCACTTGACCATTGACGTCACTGAAGGGCGTGGCGCGAGTTTCTCATTGGAAATTCCTTACGGAATGCGATTTGTGACGAAAAGCAGGCTTTTCACAGAGCTGGAATTGGCGAATATAGTGTGATTCGATTATGCGATTCCGGACACTGCCGATCCATTTGAATAAAACTGTTCTTATTGGCGTGAAAATAGAGTAATGCCTGACTGATGCTGGTAAAATAGCAGTTTCCAGGCTTCTGCAATTTTGTTAATTTTGCTGTTATTGTAGGAAAGTCAAGCATAGCCCCCCAAAGGCAAACCTATATGGCAGCAAGGTACTTTTTTGACATGATCCAACTTCTCCGTCGAAACGGAGAGGTCGTCTTGTACGACAATGTCTTTACCATCTCCCCGGAGGAACGCAGTAGGACCAGCGCATTCCTGGAAAAAGAGTACCAACGGGAATGCCTGAACTATCCCTTTCAACCACCGCCGTACCATGCCGAAGCCGCACTATGGGGAGCCGAAATGATTTATGTCGCGGCTCAGTTACTCCTTTACCGGCAAGATGCCGAAACGGTTTTAGGAGATCTGCTTCCCAAAGAGAATTTGGAACGCACAGCTTCCGCAGTGCTTTCAGCCGATCTCTGCCTGCGGTTTTTGCCTGGAATAGTCGCCAATCTCCGGCAGATCGACCAAAATGATCCCCTGATTGTTCGATTGGAAGCAGTACTGGAGCGCTGGCATTATTCGGGAATTGAGATCTCACACCCGAATGAGACCAATCAATCTCAACATTCAATAGAGGGCAAGTCCTCCCTTAAAACGAATGTGCCCAACCCAAAAGCGTCCGCATTGGAAGACCTTCTGGACAATCAATGTCTCTACCAACTCTACATCAACCGAATCATCAAATTCAAAAATACAGAATTGGCCGCCATACCTCAGTTGAACCGCGGCATCCAGGCTGCAATTGGCATGCATGGCGAACAGTATTGGCCTGAATTCAAACCTTTATCAATCCCATGACGAATATCGAAAAACTTAACAGTGTACTGGCGCATCTCAAATCCCTCTTCGTGGGAAAGGACGAGATCATTGATCTCCTGGGCATTTGCCTGTTGGCGCGGGAAAATGCCTTTCTTTTAGGCCCTCCTGGTACAGCAAAAAGTGCCATCGTACGAAGCCTGTCCGAATGCGTGAAGGAGGGCAAGAACTTCGAATACCTGCTGACCCGATTTACCGAGCCCAATGAGATATTTGGACCCTTTGACATCCGGAAACTGAAGGATGGGGAGCTGAAAACCAATACCGAGGGAATGCTACCTGAGGCCTCCATGGTATTTCTGGATGAAATCTTCAACGCAAACAGCGCGATTCTGAACAGCCTGCTCATGGCCTTGAACGAGAAGATATTCCGCCGGGGAAGAGAGTTACGCAGAATACCAGCCCTCATGTTTGTGGGAGCGAGCAATGCACTGCCGGAAGAAGAGTCCCTGAATGCCTTGCTGGACCGGTTTTTGATCCGGGTGCGCTGCGACTATGTAGAACCCGATCTCCTGGAAGAAGTGTTGCTGGCAGGGAGAAGCATCGAGCAGGGCAAAGGCAATGAAGCACCCAGTATTCTGCCCTCCGAAATCACCGATTTGCAAAATGAAGCACGAGAAGTTGATCTCAATCCTATCCGGAAGCCCTATGTGGACCTGGTTCACAACCTGCGGAATACCGGAATCAAAGTTTCCGACCGCCGGGCCGTGAAGATTCAGAACCTGATCTCGGCGAGTGCCTTGATTTGTGGAAGGAAAGTGGCCGTCAAATCTGATCTCTGGGTCCTGAAGTATATATGGGACACCGAAGAACAGATCGAAATCCTGGCCGGCATCATCGACAACCTGATCGAAGAGGATGAGTCGGAGCAACAGCATCCCCAAGCGAGGTTTAACAAAATCCCCAATGCCGAGGAGGTAATGAAAGAGATCGCCGGATTGAAGAAAAAGTGGGACGCGGGCGGTTTGAGCTTTGAGGAGCAAAATATCATTAAGGATAAACTCCGCTATTTACAATCCCGCAGCAGTTGGGTGAAAGACACCGCCCACCGGGAACATCTGACCCAGGAAATCGAAGGATTATGGAAAAAGATGCTGCAAACAATTTGATTTATTTGCTCAGGGTGCGGAGGGAAGAAGAAGGTTTTCTGGCACCCATTCGCAAGTGGGAGGACCTGAAGCTGGCCCGGGAAGGGGAGTGGATCTGGGTGAAGGGATTTGATGCGCATCAATTGGCCAGACCTGAAGTCCAGTGCATCCCAAACGAAGAGATTTTCTACGGGAAGGAAGAGAAATTATTTCCCCTCCGCAGTTTGCTCCCCAAAGGAAGAATTCCCCAGCTCCTCTGGACCCCGATCCAGAAAGCCTTGCCGGTACAAGTGGCCCAGTTCAACCACAATTATTTTGGGGTAGCGGAAGGGATCGGCATCCAACTTAAACAGGAAGAGGTAGAACGGTCGGCAGTGGCCATGCAGGTCGGCCTGGCAACGCTCGGGCTGTTCCTCGAAAGTTGTGCTGAAGTCCGCTTGCAAAACCTGCGATGGACTCTGGTTGGGGACGAAAATGCCCTGCTCATCGGGGAGCCCTTGTTACCCTTGCCGGGAACTGCCTATTGGCAAACGAAGACCATGTTCTTTCCATTGGGGTACCACTTAGCCTTGTCATTTCTCTCCGAAATCCTCCGTGAAAAACTCGATCCCAATCCCTCCAATCTGATCTTCTGGACCCAAACCGGAAGCTACCTTTCCATTGCTCCCGAGCAGTTTCGCCCCTTGACGCTCAGCAGTTTCAGAAAGACAAAGACAACTCTTCAGAATAAATGAAATCCTACTTCCAACCCCATACCCATTATTTCTGGGAGTTCGCCGAAGATGGTGAGGTGATCGCAATTCCATACGGGAGTACGATTGCCTACCGGGGTTTGGTAGAGAATACCCTCTATGCTTTGTCCTACCAGGGCTTGCCCAGGTTTGGAACCGTGCTTATGGCTTTGGCTGCCCTCAGCGAGGACGGTGGTGGTTTACTGAAAGAAATCAAGGAACTTCTGACGCGGTACGATAAAAGTACCGATAAAGTAATCCTCAATTCCTCGATAGGATTCCTGAACCGCCTGGCCAAAGTACCTACGGAGTACAAGATTGGGAAGATGAAGGAGAACCTGCTTCGGGGAATTTTTCTCAATTCGCACCGCCGGATAGGTGCAAAGCAGGCCCGAAAGAAGATTTATCCGAGATTCAAAGAAAAAAAGGAAAGCGAAGATTTCATCGCCGTCACGAAGGTCGATTCCGATTATTTCTACGCCGACTTCCGTCCGCTTCAGATGCTGGCGGAGAAATTCCCCACCACAAAGAGCATTCTGGCCGCCATGCTGGGCCTTCCCGAATTGCCGGAGGAGATTGAATTACCAGTAGTCGAGGAACCACAGCTACCCAGTGAACCAGATGAAGACCTGGTGGAGCGCCTGGTCGACCAGGCCCAGACCTTTCAGATTGGGAGCCTGGTCCGACATTTGTGGTCGGGCTTCACCATACCCTTTCACAGCCATACACCCAGCGGCAGGCCCTTTGGAGGAGTTTCCGACATCACGAACAAAGGGGACATCAGCCGACTGTTGATCTCCGAATACGCCCAGGAGGACATCGTCTTTCTATCACGCCTAGCCAATTCCGAAGCACTCTACCTGAGCCGCGAATCGCCCCCTGCCACGGCCGACAAGCAACGCGATATCCTGATTGACATCACCCTCAAAAACTGGGGGGTACCCAAGATACTGGCCTTTGCCTCCATGCTGGCCATCGCTCACCATCCGAAATCAAAAATGGCTTGCCGGGTATTTGCGGTTGGTCAAGAATTGATTCCCATCGCGCACGAGCATGTGAAGGGAATCGTCACCGCCGTCCAACTCGTCGACTCAAGTCTGGACGCCAGCCCCGGCCTGCGGCAGTATTTTGAAGAGAACCCTCCCAATGCACAGACCGAGGTGTTTCTGCTGACCGAACCGACCACGGTCAAGCATGCGGCCATGATGCAGACCACACAGGAATTTTCCGCAGGCATCAACTATTGGCTGCTCTGTGACCAGCAAGGGGGCATCGATGTTTTCCGAAATACGAACCGAAGCCGTAAGCACCTGCAGCGCCTGCAACTCCCTTTTCGGAAGCTGTGGGAGCAGAAAAGAACAGCCGCCCAGCCAGCTTTAGAATTGACTTTTTCCCAATACCCTATCCTCCTGGATGAGCCTGGAAATCACAAGGGGATTGTTAAGCTGAATGAAGAAGAGGCATATTTGTTGATTAAAAACTGTCTGCTGAAAAGGCGAATTATTCCGGGGAGCAAATTAATGTATTACTTCAGTTGGGAGGTCGTACATGACGATTTACCGGTGCAGGCCGATGTCTTTCAAATGGGTATTACAGGGACCGCAAAGCTATTGCTACTCTTATGGCGCATCTCAAAGCCAACCATCTACCTGCTGGATATTAATTCCGGCAATTCCATCCATGTGGAGTTCGCAGAACACAAACCCGGTTCAGTCCCGGAAGTAATCTTTGAAAAGGACCGTTTTATTTTCCGATACGATAAATATGGGCCTCTTTGGTCCCTCGATTGGGAGACCGGCCTGGAAGATGAGGCTATGGACTTTCATGTTTTTTTCAAGGACAAGGACCAATCGGCCATCGACATTTACCCAAATCAGTTTTCAAAGAGTATCCTGGTCAGCTTGAAAGGAGTTCATATCAATGCCGAAAAGAGATTGGTTGTCAACAAACACCAACTTGTCTTCAACCAACAAGGCCAGATCAAATGGCGTCCCAACCATGGTATCCCATTGCTGGAATCCGCCAGCAATGTCGGAGAAAACCAATATCAATTCGACAAAGGTACTGTTGTCCAAATGAAGGTTCCGGGTATGCTGTCCATCCACCCGAGGAACCCCGATTTGTCCCAGCTCTTCATTCCAACCACCTTAGATTATCCCATTGGCCTGGGCACGGATGAGGAATTCACCGGGCACCTACATTATTACAAACAGCAGATTTACTGGATAATGGTCAATTCCATTGGGAAAAAGAAGCTGGAAACCATCCGAGCGATCACAGAAATAGGGGCAATAGGTGTGCAGGAGGCCAAGAACCTGGTGGAGTCGGTACCATTTCTGATTCCGAAGAGCCTATCGTCTAGTGAACTGCATGAAGCCCAACGGAAGTTAAATGAGATCGGGGTAGACAGTGAGATGGTTCTCGAAGAGGATTACTTCAATGAATTGTCAATTGTAAACCCCGAAGCATTTTACTTAAAACACATCACCCCAATGATTCAAGGCATCCTATGAAGCTGCAATTCCATATATCATCCCAGAGCGAATTTCCATTACGGGGATTCCTCATCCGGGAGACATCGCCCTCCCAATGGATCATGGCCCTGCAAGGCTTGGGCTTCAAAGCGGATGAGGTCAGGCTGCTCCCTGTTCCCGGTACGACCCCGAACTCAATCTGGGCTTGTCTGGTAATTGTAGAAAAGGTCCTTACCAAAGAGGAAGTTGGTAAATACGAATTGTTTCAAGAGGTATTTCCCAATTTATTTATCCCCGCCGGGACACGCATCAGCCCTGATTTAACCCCCAGGGACCGGGAACGGCTATTTCCCACCGGAGCCTACTGTTTTCATCCCGAGGTGGGTTTAGCAGAATTGGATGCAAGCTTCCGGATTGCCGATCTGATCGAATTGCCGGAGAAAGACAAGACGCAGGTTCGCACTCCTTCAGCCGGAGAAAATTTCCCCGACACCATTCAAAGTTTTCAGGTAATTCCTTTACCACCAGAGGAACTGATGGAGAAGATGGGTAAGAAAGCATTGCCACCCAAGGAAGTCAAGGAAGACAAAGCCCTTTCCCCGATAGAGCAGATCAGGCTGTTTCTATATGAAAATCTGTTCCTCAAATCGAAAGTGAAATCCAAAAGTAAAACCGGTCAAAACAAGGAGTTAAGGGGCTGGGCAAAAAAGCTCTTTTCCCGGCTTGGACGCTACAAAAAACCCGGAGGGAGCGTGGAGGAACAAGTGCTGAATGACTATGAAGACCTGGCAGATCGAAACCGCAAAGAACTGGACAAACTACTGGATTTATTGGACAAGAAGCCAGATGAAGCCCTTTATTATGCAATTCCACTGGACGACCAGGGGACAGGAAGAGGTCATGGAAAAAGTGCCTACCGCTTTGGCAAACGTTGGTGGCACCTGAACCTTGAGGACGAGCGTGGATACGGTTCAGGAAGTGGGGTTATGAACAGTTCTTACAATCAACTCAGTCAGAAGTACCGCAAGATGGCGGCTGATTTCCAGAAGAAACGGGAGTATGAAAAGGCCGCTTTCGTCTATTTGAAGCTACTCAAGGACCCTCAGAGTGCGGCAGGGGCCCTGAAGGAAGGCAAAATGTACCAGGAGGCGGCTGTCATTTATGAAGGGAAATGCAACAATCAGGCAGAAGCGGCCAACTGTTATGAAAAGGGCAAAATGTATGAAAAGGCCATTGAACTCTATAAGAGAGTGGGTAAAATGGAGTATGTCGGGGATCTGTATCAACAACTGGGCAAAGAAGAAGAGAGTCAGAAAGCCTACGAGGCGGCAGCAAATGACTACCTCCGTCAGAAAAAGTATCTGTTGGCCGCGAGGGTTTACCGGGAAAAAATCAAAGACCTCGACCGTGGCCAGACAACCCTGCACACAGGGTGGAAGAAGGGTGACCAAAAAGCCCGCCATTGCCTCGACCAATATCTGGGCAATATTCCGGACCTGACCGACAAAAAGCGGGAGATCAGGAAAGTTCTTCAGGAGGATGTGAACGATGCCAATAGCAAAGTGTTTTTAACCGTAATCCTCAAGGAGTATGTTAAAAGAAACGATTTGGAGTCCTTCCTCCGGGAAATGAGCTACGAATTGATTGCCTACCGCGCGAAAGGGGACCCGGGGGTGCTCAAATTTTTGAAAACACTCAACCCCGAAAACAGGGAGGCGGTAAAGGATATAGTACGGTTTAAGACGCTGAAGTGAATGGAGCCAACATTTCTGTCATGTATGCTTCCAGCGCTTTTCGTCCTTGGGTGTCCGGCAATTTAGCGAGTGCCTCCAACGCTTTTGCCCGTTCCTTTTCCGCGGCAACATTCAGAAATTGATCTGCCCCCATTTCCCTCAGGTATGCTATAACCTGCTCACGGTTCTCTTCCAAGGCATTCTGCTCGATGAGGTCATTTAATTTTATCCGGTTGGGGTGGTTCAATTTAAGGCTGTACAACAATGGAAGTGCGAGTTCATTGCGACTGGGATTCGTCCGTACAGAAGTGGAGAAAACATCTTTGAGATTCTTTTGGATATGAATACACATTCCGAAATGATGTCCGAAAATCCCCGCAGCCTGAACCCAGGCTCCTTGATCGGTTCCCACAAGAGTCCCGCAAGCCGCTGCAGTCCCAAAAACCATGGCGGTCTTCCACTCCAAAACCTTCCAATAATCTTCCAATTGAGTGAACCTTCCCTTGATGTCGAGGTCGTGTCCCCGGATGATGGGGAAATACGATTCAAAGAAAGCATTGAAGACTCTGTTCCTGACCAAATCAGGCAATCCACTCTGGCGCAACAAATCCAAAGAGGAAAGGTGGGCTGCCAGAGCCATGTTCCAATATCTGGCACGCTCGCGAGATGTCTCTTTGGGAGCACCTTCCCGATGGTCGGCCAAATCGTCCATGATCTCGAAACCAGCTCCTGCATAAGCGATGGCAGCAGCCACTGGCACTGCATCCCGGGGGAGGCCTTCTACCGCCCAACAAGCCGCGAGGGCAAGTCCGATTTCTTGACGGTCTTCCAGGAAGGGGCTGACGAATTCACCATATTCACCCCAATCCTGGGGGAGTATCTTTTGGCACCATTCTCGAACTTCTGGATAAAGGGCTTTGAGATCCATTACCGCTGATAATTTAGGGTTTGGGAAGAATGCCCCTGAACAGGTCGTTTACTTCCATTAATTCGGTCGTCAGCCGGTCAGTAGAAATCCCAAGTGAATCTCTTTCCGGACTTTCCTTAGCCTCCCATACCACTTTCCACCCCTTCCATTCGTGGTCAGGGGAGGGGGCTTTTTCCCATTGCCAAACAGTGGTTTCCGGAAAAGGGGCGGTATATGTCTGACCGGGGGTAATTACGATAAATCCGGGACCATTGCGGGTCCATTCCCGGTCTTCCAAACGGAGAAAATAGGATTCATCAGCGATGGCTTCCACTGAAATTGAATACCAACCCCAGGAGTTATTCAATTGCCATATCCGAACGGTTTCCTTGCCATGGTTGGTCCATTCCAAATCGTGGTTCTGGGAGTTGGCAAAGATTTTAAGGGAAATTGAGGAAGAGGTCATAGATGATTCATGCCGTTTGGAATTACAACTCAGGACGGACCCTGTCATGACAGATCCAATTAGGAACAAAAGAAACCAATATTCTCTTTGTACCAAAACAGTGAGATTAAATCGAGCTTACCAATCGACAGTGACATGATCGGATCCGAGTACCCGGTTTCCATTGCAAACATCAATTACATCCATCCGGAAGTACCAGAGGCCAGTACGCGAATTGTTTCCACGAGGTGAATCGCTTCCTACGTAACGGGTTCCATTGGCTTGGTCCCGGGTACCGGATGAATCCAGGTATTGGTCAAAGCTTTGGGGGTCGGATTGGGCACCACTTCTGTGCCCGTAACGCTTGTCAGATCCATCCCGGTCCTCATACCAGGTATCCGGGCTAAAGCCACTGGCAGGTCTGAAGCCAGCGTGGTTGGGAGAAGTTTCACCCGCTGACCACTTGATATATTGTCTGACTTCACAGCAGGATGCGTAGATGCCACTGGCCGGATCATGGTCAAATTCTGCCGCCATTCTGAAAGTTGCGGTTTTCATTCCACCACTGGCTCGAGCTGCGATGGTCCCATTGGGGGTATAGGTAGGGCCGCTTCTCAACCTGCCCCGACGCGCGGGAGCAGGAGCGCCACTTTCATCATCAGAATCTTGCAACTGGAGTGTTCCTCCGTTGTTCCGGGTGCCTTCACCGCGGGTACTCTCTTTTTCTGATGAACCTGAACTACTTTCAGAAGAGGCCATTTGTGCCTGATTTTCTGGCTCATCCTGGCTGCGCATGAGCTGAAGGGGTTCAGCAGTGAGATTTAAGGTTGGTTGGGGCTGAGATTGGGTTCCCGGAGTCGAGGAAAAACCACTGTCTCCCAAACCACCCTCTCGGGTTACTTCTTTTTGCCCTTCGGAATGTTGTTTTACTTGGTCGGTTTCCATAGCTTTTTTAAGTCTGAGAGATTGGCTCTATACAACAATATACAGATTATTTAGCAAATAGTTGGATTTCAGAATTAACTTTTGAAGTCCGCTATATTCAAACAACCCCTTGGCTCCCCAGCCAGAACCTCCGATATTTACCCTGTGGAAAAGCCCAAGGTTATATTCTTCTCGGGGTTGCCCGGCTCTGGCAAGACTTATCTGGCCAAGAAACTTGCTATGGCAATTGGCGTGCCTCATATCAGCAGTGACATTGTCCGGAAAGAAATGGACCTGCAGCAAAAGTACCAGACCAGTGACAAGCATGCCGTTTATAAGGAAATGAAACGCCGAATGCTTGCTTTTCTGGAAAAAGGATCAAATGTGATCCTCGATGCAACTTACTATCAACAGGAACTCCGGGGTTCGTTTGTGGAAGCGGCGGCAAGGTTAACCGATCAAATCTACTGGATACTGGCGGTCTGCAATGAGGAAACCACCAAGCTCAGGGTAAGCAAAAAACGGAAGGACAGCGAGGCAGATTTTCAGGTTTACTTGAAGATTCGGGATGCCTTTGAGCCACTGGAAAGAGAATTTCTCAGCGTACCTACAGATACGGAGGACGAAGAAGAGTCCCTCCGAAAAATAATAGCCTTTTGTAAATTGTGATATGGATGCAGCAGCGGTTCGGAAGATCAAAGTGAAGGGAGAAATCGTTCGGGAGGTGATCGAAACCCATATTTCATGGGTGTTGCTGACCGATGCGCACGCTTTCAAGCTAAAAAAGGACTTGAAGTTCTCCTTTCTGGATTTCTCGACCCTCGAACAAAGGAAATTCTACTGTGAACGGGAACTCTTTCTAAACCGTCGACTCGCTCCGGCCATGTACCTGCGGGTTGCTCCGGTTATTGAAGGGGCGGATGGCTTTATGATTCTTGTGGGAAATGATCAGAATAGTGGGGGTAGCCAGCAGAGTGGAGGTGACCAGGACCAGCTTGACCGTGGGGTCCGGCAAGATGGAGATGCCCAGAACGGTGAAAGTTTCGAAATCAGGGACTATGCCGTCGTCATGAAAAGAATGGACGGCCACCGGCAAATGCACCTTCTGTTGGAACAAAACCAGGTAGAGGCAAAGGACGTTATCCGGATCGCAGAAAAGATCGCCCAATTCCACCTCACAGCCACTGTCATCAACACCCCCTTTGATCCCCAGCAATTTGCCGCCACCTTCAATGATATTGCATCGGTCGCAGACTTTGTACAGGAAGAACTGGGACCGGAGGCACGGAAGACCATTGACCAATCGATAGCCTTTTCAAACGCCTTCATCCAACAGAATCAGCGCAAATTTGAAAAGCGGGTAGCACTGCAAATGGTCCGGGATGGCCATGGAGACTTACATTCCGGAAATATATTCCTGTATGACGACCCTGTGATCTTCGATTGCATCGAGTTCCAGGATGGTTTCCGGCAAATCGATCTGCTCAATGAAATCGGCTTCTTCTGCATGGACCTCGACGCCTACGGCAGGGCCGACTTGGGCAAGGCCTTCCTGGATGCCTACACGCCTTTCATCCCACAGGTCATGGCCACCGAATTTGACAAGCAACTGTTCACCTACTATAAATTGTTCCGGGCCAATGTCCGGGCCAAAGTTGTAGCGATGAAAGCACAGCAGCACCTCCATGAAAACCATACCGAAACGACCGAAGAAGTTGCGCTGTACCTGGAATTGATGCAAGCTTATTTGGGGGAGTTGGAAGGGGCTTGATTGGGAAAGGGGCGCAGTTCTGATACCCCCGGTCCAAAATTGATCTATGGCGGGAAAAATCAGGTTGTCTGAGTGCCATTAAAGGAAAAGCCCTACTCGGAAGAGCAGGGCTTTCAACAGTTCGTTCAGCTTCACCAATCGAGGTTTCGCTTAACAATTTGGCGGCTACTGTTTCATAACCTTTTTGGTCGTACTCCAATCCTTGTATTGAATCCGCACCAGGTACATTCCTCTGGGCAGGTCTTCCGTATTCCAACTGATTTCCTGCCTGTTCTCATCCAGGTCCATCCAGTGCTGTAGTACCTGTCCCTTGACGTTTAGGATGTCAATGGAGGTAGGGATCGCTTTGGCATCCAATTTGATATTCAGTTGGTTGCTGAAGGGGCTTGGGAAAACTTCAATTTCTGACGGCTCCAAAGTGGTGCTGATATTCCCCTTCATTCCCGGCATCGTACAATCACTGGTTTTGTAGAAAATATCGAAAAGTGAGGCTTCGGAATAGGTCGAGAAGATCGACTGCGAAGCAGTGGTAGCGGCAAGGAAGCGACCGCTGACTGACGGCGTACCATATTCAAAGCCATTGTTGACACTGATCTGGGAATAATTGGGGTAGATCGGCACCCCGCTCATGTTCAACTGCCGGCCAATGATGTGGTAACCAAAAATCGGTAGGCAAGGTCCCCAACCAGTAGGATGGTACCACCATTCCACCATGATGCGCTGGCAATTGACATAACTTACGACTGGGATAAAGTTGCCACAGTTTTGCAGATCTATCGATGGAGGATCGGTATAGGTCATCTGGTTGAAGCTTTCTGGTCCCCAAACATCTTCGTCATGGTTAAAACCTACAACTTTGGTATGCCCGGTTGGGTAAAATTCGGTGGCGACAATCTGGCAATCGCGGTAGTCATGCGGGAAGGTCACATGGTAGGGGGTAGCTGCGATGCGTGGTTTTTGAAAACCAGACCAATAGCCGGAGGGAAGCGTTTTGAGCACCCGAAGTTCGGGGGCGAAACAGTTGGTAGGGCCTCCGCCTTCAAAAGCAGTCAGGTCATGGCGTTGATACATCAGTGAGGAAATTCCAGCATCTTTGTTGATGAATACAACGCTGGCAATCCGGTCGACGCCATTGTCATAAACCGCAACATCGGCCTGACGGTTCTCGCCGTTGAGACAGGTGCCAAACTGCACTTGGGGACCCATAACATAAGTGCTCATATTAATGGTCCGACCATAGATCTTAAAGTCCTGCTCCCAGACCATGGCCGCGGTTTCATCTGCCTGATCGATGTCCGGTCTGTTGGCAAATGCGGGACCGGAACTGACAACCGTGGGCGGGATGATAGGATTACAGGTGACACCGTTAAAATCCCATGCTTCGTAGCAAATCTTTCCCATCCATTGGTAGACAATGATAAACTCACCGCTCCCGTTGCGGTTGATAACCACATCTGGATCGTAGGGAAGATCAGGAACGCTGTAGGTAGAGGTTTGTAATTGCTTTTCACCGGTAACGGCGCCATTGTTAAAGTCCCAATGGAGGCTTGGCGAGTGGCCATCCCAAACGGAAATTTTCAAGGGATAACCAAAGAAATCGAGCACATCGTTACCGGTGTTGCTGACTTGTATCTGGTTGGAGCCAGAGGCATTGGTTTCCGCGAAGCCTGGAGGAGTGATCTGACCGAAACTCCCCTGTACGGCAAAGAGCATGAGCGCGACGAACCAGGTAAAACGGTGTTTAATCTTCATGTGAATAAATGATTTGATAAATGTGATAATTGGCTTCCAAACTGGCCGATATACCTGAGAATTACCCAATATGTGGGGAGGACAATAAGGGGACATGCCCCTCAAAAGAGGGGTATAAAAGGGATACGGACATTTTTGAGGCTTGAGGAGGGGGCAGCAGCTTTTATTGGCCGTCCCGACTTTTGGCACCTTCTCCATTTTCGATTTGAAACATGTACTTCAGCAGTGTTTGGTCTGATGTCAACTGCAAGCGCTTACGGGTACGGTACCGCGCCTTTTTCGCACTATCGGGTGAGATGCCCAGTATCTCCGCTGATTCGTGGTTGCTCAATCCTAGCCGGGTCAGGGTAAGGATGCGCAGGTCAGTAGGGGTAATGTCTACTTGCTGGGTGGAGCCGATTTTTGCCAAGAGACCAGGATATAATGCATCAAATTGCAGCATGAACTTTGCCCAGTCCTTGTCATCACGCAAGTCTGCCAGGGCAGTTGCAATTGAATTTGGGTCTGGCCCGCTTTCGGCTTCAGATGTAGATGTTACAGGTATCTTCTTCTTTTTTCGGAAAATGAGTACCAAAGCCATGAGTCCCACGCAGCCGGACAACAGCAAAATCCAAGGCAACTTATTTCCCTCCCCAACTTCCAGCGTTTCCGAATTGACAACTGTCATGGCAGCACTGTCTAGCTCCCATTGCTGGCTTAAGCGCAAAGAATCGGCATACTTTTGTGCCTCCAGGAACTCAAAGCTGTCCCTGGCTGAGGCAACCAGTCTTTGAGACTGAAGTGCCGCTTCGAGTAATTGTTGACTTTCATACACCTGCGAAAGCAAGGTCTGTACCTCAATAATCAAAGGCCAATTGCGGATTTCGCGGGCAAGGCTATCAGCATGTTCCAGGTAGCTGATTGCGGAGTCAGGGGCTTCCTTCAGGACATGGATTTCACCTAAGTATCGCATGGCAAAAGCCTCGTTTTCTATCGAATTCAATTTCTTACCATAGTAGAGGGCATCAAGCGCATAGCGGTTTGCCTGTCTGAGTTGCCCGGTAGCCAGATACAATTTGGCCAGGCTGGACGAGGTAGTTCCGATGCTGGACAAGTCATTCATTGCAACGCTCATCTCCATAGACATGGTAAAGTGCTGGATGGCTCCCAGTGTATCTCCTCTAAGTTTACTGTTGATACCCAGATTGTTGTGAAACCCAGCAATATAGTCCTTGAGCTGCGCTTTTTTTGCAATCTCGAACCCAGTCTGCAATGCTTGCTCGCCCGCTTCATACCGCTTCAAGTTTGTCAGGATCATCCCGCGCAGGCTGAAATACTGTAGCTTGATCCCCAAATTGCTGATGTTGTCAATCATATCGGTCAGTTGGCCGATCGTTTGCAGGGCAGGTTTATTTTTTCCTTGCAGGAAATAGATGCCTGCAACTTCTTCCACAGTATGTGCATAGTTGAGAGAATCACCAAGTTCCAGAGCTGCCTTACTGGCGCGTGCCTGTAGCAAGACAGCTGAATCCAATTTTCCAGTTGTTCGGTACTGATAGCCCCTGATTCGGTAGGCATTAATGGTGGCATTGCTTGGTGGCAACATGTCGCTGGTTTTCACCAACAACTTGCCTACTTGCTCCGCCTTTTCCATTTCCCCGACCTTGCTAAAACAATGAACCTGGTAGACTTGGCAGCGCATAACCGAGGTCGTATCCTTGAGGGTTTCAAACACCGATAGGGCTTTGTCGATGAAACTAAGGGCAGTCGAAAATTCTGCATTCTGAAAGTAATAAATGCCCCTGTACATGTCGAGTTTGGCAGCGGATTTCGGGCTAGTTACAAGTGGCTCCATTTTGTCAAGTATCACACTTAACGAATCTGGTGGATGCGTCCGCACACGCAGGTTGAACAATGAATCCAGCGAACGGAAATCATTCTGAGCCGTGATTGTACTTGATAGGAATAGAAATGTAAGCAGAAAAGGAAGGGTATGGGAGATAAAGTCTGTTTTATATTTCACGTTAATTAGGTATTCAGAGTCAAATATACGGAAAAGGGGGAGTGAGGAACAATGTTGGAGGAGACAAGGGTTTATTAAAACCACCGGGGAGAGGCATCCCTTAGCTCCCTTGTCGCTAACAGTTCCCTCATTTATTTTTTCTGCTGTTAATCCTTGGTGAAGTACACAATTGAGTGTCTCAGGCATTGTTTGTCAACTTTCGGGCAGCAAAGAGGTCCAAGTTCTTGTTTACTTTTACTGGGATTTGTGAGTTTCAGGTTATGGTAGTTGAATTAACATTGGGAAATCATCTATCAATAGAAGGAACTGCAATGAAGTCCACAGGTATTCGCCATAATTTATCAAATACAATGAAAGACTTGTTGGGCATCAACAAGTTAATTGGTTACCGGACTTTTGTGAGGTTCAATTGGACCCAGGTAAATCCCATGTTCAATGTGATGGAAGTAGAACCTGGTCAGGAAAATCTGTTCATAACCTTTCTGATCAAAGCGAACAGATTCAGTTCTAAGGTCAATTCACCTGTTTCTGTCGGCCCTTATCAGGTAGATGGTCAAGGCATTTTCATCTATACGACCCATTATGGTTCAGTTTGGCGGTTTTTGCAGGTGATGAATGGGATGCTCTTCAAGGGGCTTTCCAATATGCGCGCAAAAGCAACAAAAACTACCGGTTGGACCTACTGTATCAATGAAAACAGTGAGCAGCTAGCCGGTTTGGACAAGGTATATCTCTTGGGAATCAAAGGTGATCCGACCCATTTCCTGGAAGCTATAAAAAATGCGCAGGTGCAGGTGGCATCCTCTAATAGAATGGTCAAAAATGTACGTGGGGAGGTATTTGGAGACTATTACTACATCTTCGCCCGTACTCCTAAAATCTACAACGCTATCCAGACTTATGCCGCCAAAGGTGGGAGATTAGTCCTCTACAAAGCAAGCCGCATTCCCTCCACCATTCCCAATACCTAGTGTACACATTCAACGGAAACCAACCATGGCTAATCTGAAATTCAGAAAAGACTTTTCCTATACGAAATTGGCACCTACCCTTGTCAATGAGAACACTGACCCCCGGAGCGAAATGGCCCGTTGGGTATTGGAGATGAACGATGTGCTGTACATTGACAAGTGCTATGTTCCCGGTGCTAAAGCAATAGGCCGGATATCTGGATCGGGAGGGGACCAAAATGGACCGGTCCTTATCAATACAGATGCGCTTGTCTACACGCCAGAAAGCATAATCCGCTATCTCGACCAGCGAAACCCACCTGAAAAACGTTTGTTTCCAACAGGAGAAGCCAGAGAGAAAGTCCAAGAATGGTATGATCATTTTAGTGGCCCTTTCGCAGATTTTACGATGAAATACCTGTTTGCCAAGCTGCTCCCCACCAAGCGAATGGGAAAGGCACTGCTGAAGCAAAAAGTAAAGGGCAGGCAGATACGAAAGGTAAAATTCTCTTTCAAAGGAATAAAAAGAGCCATTCAAAAGCAGTATCAGTATTCATCTAAACCGGCGACAGAATGGTTGATCGAACTCAAAAGAACGTTTGTCAAAGTTGACCGGCTGCTGGAGGCAGGGCATACATTTCTATTCGGAGAAAACCTGACCAGTGCTGACATCGCATTCTGTGCGGTAGCAGGTCAACTATTGGCACCTAAGGAATACGGAGGGGCCAACCCTAAAATCGAAGCATTGACGGTGGAGTTGCGGCAAGAACTCTTCGAATTGCGTAAAACCAAAGCAGGGCAGTTTGCCTTGAGACTCTATGAGCAAAGGAGACCTCAGCCAGACCTTCCTAAGAATTTACCCATAGAGCCCGACTTTTTCGCAAGGTTGAAAAGTCGAATCCAGATTTCACTCACAGGTAAGCAATACAAGGTCTTTTTCTTCTTGCAGAAGCGACTTCCCTTTATCAGGATTGGATTCCTGAAATTAGCTATCGTAAGCCGGTCCGACTTGGTAAAGGATGTGCTGTGCCGGGACCTTGATTTTACGGTCGAAGAGATCAACGGGCAGAAGATGGCCAACCAGAATGGAGCGTTCTACCTTGGCTTTGACCGCAACAACCCCCAATTCGAGCGCGAACTAAATTTTGTGCGAAAGGCAACCCGCAAAGACGATCTTGGTTTCATTCAAAACTATGTGCGGTCCTATGCAGATGAACTTGCCAGCAATGCCCTGCCCCTGGGAAAATTAGACGTTCCCAATACTTTGGTTGGGAGTGTACTGGTCGGTCTGATGGGCTCATACTTGGGGGTGCCGGGACCAACCACGGTTACCATGAAGTCCTGGTGTACCGATCTCTTTTACGACCTCTTTCTCAACTTTTCCAACAATGTTGAAATCCACGAACACGCCATCCATGCAGCCAACGCCCGGCGACTATGGATACTGGAATTGATCCGGGAGAGAAAGGCAGAGTTGAGGGAAGGGAAAGAGATCGCGGAAAATATTCTCAACCGCATGATTCAAGAGCAGGTGAAAATGAAAGAGAAGGGATGGTACGATGATGAAATGCTGGCGAGAAACATAGGAGGCTTATTGACTGGGATGATGGCCACCACCAGTAAAGCAGTTGTTTTTGTACTTCAGGAATTGTTCAAGCGCCCGGATGATCTGAATGGGGCCATCGAAGCGGCCAAGGCGAACGATATGAAGCTATTGTACGGTTATGTAGCTGAGTGCCTTCGCTTCAATCCAGTACAACCAGGTGTGATCCGTTACAGTGAGAGTCCCCAATTCATTCAGGCGGAGGACGGGAAATATTTCAAGGTCAAAGGCAAATCAAAGGTGGTGGCTCTGACTTCTGGCGCCATGTTTACCCCCAGTGCATTCCCCTTTCCCAGGAAGTTTGACCCAAGCCGTGCCAAAGCAGGAGCTGTCTATATGAATTGGGGCTATGCGCTCCACCTCTGTTATGGGAACCATATCAATATGATCACCATCCCGGAATTGGTTCGGGCGGTACTGTTGTTGCCCAATGTTCGGCCCAACAAGGGGCGGACAGGCAGGGGGGCAGGCTTGAGCCAAGGCCCCTTTCCCACCAATTATGTGGTGGCCTTCGGGTGAGGGCAATTCTCTAATTGTGGCATTTTTTTAACATCATGAAAAAGACAAAACAACGCCCCGTATCTCTTCAGTTTCCCATCCGGGATGGACAGGTCGAAGCCCTGACCACCCTCCTTGAATCAGGCCAGAACCCCCAGCAGCAGTCCACATTTTTCCAATTTTCAAAACTGAAGGATGTCCATTTTGGTCGGCTTCTAATTGCACCGGCAGCCGTCCTTTCCCCGAAGGAAAAATGTGGAGCGAGTTTGATCTACGCGGCCAATGTTGATGGTGGAAAAGAGGAGCACTTCCAGGAACTGATCGAAAAGCTTCACCATGATCTTGATGAGGTTTTACAGCATTGTAAGGACTACCCGGCGGAAGGGGAGCGTAACCCGGAAACAAGACTCCGCTATCTGAAAAAGCACACTATCAAGACGCCCGGTTTCTACGTTGGAGCTCCCAACAGAACAGTGAAGCAAATTCACCAGGAAGCGGAATTGCAAACGGAATTGCAGGCTTTTGTAAATAAGAATGGAAGGGATTGGGCTTCCCCTGATCAGGCCTACGTAGAAATCCAGAAATTCTTGCAGGAACCCAAGTGGGACTGGGCTCGGAAGAAGTACCGATTGCCACGGATCGCCTGGTTGAAAATGGCATTGCTGGGCCTGCTGTTATTGGTTCTACTGATTCCCCTTCTTGTTTTCGCCCTGCTCATCCAATTGTTTTCCGAACCTCGCTCCAAACCATTCGGGATAGATATCAATCAGGTTCCACTGGGACATATCGAGAGAATGATGTCCAAGGAAGACATTATTTACCAGAACCAGCTCTCGCAAGTATTTGTGACGAAACGGGGACTGCGCAAACTGGGCCTTCATTTTTTCCTGTGGCAAACTACCATGCTGGGCAAATGGATATTTGTGGGTGGTCAATTGTTAGGAACTCCGACCATTCACTTTGCCCGATGGGTAATCATAGATTCTGGCAAGCGGTTTGTGTTTTTTAGCAATTTCGATGGAAGCTACGACCAATACCTGGGGGACTTTGTGGACCACAGCGGATGGGGCCTGAATCTGATCTACGGGGCTGCTAAAGGGTATCCCAAAACATTTTTGCTCGCATTGAAAGGAGCCTACCAAATCGGTGATTTTATGGGGTGGGGGAGAATGACCCAGGTGGATACCCAACTTTGGTATTCTGCCTATCCCTGGTATGGCTTGCAACAAATTGTAGACCGATCCAAGTTGAGAGCTGAATTGTTCAACTCAGGGACACTGACCAAGAAACAAATCCAAACTATGCTCAAGCGTATTTAACCTCCCAAAGAAAAGAATCATGGCAATTGTAGACAATCCCAGAAAGATAGACCTGAATGATATCCAGGGAATGGTGGTGCGAGGATATGGATCGCTGCTTTTCACCGGCTATTTGTTCCTGCGTGTAGAGAATCCAGAGAATGCCAAGGCCTGGATCAGGACAATTCACTCTCAGATCGATTCAGCGGTGCCGAAGAAGGTGGAGGAGACTCTGCACCTGGCATTTACCGCCACTGGTCTGGACAGGATCGGCTTGTCTCAGGTCAACCTGGCCAATTTCTCAACCCCTTTTCGGCAGGGGATGGACATAGAGAACCGCAACCGGCAACTCGGTGATTATGGCCCGAATTCACCGGACTTATGGGAATGGGGTGGGAAGAAGGGAAAGAAGGATTTGCACATTCTGTTGATCCTCCATGCCAGGGATGAGGCTGGAATACTTAGATTGGTCAAGGCACAAAAGGAACTTTTGAGATCGAATGGAGGCTTGAAAGTCACCCACGAATTACTAGGCTATTCGCGAAAGGATCAGAAGGAGCCCTTTGGGTTTCATGATGGAATCTCACAGCCGGTGATCAAGGGGAGCGGCCGAACCGGACCGGAAAATGATATTGTGGAAACGGGTGAATTTATCCTGGGATACAAGAATGAGTACGGTGAATATGCCTATTCTCCTTTATTGACAGAGGACCAGGGAGACGCTGCTTTGCTCAAGATGGATGCTGGTGGGTCAGGTTTCAGAGACTTGGGACGCAATGGATCTTTTATGGTCTACCGGCAGATGCAACAACATGTGGATCGGTTTTGGGACTATATGCTGAGCAAAACTGCAACCGACAAGAAATCAGAAGACTTGGATGCCGCAGTCAAACTGGCCTCCAAATGTGTCGGAAGGTGGCCCAGTGGTGCATCCCTCGTTGAATTCCCGGAATATGACCCCAAGGGAAGTCCGTCCAACGATGATTTCGGATATGCCAAGGAAGATCCGGACGGGATTCGATGCCCTTATGGCTCTCATTTACGGCGAAACAATCCGCGTGATGCATTTCGTTGGTACAGCCCGAAAAAGTCCCTCAAAGTTTCCAAGCGGCACCGTATCATCCGCCGGGGGCGAACCTATGTCGTCCCCGAAGATCCCGGCACCCCCTTTCCCCCGGAACCGGTGGGCAAAGGTTCAAAGGCTTCAGGGAAAAAACCCTACAAGGAGATTGGCCTGCATTTCATCTGCTTCAACACCAACCTGGAACTGCAATTCGAATTTATCCAGCATGCCTGGGCCAACAACAGCCAACTCCGCCACCTCAACAACGACGTTGATGTTCTTATTGGGGTGCCCAATCAAATAGACCCGCACCAGAAATCCAACCAATTTACCATACAGGAAGAACCTACCAACCAATTTGTGGAAGAGCTGGAACGGTTCGTTTCGATCAAAGGAGGGGAGTATTTCTTTTTCCCCAGCCTGACTGCAATACAATATCTATCTACTCTGTAAGCCAATTGACGATTATGAAAAAAACGAATGAAACTGTTCAAAGCCAGAATGGAAATCCTCCCATCTATAAAAACCTTGTATTTAGAGCGGGAGGCGTTTTGGGCATTGCTTATGTTGGGGCCATCACAACCTTAGAAAAGAAGGGCATTATGGAGGGTATTGAAAGGGTCGCTGGTTCCTCCGCAGGCTCCATAACTGCGGTAGCATTGAGCATGGGTTATTCTGCCGCAGAACTCAAACAGATCATGGAAGAGACCAAGTTCAGTAAATTTCTGGATGGTTGGATCAATCCTTTTCGTTTGCTAAAAAAATATGGGGTTTACAAAGGTGAATTCTATCTGGAATGGATGAAAAAGATCATTTCAGAGGAAATCCTCCCTGATAGGAGACCCAAATTGGGGCTCAGTCCGATGGCAACTTTTGCAGACTTCCACGCTGCGGGTTGTAAAGAGCTTTACATCATGGTTACGAACCTCACCCTTCAGACCGTAGAGGAACTCTCTTACCGCACAACCCCTCATTTGCCTGTTGCCGAAGCCTGCCGAGCTTCTATGGCAATTCCTGGATTTTTCCCAGCCTGGAAGTTTTCAACTGGATACGAGGAGAACCATATTTTCGTAGATGGAGGGGTATTGGACCTCTTTCCGATCTCCCTATTTGACTATAAAAAGTTTCAGGGGGAGGTAGGTGAAGAAGGAGAGAAGGCGATAGAAAACTTCGAAACCTTAGGCTTCTACCTTGCCGACAAAACGGGAACGAAATCAGATTCCCCCCTCCAATTTGGGAGCTTCTTCCGGTGGCTACGTCATCTGTTCGAGACTGCCATGTGGATGCAACAATCTATGTTTATTCACAATCCATTATGGGAAAACCGAACCATTACCATCAATGATCATGGCATATCTGCGACTAATTTTAAGTTGAAGGAGGAACAGGAAAAGAAGTTGGTCGATTCAGGTCAGGATGATACTAAAGCATGGCTGGAACAAAGGAAATAACTCCTCTGGACAAAGCACAGTTGTTTTGTGAGTTGACTGTTCCAACGACTATTCAGGACATGAATTCAGATTTGAAGAATCATGATTGTTACAAGATTGGGTTTAACTAAACAGGGCCCTAACATTCACAACCACAAGCATTAAATATGAAAACTCAAATTTTCGTCTTTGTTGCCTTGCTTTTTGCTGTCATCAACACCAAATCCTTTGCCCAAATCGATCGGGTCCGAACCGTACTTCATAACTATGATTCCCGTATCGACCTGGACTATGAGGACAACCTGAACCTGATTCCAGTGAAGGCTGTTTCCTATCTTAAACAGGGGATTTCCCAGAGGAACACCTTGTTTGTTATGTTGCCAGGAACAAAGGCCTTTCCAGAAACCCATTATTCTCGGATTTGCACGACTGCTGCCGCCATGGGTTACCATTCGATCGGGTTACCCTATAAAAATGGGGAGGCGATCGGTAACCTGTGTCCCTCGGGGAGCGATGCGGATTGTTCCGAAACAACCCGGCAGGAGATCATCACCGGGCGGGATTTAAGCACCCTTGTTGAAGTAGATCAGGCCAACGGGATCATCCACCGCCTCAAAGCTTTCCTGCTGTATCTTCATGGAGAGTACTCTAATCGGGGTTGGGACCAGTTTATAGATATCAATGCCGACACCCTTGAATGGGAGAAGATCGCTTTTGGGGGGCATTCTCAGGGAGGAGGGCATGCTGCGCTGATCGCACAGAATCATTTGGTAAATCGGGTGTTGTTTTTCAATTCTCCAACCGACCCCGGACAACCCGCCTGGTTACGTGAAGAGAACGTCACACCATCACACCGCTACTATGGGTTTATTCACTGGGACAATGATGGTGCGATTAAAGAACAGGTCTATCAAGCCATGGGAATGGAAGAGTGGGGGCCAAGGGTAAATATCAACCGAATCTCACCCCCTTATCCCAACCGGTCACATATCCTGGTGACAGAGTACAGCACCTTTAGGATTGGTGCTTATCCGACCAATCCCGGTTGTCGGCAGCCAGGGACCAATCTGAATCCCCATTCAGACATTATCATAGACTGTGAGTTGCCCGTCAATTCCCAAGGAGAAACACCATTTGAAGAAGTCTGGGAATATATGTTGACCAACGATGTCAATATCCATTACCAAACGGGCAGGGAATTGTCGGAGGACCTTCAATTCTCCATGTCACCCAATCCGGTTTCGACCGTTGCCACCGTAGACGTACCGGACGGTCAGATCTGGATGGTTCGGGTCCGGGATATGACCGGGGTAGAGCGGTTCAGTAGGGAGATTGAGGACGAAGAGCAGATCAACTTCTCCAATTTACCCCCCGGGTATTACGACCTGGTGGTGAATGACCTCGATCATATCTGGTTTTTCCGATTTCGGAAGATCTGATTTTGTTGCACAAATACGGAAGCGCCTGTTCCAATTTCTGGGGCAGGCGCTTTTTAAACAATTTCCCGGTAACCTATTTATCCCTCATGACCTCTCCGGGACTGTTTCCAATCAGTGCCGGGACTGATAAGAAGGTCAACCGGGTTGTGGATGCCATTCGTACGGGTGGGAAGAAAAGTTCGTGTCGGCGCGAATGTATATTCGTGTC
>CAYGRE010000011.1:70732-87162 GCA_964352215.1 uncultured Bacteroidia bacterium
ATATTCGTGTCCACGCGAATACCAATCAGTCCCGACACGAATATGCACCCCAACCAGTTAGGGTGTCTATCAGTCCCGACACGAATATGAATCAGTGCCGACACGAATATGTATTCGTGCCGGCACTGATTTATGTTCCCGGAGACGGGAACCCGAAGGAAACCTGGTTGTGCTGCGCATTCGCACCCACACGAATGCGACTTCCAGCCCTGACTGATCGCAATCAGCCCCGCCACTGACCCTACCTCGCACCAGCGATGCGGCAACTCACAACCTGGTTGTCCCCGAAATTCGTACCCAGACTGATTCGGATTCGCACCCGGCCTGTAGCATATTTTAGCTCAATTTGATGGGAAGTATATAAAAAAGCAGAAGCCGTCATAAAGACGGCTTCCTTAAAATAACCCCGACCACTTTAAAAATGGACAAATCGTTGTACTAAGTAGTAATTTTTCTCTTACTCAATACCAAGATGCACAACCTTAAGAAACTGGACAAAGCAATCGCAAGAACTCCTTACGCGCTCACTTTTGGATTCCGTCCAATCAAAGTGCCAAGCCAGTTTTCGTAGTCGATGAAGGAATAACTGTCCAGAACCTGCTTGCTGTGGGTATCAATAAACAGTCCAATCCGCTCTTTCAGATCATCAGGGATGCTCAGGCCGGTATTGTCGTTCAGGGACTCCAGCAGGTCAAGAAGTTCCCTACCTACCTGGTTTTCGTCCTCCTCTAACAAGTCTTTGTAATCTTTTCTTACTTCCTCAAGCTGCCGCTCCACCACTTCAAAGTCGCCTACCGGCAGCCGGGCCGTAATTTCCGTCACTGCAATCCGCATCCGAAAGGCGGGTTCCACCTTGTCATAACCATCGTGAATCTTGGCCTGGACCAGCGTTTTCAAAGCCTTCTTGTAGATTCCTGTATCAAAGTAGCAAATGGCCAGGTTGATGATATAGACAAACTCGTTGTAGGGATCTTCTTTGAAATACCTTTCCTTGATCACCATTTCCAGCAATTCGATGGACTTTGTGAGGTCGAGCTTGAAATTATTGATGATCTGGGCATTGTAATAATAGGGGAGGAACTTCTTGTGCAGGAGTTGGTTGTAGTCTGCCATCGCCTCAAACAACTGATCCGCATACTGAAGGGACAATTGGTGCTTGCTGGTCTGGTAAAGCGTATTCACAATAAAGACCAGCATCTGAAGCTTGATCTCATGGTTGGACTTGGAAAACAAACCTTCGTCCAGAAACTCCTGGTAGGTCTTGAGCAGATAAGCTTCCAGGGTTTCAAACTCCTTCTTCCCGGCCAGCACCCGGCTCACCGCCTGGTAAATGGTAAAGCGGAGTTTCGGATTGTCTTTGTTCTCGCTGTTCTGGGTAAATTCATCCACCGTCTTTTGCAGCAGGTCAAACAGTGGATTGGTCCGGCTGGAAAAGTTCTGGGTCATCTTGACCCGGTAGATCACTGCCGCGAGGATATCTTCCAACTCCCGCAGCGCCATTAACTTTTTTTGGTTCTCCTTGCGCTTGTCAATGTATTCTTCAGGATTGATAAAGATGATCTCGTGGGACAGCTTGATGTATTCTGAATAGATAAAGTCCAGGAGTTCATAGTTTTCAATGCGAATAGCCTTTTTCTCAGCCTTGCGGATATAGTGGAGAGCGATCTTATATTTGCTTCTACTGTGGAAAAACCGGCTCAGAGAAAGCAGGTGAAAGACGTGCATGACATCGTCGTCCTCAATATGCTGGAGGTTCAGGCTCTTATTGATGTCTTGCAAAAGGCGGTTCTTCAGCCGGTAGTAGGGATTCTTTTTTTGCTCAGGATAGAGGCGGCTAAAAACCAAATCCTCGTCAAAATCATCTTCACTTTTCCGAATATAATCAAAGAGCTGCAGGTCCTTCCTTTGCCCTTCTACCTTCGTTCTGGCGGTAAATAGCTTGAAATGACGCACTTCCTCTTTGTTCATCAGATGAATGATCTGATTCAATATATCCATTTGGTTTGAGTTTGCTGAGTGAGTAAGAAATTTAGGAAAGAATGGGGGTAAGGTCAAAAAGAATTGTATATATTTATAATTAAAGACAAACACCAACATCAATAAGGATTATGAGGAGTTTGCTGCCTAAGGCCATTCTACTGCTACTTGTCGCTTTCGGATTTCGGGTACATGGACAAGCACCTGCCAAGCTTGCTATTGACAGCGTTGTTATTCCCAATCCCGATACGCTTAATTACATGGCTGGTTCTGCCGACCAGATCACCTACGATTTTCGATTGACCAATGTAGGAGGCCTCGCCGCCACCGGCCTGGTCGACATTATGTTTGAGTACAACGGCGATGCTGCGGTTTCAGTACTGAGTCTCGTGGTTGACCTTGAGTCTGGAGATTTCATTGATACCACCCTTACCGACTCTCTGCTGCATCCCAATCAGGACGCCCGCTATGAAGGCGGTGGAAATATCATTGTGATCTGGCCCCGCGCTGAGCCCGATATCATGGCTGCAGCTCCGGATACTTCCATTTCCACACCTTATATTGATTCTTATGTCGGCAGGAGACCCCCCGTCGCCATTACCAGCCGGATTGACATCTATCCCAACCCGGTTCACGATAATTTACAGTTCAAATACAAGAAGTCCGACAGCCCCCTTGAATTCGTAAGAATTCTGGATACCTATGGGCGGCAGGTCTACTTCGGTGAACAAGCCATTACGGAGATTTCGATGGTACCCTACCCCCCAGGGCTCTATTTTGTAGAATTTCGCTACCGGGATGGGGTAAAAGGAATCTTCAAGGTACTGGTGCAACATTAGACTACTAGCGGAAGAACTCTCAGCGAAAACGAGGAAGCTGTCTTTTTGAGGCAGCTTCTTTTCTTAGCTATATTTGCAGTCTTGGCTTCAACCCGAACAATCAACCGAAGCACAAGTTGAAGATAGATTAGTGGTTGTATTCAATTCGTAGGTTTGATTGTGAAAATTCAGGATATACTTAAATATTATCGAGAGCACCGGGACGTGAAGCCCTTTGCAGAAGAGATCGGCAACTCTACCGCGGGCCGCTTTCAAATCCGGGGCATGGTAGGCAGCCAGGCTTCTTTGATGATCTCCGCCCTGGTGCAAAATACCCACCAGAGTACGCTGGTCGTACTCAATGACAAAGAGGATGCCCTCTATTTCCTCAATGACCTTCAGGTTTTGATGCCGAAGAAGGAGATCCTGTTTTTCCCGGCCTCTTACAAGCGACCCTACCAAATCGAAGAGATCGACAATGCCAATGTATTGCAGCGGGCCGAGGTGCTCAACAAACTGAATCAAAGCCGGGCCGACCGGCACCTGATCGTGACCTTTGGGGAAGCGCTCTCCGAGCAAGTCATCAACAAGCGTTCACTGGTGCAGAACACCCTCGACCTCAAGAAAGGGGATGATGTAGGCATGGAGTTTGTCATTGATGTCCTGGATGAATACGGATTTGTCCAGGAAGATTTCGTCGTGGACCCAGGTACTTATTCTGTACGGGGGGGAATCCTGGATGTCTTCTCATTTGCCCACGACCTGCCCTTCAGGATTGAATTCTTTGGGGATGACATCGACAGCATCCGGACCTTTGATCCGGTGGACCAGATGTCCAGAGACCAATTTACCAAGGTGTCCATGATCCCCAATATCCAGAAGAACCTGCTGGATGTAGAGCGCATTCACTTTCTGGAATATTTGTCCGACAAAACCCAGGTCTTTATCCAGGGTCTTGACTTTGTGACCGCTGACCTGGACCGCCACTATACCCGTGCCGAAAAGTATTACCAGGAACTCGACGCAAGATCAGGAGGTGCAGCTACCAGCCATCCTCCCGAAACCATGTACACCGACGGAAAAACCCTGCTCGAGGGATTGGACAAGGTTACGACCATAGAATTCGGACAGCGGTTTCATTACCGGAAGATCGATGGGACGCTGGAATGGGAGGGAAGTCCCCAGCCCACTTTCCGGAAGGAATTCACCCTCCTGGCCAAGCACCTCCACGGCAACAAGGAGGCAGGCGTATTGAACTTTGTGCTCTCAGACAACCCTAAGCAGCACCAGCGTCTCCATGAAATATTCGAAGAGATCGACCACGATGCTGAATTTACCGGGATAGAAAGTGTATTGCACCGGGGATTTCTGGATAAGCGCCTCAAATTGGCCTTGTACACGGACCATGAAATCTTCGAGCGCTACCACAAATACAATAGCAAAGCAAAGACCCGCCGAAGCCAGGCCATTACGCTGAAGGAACTGCGCAGTCTGGAGCCAGGGGATTATGTAACTCATATCAACCACGGGATTGGAAAATTTGCCGGTCTGCAAAAGATCAGGCTGGGAGACCATACCCAGGAAGCGATCAAAATCATCTATGCCGGTGGGGACGAGATCTATGTCAATGTGAACTCGTTGTACAAAATCTCTAAATACGTCGGCAAAGAGGCGGATCCCCCAAAGTTGAGTAAGCTCGGTTCCCCCGAATGGGCCAAGAAGAAGGCCAAGACCAAGAAGCGAATCAAGGAACTGGCCTTTGACCTGATCGCACTCTATGCGAAACGCAAAGCCCAGAAGGGATTCCCATTTGACCCGGATACTTACCTGGAGTCGGAACTGGAAGCTTCTTTCATGTACGAAGACACTCCGGATCAGATAAAATGCAACAGCGATGTCAAGGAGGACATGGAATTACCGACTCCGATGGACAGACTGGTTTGTGGTGATGTGGGCTTCGGGAAGACGGAAATCGCGGTGCGGGCAGCTTTCAAAGCGGCGGTCAATGGAAAGCAGACGGCTGTTTTGGTACCGACCACTATCCTGGCCCTTCAGCATTACCACACTTTTCACGACCGGCTGGCTGAATTCGGGGTCACGGTGGACTATGTGAACCGATTCAAGTCTTCCAAGCAGATCAAGGAGACCTTGCAGGCAGTGATCGACGGCAAAGTGGATATCCTGATCGGCACCCACCGGATTGTCTCCAAGGATGTGAAGTTCAAGGACCTGGGATTACTGGTAATTGACGAAGAGCAGAAGTTTGGCGTAGGGGTAAAGGAGAAACTGAAGATGATGAAGATCAATGTGGACACCCTGACCCTGACCGCGACACCGATACCCCGGACTTTACAATTTTCCCTGATGGGCGTTCGTGACCTGAGTATTCTGGCTACACCGCCACCGAACCGTCAGCCGGTTGAGACGATCGTGCTGAGCATGACCCCGGCCGCGATCCGGGATGCGATTTCCTATGAAATGAAGCGGGGCGGTCAGGCATTCTTTGTGCACAACCGGGTCGCAGACCTGGAAGAGATAGCTTCCTCCATCAAAAAGCTGGTGCCGGATGCACGGATTGCGATTGCCCACGGGCAGTTGCCGGCCCGCAAGATCGAGGACATCATGAGTGCCTTCATCGAAGGAGCCTTCGATGTACTGGTCTGTACCACCATCGTCGAATCCGGCCTTGACATCCCCAATGCCAATACCATCGTTATCAACCAGGCCCACAATTATGGCCTGAGTGACCTCCACCAGATGCGGGGACGGGTGGGGCGTTCTAACCGGAAAGCATTCTGCTATCTGTTTGCACCCCATGACTCCGTCCTTTCCCGGGATGCCCGGAAGCGGCTCAAGGCCCTGGAGGAATTCTCCGATCTGGGGAGTGGGTTCCACATCGCCATGAAGGACCTGGACATTCGTGGAGCCGGTGACATGCTGGGGGCAGAGCAAAGTGGGTTTATCAATGAGATCGGGTACGAAATGTACCAGAAGATACTGGAAGAGGCGGTCAGCGAATTGAAGGAAGAAGAATTCCCCGAGATGTACAAGGCCGACCAGGACCGGGTGAAAAAGGCCGAGAAACTCTTTGTGGACGATACCCAGGTGGAAACAGACCTCAACATCCTTATTCCCGAGTCTTATTTGCCAAGTGTGACGGAGCGATTGAAATTCTACAACAAAATCGCAGCGGCGGAAGGGGAAGAGGACATGCGCCAAATCATGCGGGAGATGATCGACCGGTTTGGCCCGATCCCCAAAGAAACCCTGGGACTGTTCGATACGGTACGCATTCGCCGCATGGGAGTTGGTTTAGGCTTTGAAAAGGTGGTTCTGAAAGGGAAAACGGTTCGCTTTTATTTTCCATCGGACAAAACCAGCGCCTATTATGCCTCTCCCTTGTTCCCGATTATCCTGTCCTGGGTCCAGCACAATTCCAAGCGGGCTCAATTCAAGGAATCCCCAAAATACCTTTCTATGGTGGTCAAAGGGGTGGAAGGCCTGAAAGGGACCTTTGTCCTGATCCGGGAATTGATCGCCTGGGTAGATGAGTTAAAGCAGCAGCAGAAAACACATTCTTGATTTCCCCTATAAAATCGATCAGCATTCCTTAATTTCGCAGGATGGAAACATTAGACAAGGACGATATTTCCCAATTGCAGATTCGCTGGGCCCGCCTCATGGGAATCATGGAAATAAAGTTCGGGAAGCTGCCCAATCTGGAAGCTTTCTTGTTTCTGGTAGGATTGCGTGAATTGGGAGCAGGGCCTGAAGAGTTTACCAAAGAGCAAAAGGTGGATTTGATGCACATTGCACTTTGCCGGATACTGGCCCCTCAGGGCTATTATGAACTGAGCCACCTCGATCAGGATGGCTGGCCCCACTGGAATGAACTCAAGCCGCTCCCCTTCATTGATATATTTTCCCAGGAAATCTTCCTGAAATCCGTCCTGGTTGATTATTTTGCTGAAATCTACGACATCTGATCAGATATGAGACAACTCCCTTTAACATTGCTCCTCCTGCTTTTCCTTCCCGTCATGGCCATCGGCCAGACCAAAAAAGAGAAGAAAAAGAAGGTTAAGCCGGACGTGATCCTGACTACCCAATTTGGTGAAATGGGCATTGTCCTCTACGAAGAGACGCCAGAACACCGGGCTAATTTCCTCAAACTGGCCAAGGAAGGCTTTTACGATGGAACTACCTTTCACAGGGTGATCAAGGACTTCATGATCCAGGGTGGTGATCCCTATTCCAGGGAGAGTGCCACCAAATCCCAAGCTGGTACGGGTGGTCCCGGATACACCCTCCCTGCGGAGATTGTCCCGGGAAAGATTCACAGCAAAGGGATGCTGTCTGCGGCCAGGCAAGGAGACCAGGTCAATCCTGATCGCCGTTCTTCCGGGAGTCAGTTTTACATTGTTCAGGGCAGGAGCTTTTCTGAGCAGGAACTGAAACGTGCCGAGCAGCAGATCAGCATGGTGACCAAATCGGAATTTCACTATTCTGAAGAGCAGATCGAGATTTATAAGAAGCTTGGCGGATCTCCCTGGTTGGACCAGCAATACACCATTTTTGGTGAGGTAATCTATGGCATGGAGGTCATCGATATGATAGCGAATGTGGAAACCTTGCCAGGGGATCGTCCCAGCGAAGATGTGACCATTAAGATGGAATGCATCGCCAAGGTGAAAAAAGCGAAGAAGAACAAGAAGGAAAAGAAGGCGAAGAAGGACAAGGAGAAAAAAGACAAGAACTAATGAGAAACTTACTCTTCATTTTCGCACTTTTAAGCGTGGCAGTCCTCAGCGGCTGTTCGGGAGCACCTGACGGCGCAGATATCCTTATCAGCACCGACCAGGGAGACATTTATATCGACCTCTACGACGATACCCCCAAACACAAAGAGAACTTCCTTAGATTGGCAAGTGAAGGGTTCTACGATGGCACCACCTTCTTCAGGATCATGAAAGGATTTATGATCCAGGGTGGCGACCCAAATACCAAAGAGGATGCCGGTGGACGTCCGGGCTCAGGTGGCCCTGGCTATACCCTTGAAAAAGAAATGGTCCCCGGTCACTATCACAAACGGGGAGCCCTCGCTGCGGCCCGCATGCCTGACCAGGTCAATCCCCGCTGGGAGTCCAGCGGCTCACAATTCTATATTGTTCATGGCCGCAAGTGGGATGTCAACGAATTGGATGCCATCAGCGGTCAAATCCCGGCTATGATTGAAGCACATGTACGCTATGTGATGGAATCCACACCGAAGTACAATTGGGTCAGGTCGGTTGACCTGGCTGGTCTTTCCGTTTCAAATCCAGATTCATTTGCCCTGGTCGATGGACAGATCAAAGACGCCCTCAACAATATCCGCAGCCAGTATCCTACCTATGAGATGACACCTGAGATGCGTGAGGAATACAACCGCTATGGCGGTGCACCCATGCTGGATGGGATGTACACCGTTTTTGGCGAGGTGCTTCAGGGAATGGATGTGGTAGATAAAATTGTAGCCATGCCGGTACAAGGGGAATTGGCCCTGGATCCAGTGCGTATGGAAGTCGAAGTGATCGACTAAAGTACCTCAATAATACCCCCTATGAATTCACTCTTGCACATTTTCTGGGATCCCAATCCCCTCATGCTCGAAGTTGGCATCGTAAAGGTGGCCTGGTACGGCATGATGTGGGCTTTCTCCTTCCTGATCGGCTACTATATGCTCTCTTACTTCTTTAAAAAAGAAGGGAGACCTGAAAAATGGATTGACAGCCTGGTCATGTACATGGTACCCGGTTCAGTGATCGGGGCCAGACTTGGGCACTGTTTCTTTTATGAGTGGGAGTATTATTCCAGCAACCCGCTGGAAATCCTCTTCATCAACAAAGGCGGAATGGCCAGTCATGGTGGCGCCATCGGAATTATATTTGTCCTTTGGCTTTGGTCCCGGTTCGTTTCCAAGAAAAATATGCTTTGGGTACTGGACCGGATTGTGATTGCAGTTGCCCTTGCCGGGGTGCTGATCCGGTTCGGCAACTTCGTCAACCAGGAAATTGTGGGCGCACCCAGTGATGGAAATATTGCCGTGGTCTTTCCCCGTTACGATCAAAACTCAGAGTTTCGTGCCCGCCCCCTCGACCAGGGGATCAAGGTAGAATTCAAGGCCGGGATGCAAAAGTCGAGTAGCCTGGCCTTGTACCGTAGCTATCAGGAGGGAGACCTGAACCTGGTGGAGAGTCCCTGGCAAGGTGCCAACAAAGATGGTGATCCCTGGATTGAGGTAAATGACCGGGCCGCAAAGGATACCTGCTGTGTAACCTATAGCCTGATGTACAATCAGGTACTGGGGCAGGGCAGGGTAGAACCCGTCGACTCAAACGATACCCGGCAAGTCATCCTGGAACAAAATGTGAGCGCAGAATATGCCAAATTGGAAGGTAAATGGGACGGGGATTCCGTACGCCTGGTATTCACCTGGGGAGAGCCCAGCCTCGAAGGCAATTTCAATGTTTCTTTCCTCGAGAGTTACGATGGAAAGAACTGGAAGCGGCTGAAAAGTGCTGACCTCGCCAAAAGGGTACAGGGGGCTAAAATCACGGGGGCTTTCGCGCCGGATCCCAGCCGGGTAGCTACCTACCGGGTTTCACTGCGGGAAACTTCTGACCTTCATTATATCGCCCGCCATCCGGCGCAGCTCTATGAAGCAAGTGCCTATCTGGTGATCTTCGTTTTCCTCTTGCTGCTCTACCTGAGGCAAAAGGGAAAGATACCACGTGGTCAACTCTTCGGATTGTTCCTGATCCTGGTTTTCGCAGCGCGGTTCTTCATCGAATTCGTCAAAGAGAATCAGGAGCCCTTTGAGGAAGACCTGATCCTCAATATGGGGCAATTGCTGAGTATCCCATTCGTATTGATGGGCCTGTTCTTTTTGCTTTACTCCATTCGAAAGAAGATCATTGACTGATAGGAATCACCGAAAAAGGTCGTTCAGGCCTGTTTCCAGTCCTTGAAAATATTTCTAACTTGTGGATTGCGGCCATGAGAAAACCCAAGAGCATTAACAAGGCCCTTCTCAAGCGAATCTTTCCGGCGGTGGTTCTCCTTTTCTGGATGAACAGCACCCCGGTTCTTCACGCCCAGGTCATTGATGAGAACAACCCTCAGGTGACCACCTTCGGGCAAGTAGGGGAAGACAGCCTCGACTTTCTCGCCCAGTCCTTTTATGCCGATGTATGGCAGGTTACCGAAGTGGGGGTCTGGTTGCAAAGAGAACAACTGGGCGGCCAGGTGAAATTCGCCCTGGTGGCGGATGACAACAATGCTCCGGACCTGAATACCAAACTCTATGAATCTTCGCTGATCGAACCCACCTCCCCAGGACAATATTTCTATTCCGATCCTTTTGTGAATCTGTTGCGGCCCGGTACCAAATACTGGATCGTCATTGATGGTTATCAGAATTTATTCAGCGATGGCTACAGTTCCGCCGGAGTTTCCAGTCAACTGACCGATACCGGAGAAGGCTTGTGGTTTTCAGACGATGGTGGCGCAAGTTGGGACTCGGTACCCGGAATTCCCCTGGCCATCTATGTCGAAGGTGACACTTGTATATTCAATGCCCAGATTACACCGGAAATTCCCCTCGTATGCCCCAACAATCCGGTTAGTTTTGGGGCTGACTTTGGCTATTCCTCTTATTTGTGGTCCACTGGAGAGACAAATCAGGAAATTACGGTGACAACCTCAGGCAATTATTCAGTAACCGTGGTCGACAACGATTTCTGCGTCGGAATCGGATTCGTAGAGGTTATCCCGGATGTGCAACCCATCGTCAACCTTCAGGATGTTACCGACCTCTGTGAAGGCGCGTCCACCTTCTTGTCCGTAGCCCCTTTTTACAGCCAATACATTTGGTCCAACGGCGGCACGAGTAGCTTTATAGAAGTCTCTGAGCCTGGTCTTTATTCCGTAGTGGCATTCTCCGCGGGAGGGTGCTCCGGGAGCGATACCTCACTGGTGGTCGAAATCCCCTCTCCGGTAATCGACCTGGGGGAAGATACCCTGCTCTGTCAGGGACAAGTGGTACAATTTGATCCGGGCCCCGACTTTGACAGTTACGATTGGTCTACCGGATCCATCACCCGCTCCATATTTGTGGACTACGATGCTGAGATCTATGTGACGGTGGTGGACACCAATGGCTGTTCAGCCAGTTCAGACACCATCAGTGTGATGGTATTTCCAATTCCTGACACCCCTTCCATCAGCCTGGACCTGGGAGATTTGGTCTCGACCTTCAGCTTTTCTTACCAATGGTACCGGAACGGTGAGTTGGTGGAGGGGGCTGTTAATCAGGTCTACGAAAGTCCTGATTCCGGCTTTTACTTTGTGGAAACCAGCAACGCATTTGGCTGCTCCTCCCTATCGGACACGGTTTTTCTGGACATAGAACCACCGGGTAATTTTATTCCAAGTGGTTTCTCTCCCAATGGGGACGGCGTCAATGATATCTTTCACGTCGAAGCGATCGAAAGATTCCCAGGGAACTCACTGACCGTATTCAATCGGTGGGGAGAAGAGGTGTTCCGGAAAGATGGTTATCAGAATGACTGGGGGGGGACAGGTAAGAATGGGAGGCAGTTGCCAGATGGGAATTATTTTTATATCCTTGACCTTGGGGATGGAAGTGCGCCCCGAAGGGGAAATGTATTGATTAATCGATGAAGAATTGGCTCATAATAGGCGTGTTGTTGTTGGTCTTTCTGCAAGGAGAGGCCCAGCAAGATCCTATGTTCAGCCAGTACATGTTCAATAAGTTGGTCCTGAACCCTGCTTATGCAGGTAGCAGGGAGCAATTGTCCGCCTCTCTGATCTATCGCCAGCAATGGGCGGGTTGGGAAGGAGCACCGCGCACCCAGTCCTTCGGCATTCACACCCCGACCGCAGATCTTCGGCATGGCTTCGGCCTTCATTTCTACAATGATCGGGTCGGCTTTACGAACAACTTCCTGGGCAGCTTTTCTTACGCCTACCGTATCCCGATCAAGAAAGGCCACCTGTCTCTGGGGATGACCGCAGGGATCAACCACTATTGGGTTCGGCTGAGCGAGGTCGAGACCTGGCAACAGGGAGATGTTTCCTTTGCCGATGGAGGTGACTTCACCAAGATATTGTTCAATACGGGGCCCGGTATTTTCTACTCGGCAGAGCGTTGGTACCTGGGAGCCAGCATCCCCAATATTGTTCCCAATCGCTTGTACGATCCCTATTATGAACAGTTGGTTGCTGAGAAAAGCCGGCATATATACGCGATGGGGGGAGTGGTTTTGAAGATGGGCCCCTGGCTCCAGTTTCGCCCTTCCTTTCTGATGAAGTATACAGCTGGAATTCCACCGTTGTGGGACTTGTCGGCTGCTTTCTTGATCAAGGAGCGAATATGGGTGGGAGGTTCTTACCGGCCCAACAATGCCTTGGTTGGCATGATGGAACTGTACCTCAGCCCAAATTTGAGACTTGGCTATGCGTATGATTATGTAACTTCAAGTCTGAGCAATTATACGAGTGGGTCCCATGAATTCAGTCTTGGCATTGACTTCGGATTCCAGAAGACGCAAATGGTATCACCCAAATTGTTTTGAAACCATGAAGAATATCCTTTCGGTTCGCTGTTTGCTTCTGGTGCTTGTGCTTCCGCTGCTGATGGTACAGGGTATGATGGCCCAGTCCGGCAACCGCCGGGCAGACATCTACTATGCCGACGGTGCTTATGAAGATGCGATCCGTTCCTACAAGGCCTATCTGAGGAACAAGGATGACTTTCAGGCCCGTTTGCGACTGGCCCGTTCCTACCGGGAAACGGGACAATCCGACCTGGCCGTTCAGGAATATTCTCTGGTGGTCATGGATTCCGCCAGCCTACCGGTCCATAAATTCGAGTTGGCCAAATTGCTGAAGGACATGGGCAAGTACGACCAGGCAAAGGCCTGGTTTGATACCTATGCGGCTGAGTCCGCCGATCCGAGCCTGGGCCGGAAATGGGCTGCCTCATGCGCCCTTGCCTCCCAGTTAAGGAAAGACAGCCTGGGCTACCGGATCATCGAGTACCCGGCCCTCAATACCCGCTATTCCGAGATCAGCCCGGTGATGTACAAGGCGGGCATCGCCTTTTCCTCCAACCGCAGGCGGGGCTTTTTCTTCAGATTTCTCAATGGCTACCGCAAAGGCGCATTTTATGATATCTATTATGCTCCCAAAGGCAATGATGGACGCTTAAGAAAGGGGAGCTATGTTCACAGCCGGATCAATACCCGCTTTCACGATGGACCGACCATCTTTGATGCCTCTGAAAACATTGCCTTTGTGACCCGATCGAATACCCGTGAGATTGGCGGACGTCGGGATGCAGCCGGGTTTAACCGGGTCAGCATATTCATGCTGGAGAACCGCCTGGACAAATGGCGGGACCCCCAGCCACTTCCCTTTAGCAGCAGTGAGTACAATATCGCTCATCCGACCCTTTCTGAAAATGGGAAGGTTTTGTACTTCAGCTCCGATATGCCGGGTGGCTATGGCGGCACCGACATCTGGGTATCTTACTTCAAAGACGACAAATGGTCCCGCCCTCAAAATCTGGGGCAGGAAGTAAATACGGAGGCCAATGAGGGATATCCTTTTCTGGTCTCAGATAGCCTGCTCTACTTCTCATCCGACCGTGCAGAAGGATTTGGTGGGAAAGATATCTTCTACGCCAGGATGAAAGAAGAGCACTGGGATCACGTGCGCAATGCCGGTTACCCCCTGAATACCGAATCCGATGACTTCGGTTACCATACAGAGAAGGGATCGCCCTATGGGTACTTCGTCAGCAACCGCGAAGGTGGGAAGGGAGACGATGACATCTATGGATTCAGGCGCTACAAAGCCCTTGAAGGAACCGTGGTGGATTCCCGTTCCGGCCAACCGCTTCCAGGGGTGACGGTTCAGATCATGGACATCAACAGCAAGCCGCATTTCTACAGCACCGACGCAGCCGGAAATTTCACCCACTTCATGCGGGCTGGCGATATGGTCAAACTGGATGCCTCCCTTGAGGATTACCATACCCAAAAGTCACGCATCAGCCTGGAAGACGTAGGAGAGGATGAGAACAAATATGTGATGGTTCCGCTCGACCGCATCCGTCGCTTCATGTTGGAGGGAGTGGTCAAGGAAGCAGAGACGGGCAACCCGATGGAGGATGTCATTGTCCAGGTCCTTGGTCACAGCCGGGATGAAATGAGCACTGATGGCCAGGGAGCCTTTGAAAAGGAATTGCAACCCGGTCAGGAGTATACCGTGATCTTTGCCAAGGAGGGATTCATCCCACGGATTGTCGATCTGAGCACAGAGGGAGAACCCGATGCGCGAAAGTATCTGGTAGACCCGGAAATGAGAAAAGGACCATTTATCCTGCTGGAAGGGATCGTTACCGATCAGGACAAGGGGCTGATCCTGCCACAAGCCAATATCCACATCGTAGAGGCAAACACCCAGGAAGAGATTCAAGCCTTTCAGTCCAGGAAAGACGGTAGGTTTTGGGAGATACTGGACCATCAAGGGAGTTTCTCCATCATCGCGACCCTTTCCGATTACCTGACCGCCAGGTTTGACATCTTCCCGGACAGCTCGCGGGGAGATACGCTGAGAGCCAATCTAAAGTTGATCCCACTTGAGTTGGACAAGATTGTAAAAATAGTCTTCTATGATTATGACCGCTCCGACATCCGCATACTGGGAATGCGGGATTTGAATGAAATAGCTTATTTTCTGATGGACAATCCTGAGATCAGTGTGGTTTTAAGTGCGCATACGGATGCCAGAGGAAGCCAGACCTACAACAAAGCACTTTCTGAAAAGAGAGGAAACGCAGCGGTACGTTACCTGATCTCCCGGGGGATAGCCCCCAACCGGATCAGCGCCACTGGATTTGGCGAAGAGGTATTGGTCAACGATTGTGGGGATGGGGTCAGCTGCAGTGAAGTACAGCACCAGCAAAACCGCCGAACCGAAGTGAAGATCGTTGCCATCGACGACCAGATTCAAGAAGAGAAGGACAAGCGAAATGTAGTCCGGGAAGAGGAAGATGACAGTATCTCTACCGAGTCTTATGAAGAGGGAGAGTTCAAATACAAAGAGGAGATCAGGCAGCGATGAAGGAAATGATTCCATTCAATGTCCCCTGTTCGATCGGGATAGAGACCGATCTCATCAAGGAGGCCATAGACCGGCGTCACCTGTCTGGCAATGGGCATTTCACCAAGAAGGTCCACGCCATCTTCGAGAAGGAGTTTGGTTTTGAAAAGGTTTTGTTAACCAATTCGTGTACGGCTGCCCTTGAAATGGCCGCTTACCTGTGTGGGTTTGATCCGGGGGATGAAGTGATCCTGCCGTCATTTACCCATGTAGGAACTGCCAATGCTTTTGAAAGGGCCGGGGCCACTCTGGTTTTTGCAGATAGCCTGCCGGGTCACCCGAATCTGGATGTGGAGGAGGTGAAGAATCTGATCAGCCCGAGGACAAAGGCGGTCGTAGCTGTCCATTATGCCGGGGTAGCTTGTGAAATGGATCGTTTAATGGATATCTGTACTGAGAATAAACTGCTACTGATAGAAGATGCTGCACATGCGATCGGAGCAACCTACAAAGGAAAAGCATTGGGAAGCATTGGTCATTTGGGAGCTTTTTCCTTTCACGAGACCAAAAACATAACCTGCGGTCAAGGAGGCATGCTCCTGATCAACGATTCGAGTTATCAGGAACGGGCTTTACGTCTATGGGAAAATGGGACAAACCGGGCAGCCTTTTTCAGGGGAGAGGTGGATCATTATACCTGGGTTGATACGGGATTCTGCTACTTGCCATCTGAGTTAAATGCCGCATATTTATACGGACAAGTTCTTCATAAGGAGGAAATTCTCAGGCAGAGACTTGATCTTTGGAGCACCTACTGGGAAAAGTTATCACCTTATGCTGGAGAGACTTTTTCACTTCCCCTGGTAAATGAGTCAGTGGGGGATCACAATGGGCACATCTTCTACCTGAGTTTCAAAAATGAAAAGCTACGCAATCAGATGTTGGACCATTTGCGGAAGGAAAACATAGGGGCAGTATTTCATTATATCCCCCTACACAACAGTCCACATTTCCTGGAACAGCATCCAAATCGGACCTTGAAACACTGCGAACATCATTCTGCTTGTATTTTAAGGCTCCCACTTTTCCACAGTCTTGCGAAAAGGACAGTTGAAGATATTTGTGAAGCCGTGATCCAGCTCGTTCGAACTTATTCCCAAATATCGTCTTAGGAAGATAGATCATGTTATTGTCAAAAATTGACCAGCTATTTAGGGTAATTTTTGACCTTTATAGAGCATTGAGGTTTGTTGGTCATTGAATTTCATTCATTTATCGTAATTGGAACGATTCGTGTAGATGGGTTTAAATTAGGAGTTTAACCATCTATTTTGTGTTGTTACCTGTTTTAGCCTCTCACCACTTTGAAAGCGTAGTTTTCTGTAGATGGCTTTACATGTCGATTGATAGGGTGAGTTGGTAGAGAGAAAAGATGGCTTTGTGGAATTTTAAAGGGATAAAAGA
>CAYGRE010000012.1:0-83544 GCA_964352215.1 uncultured Bacteroidia bacterium
CTACGACCCTGAATAAAAATTACTAATTTAGCCCCTCACGGCAATTCCACTAACGGATCTTATCAGATATGGTGCTTTCGATGACGGGTTATGGAGGCAGCAGCCTCGCAAATGAAAACTACCGGGTTTCGGTAGAGCTCAAGTCCCTCAATTCTAAATTCATTGAGGTGAATCTGAAGCTCCCCCGCGCCTACATGCGTCAGGAGATGGAATTGCGCAATTACCTGATCAAGCGCCTCGAACGTGGCAAGGTAAATGTCCTGATGACCGTAGAAGTCATCAACCCCGATCTCAACAAGCTCAATATCAATAAGCCCCTGGTCATGGCTTACACCCGCGAACTGGAAAACCTCCGGTCTGAGCTCCAGATCCACGCTCCCCTCGACCTCGAATATATCCTCTCCCTTCCCGATGCCATCCAGACCGACAACTCTGATTCCGACCCGGAAGAATGGATGATGATCCGCCAGGCATTTGAGACCGCTACCGACCGCATGATCGAGAGCCGCAGCAAGGAAGGTACCGCCACCCTGGAAGACCTCCGTGGATGCCGCGACCGCATCAAAGAAAACCTGGAAGAGATCAAAGATTTGATCCCCGACCGCATGCAATACATCCGCGACCGGATCGAATCCGCCATCAACGACATCAAAGACCGGGCCCAGATCGATGGAAACCGCTACGAACAGGAGTTGATCTACTACATTGAAAAGCTGGACATCAACGAGGAAATCGTACGCCTCACCAAGCACCTGGAATACTTCGAGCAGACCCTGGAGGAAAAAGAAAAGTCCAATGGAAAAAAGCTCGGCTTCATTGCCCAGGAGATGGGCCGGGAAATCAATACCATCGGGTCCAAAGCCAACAATGCCGGCATCCAGATCCGGGTGGTCCGCATGAAAGAAGAATTGGAACGCATCAAGGAACAGGTCCTCAATATCGTTTGATCTATGAAAGTTGGTTTGTTCTTCGGCTCCTTCAACCCCGTCCACGTCGGCCATCTGATCATCGCCCAGGCCGTGGTCAATGAAACCGAACTCGACCGGGTATGGATGGTGGTCAGTCCCCAAAATCCTCTCAAGAAAAAGAAAAATCTGCTCGGCGAATACGACCGCTACCGGATGCTGGAATTGGCCCTCGAAGGGAATTACAAAGTACAGGCCTCCAATGTCGAATTCTACCTTCCCAAGCCGAGCTATACCATCGACACCCTGCGCCACCTCCGTGCCACCCGTGGGTCGTCCGAATATTCCCTGATCATGGGAGAGGACAACCTGGCCCATTTCCACAAGTGGAAGGAGTTCGAGCATATTCTGGACAATTATACCATCTACTGCTATCCCCGCCTCGGCTCAACCGGCGAAGGGGACCATTGGGAAAAGTACCCCCAGGTCAAGCGGTTCGAAATGCCCTACCTCGACATCAGTGCCACCCGCATCCGCGAGATGGTCAAGGAGCGCAAAGATGTCCGCTATATGGTGCCGGGGAAAGCCTACGATTATTTGGTGGAAGAAGGTTTGTACAGATAGCGATGACAAAACCAATTGGTTGAAATCAAAACCTTGGACTGAGCTTGCCCCTGCAACGGAGAAAATTTTCCATTATAAACCACGAATCCATGGTGTTTGTCGAAAATTTTCCATTATAACGGCAGTTTTGGAGAAAATTTTCCATTATAAATGCGAGGGGCTGGAATTGCGGTCTTCAGGGAGCCATAGGTTTTTACCTCGAAAACAGAACCGCTACCGACCGATTTGGATCAATTTCCCTGACCAACTTTCATTTCCGATCCGCAACCTGATAAAATAAATTCCGGCTTCCGACAAGGCAGGGAGCTGATAGGCTTCGGGGCTTTGAGGAGCATCCCGGAAGACCAATTTCCCCACCTGATCATAGATTTCGACCGCATCAATTTGCCTATTTTTACCCGTAGAGATTTTCCATCCATGGCGAGCGGGGTTGGGGTAAATGTCCACTTTAATTTGAGGGTAAGGCTCAGGGGTGCCCACTACAATGATGCAGGAGTCCACAGATGGATTCTGGAATATCTGAATCCCCAGGCTGTCGAGGCAGTTCGTTTGTAAATATTCTTCCGTTCCCCGGTATAGCAGGGTGTGAAATGGGTGGTAAATATCTCCTATGCCCCGGATCCATTTGAAAGGCAAGGGATGCTGGTTGGGATCAAAGTCGATCACCTGGCGGTTAACGCCGTTGTAATTGGCGACCGAGACGGACTGAACGATCCAGAAAGTAGAATCGTTGTTGATGGCCGCTTGAAAGGGGTCATGGTCCATGAAAAAAGTATCCCCGGCCGTGAGTGAATAGTCGTACATCAGCTGCTCCTGATTGGAACAGTTGTTATCGGTGCGGTAATACACCTGGTCACCCTGGTTGCGGATATAGCCTTTGTAATATCCCGGCACCCATGGGTTTTGGGAGACAGCTTCCGCAATCTGGTAGGTCTGGCCGCACAACTGGGTGTCAGCCGTCATGGTCCAGGTATTCTGAGTGACGCCCGGATCCCAAAAATAATCCTCCAGGGTGTTCCAGACAGGATTGTCGGCAGCGATGGGAAATGGTTGCTGGGCCTGGGCAGTTGAAGGAGCAAAAAAGGTGATGGTGCAAAGGCAAAGGATCAACAGGAGGATTTTCATGGCTTTGAGCTTAATTGATGTCGATGGGGCTACCATCTTGTTGGACTTAATAGGGTAATAACTTACTGTTTTTAGCTTAGGATGCAAACCAAGCGGCCCGGTCTCTTACCTGCTCAGTCCGAAGAGGCACTGTTAAAAAAAAGGATTCTGGCGTATCCAGGAAGTAGTTCAATTGCAAGAGCATCTTGAAATGGTTCCATACAAAGAGCATCTGTTCTAATGAATAATCTATTCCATAATGGTCGCTGAACAGATTCTTGCAAGCAAATTTTCAAATTTGCTTTCCTTCCTGCCCGAACAGACCTTAATTTAAGGTCGTGACCAAACAGTTGACCACATATTTTATTGGGTTGGTCCTGGCGTTCCTCTGTAGTGCGACCTTTCTCCCGGCCCAGCTCGGGGAATGGTCTCACCGTATGCCGATCCTGATCGACAACAGCAGCGGTCCAGTCTTTGCCGCTGGCGCCTACCGGATCACGGTAGATACCCAAACCCCCATCGGCCAGGGCCTGATGGCACCCGATGGCCGTGACATCCGCATTGCGGACAGTTGCGGCACTGTGTCAATCCCTTTCTGGATCGAAAAGGCCCTCAATACCGACTCCACCGTGATCTGGTTGCGTTTGCCAGCCCTTCTCATTGGAGACAGCCTCCAACTCTTCCTTTACCACGGGCAGCCCACCGCGGCCACCCGTTCCAATTTCAACAGCACCTTTCCCAATGCCTACCAAAGCCAGGGAAGTAACGATACCCTCTCCGGCATCCTCACCTACGACTGGTTTGAGATCGAAGCCGGAGACACCCTCTTTCTCAATTCAGGGGCAGTGCTGAACCTGCGGGCCGCCAAAGTCATCTTCGACGGCACCGTGATGGGGGACGGGGCAGGCTATGCCGCACCTTCTGCCCTCAGCCAGCCGGGCAATGGCCCCGGTGCCGGACAGACCTCCTTCAATGCAGGTGCCGGCGGTGGTGGATATGGGGGCGCCGGCGGGCTGGGCGGCTACGACTTTGCCGACAGCCCCGGCGCTGGTGGGGCTGCCTACGGCACCCGGACCGGGGTCGACCTGGCATTGGGATCGTCCGGGGCGAGCTCACCCATTCGCATGGGCGGCGCTGGTGGCGGAGCCATCATCGCCAAGGGATTGGAGATCGAAGTGGGCGGCAGCGTGTTTTGCCGGGGAAAGGCGGCTCAGCAGCCGGGTGGTGCCCAGGGCGCTGGTGGTGGCGCCGGTGGAGGAATTTACCTGCAAAGCCGGCGGCTGGTGTTGACGGGCGGACTGTTTGCGACCGGCGGAGCCGGGTCGGTAGGACTCACATCCGGCAACGATGACGGTGGCGGCGGTGGTGGTGGACGCATCAAAATGTTCTGGGAAGAAGTATTTGACAACCAGGGAAATGCCAAAGCAGATGGCGGCTCCGGTGGGCCCAATGGTTCCTTCGCCGGAGGCGAAAAGGGAGCCGATGGCTCAGTCCTGGATACCATGCAGGTCTATGCAGCACCCTATTTTATGACTTCACCAAGTGTGGTTTCCCCCTTACAGGATGATCCAACCCTGGTCCCGCAACCCGATCCCGTATGTGAAGGAGAGCCCACGAGCTTTGCCATGCCGGCCGGATACGACAATTTCCAATTTTACCTCAATGGGCAATTGCAGCAGGACAGCAGTCTGGGCAACTATGCTCCGGGAATATTGAGTACCGGAGATGTGGTCGTCGTAAAGGCAGCTGTGGGAGCCTGTTTGCTGAGTGATACCCTCGTCATTCAGACCGCGCCTGCTCCCTTGGTAAATATCGTCGCTTCTGATTCCCCGGCCTGTCTGGGAGATACCATTTTCCTGAATGTAGGCGGCGGATGGAATTCAGTCAATTGGAATACCGGTGACAGTGGTCAGGTGTATGGGGCGCATTTCTCCGGGGTATTTATAGCCACCGTAACCGATGCGAACCAATGTACTGCCAGAGATACCTATACCGTCAACCTTGGCGCAGTTCCCTTTCCCAATATTTCAGTTTCGGGCCTGCCCGCCTGTTCTGGTGATCCGGTGAGCTTGACCACCACCCAGCCCTTCAGCGGTTACCAATGGTCCAATGGCGCAACCGGACCCGGTACCGTGGTCTTCAACAGCGGGGTCATAACCGTGACCGTAACCGGTACCAATGGCTGTTCGAATTCCACTTCGGAGAACATCGTTTACGATACATTGCCATTTCCGCTTATTTACCAGCAAAACGACACCCTTTTTACCCAGAGTGGATATGCTGCTTACCAATGGCTCTGGAGCGGGAGTGCCCTGACCGGTGCCAATACCTATTACTATGTGCCGACTTTCAACGGAAATCACGCGGTGCGGGTGGAAGGGATCAATGGATGCGAGGGAACTTCCTCGGCCACCTATATAGTGGTCGGCAGGGAAGAGCCAGAACCGGATTATATGCAATTGGTACCCAATCCGGGGCGGGGAATTTTCCGCCTGGAAGGGCGTTGGCCGGAGCCATCTCCTCCTGAATTGCTGCTTTACAATGCCACCGGAACCTTGGTGAGCAGGTACCAGCCTGAGGATTCCCGGGCACTGTCTATGGAATTGATCGGTTTGAAAGCAGGCTGTTACTGGCTGATCATCAGGGGCGAAAGGCATGTAGAGCGGGAAAAAGTGATTGTCCTTGAATAATTTTTGTGGAAAAATTTGTGCGTAGGTAGATGGATTCACTATCTTTGTGCTCCTGAAAAATAATTGGCCGATAGTATAACGGTAGTACCACTGGTTTTGGTCCAGTTAGTGGGGGTTCGAATCCTCCTCGGCCAACAAAAAGAAACATGGCATCCGAAGTAAAAATATTCTCAGGTACTGCAACAACGTACCTTTCGGAAGAAATCGCAGGATGTTTTGGTAAACCTCTTGGTGACATCACCATTGCGCGCTTTGCAGACGGAGAGATTGAACCCAGTTTCAATGAATCTATCCGTGGCGACACGCTTTTTTTGATTCAATCCACCTTTGGGCCAGCTGAAAACCTGATGGAGCTTCTGCTCATGATTGACGCAGCGCGGCGGGCATCTGCTCACAGCATTGTGGTGGTCATGCCTTATTTCGGTTATGCACGACAGGACCGAAAGGATAAACCGCGTGTTTCGATCGGAGCCAAGTTGGTGGCCAATTTGCTCACCGTAGCAGGCGCCGACCGCGTAGTAACCCTGGACCTCCATGCCGGACAGATCCAGGGTTTTTTTGATGTGCCTTTGGACCACCTTTGGGGTACAGGCATCTTCTTCCCTTATCTGGAAAGCCTTGGTTTGGAAAACCTGGCCATTGCTGCTCCTGATGCTGGCGGTGCCAAGCGGGCCCGTGAGTATGCCACCTTCCTCAAGTCTGATCTGATCCTGATTGATAAGTTCCGGGAACGGGCCAATCAGGTTGCATCTATGAAAGTGATTGGGGAAGTCAAGGGGAAAAATATAGTGATCATTGACGACCTCATTGACACCGCTGGTACTTTGTCCCGTGCAGCAGATTTGCTGATTCGGGAAGGTGCAGCGTCAGTCAGGGCAGTGGTCACTCATCCGGTTCTTTCCGGTCCGGCTTATGAGCGTATTGAGAAATCAGGATTGACTGAGCTCATTACCACCAATACGATTCCACTCAAGCAGGAATCCTCCAAAATAAAAGTATTGTCCGTCGCTCCGATGATGGCGGACGCTTTCAATAAGATCGTTAATCACGAATCTATCAGTTCACTGTTTTTATCGTAGAAAATCAGCAATGAAGAGCATCGATATCAAAGGGCTAGGCCGTTCAAATACTGGAAAAGCCGCCGCCAAGAAAGTAAGAAACGAGGGGATGGTTCCCGGTACCGTTTACGGACTCAAGGAGCCCTCAAATATTTCAGTAGATTACATTGAGATCAGCAAGGCGATCTATACCGCCGAATCTTATATTGTGAACCTGAATGTGGATGGCGAGGTTACCCCTACCGTTATCCGTGAAATGCAGTTTCATCCTGTGACCGACAGAATCCTTCACCTGGATTTCCTGCGCGTTGACGATGAAACCCCCGTTGAGATCGCACTGCCGATCAAACTGGTTGGTGCTGCAAAAGGTGTTTTGGCTGGTGGTAAATTGGTACCACTTTCACGCCGGATCAAAGTACGTGGCATTGCTTCACAGCTTCCCACCTTTGTCGAGGTCAACGTAGCCAAACTTGGATTGGGTGACTCTATCACTGTAGGCACTTCCGGTGTCACTGGACTTGATATCACTTCACCTGCATCCATGGGTATCGCCATTGTCGACATTCCCCGTGCTGTTAAGACCGCACTTGAGGGTGCAGCCCCAGCCGCTGGTGATGATGAGGAAGAATCAGAGGAAACCGAAGATTAAGAGAAATCTTGTCTTTTTGATACAGGAAAAGTCAGCGGAATCTCTGCTGACTTTTTCATTTTACTTGTTTTAAAGACCTCATGGCATTCTTTGGGCTGTTTCGAAAGCGTGACACAACTGAACCCGGCATGAAATACCTGATCGTCGGCCTGGGCAATCCAGGTGCGGAATACCAGAACAACCGCCACAATATTGGTTTTATGGCGGTAGATGAATTGGCGGCTCAAAAGGGGAAAACCTTTGAGTCTTCCCGGCTTGGCTACACCTGTACCTTCAAGCACAAGGGGCGTACCGTCTTATTGCTCAAGCCCACCACCTACATGAATCTGAGTGGAAAAGCGGTGCGGTACCACCTGACTCAAAATAAAATCCCGGTTCAGAACCTGTTGGTGATCACAGATGACCTTGCCCTGCCTTTTGGCAAGATCAGGATCCGGCCCAAAGGCTCTCACGGGGGGCACAATGGCCTGCGGAATATTGAAGAAGTGCTGGGAAACAATGTGTATACGAGACTCCGCTTCGGCGTAGGCGGGGATTTCCCCAAGGGAGCCCAGGTGGATTATGTACTCGCAGATTTTCCAGATTCAGAAATGAAGGACCTGGATGCGAGCTATCTGCCCAAAATGGCGGAAGCAAGTCTGGCATTTACCACCCTCTCGGTTGACCGGGTCATGTCAGCCTACAATGGTTGATTCGAAGTTGACCGCGATGGGCCGCTCGGTCTGAGCCTGAAGTTGACCGCGATGGATCGCTCAATTGGGAAGCTCTTCCTCATCCGGGTCGGGAAAAGGAACAAAGATAAATCCACCCCCTTCTGCTGAAGCCAGAAAAATACAGGCCCGTTCATCGGGATCGCCGTAGGTTTCTCTGAAATCCTGGACCTTGTCTTTCTGAACCAAACCTTTATTGATAAACTCTTCCAGGTGAGAGGCATTGTACCACCAATTGGTGTGGTAAAGGCTGCGGTCAATGAATGGACGCCCGATTTCCATGTCACCATTGTGTGCGACATATATCGGATAGCGGGAAATTTCCTCTTTGATAACAGTATGGCTGAGATGCCTGAGGATCTGGCCAATGAGGCGAATATCATTTTTAATGGTTGCCAGAAGAGGATTGAGCGGGTTGTTCTCTTTCATTTTCAGAATATGTCTATGCTGCCCAGGCCTTCGCGCAGGACGGTGAGTTCTTCATTGCCTTCGGAGAAGTCGATAATGGTGGAGACATCTGAGCCACCCCATCCGCCATCAAGGAAGAGGTCAACAAGTTTGCCATAGTTTTCCCAGATCTCATCCGGTTCATATTCATATACCCCTTGGTCGTCTTTCAGGGATGTGGAGAGGATCGGACGGCCCAATTCTCTGACCAGGGCCAGGGGAATTTCATGGTCTGTAATCCGAATCCCGACTGTTTTTCGTTTTGACTGAAAATGCCGGGGAATGTTTTTGGAAGCATCCAGAATGAAAGTATAAGGGCCCGGAAGCACCCGTTTCATATTCTTGTAAATCGGAGTGGTCAGGTGGTTGACATATTCGCCGACCTGCTTCATATCCGTACAAATACAAGAGAAAAGGGCCTTTTCCGGCTTGATACCTTTAATTTGACAAACCTTTTCGAGCGCTTTTTTACTGTTGATGTCACAGCCGATGGCATAAACAGTGTCCGTTGGATAGATGATGATACCGCCTTTACGCAGCACTTCAGCTGCTTGTGCGATGAACCTAACCTGTGGATTGTCGGGGTGTACCTCAAGTCTTTTACCCATTATTCATTGGTTTTTGCGGATACGAAGTTAGCAGGGCGTTGGATGAAAGGGAAATAAATCCTAGATTTGAGACTGATTGAATTCAAATTACTGGAAATGAAGGGAAAGCTTTCCGCATTGATACTTGTTTTTGTTGCAGGAATCTTCAGCGCAACCGGCCTGAAAGCTCAGGAAGGTTTGAAGTTGGGCTTCGCAGCAGTGCCTCAGTCTACCTGGTTGCTCAACGATCAGGACCTGGAGGCTGCTCAGGATGTCTATACCTACAAAAGAACTTTTGGCATGGCCTTTGGTCCAACCTTTGGCTATGACTTCAACGAATACCTGGGTTTTCGTTTGCAGGCGCTCTACTCGGCTCAGGGCCAGAAGTGGAAAAGCATCAATTCACTGGACGATGAGGTTACCCATACCCAGCGCCTGAATTACCTGAAAACCCCGGTCCTTTTTAATTTCAACACCGGGCTCAGCCGCCGTAAAATGGCACTGAATGTGGCTATTGGTTACCAGGCCAATTTCCTCATCAATGCCCGTTACCGCAACGATGACCAAAGCTACACCCCGGATGAAGCTTTGTTTGATGACGTTACAGATTATCCTACCAATTACCAGCGTTTCAGCTGGTGGGACCATGGCCCGGTTGCACAGATCGGAATCAATATCAAGCTGACTTACAATGTAGTTGCCAATATCCACCTCCGTGGGGATTATGGCCTGAACGATGCTGAAAATAAGAACGCTGCGTACAAGCAGTGGATCTTTGGCATTCCTGAGGATGTGACCTTCTACCCAACCGATCGCCCCAAGACGAGCAATTTGACGGGTGGTCTCCACTTTGGGCTGACCTACACCTTCTCCAGCTATTGATGATCTCCTGATGGGAGAGCCCCGCAAGCGCATTCTGCTGATCTACACGGGTGGAACCATTGGCATGGTTCAAAGTACGCCCGATGGTCCTTATCAACCCTTTGACTTCAGTCTGATCAGTGAGGAATTTCCTGAGATCAACCGCCTGGGGTGTGACATTGATGTAGAAAGCTTCAATCCTCTTCTTGATTCCTCTAATATTGGGCCAGCCACCTGGATTCGGATCGCTCAATACATTTACAAAGTCTATAAGCAGTACGATGGATTTGTGATCCTGCATGGGTCAGATACCATGGCCTATACGGGATCAGCCCTTTCATTCATCCTCGAAGGCCTGGCAAAGCCTGTTATCCTGACCGGGGCGCAACTTCCCATCAATGAGATCCGGACTGACGCCAAAGAGAACCTGATCACCGCGATCCAGATCGCAGCCCACCCGACTGTCCCCATCCGCGAAGTCGGAATATATTTTGAATACAAGCTTTTCCGGGCCAACCGGACCAAGAAGGTGCATGCGGATGTCTTCGCAGCCTTTGATTCGCCCAACTTTCCCTACCTGATACATGCCGGAGTCCATCTGCGGCTTCAGCACTCTACCCCGAGCGAGGCTTATGACAATGCCTTCTTTCAGGTACAGGAGAAGCTGGAAGTCGCCATTGGCCATGCAACCTTCTATCCCGGCCTCACTACCGACAGCCTGGGTTCCATCCTGCTGAATCCCAATCACAAAGGCATCATCCTGCAAAGCTATGGCACCGGAAACCTGCCCGATTCCCCTGAGATCATCGAGCTGATCCATGAGAGCATCGACCAAGGGAAGATCATCCTCAATATTACCCAGTGCAATGGTGGCTTTGTAGAGATGGGCCGCTATGAAAGCAGCAGCAAACTGCTGAAAAATGGAGTTTTAGGGGGAGCAGACCTGACATTTGAAGCTGCCCTCACCAAGATGATGTACCTGATGGGCAAATACGATGACAAGGAGAAGGCCGCATTTTACCTGGTAAGAAACATTCGCGGGGAGATGACTGCGGAGCGGGCCATTACCAATTGATCGGGAATTGCCTACAACTCTGTCACCGTTCCTTCCTTGACCAGATAGAATTTCACTTCCCGTCCATCGTCATCATAGCCAGAAAAAACTTCCTGGGTCCGTTCCAATGAAGTATCGGTGATGAACACCTGTCCTTTAACTTCTGAGTGAAGAATCCCTGCAATAGAACGAAGCCGGTGGATATCCAGCTTGTCAAATACATCATCCAAAAGCAGCAGGGGATGCTTTCCGGTTCGCTTTTCCAACATCTCGTATTGGGAAAGCTTCAGGGCAATGACAAAAGTCTTCTGCTGTCCCTGAGATCCATAGTACTTGACACCTTGTTGGTTGATGGTAAAGACAAGGTCCTCTTTGTGGATTCCCTTGCTGGAACGCTGGGCATAACGGTCCTGTTGTCGGCTTGCCTGGAAGAGTTCCCGCCATTCGTCTTCGGTATTGAGCTCCAGGTCAGACTGCAGGTCGATCTCTGGTTGCTCCCTGTCCGAGACGATGAGGTGGAAATACCTTAGGAAAATGTTTGCAAACTCCTCCAGGAATTTCCGACGCGCCTCATGGATGCGGATTCCCGGGCCGATCAACTGCTGGTCCCAGAGCTTGAGTTGTTCCTCATCCCAGGTGCGGCGTTCTGCAAACAAAGTGAGCAGGGCATTGCGTTGGTTGAGCGCCTTGTCGTAGTGGAGCAAGGCATCCAGGTACGCCCGGTCGTATTGGCTGATAAAGGCATCCATGAATTTTCTGCGAACCGAGGGGCTGCCATGGATCAGTTGGGTATCGTTGGGGAGAACGGTGACGATGGGGATGCGGCCGATATGGTCACTCATCTTGCGCAATACATGACGGTTGAGGACCATGGATTTCCCTTTGGGGGGCATGAAGGAGCATTGTATTCTCAGCGGCTCCTCAGCTTCGAGCCATTCTCCATCCACAGTGAAATAAGGACTTCCTTCCTGCAATGCATATCCCTCACCTCTGCGCTGAAACCCCCGCGTCACTGCGAGGTAGTGCAAAGCTTCCAAAACATTGGTTTTTCCTTCACCGTTGTTTCCGGTCAATGCATTGATCCCCGGACAAAAGCGGGTTTTCAAAAACGAGTAGTTCCGGAATTGGGTGAGTTGAAGGGAGGTAAAGTACACGCAGCAAAGGTAGGAAAATCACTCAAATCCCATGGGAGGGACGACCAGCAATTCCCGAATTTCATCCTTCTTATAGTTGAGAACAAAAGCATACGTTTGCCCGGGATGAAACTTGGACCTGCGGAGGACAATGGTGTTTTCTCCCCATTTGTCCGCGTATTGGTTTTGCCAGATTTTCTCTCCGTCTTCATTGAAAAGGCGGATTTCTACCATGCCACTGTAAGGGATCACATAATTGATGACAATATAATTCCCCCTGACTTCAGCGCCCTTCAAGTCGAGATCGGCTTCGACAAAGTGGCTGCCTTCACTAAAACTCTGTGCTGAAACCTGAGAGCCCAGGCCGGCAAAGAAGATTAGAAAGGTTAATATTTTAAAAGTCAGTTTCAAGAATTGCAATAAGTGGCATCACGGATCTCTACGAAATGGGTCATTTTGATACAAGTCGCTTATATTTGGTGGTCGTAGATACAGAGATACCAAATCCAATACCAAATATAGAAAATCCTGCGGGATAGGGAAGGAAAATGGCCTAAAAAGTATCCACATTGATTTAACTTTTCGCAATACCAAGGGTTTATAAGTAATTTGCTGCTTATGAAGGATTGGATACTGATTATTGCGATAGTCCTCTTCGTCTTCCCATTGACAAAGGGACAATCGACCTACCCTCCGCATGGCCTTCACCAGAATCCCTCTACTGCTTATGCCTTTGTAAATTGTCGACTGGCTACCATGCCGGGCAAATATTACGATGAAGGTGTATTGATTATTCGGAACGGTCTGGTTGAAAATGCGGGTAAGAAACTCAAAACCCCTCAGGATGCCCAGGTGATTGATCTGAAAGGGGCCTATGTGTACCCTGGATTGATAGACATTTACGCTTCTTATGGGATTGAAGAGGTAGACAAGCCTGCCGGCGGCCGTTCCAAGGCACCACAGTACGAGGGCAAGAATACTGGTCCCAATGCATGGAATGATGCGGTTCGTCCGGAGGATAAGGCGGCCAATTCGCTGGAGCACAAGGAAGAGACGGCAGCTAAATGGCGCAAAATGGGCTTTACCACCGTCCATTCCGTGCCCAACGATGGGGTGTTCCGCGGAAGCGGTGCTTTGGTCCAGTTGGGCGATGGTCCCCTCGCTTCAGACTTGCTGCAACCTGTTACCCACCAGTGCCTTTCTTTCTCCAAAGGCTCCTCTACCCAGGCTTATCCCAGTTCCCTGATGGGAGCCATTGCCCTGATCCGTCAGACTTTTCTGGATGCCCGCTGGTACAAAGAGGCGATTTCGATCCAGGAAAGTCGGCCCAGTACTCCCGCTTTTGAACGCAATATGTCCCTGGAGGTGCTTTCAAAGCTGAACAAAGACGCCCGGTTTATCTTCGAATGTACGGACCACCAGGACATTTTGAGGGCGGCCCTGATAGCCAGGGAATTTGGCTTGCAATTCATTTACAAGGGAGGGGGAGACAGTTACCAACGCCTGGATGCACTCAAAGCAATAGGCGCCTCATTGATCATCTCTTTGGATTTTCCCAAAGGTTTTGACGTCAACAGTCCTACGGATGCCCGGGAAGTCAGTCTGCGTCAGTTGATGCACTGGGAGCAGGCTCCCCTCAATGCCGGTATGGTGGCACGCAATGAAATCCCTTTCAGTTTGACCACGGCCGGTCTGAAATCACCGGAAAAAGAATTCTGGCCTGCCTTGCGCAAGGCCATCCAGTATGGCTTGGAAGAAGACCAGGCCCTTGCCGCACTGACTACCACTCCCGCACAAATGCTGGGCATGGAAAACCGGGTGGGAACCCTGGAGCCCGGCATGTTGGCCAATTTCATCATCGTAGACGGTCCTGTATTCGACAAGAAGGAAGCGACGGTCTATGAGACCTGGGTAGGCGGAAAGCGGTTTGTACAAACGCCGATGCCGGAAGCGGACCTGTCCGGGACCTGGGAATTGACCTATGGAGACCGCCAGGCCACTTTGTTGGTCGGAGGAAAACCCGCCAAGCCTTCAGCTAAGATCATCTTAACCGTTGATACCCTGCCTGTCCAGATCGGCTTGCTCGGTTTGGATATCGCCATGGTTTTCCCCGATTCTAAGATTCGCCAGGCCGGGAAAATGCGCTTCATTGGATTGATAGACGATACCCGGATGGGGGGGACTGCGGTTTTGGTCGATGGACAGGAAGTGCGTTGGTCAGCATTTCGGAAAGGGCCCTATGCAGAAAAAGAAAAGAAGGATGAGGAAAAGGGACCGGACCTGCAGGACATTCCCCAGCCCAATTATCCGTTCGGACCTTACGGATTTGCGACCCTGCCGGAGTCGAAAACAGTCTTCATCAAGAATGCGACGGTATGGACGAATGGGAGCGATGGTATTCTCGAAAACGCAGATGTTTTGGTGGGGAAAGGAAAGATCGCTCAGGTAGGGAAGGGCCTTCAGCCCCCCGGCAATGCCCAGGTGGTGGATGGCACGGGCAAGCACCTGACCCCCGGGATCATCGATGAGCACTCCCACATTGCCATCTCCCGCGGCGTCAATGAGGGAACCCACGCTGTGACCGCAGAAGTTCGCATCGGAGATGTGGTGGATGCCACCGATGTCGATATCTACCGCCAGGTGGCGGGTGGGGTCACGACATCCCAATTGCTGCATGGCTCCGCCAATCCGATTGGCGGGCAGTCCGCGATTATCAAGTTGCGCTGGGGCATGCTCCCCGAGCAAATGAAATTTGAGAATGCCCCCGGCTTCATCAAGTTCGCCCTCGGCGAAAATGTCAAGCAATCCAACTGGGGAGACCTTTACCGGTCCCGCTACCCGCAGACCCGCCTGGGCGTGGAGCAGTTGATGAAGGACGCCTTTGCTGCGGCCCTGGATTACCGCCGTGCCCAGACAGAAAAGTCAGGGGGAATGGGAGGTGCCCTGCCCATCCGGAAAGACCTCCAGATGGAAGCCTTATTGGAAATTCTGGACAGCAAGCGATTTGTCACCTGCCACTCCTATGTCCAGAGCGAGATCACCATGCTGATGCGCCTGGCCGAATCTTTCAACTTCCGCATCAATACCTTTACCCACATCCTCGAGGGATACAAAGTCGCAGACAAACTGGCTGCCCACGGTGCGAACGGCTCCACCTTTTCCGACTGGTGGGCTTACAAATACGAAGTCATAGATGCAATTCCTTACAATGCTGCCCTGATGGCGGCTCAGGGGATCAATGTATGTATCAATTCCGACGATGCAGAGATGGGGCGGCGGCTCAATCAGGAAGCTGCCAAAGCAGTTATGTATGGCGGCATGTCAGAGGAAGATGCTTTGAAGACAGTGACCCTCAACCCGGCCAAGGCCCTCCGCATTGATGACAGGGTGGGCGCTGTATTGGTAGGCAAGGATGCCGACCTCGTCTTGTGGTCCGGTCATCCGCTCAGTGTCTATGCCCACGCCGAAAGAACCTATATAGATGGTCGGCTGGTATTCGAGGAAAAACGGGATGCCCAACTCAGAGAAGTGATTGCCAAAGAGCGGGTCCGCCTGATCAACAAGATGGTCAAAGAGGGGGGCGAGGGAAAGCCAGCCGGTGCTCCTGAAAAGGAACTCTACCATTGTGAAACCATTGAAAGCGACTACCGATGAAGCAAAATATATTTAACATCGTCTTCTTCAGGGCCGTTTTCGCGCTGCTGCTGTTTACCCTGCCGCTGGGTCCATTCCCGGTTGGGAGTACATCTGCCCAGAGCGTTCCGGTCCCTGCTCCCAAGCAAAAAGGTCAGATTCTGCTGCAAAATGGGGTGATCCACATTGGCAATGGCTTGGTGGTTGACAAGGGTGCGGTGCTGATCACGGACGGCAAGATTACCCAGGCAGGCGTGTTGAGAGGCAGGGTCGTAGTGGAGAATACCATTGACCTGCAGGGAGCCCATGTCTATCCCGGCCTGATCGCGATGGCCACTCAGATCGGCCTGGATGAGATTGAAGCGGTGCGGGCCACCGATGACAAGTCTGAGACCGGGGCGATCAACCCCAATGCCAGGGCCATTGTCGGTTACAATACCGACTCCAGGGTCACCCCGACCCTCCGGTCGAATGGCATCCTGCTCGCCCAGGTGGCACCACAGGGCGGTCTCTTCTCCGGAACGAGTTCCATCGTCCAGCTGGACGCCTGGAATTGGGAGGATGCGGCCTACCTCATGGACGACGCCGTCCATCTCCGCTGGCCCAACCTCCGCATCCGCCGCTCTCCCAATGCGGAGCCGGCTGCCAAGCAGCAGGAGGAGATCATCAAGCGCCTTCAGCAGATCGAATCTGCAATGGACGAAGCCACGGCTTATGCAACTGCCCGGGCCTCGGGCCGATCTTTGAAGACCGACCTGCGCTGGGAGGCCCTCATCCCCGTGATTCGCAAAGAAAAGCCGCTCTACGTATACGCCAATTCTGAAAAGGAAATCCGGTCTGTACTGGCATTTATGTTAAAATATGACCTCCGCATTGTTTTGGTGGGAGGTGCAGAAAGCTGGCGCATGACCGAAGAATTGAAGGCTTATAAAGTGCCGGTGGTGTTGCGGCAGGTGCATTCCCGCCCCTGGCGGGACGATGACGACATCGACATGCCCTTCAGAACCCCGAAGATCCTGAAGGACGCCGGAGTCGACTTTTGCCTGGCCATGGAATCCTTTTGGAATTACCGGAACCTGCCCTTTCAGGCGGGGACAGCGGCTGCTTACGGGCTGAGCCGGGAAGAGGCTTTACAAGCCATTACCCTGGATGCAGCACGTATCCTCGGCATTGACAGCACGACCGGTTCGATTGAAGCGGGCAAGGATGCAAATTTGGTGATCAGCAGCGGGGATTTGCTGGATATGAAGACGCATCAGGTGACTGCGGCTTACATTCAGGGCCGGTCCATAGACCTGGGGAACAAGCAAAAGGCATTGTATGAAAAATACAAAGCAAAGTACCTGGGCGACCAGAAGTAGCACAAACTTAGAATTGAATTGCAAAGCCTTTCTGCAAGCCATATATTTACAGTCTGGTTTATCGGGTTCGGAGCCTCGGTCCTCCACAAGCGCTTCTGTTGCTTCTGAGGAGTAAAGCAAAGGATCCCCTACTGGGTTTAACAATCATTGATTCATGACTTTAGGAGCCTCCCTCTTGATCCTCGGCATTGCGTTGTTCATTTTGATAACAGCGGCTGCCTACACTGTATACGCAGAGCGTAAGATTGCTGCTTTCATTCAGCAGCGTCCCGGTCCCAACCGGGTAGGTCCTCTGGGGCTGCTGCAACCACTGGCTGACGTTGTCAAGCTCCTGCTCAAGGAAGACATCGTACCTGCCGATGGAGATAAAAAAATCCACTTTATTGCCCCGATTATCTCGGTTGTCATCGCCCTGACCACCTTTGCCGTGATTCCCTTTGGTCACAACGGGACCCGCGCCATCATGGTTGCGGACGTCAATGTAGGTGTCCTTTTTATCCTGGCTTTGACTTCTATTTCTGTGTATGGAGTAACCCTGGCCGGTTGGTCTTCTAACTCCAAGTACGCATTGTTGGGAGGGCTCAGGGCTTCCGCCCAAATGATCAGTTACGAACTCGCGCTTGGAATCTGTGTCGTCAGTGTGATTGTGCTTTCCAATCTTCGGATGGAGCCCGCTGACCTCATCGCCGGGGAAATGGGAGGTTATCTGAGTTTGAGTGCCATTGTAGATTCACAGGCCACTTGGTGGAACTGTTTCGCCAACCCGATCGGCTTCCTCATCTTTGTGACGTGTGTATTTGCCGAGTCCAACCGAACCCCATTTGACCTGGTAGAAGCAGAGCAAGAACTGGTAGGTGGTTTCCACACCGAGTACAGTTCCATGAAATTCGCAACCTTCTTTGTAGCAGAATATCTCCACGTGATCGTCGGTTCCATGATCATTACCACGCTCTTCATGGGAGGGTACCATGGACCACTTGAAGAAACCATTGGTGTAGCCGAATGGGGATGGGTCGGACAAGCCGCCTGGAGCTTAGGTTGGTTCGCCGCCAAAACATTCTTTTGGGTCTTTGTGTTTATATGGATACGCTGGACACTCCCTCGGTTCAAGTACAACCAGTTGATGGATATCGGCTGGAAAAGTTTTCTGCCACTGTCGATCATCAATCTCTTGGTCGTTACCATAGTTGCCCTCCTGCTAAAGCAGTTCGGTCTTCTCGGGTTCGCACCATTGTAGGATTGAGGGGATACAATCCAGGGGCAGGATCATTCGTTCTGTCTTATACAATTAGAAGATTAAATGGAATCTAACTTCTCAGATCGTGTCAAGGATGTCATCTCCTATAGCAGGGAAGAAGCGCTGCGCTTAGGCCATGACTACATTGGACCTGAACACCTCTTGCTGGGTTTGATCCGCGAAGGGGAGGGTAAGGCTATTAAAATCCTTGTCAACCTCGGAGTGGATTTATCCAAGCTTCGTAAATCTATTGAGAATGCGATTAAAGGTACGATAACGGTGATTAACCTGAACAATCTGCCCCTCACACGGCAGGCAGAAAAAGTTCTGAAAATCACCTATCTCGAAGCCAAATTGGACAACAGTTCTCTGATCGGCACTGAGCACCTGCTCTTGTCTATCCTCCGGGAAGACAGCAATGTTGCCGCCCAGATTCTATCCAAATTTGGCGTCACCTATGACGTATTTCGCGCTGAACTTGAAGAAAAAGAAAATTACAATACACCTAAAATGAGTATGCCGAACGAGCCTTCCGATCAGGATTATGGCGGAGGATCCGGTGGTGGTGGCGGAGAAAGCCGCAAACGCAGTAGCAAATCTAAAACCCCCGTCCTCGATAACTTTGGCCGTGACCTGACCCAGGCCGCCGAAGAAGATAAACTCGACCCGATTGTGGGAAGAGGTAAAGAAATTGAACGTGTGGCTCAGATCCTGAGTCGTCGTAAAAAAAACAATCCTGTCCTTATTGGAGAACCAGGAGTTGGTAAAACGGCCATTGCTGAGGGTCTCGCATTGCGGATCACCCAGCGGAAGGTCAGCCGGATTCTGTTCAACAAGCGGATTGTCACCCTGGACATTGCTTCCCTGGTTGCTGGTACCAAGTACCGTGGTCAGTTTGAGGAGCGGATGAAAGCGGTGATGGCTGAGTTGGAAAAATCTCCGGATATCATTCTGTTCATTGACGAATTGCACACGATTGTTGGTGCTGGTGGAGCCTCTGGATCTCTGGATGCCTCCAATATTTTTAAGCCTGCACTTTCTCGTGGTGACATTCAGTGTATCGGTGCAACCACGCTGGATGAATACCGTCAGTTCATTGAAAAAGACGGAGCCCTGGAGCGTCGTTTCCAAAAGGTAATGGTCGAGCCGACCTCACCTGACGAAACCGTCCAGATTCTCCTCAACATCAAAGAAAAATACGAGGATCACCACAACGTCAATTATACGGACGAAGCGATCCGTGCCTGTGTCACCCTGAGTGACCGTTATGTCAGTGATCGCTATTTCCCGGACAAAGCGATTGACGTACTGGATGAAGCCGGATCAAGGGTCCACATCAACAATATCCAGGTTCCTAAGAAAATCCTCAAGCTGGAAGCCAAAATCGAAGAAGTGCGCGAGACCAAAAACAAAGTGGTCAAGTCACAGAAGTACGAAGAGGCAGCCCGCTTGCGTGACCAGGAGAAAAAGTTGATCGAAGAACTTGAAAAAGCCAAGATCCTCTGGGAAGAAGAGTCCAAGACCAAAAGGTATACGGTATCGGAAGAAGATGTTGCCGACGTAGTTGCTATGATGACTGGGATTCCGGTCACGAAGGTGGCTCAAGGCGAATCTTCCAAGTTGCTGACCATGAAAGGTGATCTCAAAGCAGACATCATTGGTCAGGACGACGCGATCGAAAAGTTGGTGAAAGCCATCAAGCGTTCCCGCCTGGGGCTGAAAGACCCTTCCAAGCCGATTGGTTCATTCCTGTTTCTCGGCCCTACCGGGGTTGGTAAAACGGAATTGGCAAAAGCCCTGTCCCGGTACATGTTCGATTCCGAAGACTCATTGGTCCGGATCGACATGTCGGAGTACATGGAAAAATTCACGGTCTCCCGTCTGGTAGGAGCGCCTCCCGGATATGTAGGTTACGAAGAAGGTGGGCAGTTGACCGAGAAGGTCCGCCGCAAGCCTTATTGCGTCATCCTGCTGGATGAGATTGAAAAAGCGCACCCGGATGTATTCAATATCCTGCTTCAGGTATTGGACGATGGTATCTTGACCGATGGCCTCGGACGTCGCATTGACTTCAAGAACACGGTCATCATCATGACCTCCAATGTTGGAGCACGCGAAGTCAAGGACATGGGCGCAGGAGTTGGTTTCAAAACCAGTGCTACCCCTAACAATGAGCGTATCCGGTCCCTGATCGAAGGTGCACTGAAGCGTGTTTTCCGTCCTGAATTCCTTAACCGGGTGGATGATGTCGTCTTTTTCCAGTCCCTGGAAAAGGAGCACATCTTCGAGATCATCGATCTCCAGCTCCGGAAAGTGTTCATCCGAATCAACCAAATGGGTTATGGTGTATCCCTGACAGACAATGCCAAGGATTATATTGCCGACAAAGGTTTCGACCAGCAGTTTGGCGCCCGTCCCCTGAACCGTGCCATTCAGAAATACCTCGAAGATCCGATTGCGGATCAGATTTTGGGAGGCATCAGTGAAGGCGATACCCTGGTTGCGGATTTCGATGCCGAAAATGAGCAAATCACCGTGAAAATCGAGAAGGGAACTTCTCTGGCCATGGTCCAGGAACTGAAGGATGCCAAGCTCAAAAGGGAAGCTGAGCTTGCAGCTCTGACCGACGGTGCTACCGTGGTTGAGGCCAAAGACCTCAGCGACAGCATGGTTACCAAAGAAGAAGAAGCGAAAGAAGAATCTTCCAAGGAGACAGCCAAATCTAAAGGGGCAGCAAAAAAGGACGAAAAGAAAGAGGAAGAAGACGAAGCTGGAACTGAAGAATAAGAAAGAAGATTTATTCGCTCAATATAACGAAAGAGGCTGTCTCAAAAGGACAGCCTCTTTTCGATTATGAGTGCGACAGCGTTCGATTCCAATCAAGCATTTTCAGTTTACTTAGCAAACGCTGAACCTTTCTGATTTAGCTCAGGATGTCTACCAGGGCGAGAATTAAGCCTATTGTAAGCAGAATGCCCCCAATCGAATAGAGTAAATAGGAAAGAATCGCCAGGCCATAAACTAAGGTAAATATCCAGACTAGAGATAATACAATGGCCAAGCCAACCATGATTCCACCGACGATGAGGAGGGTCTTCCAAATGGCACGCTTTTCCTCTCTTTTTTTGTTCCGGCCTGAGAACCATCCTCCTCTGTCCCTTTGCCGGTCTTTCCTGGTAATCCTTTGCCTTTTGGTTCTGCTCCGGGATTGAACATGGTTTTTGTCGCTGCTCCGGGATTGAACATGGTTTTTGTCGCTGCTGCTTTTTGGAGAGACCATTTCCCGGTTTAAAACGGTGCCATCTTCAGCATTCGCCCTCCTGCTGCTCGATTCCCTGGGAAGCGTTTTAGGAAGGGTTGTTTCGGGGATTTGCAGTCCTTCCAAATGAGCTTCCTGGCCATGAGGAGTTTCCATTTTGGTGGCACTTTCAGGGTGTTGGGTAGGGGTCTGTCCAGCATGGGAATAGCCATACCCAAATGCGATGATAAATAGAAAAATACAGTACTTCATAGTTTGAGTGGGTTACAATTTTCGGCAATATAAAGGCATTATTTGGGAATTTGAGTAGTGCTGGGGTTGGGGGTAAGGGGTTGGTGGTCAATGAATTATTTATTTTTTATAGTAGAGGTTGGCACTATTGGGAAACAGATTGCTTACCCATATTTGTAAATGCTGAGACCATTGTTTGTGAATTTCCTTCAGCAGTTCGAATCAGGGGCAGATTCGGCGAATGGGTCCAGAGACTTCAGGTGTTCAGACAGGATTGACCCGGAATTTTGGTTGTTCTTTCCTTTCAGTCCCGGGTGGGAAAATCAGATAGTTTCACGTGTTTGTTCCCTCTTCGAGAGGGATAAAAACGAACGCCGGAGCAGTCATGCCCCGGCGTCGCGATCTTTACTTACCCTAGTTAATTACAATTTTATGAATTTCTCAGTCTGGATATAATCGTTGGTTTGGATGCTTATTTGACTCCAATAAGCAGAAACTGATACTGGTAGGAAAGGCAAGTGAGTGGAGAAATTACCCTTTCAACTGTGCTTTGGCTTGCAATGTGCTCGCATACAGTTGTTTGAGTTTTTTGTTAGGTGGGTTGGGAGTCTTGAGCTTGTTGTCAGTTAGATTGAGAATTTGGCTTTTTTGCGGGCTAATCCTCAATTCTTCTGTGCATGGAATTCCTGAAGGGTGATTTTTACGTTGTCTGAAAGCATCTCAAGGGCTTTGTCAATCGTATCCTTGTGGGTGCGGAATGCGAGACAGGCCATTCTCAAGTAAAAATCCCCATTGATTCTGGTGGAGCTGAGGAAAACCCGTCCGTCGGCGAGGAGGTCCTTACCCAGCCGGTCATTGAATTCGTTCGGGTCAATTCCGGGAGGTGTGAAGCGGTAGAGGACGACTGAGAGGTCCGGGTAGGGACCACGTTCACAATGTTCCAGCTCAGGGAGTTTTTCCCAGAAATAGCGGGCTAACCAGAGTTTTTCTTCTGCGGCAGCGCGAAAAGGGGCGATGCCGTGCAGTTTCATGGGTAACCACATTCTCAATCCCCGGAAATGCTTGGTGAGTTCCGGGCTCAGGTCGGCCGGGCTGGCTTCCTCCTGAAAATCGAGGGCATCCAGGAGGTATCCGGCAGAGTAGTGGTGAGAATCTGCCAGCTTTTGTCCATTCTTGACGATGCAAATCCCGATTCCATAAGGCAGGAACATTCCTTTGTGGGGGTCCATGACGATGGAGTCCGACCGGTCCAGACCGGGCAGCAATTTCCGTCCCTCCTCACAGAGGATGAAAAATCCGCCGTAGGCGGCATCGAGGTGGTACCAAAGCCCGTGGGCTTCTGCGACATCAGCGACCGCTTCAATGGGGTCGACTGCTCCGGTATCCGTTGTCCCAACGGACGCCACCACCAGGAAAGGCTTCAGGCCAGCGGCCTGATCCGCCTCCACCAGCTCCTGCAAAGCCTCGGCCCGCATGTGGAACCGATCGTCGATCGGCACATACCGAATCTGGGCTTCGCCCAGCCCGGCGATGCGGATCGCCTTGGTCACACAATGGTGGACCTGTTCAGTCAGGTAGATCACTGCATGGGGGATGTCGGCCGAACGGATGCCTTGGGCATCCCGCGCCGTCACAATACATGACAGGTTGGCGATGGAACCGCCGGAAAGGAGGGCGCCGGCTGCGAAAGGCGGGTAGCCGACCAGGTCGGCACACCAGCGCACCAGCATGTTTTCCATGCGTACGGCACCCGGATTGGCGTAGTAGATTCCGGCATAGCGGTTGGTCACTGCGGCGATGAAATCACCGAGGGCGGAGGTGTAGATGCCACCACCGGGGATGTAGCCGAGATGCCCGCCGGAGGCGGGGTTCAGGCCGGGGCGGTTGACGGCATCGTCATAGAGGTCCAGCAATTCCGGCAATAGTACCGGTGTTTCAGCAAAAGAAGCATCTACGATGGCTTGTCCCTGGTCCTCGGTGACGATATAAGTGGGGCGTTCATCGATGTCTTTCAGGAAATGCTCCGCATGGGCATGGACATTCTGAACAAAATCGGTCCGGGTATCGGCGTCGGGTTCAAGCAACCTGGTCAAAGGTTCCAGCCGCTCCAAATGGGACAATGCTTCTGACATGTATGCAATTTAGATAGAATCAGAAAGGATTCGTTGCCCAAACTGTCAGCTCAGGAATAAATCCTTTGTCTTTCATTTCGATTACGGAAACGATGGAATGGGCAATATCGTCTGAATCGAGTTTGTTGTTCACGGTGGGTCTTTCAGTCCGCTCGGTATTGGCAAAAGCGGTGGTGACTTCGCTGGGATTGATCAGGCAAACCCGGATATTGTCCTTTCGAAGCTCACCTTGCCAGCACTGGGTCATACTCCGCACTGCAAATTTAGAGGCAGAATAAACCGTGCCACGTGCAAATCCTTTCAAGGCAGCGGTGGAGGCAATATTGATGATGGTTCCGGATTGTTGGGCCTTCATGGGAACAATTACTTCCTTGGTAAAGAGGGCGAGTCCGAAAACATTGGTATTGAATACCTTTTCAAAGGCTTCGAGGGTCACATCTTCCAGCAAGGGGAATTCTCCAATCCCGGCATTGTTGACCAGCACATCTACCCGACCGTCCAATGCATCTATACAAGCTTGCGCATTTTCCGAAAATCCTTCTCCCAGCTGTGAAATGTCAAATACCACCGGAATCGCACCGATCTCTGCAGCCGCTTTTTCCAATCGCTCCTGGCTGCGGCCGGTGATAACCACTTTGGCTCCCTTGTCAACCAGTGACTTTGCGGTTGCTTTGCCAATTCCGAGACTTCCGCCGGTTACGATGATATGTGCGCCTTTGATGTCCATATTTTTATTGTTGAAGTTCTATTCTACTAATTGGTTTAACCGGAACCGGGGCGGGTTGTTCCGAAACATGATAATAGAAATTTCAATGAGTGCCTGAATTTTAAAGCCACGGCATTAAAAGACAAGCTTTGAGCCACGGCAGCTAAAGACAAGCTTTGAGCCACGGCAGTAAAACTCAAAATGGATATCGTCAACAAGTCATACCCGCGTCAGCCAGTCGAAGACCAGTGAGGCAATGGGTAAAGATTGATGTCTACGCTGTCAATCAGGACGTCTGGAACAACCTGAGGGTATTAGGTGCCCAGGGAATTGCGATTGGAGTAGGGTTAGACTTGGACATGGAGCCCGAAGTCATGGATGAAGGATGATCGGAGGATTGGATATCAGTACCGGAAGAGAACAGGTGAATTTGCGCAGAATCTGAATAGGTACTGGTCAGGAGGGTGCGCACCTGATCTTCCTGCAGGCCATTGATCCGGATCACATCCATAGGAGATTTAATGGCCGTAATGTTCGTCCCATCGACTGTAATCTTGGTGCCGATTGCAAGGGTTTCATCTCTGTCCTTGGTCAGGTCCAGGGCTTCCTGAATGGAACTGTTGGTAGATCCAAGACCCGGCCTCAAATTGTCTGGAGAGTTGTTGAGGGCGCTGATCAGGGTATTGGCCTCATTTTCCAACTGCCCCAAATTGGGGGAAGATTTGCTCAGGAGACTCGCAATATTACTAATTGCCCCAGCAGCGATGCCATGGTATTTTGCCGCAATACCCTTTAAGGTACCGTCCGAGGCATAAACTCCACTGGTGCCCCCATAGGGGAAAATGGAAACCAACAGCCCTTTAAGCATTTTATCTACCCACGCCGGATCTCCTCCATGGAGCGCCTGGTTGATGGGGTCTTTGACACCGTTGGAGATAATACCGTAAGAAATGGTATGGCAACGATGCTGCCCACTGGCGACTGGCATCGCGTTTTTTAGATCACTTCCAAAATCAAAGCGTCCGACTTTTATCAGCAGGGATTTGACGGTGTCAGCTTGTACCTGCCTTTGCACAACCTCCTGGTCAGGCGTCCGTTGGATAGTCCCACTTGCAGTCGCATGGTTGGCCATATCCTGATACGCCATCAATTGTTTGACCTGAGAGCTGTTGTTGGCGGCTTCCTGTTGCTTCATTTGCATGGCATCTCCCGGCAAACTATTGGTGCCCATAGAGGACAATTCAGCCGTCATTCCCCCTTCGGAAGACTCAAATTCCTGACTCTGAGCGTCTTTCGCGCTTTCTAATGTAGGTTCCATAGATGATTGATAAGGATGACAAATGATAAAGTATAAATTTAAATAATAAACGAATTGTTGCCACGGAAGACATGGACTTATCGGTAATAAAAAGACTTTCTGGTAGAAGTTTTGCCGTTTCGGGTCATTGTATTCGCGAAAAACTCCGGGCTTGTACAAGGTGCTTGGATTTCGCAAATTGCAAATACACGGTTATATCGACACGAATACTTAATCTTTCCTTACCACCATGTACAGTCGCTCAGTTTATGATGCATTCCGCAAAGCCATGTTATCGGGAACGGATTCCTGGAAAAGTATGGTTGCTCACAATGTGACTCTGATTGGTCCCTTGGGCACTTTTCTCGGATTGGATCAATTTGTTGAAGTCAATACCCCCTTTTTCGCATCCATTAAAAATCACCATATCACCAAGATGGTTGGCAAGGATGATTGGGTGGTAACGCAGATAACGGTGGAGGTAAAGATGCCGACTGGCAAAGTGATTACCCTGGAAGTCGCTGAGTGGTATGAGATTTATGAGGATAAGGTTCAGTATTTGCGCACTTATTTTGATCCAACGGAATACCTGGCTGAGATGGTGAATGCTGGGGTGTAAGGGATGCCTATGACTTCGCTAAAGTCCATCCAGGGAATCGACATCTATCTGCTTGACCAATTCCTGAAAGGTCGGTTGATCAAAGGGATGAAAGTCTTTGACGCGGGTTGTGGTTATGGGCGAAATATCAGGTGGTTGATTTCGGAAGGTCACCATGTCACGGCAATGGATGCCAACCCTGAGCCGATTGCGCATTTGTGTGCTGAATTTCCAGAATCCAGAGACCGGTTCTTCGTTGACCGGATTGAAAACCTATCGTTGGAACAGCAGTTTGACTTCGTGATCTGCAATGCGGTTCTGCACTTTGCCGGTGGGCATGCGCATTTTGAAACCATGTTTTGCCGTTTGGTGGAACTCCTGAACCCCGGCGGGATCCTGTTCATTCGCATGACTTCCTCCATTGGGTTGGAAGATATCATTGGGCTGGAAGACAAGGTCGGAAATGGGAACGAAGGGGTATATGTTTTGCCGGATGGTTCCACCCGTTATCTGTTGACCCGCCCCAAAGTCGATGCTCTTAGCAAACAATATGGGTTGGATTTGGTCGAGCCGGTTAAGACCGTATTTGTAGATGGGCTTCGGAGCATGACCACTTTGGTGTTTTCACCTAAGTGACGGTACTGGGTTTCAATTGAGAAGCCTCCACCTTTCACAATTGAAGGTCCTGGGTTTCAATCGCGAGGCCTCCACCTTTCACAATTGAAGGTGCTGGGTTTCAATAGCGAGGCCTACCCCTTTCACAATTGACGGTCCTGGGTTTCAATCGCGAGGCCTGCACCCTTCTCAATTGACGGTCCTGGGTTTCAATCGCGAGGCCTGCACCCTTCTCAATTGAAAGTTCCCCCCTTCTCAATTGAAACCAGTTAGCCTCACGGCTGAAGGTTCAGGTCAATGCGACTGAATGGATATGACTTCCTTTTTGTGGGTGGGTTTGGTCTCAATTGGGAGCGTTTTTCCTCCCCAGAGAGGGCAATATTCCATTCATTTTTACCCAAATATTTTCCCGATTTTTGGCATATCTGCCTGTTATTCAGGGGTTTATTTTTCAAAAAGGCCCCCGAAATTTCGCGCAGCATTTATTTTTGAGCCTCCATTTATTTTTTATTTCATTCCTTTGAGACATTGCCAACGAGGTCCAACGCGACCCTCCGGTAGCAATGCAGTAGAACTGATAAACCATATTAAACCATGAGTAACATTACGAGAATTGACAACCCCTTTACCCAAGCTGATTTTGACGATGCGATGGCCGCATTGGATTTGCTTGGGCAGACATTGGATGAAAGCAAGGGCTTGAGCCCCCGCGCCAAATCCCGCCTCTTCCGGATGGGGAAGGCCAATCTGGGCTTTGTGGAAGCAGCAAGCCGGTCACTGAAAGCGATGCCAAATGTAAGGCCGGCCTATATTGATCCGGAGGAATTCGAAAAGGATGTAATGCTGATCAGGAATTCCAAGGCGCTGCGCTTGAAATTGCTGGAGATCGCCAGTAGAATGGAAGACACCGAGATTCTGGTGGGAGACCATGCTTTCAGGTCATCCCTGGCTATTTACGGGGTTGTCCAATCTGCTTTCCGAACTGGTTTTGCCGGAGCCGAGCCTTACTATCAGGAGATGAAGGAAAGATGGCCGTCGACTGCGAAAGCAGGAAAGGATGAGGACGAAGGGAACGAAAAGATGGATGTAGAAACGAACACCGACAAAACCGAGATAGCTATGGAAGCTAGTTCTGAAGGACAACCGTTTTCCGCTTCACCCCAAACACCTTGAAACATGAAAAATCGATCCGTTCTAATTCACTGTAACAATTCCCCTGTGTTCCCTATGGTTCTGAGATCAGAGAAAGAACGCCTGAGGAATGGTGTGAAATTCACCATTGCCCTATTCAGTTTCCTCGCCTTTTTCTCAGCGATTCAGGCCCAAGGGATTATTTCCCCTACCTGGACGAAAATCGATACCAGTGACCACGAGACTTCCGAAGCCTGGGGAGTAGATGTGGATGCTGCCGGCCATGTTTATTGGGTGGTGAGCAGCAATCAGCTGAACCAGGGATTGGACATAAGCTGTTACAAATTTGACAATACTGGCGCCCCCCTCTGGCTCGCGCCTATGGTGTACGGTGGCCCCGGCACCCAACACGCTTATGTATGCAATGCAAGCGATACCGCCCTGTACATCGGAGGAAGAGAGTGCCCATTTTTCCTGCTTTCCTGTGATATGTTGCTGCTGAAAGTCGATAAAAGTAACGGGAATATCATCTGGGACAAGCGGAACAATTATTCCGCGAACGGATACGACGAGGTCGACGGGTTGGAGATTCTTCCCGACGGAATCTACTGTGGGGGGTGGAGCCAGGAATTGCTGTCCACGATTTACCGGAGCGACATCGGACTGTGGAAGCTGGATTTCAATGGCAATACCCAATGGACGAATTACCTTGGAATTGATTCTACGGCAGAGCACCAGGACGGTCATTTTGTAGTTGATGGGAACCAAATCTTTGCGGCTGGTTTGTGGGGAGGAACGGGATGGGCGAATTCGTACAATGGCCATGCGTTTTTGGGGAAGTTCAGCAAGGCGGATGGCAGTCTGGTTGATTCCACCCTCTTTGGCACCCAATCCAGTGTCCCTGGTGACATTGAAAATGCTTTGGGCATGACTTCTGACGGCACCTATTTGTATGTCACCGGTTACACTACCCCGGTCAGTGTATTTGATTGGCAATTGTTTGTGGCGAAGTATGATAAAAATCTGAACCAGCTTTGGTACACAGATTGGGGCGGTACGGGTTCTGAATCTGCGAGGGGGATCAAAGTGGTGGGCGACAAAATCTATGTAGCCGGCCTTACAGAATCGGACAGCCTGATGTCAGGTGGAGAGCGGGATGGGCTGTTGCTCACCCTCGATACCGCTGGAAATGTGTTGTCCTATCAGACTTATGGCGGCCCGGAGATGGAGTCTTTTCAGGACATCGCTGTTCACAACAATATGATCTACCTCACCGGGAGGATTGAAGATCCGGCTGATACAACGAAACGAAAGTCCCTTTTGCTTGCGGTTGCGGATAGTACCTTGACGATTGCAGAAGAGGTAGATGCCATCGTCAACGCCTTTGTCATATTCCCGAATCCAGCGCTGGGCAGGGCCAGGATCAGGTTTCAGCGTCCGGTACATGAAGCCGGCACCCTCCGGGTATTTGATATGGCAGGAGTTGAGGTCAGCAATCAGCACTTTGGGTCGGATACGGAGGAAGTGCTGTTGGAATTCAAAGGTTCAGGGCTCTTCATGGTTGAGTTGACATTTTCCGATTACAGGACGGTGCGGAGTGTGATGAATCGGTGATTTTGGGGGATACTGGATCTTGACAAAACCCGTTGCTTTTCGATATGTTAAGGTGTATCAATTTGTAAAAGAACAGGTATTGACCACCTGTTTCTTTATTGGCCTGCGATCCCTAATTTTATTGCATTATCCCAATAACTCTATGAATTCACTTCTCCGATTTCCTGCCCTTTTCCCCTTAACGCTGATTTCACTGTTGTTTTTTTCATCCTGTCAAGACAACTCTAACCAGTCCGGGCCTACTGATACCGGTCAGGCACCACTCACTGTGGGCCTGTTCTCTCCCATTCAATTGGAGCCGGACTCAACGGTGGTTCCGATGACCGATTACTTCCCGGGAGGTGAATGGCCGGACGAGATCATGCATACGATGGCGCTGGAAATGGTGACGGACGCGGATAAGAAGAGTTTGATTTTTAAAGAAACAGGGGTTGAGGTGCCGACCCTATCGGTGCTCACCCTGAAATTCGGGAATGCCCGGTATGATATTCTCATGAAAGCCTCCCGTAAAGTGCGGCATACTTTTAGTTATTCCGAATCAGCTACTGTTGAGGACAAAGCATTGGCCTATGAGGAGGCTTTGGCTGAAGACGAGGGAGAGGCCGAGGACCAAACCCAAACCGCTAAAAAAGTCCAGATCGCAGGGGAAATGACCAACTGGAATCCTGAGAATGGGAATATGGTCAACAACAATGGGACCTGGGAGCTGGAAATGTTGCTCAATCCGGGTGCCTACCAGTACCAAATTGTTGTGGATGGAGAATGGATACTCGACCCGGCCAATCCGGTTCAGGTTCCCAATGGGATCGGTGGCATCAATTCACAGGTGACGGTTGGGGGAGGGGACAAGGGCCCTGCTCCAGAATTTGAAATCGAAGAGGAAGGGGTTGTCAATGCCCTGAGCTTTACCGGAGAGGTCCCTGAATTGTATATTTTCTGGGGAAACCAAGGGGTGGAGCATTCGATTCAGGGTAGCAAGGTCAAATTCGAACTTCCTGAAAAGGCCAAGGGGGTAGAGCGTAGTTATTTGAGAATTTATTTGGCCCAGGGACGTTCGGTGATTGATTATCTGTTCCCGCTTACCAAGGGCCTCCTGGTCCGCGAAACCGATCAATTGATCGCTTCCGACCAGCACCAGAATATCCTCTACTTCATGTTGGTGGATCGCTTCTTCAACGGAGACGAAAGCAACGATGCTCCGCTGGATGACGAACGGGTATTGCCCCCGGCTAACTACCACGGTGGCGATCTCGCCGGTGTCAAGGCCAAACTGGAATCCGGTTATTTCAAAGATTTGGGCATCAATACCCTCTGGATTTCCCCGCTCAACCAGAATCCCGAGGGAGCATACCAGGAATATCCCGAGCCCCGCCGCTGGTTTTCCGGCTACCATGGGTATTGGCCGGTTTCGTCGAGCCGGGTCGATCACCGCTTTGGCTCCAACCAGGAACTCAAGGCACTTGTCGATGCTGCCCACGGACGCAACACCAAGGTCATTCTGGATTTCGTCGCCAACCATGTCCACGAAGAACACCCCCTCATTAAAAACAATCCTACCTGGAAGACCGAGCTCGATCTGCCGGATGGGACCAAGAATATCCGCATCTGGGATGAACAACGTCTGACCACCTGGTTTGATGATTTTCTCCCCAGTCTGGACTTCAGCAATCCTGAGGTGATCGAAACCCAGGTTGACTCGGCGCTTTTCTGGCTCAAGGAGTTCAACCTCGACGGATTCCGCCACGACGCTACCAAGCACATCCCGCTGGCTTTCTGGCGCCGCCTCCAGCAGCGTACCAAATTGGAAGTGGATCGCCCCCTCTTCCAGATCGGTGAGACTTTTGGCAGCCGTGAGTTGATCGGAAGCTATGTCGGTACCGGTATGTTGGATGGGCAATTTGATTTCAACCTTTATTTTGACCTGCGCAATGTGCTTACTTCTGACAATCCCAAAGCCGAAGATCTGGTCAATAGCCTTGATGCAAGTCTGAGCGCTTACGGGTACCATTCGCTGATGGGCAATGTCAGCGGGAACCATGACATGCCGCGGTTCATCGCTTATGCTGGCAAGGACCTCGGCCCCGACGACGATGCCAAAGAAGTCGGCTGGCAGAGGAAAGTCGGAGTCAAGGACCCGGTCGGCTACCGGAAACTGGAACAATTGCACGCCTTTTTGATGATCGCTCCCGGAATTCCCGTGGTCTATTACGGGGATGAGATCGGCATGAGCGGGGCCAATGATCCCGACAACCGTCGGGACATGCGCTTCGATAACCTGAGCGAGGACGAGGCCGCAGTGAAGAATACCGTCAAGACCCTGACCACCTACCGGAGGAATATGATGGCCCTCAATTACGGGCAAACGACCGCTTTTGCTGCGGATGAGAAGGCCTTTGTCATGGTGCGGGAGTACCTCGGCGAAGCGGTGATCCTGGTCATCAATTTGTCTGATGAGGACCGGAGCATCGTGGTTGAAGACGGCACCCGTAACTTACCCGATGTTCAGAATGAATTGGGAGGAGCTGATTTCGTGGTTGATCCGGCTGACAATACAAGGAAGGTGGAGGTGAAGGGGAATGGGTTCCTGGTATTGGGGGGCAGGGTGCAGTAGATCAGTTCTGAGTTCGGAGTTCGAATGAACCAGTTCTGAATTGGTGGTACAGGGTTCGGGGAATCCGCTCAGCGGGTTTTCAGGAATCCGAGCATCCCAAGAATCCCGGCAGCCAACAACAGGAGGTATAAGCCTATCTGCGGCGAGGCCATTTCCAGGCGAAAGGCTGTTTTGAGGTGGTTAAGCGCCAGAGTGAGAAGCAAAACCGACATCAGCATGGCGACACGTTTGGCAAGTGGGAAATTCAGGAAATGTAACCCTGCTCTTAAACCAATCAATACCAGTACCCAAACACCGGGATTGCCCAGGGTGCCATTGAAGCCACTGAGGGTCGCGATCTCATTGCCGGACCAGGGCAGAAAACAGGCCGTAATCCCGAGGACGAGACCTAAGCCAAGAAGGATGTACGATGCTTGACGGGAAATGTGCATGCTTATTTGAAGATATGAAAATTGCGCCTCTGATTCTCTGATCGGAAGAGAATTAAAATTCATCCTGAACTTAAAATCATTCTTTAACTTAGGAAACCAGACTCCAATCCGTCTCTCTGTGCAAATCAAAACGGGTTTATCTACGCCAAATGACTACCCTTTTTCCATATAAGTTTCGTCCGGCCTCCCATTGGGCAGCGGCATTTTTACTCATCTTCTTTTTCCAGGCTTGTTCTGGTGGGGAAGGTGCGAACGCTGGAACAGCAACCAATCCAGCCAATTCCGGGGACACCCTCACCGCTTCTGCCCCAAAGGAAGCACTTACCTCGGGCCAGGTCTATGCGAATTTCACCCTCCGCAACGATCCGACCAAGCAGGTGACCCTCTACCTACCCAAAGCCCACGATGGCGCAACCCCGATCCCACTGCTTTTAGGATTTGATTCGCATGCCCGCGGGGAGATGGTAATCGACAAATATAAATCCCTGGCTGAGCGGGAAGGTTTTGCCCTGGCAGTGTCCAATGATTCTAAAAATGGCTTGCAACCTCAGTTGAGTCTCCAGATCGCAAATACCACCCTCGACGATCTGAAAGTACGCTTGAATGTTGATCCCAAGCGGATATATCTGACAGGTTTTTCCGGCGGAGCCAGGGTCGCGGCATTGACAGCCCAGAACCGAAACGACATTGCCGGGGTGATCGGTTGCGCAGCAGGGTACCAACCCGACATGCAGGGCCAGAACTTCTCTTATTATGGGATCGTCGGGGTAGAAGATTTTAATTTCCTTGAACTGATGAGCCTGGACCGGGTGTTGGAATCATTGGCTCCACCCTACCGCATTCAGACCTGGGGCGGTGGGCATGCCTGGCCGGAAGAACCGATCATGGCCGAGGCCTGGGAATGGATGGAATTCAGGGCGATGGCTTATGGAACTGCGCCAAAGGATTCGACCCGGATCGAGGCATTGCGCACCGAATTGCAAAAAGAGATTGACCGGTGTAAGGGGGCAGACTGTTACGAATTGAATAAATTGCTCTATTCTTATCTGCGGGAATTGGAAGATGTGGAGGGATTGAAAGCTGAGATCAAGCGCTTGGCCGGTGAAAAAGCATACCAGGATGAACGGGCCGGGATGCTGGCACTGGAAGCAAAGGAGATGGAATTGCGGGAGAAATGCCAGCACGACATTGGTGTAATGGACCTTGGGTATTGGCAAACCGAAGTTTCACGCATGACCAAGGCGGGAAAACCTGAAACGGATGAGGGTTGGATGAACCGGCGCATCCTTGGGTTTATGAGCCTGGTGGCTTATTCCTACTCCAACCAATCTCTGGGCATGAATGACCTCCCCAACGCCGAGAAATACATTGGGATTTATGAACTGGTCGATCCTCCCAACAGCGAGCACGCCTATTTCAAAGCAAAGCTAAGGGTACGACAGGGCCGACTAAATGAGGCGATACCTGCGCTTCAACAAGCGGTCGCTTTGGGGTTTGAGGACCGGGCAAGGATAGAAGCTGATCCGGATTTTACCGGATTGCGGGGTGATCCTGTTTACCAAGGTTTGCTGGGGCAGATTTGATTCGCTCAGGGGATTTGGAAAAAGTCATATTTTGAAATTTGTAGGAGCAGTGTCCAGGCCTTAACTTTCATTATGGATCCAATCGTCACCAAGCCCCCCTTACCGCCGGAGGTAGAAGGCACCCTAATATTTTCCAAGATGATCCCAGCATTCCGAAGTCTGAAAGGATTTCTGGAGAAGCATGCGGATGAAAAGGGGCCGATTTATTATGCCTGGATGCGGACCATGGGATTGACCATTCTCACCGACCCTGAATACGTGAAGTATGTGTTGGTGGACAACCAAAGAAACTACGTGAAAAGCTTTGGTTACGAGGTGTTGGCATTGTTTCTGGGGCAGGGTTTATTGACCAGTGATGGTGATTTCTGGCTTCGTCAGCGCCGGCTTGCCCAGCCCGCATTTCACCGCCGCCGCCTCGCCAGTCTGGCCCGCTACATGATTGAAGAGACTGAGGACCTGGTCAAGGAGTGGGAAGAGCGGGAAGCGCATCATGACTCTTTCGATATGTTGGTCGAAATGATGGAGTTGACCATGAAGATCGTGGCCCGTTCGCTCTTTTCTGCCAACGTCAGTTCCGAGATCGATACCATTTCCCATAACCTGGAACGCCTCAATAAATTTGCCATGCGCCGGATACAGGCGCCGCTGCGGATGCCGATGTGGGTTCCCAATCTCCGCAACCTCGTCTTCCGGCAAACCACCCAGGAGTTGGACGAAGTATTGTACCGGATCATCGAAGACCGGAGGAAGAATGAAAATCCACCCGACGACCTGCTGTCCATGCTGATGGAGGCGATGGACGAAGATACAGGGGAGGGGATGACCAATAAGCAGCTGCGGGACGAATGCATGACGATTTTCGTGGCCGGGCACGAGACCACCGCGGTAAGTATGACCTGGCTTTGGTACCTCTTGTCCCAGCATCCGGAGGTGATGGAAAAGCTCAAAGTAGAGTTGAAGGAGGTTCTGGATGGACGCACACCACAACTCGAAGACTTGCCCAACCTCCGCTATACCCGCATGGTGATCGATGAAACACTGCGGATGTATCCTCCGGGCTGGGTGATCGGTCGGCGGGCTATCGAGGACGATGTCATTGGCGGTTACCACGTCCCTAAAGAGACGAATGTCTTGCTCTTCACCCATTACATCCACCGCCGGCCAGACCTCTGGGACCGTCCCAATGACTTTTGGCCGGAGCGATGGGAAACCGAAAAGGTAAAGAGCCTTCACAAAATGGCCTATATCCCCTTTGGCGGTGGCCCTCGTCTCTGTATCGGGAACAATTTTGCTTTGATGGAAATGACCTTCATCGTTGCCATCCTTGCCCAACGATTCAACCCAAAGTTTGTGGCAGAAGTACACCCGGACGTAACGCCATTGATCACCTTGCGGCCCAAAACGAAGGTAGAGATGGCCCTTTAAGAAGGGTAATATTGGTTTTTGCAATTGCTTACCATGGGCATTAACAGGAGAGAGAATAGCCCTTTAACATGAAAAGAATGGACCATATTCTTCAGCACAACGGAATCCTCCCATTTTTGATCGTCTTTGCGGTAGCGGCATTGGTGCACCTGGCATTTATCCATCGCTTGCCTTATAAGGGGGACTTTATCATCAAGGCGATACCGGTGATTACCCTCGCCATCGCTTCCTGGATTTATATCCCCGGCATCCCAGGCAAACTCCTCTTTGCGGGGCTACTGCTTTCTGCGGGAGGGGATATCAGTCTTAGCTTTCAGGGAGAAAAGTTTTTTCTGATGGGCTTGGGCTTTTTCCTGGTGGCGCACATCGTCTACATTGTGGCCTTCAGTCGGGATATGGCGTATACCCCCGGGAAGCTACCCATCCTGATCCTGATGTCTGCTTTTGCCATCGTTATGGCCGTAATCCTCTACCCCAAACTGGGGGAAATGAGGATTCCGGTATTTGTCTATATCGCGGTGATCTTAGCAATGGTTGCAACCGCCAGCCTCTGGCAGGGGCCCAATCCAACCCTGCTCCTGATCGGGGCGATTGCTTTTATGCTATCCGATTCTATGATCGCGGTGGATCGGTTTCTGGTGGAGATCTCCTGGTCCCGGTATTTTATTATGGTCACCTATTACGGGGCTCAATTTATGATCTGGGCTTCTTTTTTCAGGCCTGCTATAACGACCTAAGGGGGATCTCAGGTTTCTGAACTCAATCGGTTCCGATCCCAGTCAATAGTGACTACATCAGGCCTCCTCTAGTCCATCCTCTTCCAAAAACTCAGTCGTAAAGTGTTCCTTGCGCTTTTCCTGGGCAAACTTGGCCGCATTGAAGGCTTTGGATTGTCCTTTGGCGATGGAGAGGCTGGTCCAGTCCTGGCCGACCATCATCCTGGCCAGGTAAACGATCTGGCCTATATGGTAGGCGTAGTGTGCCAGCTGGCGGTTGATGGCCTCTACAATGGTGTGCCCTTGGTTTCGGATATAGATCAAGTCGTGGAAATTGCCCTGATTGATGGAGTCCAAAGCCTGGAACAAGCATTCCCATCCCGCTTCCCACTTGGCTTTCATCTCCTCCATGCTCTTGATGTCGGCTTCAAATTCCCCATCCCGGTCCCGCCACTCTTTCTCCCCGTCGCTGGTCAGGAAATCCGTCCAGCGGGAAAGCATATTGCCCCAAAGGTGCTTGACCATTACGGCAATGGAATTGCTTTCCTCATTGTACTGCCAAAAGATTTGCTCTTCGGTCAACTGGGCAAAGGCGCGGTCACCGAGTACCTTGTAGTATTTGAATTGCTGAACAACGCTTTCGAGGTAGTTGCTTTCCATTGTTACGATGCTGTTTTCCGCGAATGGGGTAGTTTGATCCTGGTTGCCCGTTTACCCCTATTCCTCCATTTGCTCCAATGCCTTTGCAACTTCATCCACGGGCAACTGGCAGGCCATGTTCCGGCAGACATAAATGCGGGTGGCACCCTCTACAAAGCGGTACTCCAGCAGGGGCAATTGCTCCTTCTTTTCCTTCTTGGCGGCTACGAGGAGTACATTGGGGAGATAATGCTGGTCAAATTTGCGGGCTTTGGCTTCTGCTTCTGTCCCGGCAATGACCACTTCGTAATACGGCTTCAGGTGCTTCAACATCAGGATGCCCCAATTCGAATAGCCGGAACCGTAGCGGGACATGTCATTCTTGATATTGTGGAGCATCTGGGTAGAAATCGCGCGGTAATTTTTCTCGTCAAACAGGTGGCTCATGTCGAAGAGGACATTGGCGAGGACGCTGTTGGAGGCCGGAATCACATTGTCGGTGACTTCCATTTTGCGGGCGATCAGGGCCGGATCCTGGTCAGAAGTATAGAAGAACATTTTCTTTTCCTCTGAGAAGAAGTGCTCCAGGGTATAATCGACGAGGCCCTTTGCACGTTCCAGCCAGGCCGGTTCGAGGGTCGCACGGTAGAGGGTCAAATAGGCATCCGCGAGGAGAGCGTAATCATCGAGAAAGGCATTGATGGAGGCGCGGCCTTCTTTGTAATTCCGGTTGAGGCGGTGGCCATCGCGCAGGTTCTTCTCGATGAAGAGGGCATTCCGGGTTGCGACTTTCAGGAAATGCTCTTCTCCAAATGCCAGGTAGGCATCGGCATAGCCTTTCAGCATCAAGGCATTCCAGGAAGTGAGGATTTTGTCGTCCAATCCGGGACGAATTTTGACCGCACGCGCCGTGAACAGCTTTTCCTTGGCAACTTCAAGTTTGTCCAGCAATTCCGCTTCAGCCCAGCCTTTTTTCTCGGCAAATTCAGCAGGGGAGGTCTGTACCATCAGGATATTGTTGCCATGCTCCCAATTCCCGCGATCGGTCACGCCGTAGTATTCAGATAGCCATTCCGAATCCGCCCCTAAGACAGAATCGATCTCGGCTTTTGTCCAGACATAGAATTTTCCCTCTTCCCCTTCGCTGTCCGCATCCAATGAGGAATAGAATCCGCCCTCGGGTGAGGTCATTTCCCGGTCGGTGTACTCCAGGGTTTCAAAGACGATGCGTTTGAACAAGGGGTCGGGATTGTTCTGGTAGGCTTTAGAATAGAGCGAAACCAATTGCCCATTGTCGTAGGTCATCTTTTCAAAGTGGGGGACTTTCCAGTAGGCATCGACGGAGTAACGGGCAAATCCGCCACCGACCTGGTCATAAATTCCACCATAGGCCATTTTTCTCAGGGTCAAATCCACTGACTGTTCGACTTTTTTATCTCCTTGAAAATGGGCAATCCGCATGAGAAAATCCCAGTTGTTGGGGATGGGGAATTTGGGTGCCCGGTCGCGTCCTCCCCACTTCATATCGAGGGTCGGTTTCCAGGTTTCCACTACTTCGTCCATGATGTCCCAGGTAAAGGCGCCGGTGTCTTTGGAGGGTATGATGTCTTCTACATTGTTGATGCCATTGGTGAGGTTCTCCGCGTATTTGATGGCTTCTTCAGGGCGGTCGCGCCAAAGGCTGGCCAATTGGGTGAGGGCATCCATCCAATTCGCTTTGGGGAAATAGGTCCCTCCCCAGATGGGACGTCCGTCCGGCATGGCGATGCAATTCAGCGGCCAACCGCCCTGGCCTGTCATTAACTGCACCGCAGTCATGTAGATCTGGTCGATGTCGGGGCGTTCCTCCCGGTCCACTTTGATGCTGACGAAATTGTCATTCATCAACTGTGCCACGGTGGTATCCTCGAAGGATTCATGTTCCATGACGTGGCACCAATGGCAGGCCGCATAGCCGACCGAAATGATGATCAGCTTGTTTTCATCCTTCGCTTTTTGCAGGGCTTCGTCGCCCCAGGGGTACCAATTGACTGGGTTGTGGGCGTGCTGAAGCAGGTAGGGACTGGATTCCTTAGCGAGCGCATTGGTGTATTTATGATCCATATTGTCTTCGGAGGGCTTGTGTTGAGATGAACATGCAGAGAATAGCAGGGAAAACATTGCTATCAGGAATGCAATGGTGTATTGGTTGCGTCGGGCTGAGTTATCCATTTTTGGCTTTGAGCAGGCGTTGGCGGGCGGCTTCGGAAAGGGCCATTCCGGCAGCGACTGAGACATTGAGGGAACCTATTTTTCCTTTCATCGGAATCTTTACCAGTCCGGTGGCTTCCCTGAGAATGCGCTTGGAAATGCCTTTTTCTTCAGAGCCCAGCACCAAAATGGTATTCTTGGTCAGGTCGACATCGAAGATGCTTTCCTCGGCTTTTTCTGAGACGGCAATGACACTGAAATTGTAGGCCTGAGCCATGTAAATCATGTCCTGGAGGTGGGGGATCCGAATGACTGGCAGGTGGTTGAGGGCGCCGGCGGAGATTTTGAGGGCATCAGCATTGATGCGGGCAGATCTGTCGGTGGGGATGATGATGGCCTGGGCACCCATGCATTCCGCACTTCGGGCGATGGCGCCAAAGTTGCGTACGTCGGTGACTTGGTCCAGGGCGATGATCAGTGCCTTTTCACCACTGTCGACGATCTTCATGAAGGTGGGTTCCATTTCATGGAACTTGACGAGGGCGACGTAGGCGAGGACACCCTGGTGGTTGCCAAACTTTGACAGCCGGTCCAGTTTCTCAGCCGGGACGGTCTGGATGGGGACGTCGGCGGCCGCGGCCGCATCGTAAACATCCTTGCGAAGGCCTTCATTCAGTCCGGGACGGAGGAGGATTTTGTCGATTTCACGACCTGCTTCCATGGCTTCCATGACCACACGGGCGCCGTAGATGATATTCTTGGGAGGTTTCTGCATGTTTATTTCCGGAGGACCGACCATGGCCCAGTCCGGATTGCGAATTTACGAAAAAAGGAGTTGGGGTTCTTTTTCTTGTACGTAGTTCTGTATTTGAGGACCGCGAATTCGGCTGGGACGGTCATAAATAAATACCACAATTGAGGGTAAGATCTACGGGTTGTGCGGCCTGAACCTACGAGCTGTGTAGCGTCCTGAATCCAAGTTGTGTGGTTTGAACCCGTGAACTATTTTTTTAAGGCATAGGTTTTACAACCTGAACGATCAAATATTACAGTGCCTTTCCATTCCATCCCCCCACTCGATTTTGCGTGTACTGAGTGCTTACCAGCTGCCTTCGATACTGTGACAGTTCCATCTTGGCCGCATTGTGGAACCCCTCTTTCAAAATAGCTATCTAAGGACCCAACATAGGCTCCATCAATATAGATATCGATCTTCGATTGGAGCGAAATATTGGTCCAAAAGGAAACTTGACCCTTGACTCCGCTGAAAGTAGAGTTGGGACGAGAATAGGTCCTGGTTCCGGTTGACGAATTTCTATTTGATCTGCCTGCACATACTCCGCAACTTCCGCCACTGTTACAGTGGGCACACTGGGAACAATTAGAGCAGGCGGTGCAATATGCTTTTCCTAAACATTTTCCTTTCCCATTTTCAGAACAGCAACTGGTACTGCTCAGTGAATCTGTGGATACTGCAACTAAGCTGTTGTTCGCAATTGAAGAGCTATGTAATTCACTATGCCGCAACTGAGCTGATGTAGAGGTGCATGCCTGGATAGAAACCGCCCCCAGTAATATGAAAAGGATTTGTTTTAGGGTTTTCATGGGAAAATAAAGGCTAATTGTATGTCTGTTGGATATTCTCAAACTACAAAAAGTATCCGAACCCAATTCATTTACTGTAGACCTTTGAATATTTGCTGATGTAGAATGTTCCCTGTAAAATTGCCAAATAGACACAATAAGCCCAATGATAAAGCGAATCCTCTACATTGTAATCTTCACCGCTTTGACGATAGCCGGTGCCAATGTCACGGTACCCCTTGGCGAGGTTCCATTCGTCCTTTCCGATTTTTTTGTCTTGCTGAGCGGATTGGTATTGGGGAGAAAGTATGCTCCGGTGAGCGTAGGGCTATATTTGCTGCTGGGTGCTATTGGACTTCCGGTCTTTGCGGATGGTAGCGGTGGTATTGAGCATTTCGCTGGACCCACAGGTGGTTATTTGGTCGGATTTCTTTGTGCTTCTTTTGTGGTCGGAATGATCTCCCACAGCGGGTCCCATGCAATCTGGAAAGACTTGGTTGCGGTGCTGGCTGGGTTTATGACCATCTACACACTGGGGGTTATTGGCTTAAAAATCCAAACAGAACTCTCGTGGAACGAGGCGATTCATGCTGGGTTTTTGGATTTCCTTGTCCCCATGTCCATCAAATCCACTGCTGCTGTTTTGCTGGCATTGTTGATCAGAAAGTTAAAATTGGTCAACCTCTATCAGTGAATTCAGCGTGGAAATTTTCCTTCTTTTACTTTTCTAAACCGAAAGGCAGACTTTCCAACCAGATCCAATCGCTTTCCTTTTTTGCCAAGTTGGTACTGCTTGAACTCAAGCCCATTCACTTGCAGGAATCCCTCTTCTCCGATCAATATGGGTAACTTGACCGCTTTTCCTGTTCCGATTTCCTGCATGAGCACTGGCTTATCTTCCACCACCTCGACTTTGAGGTACATTTCATCCGGAAAGCCCGAAAGTTGCCAGGGACCTTCTATGTGGTCAATCTCTGATGCGCTATCCGAATAGGATTGCTGCAACAACGCCAATACTGCTTTGCGGGCCGCAATGGAACTTTCATAGGGATGGTAATCGGTGGGAGTTTCAAATAGGCTGGCTTCGGGCACAGTTTCATCAACTGATTTCACCTTGTAGAGGCGCGTGGAAACCTGGCCTTTTTCGGGTCGTTCAGCCATCTCAAGGATCAGGCCGGGAATACCTGGGAGCCCCCAGATGAATTCAAGGTCGTCCTCCAATGTTACTCCTTCAGCATACCAGACGTTCCAGGTCTCTTCTTCACTTGTCCACCTCGCCTTCCGGCAGTCAAGGCCAAGGAATTTTTTGTGCTCATCCAGCAATTCAACCACGGGTTCATCCACCTCCTCCTCGAAGATTTGTTCACCGGGAAGTGCGGGGGAGAAGGGGATATAGCCCTTCAGGAGTGGGTGACTTTTACAATACCAGCCCTTGTCATTGGTCAAATCAAATATTTCAATGCTTTTTCCCTTCCAGCCCCATTCCTGATCCACCTGCTCCTTCCGGTAGCGGTGCTTGTCAATAGAAATGGTGATTTCAGCCGGGAGGTTGTCCCGCTTGATGGCGCGGGTCAGTTCTATGGAATAGGTCGCATCCCATTCGCTGTCCGCTATGTCCACGGGTATCAATTCCAGGTCAATGTGCAGGGTAGCTTGGGACAGAATTCGGGATTCCGTTTGTGCGTTCATGTGAAATGGGATGGCAAAGCAAATGATCAGGAGTATCCTGGTAAGGGCCATGACGTATTATAAATGATCACCTGTCCGGTGGTCTACTCTATTTTGCTTCCTGCTTTCTTGGGCTCTTCTTTTTCGAGAAGGGGGAGATCTACAGTGGCTTTTCCATCTCCGTTGTCCTTCAGGTCAGCTACTTTGATCTTGACCACTTCACCAGCTTTGTCACCGGTCAGGATTTCTGATTCCTGGAGGGGGCCCATATCTGAGAAGTTGGCACTCTTGCGCTTTACTTTGATGTCTTTGGGTAGCTTGAATTTTTCGACATAGCTTCCGGACTCCCATTTGTAGCAGGGGGTATCATCTTTGGCGGTAACTACAGTACCACGGGCCGTTCCGTCATTCCACTTCTCGGCCGCATCCATGAATGCTGAAGTCGGATCGCCCTTGGACAGCCTCTTGAAAGGCAGTTTTTCGATCTCTCCGGTGGAGCTCTTTTTCCAGCCCCAACTGAAGGAGCCGTAATATTTGTCTTTTTGTACACCGTCAATGGCCAGGGCAGTGGTTTCAAATTCCATAGAGGAGTTTTCGGTCAACCCACCCGGCTTGTCATGCATAAATGCATTTTTCTTTTCAACCGTTCCGTCTTTTTCATACCGGTGCCCCAATTCAAACTTGGAGTTGGACCCACTGTTGTCTTCGATCTTCTTCCCATCGGCCAGGGAAGGAGCGCCATATACAGGGTTGTTTTTCGTGCTCAACCTGTCGATCCGATACCCATCTTCACTCATCTTGTCTGCTTGGGTAGGATCGTGGAAGGTAGGCTTGTCATCTACCTGAAGCTTGACCGCCTGAGAGAAGGCGATCTTGGTAGCATCAACTTTTTCGCCCGGCTCAAAATGGAAATCCGCCATCAATCGTTTGTTGTCTTCGATCAGGTTGTAGTCCGTATCGATGAACTTACCCCAATCGGTTTCGATAGGGGTCAATTGCATCGGAGCATCACCGCTTTGACCCGGATTCGGGTTTGAAGCGGTCAATTGAAAGCTGGGAGGGGTCATACTTTTACCAGGGGCAGCAGACTCCATTCCGCTCGATTCAACGGAATTCTCTTTCTGATTTTGTAAGGGCTGGTTTTCCATAGTTTGGCTAATCATTTGATCATTAGCAAGATATGAATTTGTGAGATGGATTCATAGTGAGAATAAGTTATTAGTTTAGATGGGTTGCTATTGTGGTGAAATAAATGCGCCAGGCTTTCTAGCACCATAAAAAAAGGAGAGGGCTCATCGAGCCCCCTCCTTATAACTTATCACTGAGCGACAAACCTTAAGGCTGTCCGCCCTGAATGATGGGTTGTCCGGGCTGGGGTGTTTCCAGTCCTGACTTCATCTGCTTGGCCATGATGTCGTACTGCTGGTTGCCTGTATCCAGGAATGCCAGTTGTGCGGCCCGGATGGCGATGTCCTTGTTGGACAGCTTCTGGGCTTCGGTAACGATGTAGGGCAAGCCATTCATGATCCGATCGTGATCGGGGAGTTTCTTCTGGTTCTTCTGGAAGTAATCCATCCATGCTTCTGCTTTGGCGATCACCCGCTCATAGTACTCAGCGGTCTTCTCTTCATTTGCGAGGCGCTGCCAAAGGCCGGCGGCAAACATAGGATAGACTACGTCGTTTCCTCGGGCATTGTCGCTGATCCTTTCTTCTACCATGAGGAGCATTTCTGCGGCACGGTCCTGGAAGAGTTTTTGATTGGCTTCGTAGACAACGATTTCGGCACCGAGGCTATCGGCCAGGGTAGAGTCCGTGGCAATCAGGGCTTTGGTCCCAGCGATCTTCCGGGTCTCAAACTCAGCCATGTCTACAAATGCATTGGCACAGCGGAACATCATGGTGGAGAGGTTGCCGACTATGGTCCGGCGAATGTGATCGTCCAGATAGAGATCGTCATCGTTCAGGTTGCCAAATTTGAAGGTGTCCTTCAGGAGTTCGTAAGAACGGGCTACATTGAGGCGCCCTTTCTGGCCACCACGGCTATAGGGATCGGTAGAGGCATAGAACCTGTCCCGGGGAAGTTTGGAGAGGTCGACCGGGATCACCCGGTTGGCCAAGCCTTCTACATGGAAGAAGGATTCCAAACCGATATAGCTGGATGGAGGGATGGTACTTGAGAAGTAGATGGGGCGCGGCCAACCGGCCGCCGCATTGGTCGTCATGATGTCAAGGATGACCCAGTCCTGCTTCAGCAGGTAAGTACTTTCTCCACCACCACGTACACGTACTGGCCATGACATCTCTGACTGAACATAAGGGGCGTACTCTTCAGGAACGGTCCCGTTTGCAAGTACAGCCGTTTTGTCAACCGGCAGGGTCCAGGGTTGGCCAGGCTTACGGGGGCGGGTAGAACCACGGTCACCCAGGTAGGAAGCGGCGGGAGAAGAAATAGGCAGAGGAGGAGATTCGTTCTGCTGCTTCTTCATCTGGTTGATGTACCAGTCGGTATTCAACAGACTCAGGTTCACCACCCGTACGTCGGAACGAACATTCTCGACTTCCTGGATGTACCAGAGTGGGAAAGTATCGTTGTCTCCGTTGGTGAAGAGGATGCCATTCCTTTGGCAGGATTGGAGGAGGTTGTAAGCTGATTCAGGCGCAACCCTTCGGGTATTTCGCGCGTGGTCGTCCCAGTTTTGTGTACCCATCAGGATGGGTGCGGACAAACCGATTACCACGGCAAGACCGGCTGTAACCAGGGAGAAGGAGCCACTGCCAGCAGGTTGGGCACCTCCCTTGGCACCTTTCCTTTTGTCGTTGCTGCCTGAACCTCCCAGGAAGTCGTAGATGGCGATGACCGCCAATCCGACCCAGAAGGCAAAGGTTTGGAAGGATCCTGCATAAGAATAGTCACGCTCTCGAGGCTGCTGGGGGGTCTGGTTCAGGTAAAGTACAATTGCCAGTCCGGTAAAGAAGAAGAGGAGCAGGATGGAAGTCCCGTCTTTCCAGTCTTTGATGAACAGGAATACCATACCGAGCAGGCCCAGCAGTAGTGGGATAGAATAGTAGTGGTTGCGTCCCTGGTGCTGAGACAATTCAGCCGGGAAATCATTTCTGGACAACAAACCGTCTTCCCAGCCCATGTCCTGAATATCACCGGCACGTCCGGAGAAGTTCCACATGAAGTACCGTAGGTACATGTGGCGAACCTGGTAGTCAAAGAAGTATCCCATATCATCCCCAAAGGTGACTTTGTCATCATAGGGATCATTGGGGTTGCGGCGATTGGTGACCGAGATATAATTTTTATATCCGAATTGGCCCTTATCGTAATGAGAGGGGCTGTACATCCGTGGGAAGAAAGACTTTCCTTTCAGCCAGACAACATCCTGTTTATAGCCGGACCAGACATATCTGTCGGTGGTCCGCTCAACAGTATTTGTTTTGGGATCAATGGCAATGGTTCTGCCATCTTTCAGTTCCGTCTCGTACATCTCCCCTTCAGGGGTGGAAGGCACCTTGAAGCCGACGGCTTCACCCCGGTCGCTTACATTCAGGCTTTTGCCATCCGCAAGCAGGTAATTGCCCCTTGGCAAGGTCCAGCCTCCACTTAGGTTGACGAAGTTTTCACGTTCGCGCTCTACGTTCCAGTCTTTGCCCATCGTACGTGGGTTCATTTGCTGCTTGTTGTAGCGGGGGCCGAAGAAGAGAGGACGGTCACCGTACTGCTCACGTTTCAGGTAGGAGATCATGGAGGCGACGGAGCTGGGATCGTTCTCATTGATCGGAGTATCGGCATTGGCCCGGATCACGATCATCGAATAGGATGAATAACCCATGATGATGACCAGGAGTGACCAGCAACAGAGGTTGACGATTACACGCAGGTTCTTGTAGCCATTCTTAAAGAATCGGGCCCAGATTTTATCCTTGTGGGTGATGAATACCCCGCCGATCAAGAGCCCGAGGAAGAGCACCAGGAAGACAATGATTCCCGTACCCTGTGGAAGCCCCATTCCGGAAGGATTGTAAAGCGAGGCATCCATTTCCTCATATCCGGTGAAGAACTTCTCAAAGCCCCAGGCGATCTCGACTGAGGTTTGTATAATCCCGTATTGAATAAAGCCCAGGATGAAGACAGAGATCCCGAAGGTGACTGCCATTCCCACCAGATTGGGTTTGAACTTTTTAAAGTAGTAAACAAATGCCAGGGCGGGCACGGTCAGGAGGTTCAGCAAGTGAACCCCGATCGACAGCCCCATGATATAGGCGATGAGGATGATCCATTTCAAGTTGTCCGGTTCATCTGCCCTCGCTTCCCACTTAAAGATCAGCCAAATGACGATCGCGGTAAAGAATGAGGAAAGGGCATAAACTTCTGCTTCTACTGAGTTGAACCAAACCGAATCGGCAAAGGTCGCAGTCAGAGCCGCAACAGCACCGGCACCCATGATGGCCAGTAGATTGGGGAGCTTCATCTTTTCAGCACCGGGAGCAACCAGTTTGCGGGCCAGGTGTGTAACCGCCCAGAAAGTAAACAGCGCTACAAATGCACCTGAAACCGTACTGAGCATATTGACCCAGAAGGCGACAGATTCAACATTGCCAAATGAGAACAAGGCAAAAAAGCGCCCCAGAATAAGAAAGAAAGGCGCTCCCGGGGGGTGGGGCACCTGTAATTCGTTGGAGCAGGCGATGAATTCACCACAATCCCAGAAGGAGGCTGTGGGCGCCATGGTCAAAAAGTAGACCAAAAAGGCGAACAGGAAGATCGCCCAGCCAACGATGTTGTTTACTAATTTGTAGTTCATAACCTCAGATTTGTTCCCGGATGCCCTGTGGCACTCCTAACATTAGACCTCTAGCAAGACATTGATCTTAAACGAGGACGGGAAAGAATTATTGTTGAATGAACGGATAATTCGGTGTGATATATACGTCTTCATATAACTCTTCAGGAGCTGGATAGGGGGAATTTTCAGCAAATACCACACTTTCAGCAACGAGAGCCTTGATCCTTGTATCGATCTCTTTCATCTCTTCCTCAGTAGCAATGGCGTGCTTTTTGAGGTAAGCTTTCAGGTCAATGATCGGATCTTCTTTTTTGTATTGTTCCAGCTCTTCCTTGGTACGGTACTTGGCCGGGTCAGACATGGAGTGTCCTTTGTAGCGGTAGGTTTTAATCTCAAGGAAAACGGGTCCATGACCGGGGGTACGTACCAAATCTGCAGCCTTCTTCGCGTTCTCGTACATTTCGAAAACACTCATGCCGTCAACCTGCCAGGCTGGCATTTCATAAGCGCAGGCCAGTTTGTAGAGTTCGGTGACATTCGAAGTACGCTCTACGGAGGTACCCATGGCGTATTCATTGTTCTCTACCATATAGAGAACCGGAAGCCTCCAGGTCATGGCCAGGTTGAAGGCCTCGTGGAAAGCACCCTGGCGAATGGCGCCATCACCGAAAATACAGACACAAATTTTGTCTTCTTTGCGGTACTTGTTGGCGAATGCGACTCCGGCACCCAGGGGGATTTGCCCCCCGACAATACCGTGTCCACCCAGCATATTGTGCTCTTTGGAGAACATGTGCATCGATCCACCTTTGCCCTTGGAGCAGCCAGTGGCTTTACCGTACATTTCAGCCATTACCTGGTTGGCAGAGATGCCCCTGGTAAGTGCAAGACCGTGGTCACGGTAAGCTGTGATGACCTGATCGTCCTTGCGGATGGCTGCTTCAAGTCCGGATGAAACTGCTTCCTGACCTATATAGAGATGGCAAAAGCCTTTGATCTTTTGCTGCATGTACATTTGGCTGGATTTCTCCTCGAATCTCCTTTGCAACAGCATCTCCTCGTACCAGTGCATCAACAATTCCTCGCTGTAAGGCTGCTTTTCTTTCGTTTCAGTCTTAGATTTTGCCATTTAACCAGATTATATGACGGATTTACCCATTAGAGAACCGGCAAATTAATCAAAAATCTTAAAACTAACCTAGCTGAAGGCCAATGCTTTTTAATTCAACTTTTCAGGGGGAAATGAAAATCTGGCGGTTCTGGATTTGGGGCCTAGAAGTCAGCTGGGATGTATTCGAGAGCTTCCCCTATTTCAAAAGTGTAGCCATCCATTGACCCAGCCAGATTCCACCCAGGCAGATCACAACCGATAAACCGATATAAAGAATGGCAAGGCCCGTCTTTTCGTCCTGAAAGAGGTTCAGGGATTCATGGCTAAAGGTCGAAAAGGTGCTGAAGCCGCCGCAAAACCCGGTCATTACCCCCAATTGTACGGTGCGTGACATTTCGAAACGTTGGAGGAGCAAGCCGGCAAAAAATCCGAGGACGATACAGGCGAGTAAATTGGCAGCCAGGGTTCCAATCGGAAATCCATTTTCAGAAAACCCTAACCAGCGGCCAAGGCCAAACCTGGCCAGGCTCCCCAAGCCTCCACCGATGAATATGGCGATCAGATCCATCAGTCGGTCAGTCGGCCTTTGATGAGCGTATGTACACCGTCTTGTGCCACCGGGTCAGTCTCTGTTTCGATCTTGTGCTTTTCATAACGGCCTTCTTCGTCGAACCAGACTTCTATGGTGACCTTCAGGTAATAGAGCATATTGTCTTTGAGAATCCGGGATTGGGCATAACGGAGCTTTCCTGAGGGGTCCAATTTGAATTCCTGGCCTTGGAGAGGGGTATCGTTTACATTGTCACTTTTGATCAACGCGGTGAATCCACTTTTACCTTCGCTGATGTCGAAATAGTCAACAATGTAGCGGTTGGAAGCATCGTATTCGAAGAGAAAATCAAACTCTTCTGTGCCCGGATTGCTGCGAAGGTCCCCGTCTACGGAGACAAAAACTCCGGTCCGGCAATCCAGGCGGTAGCTTTTGGTCTGAGGGCTGTCCGGTGAATCTCCTCCCAGGTCATACACTGACTTTTCCCAAATCTTACCTTCCTGGCAACTGTTTCCCAATTGTTCCCAGAAGAGCTGCTCGTACTTGGTTGCAGACTGGGCCTGGACTATGGTCGGCACGAAAATCAGCACCAGAGAAAGCACCAGGAACACGCTGCGAAAGCCTTTCTTAAGTCGGTTTCGGGAAAATCGGAAAATAGTCAACGGGGAATATTTCATGAAATCAGAACATTACCGGTCATAGCCGCCGGGATTTCTATGCCCATCAGGTCCAGGATGGTAGGGGCAAGATCTCCGAGCTTCCCTGATTTTAACTGCCAATCCCGTTTTTCGTTCGAATGCAGGATCAGTGGCACCAGGGAGGTGGTATGGGCGGTATGGGCCGAGCCATCAGGATTCCTCAGCTTATCTGCATTGCCGTGGTCAGCGGTGACCAGCACCGTATAGCCATTTTCCAGGGCTGCTTCGACTACTTGTCGGGTGCATGCATCAACGGTTTCGCAGGCTTTGACCGCGGCTTCCCATACGCCGGTATGTCCGACCATGTCGGGGTTGGCAAAGTTCAGGCAGACGAAGTCGGCATCTCCTTTTTGCAACTCGGGGATGATCTTGTCCCTGATCTCATACGCGCTCATCTCTGGTTGGAGGTCGTAGGTAGCGACTTTGGGAGAGGGGCACATGATGCGGGATTCTCCGGGAAAAGGCTCTTCGCGGCCTCCATTGAAGAAGAAGGTCACGTGGGGGTATTTCTCTGTTTCCGCAATGCGAATCTGTTGTTTTCCGGCCAGGCTCAGTACTTCTCCCAAACCCTCAGAAATGTCTGCTTTGTCAAACAGTACTTCTACCCGCTCAAAAGTGTCGTCGTACCGGGTCATGGTGAAGTAGGCCAGGTTCATGCGCTGGGTGCCTTCTTCCGGAAAATTCTTTTGGGTGAGCATGGTGGTGAGCTGACGTCCCCGGTCGGTGCGGAAATTGTAAAATAGAACCGCGTCTCCTTCCTGAATGATTCCGACAGGCTTTCCATTTTCGACGATCACCCTGGGCTCGATGAATTCATCGGTAATGCCGGCATCGTAAGAAGCCTGAATGGCTGCTTCGGCAGATTCGAATGCGTCTCCCTCTCCCTTGGTGAGCAAGCGGTATGACTTGGCGATCCGGTCCCATTTCTGGTTCCTGTCCATGCTGTAATAGCGGCCGATCACAGATGCGATCTTGCCAATCCCGACTTCAGTTGCGTAGGCCTCCACCTGGCGAACATATTCCAGGCCACCATTGGGGTCGGTGTCCCGGCCATCGGTGAAAACATGAATGTAAACCGGAGGAAGGTTTTCGTGTTGGGACAGGGCCTTCAGGATACCCTGAAGATGGAGAATATGTGAATGCACGCCTCCGTCGCTGAGCAAACCCAGTAAGTGAATGGGTTTTTGCTTTGCCTTGGCGTATCCGACCAATTGGCGAAAGTTGGTATTGGCGCCGAAACTGCCATCGGTCAGGGCCTTGGAAATCCGCACCAACTCCTGGTAGACTATCCGGCCGGCACCGATGTTCATGTGGCCGACTTCGGAGTTGCCCATCTGCCCGGCGGGCAGCCCGACCGCTTCTTCAGAAGCCTCCAGGGTGGAATGGGGGCGCGATAAAAGTGACTGGTCGTAAAAGGGTGTATTGGCGGCATCAATCGCAGAAACAGTGGGATCCACAGGGATTCCCCAACCGTCCATGATGATGAGAATTACTTTTCTGCTCATGGCTGCAAAGGTAATCGAATTTAGATCATTTTACCCGCCCAGGTTGACATAGGCTGTCAAGGTCGGGCCGTATATTTATATAGAAGGATGGGGGAAAAGAGACCTCGAAAGTCGCCCCCTAAACCTTTGTCGTTCATTGAAACAAGCTCAATTAACCAAAACTAAACCATCAATTTTATGGGACAATTTTCAATCAGAGGCGTGGAGCCTTGGATCCTCAAGCGTATCATGACAAATCTGAACCGTTTTGAAACCGTTACGGAACTTTCCAAAGCGGTGCGGGACAATCCCTCAAATGGATCTGGATATGACATTGGGGAAAAGGTTGCTCAACGTATTCTTGACCGCCGTTCTGAATTGCCCTGTGATCAGTTTACCAGCATCGGTCAGTTGAAAGCGGTTGCCGGTCTGGGAGATGACAAATTTCAGGACCTGGTGTATACTTTCGGAAATCCTGCAGCGGAACTTTTCCGCGCCGAGATGTACGACCGCATCATCGGCTACAATTGGAACCTGGCCTTTCACCGGGTGCAATTTGAGGACCAGGATGAATTCCTGGCGCTGGTGGATGACATGGCCGGTTTCCGGGAGTGGATGGTGTACACGGTAGCTGAGTTGGCTGAAAAGCGGACCGGCAACTGTGAGCTGTTCGAAAGGATCACCGCTCAGATCGCTTCTTCCTGCATTCAGGAGTATACCAATGGTGATGTGGCCGCCTATGCTTTTGCTTTGTGGTTTTACCGCTTCGATCAGGACAACTGGTTCACTTTTGAGGCGGTACGCCAAGTAGCTGCCGATTACCTGGACTATTTCACCAATCCTATGGAGCGCACGGAATTGCGGATGTTTTACGGATTCCAGAATCAGGGCCTCTTGGCCCAGCCCGTCACCATCACCGGCTTGCCCGTGGTTGTGAACTATGCGGAAAAGGCAATTACGATCTGGTCAGCGGAGCTGATCGACTAATTCTGCAACCAGAGAATTAACTCTGCAACCAGAGAATCATTCCTGGTATCAGTGAATTAATTCTGTAGTCATGAAATCTAAATCCCGGGGTGATCACTTGATCGCTTCGGGATCTTTTTTGGTACGGGGGATAGGTTGATCGCCTTCCTCAACCAGGTAAGGAGGGAAGGTGAGGACAAATCTGGACCAGGAACCGTGCTCACTTTCTGCCACGATCTGGCCTCCGATCCGGGCCATTGCTTTTTGTGCGATGTACAGACCCAGACCACTTCCTTTGGATTTCTCCGTGCCTTTCGCAAACATTTTGAAAATATCCGAGATAGCTCTTGGGTGAATACCTTGCCCCATATCTTCGACCAGGATATGCAAACCATCGGCATTCAGTTGTTCACTTATTTTGATCCGAGCCTTGGTCTGTTCATCCCGCTTGTACTGAATTGCATTGGTGATAACCACCTCAAAAACTTTCTTCAGCATGAACTGATCTGCATCGATGATCCACTTCCTGCTCAGGACAATATTTAATTCAGGTGCATCGTAACCATGCTCTTCTTCGAGATCACGGGTATACTTGCCAAAAAGCGTATGCAGGCGTACCGGTCTTTTATCAATTTCCCGGTTGTTGACCTGTGAGACCTTGAGCAAATCCTGGAGCATAATGTCCATGCCACTGGCTGTCACTTCGATATTTTTTAGATAGGAATTGCGCTCCTCCTCTGAATCAGCGATTTGAACAATATTGGCCAGCCCCAGGATTCTTACCAGAGGACGTCTGAGTGCATGGGAAGATTCATAGAGGAAAGTGTCTAATTCCTCGTTGGTCAATTGCAGGCTCTGGGTCCGCGTCTCGATCTTGGCTTCCAGCTCCCGGTTGACGGCCACGATTTCTTCATTCTTCCGCTGCAATTCGGTCTGCTGCTCTTTGACTTCCCAATGAACCCGTTCCAGTTCTTCCAGAGCCCTGGCCTTGACGCGCTCATTTCCAATGATGGCTACAAACCCAAATACCAGGTATCCAGCCAGGGCGAGGAAGTTGACCATTGGAATATGCTTCCGGTCAAATGCTCCGGGAAGAGAAATTTCAAAATAATAAAGCAGATAAAGTGCGGTGAGTAGCAAAATGGCCATAACCGACCAAAAGACTGCCGATCGGACATTGACCATCATCACAGCGGCCAGGGGAACGATCAGAATCCAGGTTGCGATCGTAGTTTCAATCCCGTAGGTGGTCAGGGTGAAAGCGGCAAAGAAGATGAAAGAGGAAGCGGCAAAGAAATTACCGGCCAGATCAGTATTCTTCTCTTTGTTCAGCAGGTAAATACAAACCAGCGCACTCAAAACACCATAAATGCAGATGATTACCCCGGCTGTGTGGGAGATGAGGAGGTACAGGACCAGATAGGCCAGGGACAGCAGGATGACCGTAATACAGGAAAATACAATCAGCTTCCCTTTCCGGTGGCTGTCCAACTCTCCCTTCAATGCCTGAGGGACAAGTCGGTCTATGGAATTACGTAGAGAGCTTAAAATGCCCATTTAAGATTTTTCTTTACCCATCCAATTGGTCGCTCCTGTAATCGTTGATCGAAGGTACACGCCAAAGGCTTCTGTTTACGCTGAACCAATTTACAATCTAGTAAATTATTCTTCGAAATTCAGGCAAGATTATAGATGTTTTTGGAATGGTATTTGCGAGGTGTTTATTGGATTTCTCATTGTCGGAAATGGGAAAAAACTTTAACTTACAATCTTCAATTTATAGAAACGCATCGAACAATGAATCTTATCAACAACACTCGCCGATCTTTTTTAATGCTTTTACTGGTATTTTCCATTGCAGCCGTTCAGGCTCAAAATGTCGAATTGACCGAAGTCGCTGGCGTCCATACCGTGAATATTGAAAAGGAAACTGCCCCCGATTTGGATTGGGGTGAAACCAAGCTGGGATCTGCCGTACGTGCCAGGGTAGAATTTACCAATACGCTTGACAAACCGATCACTTTGGTTCGGGTTGTAGCCGAACCAGGATGTTATCCAGTCGGCAACCGCCTCGCATTGAAGGAAGTAAAGGTTGAACCCGGTAAAACGCAGGACTTCTTCGTTCTCGCGAAAGGGGACGAATTGGGAGACCACACCTATAAGGTAGAACTGATCCTCGAGGATGAAAAAGGAAAGCGTTCCCGCATGAGTGTTTTCCAATTCCACGGTTCCGTCGTAGAAGGAGAATAATAATTTTCTATGCCTGTGTAGGCAGGGACCTTAGTGAATTGATCCCAGAGACCTCTCCATCACCTTTTGCTTAAAGATATCGGTGATTGATCGACCTGACAACTTGCTTTTCACCCACAATTTCAATTCTTGTAGTCCCAAATTTGAAGTCTCCACCTCTTCCAACTGTTGTTGAAATTGGATTAGCTTTTGTTTTGGTTCATGGTCCTTTTCAGGTTTGAAAAACTCGAGTATTGCCTTGCTGAATGAAGGAGGTTTTTCGGTCCCGGAAAAGGTCCTTTTCAGTGCCCTGTGGCGGTAATCGACCAGTTCATAATGCTCTAAATCAAAGAGCAGAATCATTTCAAAGAGATGGGCAAAATCTTTGATATCCCTCCGCTGCTGGTGATCCTGAAAATTGAGTATTTCCTGAATTCGTTGGTTGGAGGTGGATGAGTCACCGGCAAGGAAATGGAACACCGCCAGGTTGTACTGAAAAGACAGGTAGGTAGACTTGGGCAATTCTTCCATCACTACACTCAGCCATCCTTCAATCTCTCTTGCCAGGCTTTTCCCTTCTTCAAACCGAGCGTAGTTGAGGTAAAGGATCAAAGTATTACTGTAATAGATGTGCTGAAAACGAAGCTTGGCTTTGGGCTGTTTAAAGGGGTGTTGGGAGAAAAATTTTGCATAGGTTGCTGGAATCGAATTGTCTTTCTCCTCACTGTAAAGTTGGCTGATTTGTAAATTGTTGAAGTTGGCCAGAAATAGATCTGCTTCTTCATTGATCCAGTCAGGTTGTTCCTTCCAGGCCTCCATTAACTCGGTATAAGCTTGCAAGGCTGGGCCATATTCCAACATAGCAATGTAGTACAACCCCAATGCATGACGGGCATAGATCTTTGTAAGGAAATCATCTGATTCCAATGCCTTTTCAATGATCGGATCCTTGACAATGGCGTCGAAAAGGGCGATGTCATTTTCCTGAGAAGGTCTCAGGATTTTTCTGGCCAAACTCCGCATCCTGAGTTGTAGGTCGGCGGCATCCCTTTGTAGCATCAGCGCTGCTAATACTGCTGACTCTTCTTCCCTCAAGGTTATATAAACGGTTTCTTGATCCCGGGGGGGCTTTTCCAATAACAAGGTTCTTTCCCAATCGACTAACCGCAGAATTGTCTTGTATTTGGAATATTTCCTTGCCAGCTTTTTTGCTTTACGGATGCTGGCGGGAACTTGATCCAATAGTTTCTTCTGGTAAAGAAAGTTGATTTCACCCAAAGCCATAAACAGTTGGCCTTCTACGCTTTGGTTCCACCCATTTGGGATCAGGAACTTCAGCAGTGATTTGCGTAAACGTAGAAGATGGGTTGGCATTTGCGCTGTGACCTCACGCTTTTCCAACCGGGCCATCAATGCATCCTCTTCCCACAAGGAATGCTCCAGTAAACAATCCAGTAATTGGATGTGCTTGCTTTTCGATTGGGAATGGTGCTTTAACCGGAAGCCTCTCTTCTCAGCTTTGGTCATGCTATGTACCAGCGCATGAATATCTGCTAATTTTCCCATAGCAATAGCCTTTGGGTTGTAATTCTTATTGCGTATACATGAGCCACTCTGGTGTCATTTAAGCCAATATAGCATTTTTTTAGCCAATCTGATCTTTTGGATTGTCTAATATATAGAATTCTTGGTTGGTCCTGCGAATCGTAAACCTCTAATATTGAATCATTGAAAGGCTTCTATTAAACCACATAATCCCAAAGCGATGCAGTATTACACCATTGGAGAATTTGTAAATGACAGCGATAGTGTGATTGAGTTGTTCACAGAAATCCTTGACATTCAAAGAGTCAATCTTGGTCCAAATAATCTTGCCAATCCCTTCTGGCTCCTTCAGGAAAACCAGGAAAACGCCTGGGGATTCACATTTTTTGCACGGCAAGGTGAGGAGCATATACAGAATCAAATTTATTTTTGGTACGAAGAGATTGATGACAACTTTTTCCTCTTATGGAGTACTGAAATCGGTGGAATCGGCACTGCTGCCGAAGAACCACTGCCAGTTACCAAATCCTTTCTCAGGGTTGCACTCAAAATAGAGGGGGGCATCATTATCGTTGGCACTGTGGATGCGTTGATAGAAGTGCCTACTGTAAGCACCACCTGAGTCTTTCGGCCATAAGGCTAAGGCTTCTTCCTGGTCACTTTTCCAATCCTGTAACAATACTCCTGGCATTCCAGGAGCGGGACCACCTTGCTAAAAATTTGTATTCATCTATGGAGTTCAACTCCTTTTATTCCCTGATCCACAAGGGCTAACTGTGGAGGCGGTATCTGAAAAGCCTTACGAGTAGGAATTATTAAACTAAATTTTTCATGTCATCTAAAAGTAGTATTTCACCTGCGGAGTGTACTGTTTTCATCAACATTTGGGTTGATGTCAACGCTACCACCACCGATTCGACCAAGGGCATTTATTGTGTCGACAACATGGGAGGCAACAGTGGAAAGCCCAGCAAAAACGAAGGAACTCCGAACCTCGTCACTTCAGTTGCTCAGGGGGACAAAGTTTGCTGGACCATTAAGGCCATTGATCCCAAAACGGCGGGCGCAGTCAGCATCATTTCCATGAGCCAGGGCGAATCTGGATTTTCAAGTCCTCCTGGAGCATACACCGGAGACTCCACTGGAGCCACATGGACCGGACAAATGATCACCAACTCTGTGGGCGGTTCCATTCCCCAAACCATTACCTGCTCTGTGGCCTACAACGGAGGAGAAACCCTGACGATCACTCCTTCTTTGAACGTCTACAAATAATCAATCCTTCACCCAAAATTCATTTAAAACCTGAAACAATGTCAACACCATTCAACCCCCAGGTCATTCTGGCCCTCGCCATTGATTGTGCCTATGTCTACGCTCAGAACTCAGACCAGATGTACACCGACGTTGGTATCTACATGATGGACAACCAAGTCACTGCTGGCTCCTCCACCTCCAGCGAAGGTTCACTGGAATTGAATACCTATGTCCCTTCCCCCATTCAATACGTAGGATTCAATGTCTATGACATTGCGGGTGGCGTTCAAGGCGCATCCGTTGAAATCACCGGCTTGGAATATTCCAATGGGACCAATGTCTTCACTGACAATGGGTGGCCTACGGCCCAAACATCTAAGGAAAGTACCTGCCAGTGGATGGGGCAAGCCCTCCAGTCCACTAGTGGTAAATCTGCCATGACCTACCAATTCAAAATTGCCATCAGCTTCCCGGAGCAGCCGACCAAGTATTACTACTGGGATCCTTTTATGCGCTGTGGCTAAGAACTGGCAACTGAATTGCGCCCCCAATATGAAATCTATTTTTCGATCTCATATTAGAGACCAATCCTGTATGATGGCCGGGTTGCTACAGCAACCCGGCCAATTTTCTGTTTTACTCTGGGTTCTCAACCCGGTCAATTTTCGGTTCTTACCCGGAGTTCTCAGCCAGGAAGAACCCTTGTTCCACCTCTGTTAAATCCCAATGGCTTTACAGTTTTTCCCGATGCGTCAAGTGGTTTGTGCATCTAGTCTTGCACCGACTGATGGTATTCTAGCCACATTCCCCAACATCTATATTTCCATCGCGGTGGATTGTGCCTTCATTGTCAGCCAGAAGGGAGAAACAATTGAGACTGGTATTTACATGATGGACAATATGGTCTCAATGGGCAGTGCAAACCAGGGTAGCATGGACCTTAATAGCGTTGGAAATGCTGGCTGGCTTATCGGTTGGAATGTAGTTCCCATTGATCCAAACCTAACCAACCTTTCTGTAGAAATTACCTTCATTCAAATCTGCACCGGATCGGTTTTGGGTTCACCCCCGATAAAGGAGTCAGGAGATGGTTATTCCTGGCTGGGGCAATTAATGTATACCGGTCATCAAACCTATTCCCTACAGGTCAAGGTTACGGAGGGCTTGACCCAAGTATCGTATTATGTGAACTGGCAGGCTTCCGTTACCTGTAATTGAAGGAGCAGTTCTCTTTGATTCAAGAAAGTTGCTCCACCCGGGACAGCCTCATCCGGTTTCCCTGGGCTACAGGTTCATTCACTTAGAAACCCCGTCCATTCACTGATTTCCAACCTCCCGGCCCACAAGAAATCCTCACTTTTCGGCCATAGAACAACAAAAAAGGAAATCACAACCATGAAAGTAGCAGAATTTACCCTCGTCGATCAGCTCAAGTCCGGAAGTTCAACTGCTTACCGCAATCTGATTGCCCAGTTCCAGGGACGTGTATTCAATACTTGTCTTGGATTCGTTCACCATCGCGGTGAAGCCGAGGACCTGACCCAGGAAGTTTTCCTGGAGGTATTTCGTTCCATCAATCGCTTCAAAGGTGATTCAAAGCTTTCCACCTGGATCTACCGCATCTCAGTCACCAAATCATTGGAGCAGATTCGGAAGCAAAGCCGTAAGAAGCGTTCTGGAAATGTCTGCTCGCTGGCCGATTTGAACGAAAAGGGATTTGATGTATCCGGTGACCGTCTGGACCACCCCGGCCTGCAGATGGAAAACAAGGACCGGGCGAGGGCTCTGTTCGGTGCGATCAGCAGCTTGCCGGAAAATCAACGGGTGGCCTTTACCCTGAACAAAATTGATGGCCGCAGCTACCAGGAAGTCGCCGAAGTAATGCAAACGAGCCTGGGGGCGGTGGAGTCTTTGATTTTCCGGGCCAGAAAAAGCCTCCGATTGACCTTGGCCGAGTTTTACAAAACCCATGGATAGCACAAGGTTTTGAGGGGAGGGGCATCTAAGGATAAAACAAATACCAAATCCTTATGCCAGACCATTTACCTGAATCGCTGAAGGAAGAAATCGAAAATACGCTTGGGCTGCTGGACAAAATCCGAAAAGTGACGCCCCGGGAGGACCTCTCCCAGCGCATCATGGCCTGTATCCATGAGGCAAGTAAGCCCGGACATTTTCCGATTCCGGGTGGGAGGGGAGGTGAGAAGATCGTGGGGCTAAAAGGAGATTGGGAAGGTGAAAATTCGCTCTGTTTGGACAAGTGGATGGACTACAAATTTCCCTTTGTATCCTTGAATTGAGAGGCAGCCCTTGATTTAGTCAAGCCACCCTTTAATCGAACTGAAGTATTTCACTGGGAATGGCCCCGGCTTTTCTTTCCATCCGGACATTGCCATTGCTTAGATCGTATTGGATCAGGTTCCCTGATTGAACAAAATCAACTGCGTCGGTGATCAGGACAAAAGGTTCCTGTAAATGAAAATTGTAAAAGGTGTGGTTGTCAGCTGCAATGAAAGGAGTGCCCGGCAAGGTTGTATCCCCGATTCCCATCCGGAATAAGTCCCCATCAAGGAAATACAGCATTTGACCATCTTGTGAGACTGCCAATTGTTTGGGATTATTTTGCAGGTTCGGGAAGCTATAAGTTGCCTCGACGGACCGGAATAAAACATTCAAACGCGTCAATTCCGGGATTTCCTCTTCTATTCCACCGCTGGACAACACCCAGACATCTCCATTGGCATCCTGAACCAGGCTGTTGGGTTCGCGGCCCACGGTGATGCTGTCCAGTACCTGATCCGTATTGATGTCAACCAGTACGATCTTATCGGATCCCATCTTGGTCACCCAGGCTTCATTCCCTATCAGTAACATTTCCTCGGTCCAGGCTCCAATCGAAATCTCTCCGGTACGGGTACAGTTTTCCGGATTGACAATGGTCAGTGCGCCTGAATAAAGGTCACTCAGGTAGGCCTTTTGAGGACTGATGGGCAGCAGGAACCGGGGGGAAGTGAGCCCATCTAAATGGCCTTCCATCTTTCCGGTCGCCATGTCCAGTTTGAAAAGCCTGCCACTGTTGTTTACCACTATGAAGACGGAGGAATCGATGCGGACCATGGATTGGGCCACATCACCCAAGGGGATAATATTGGCTGCCGAAAAGATATTGTGATATACCATACCTTCCTGGTCCATAAAAGAGAGAGATGCATTGCCCCAGTTGAAATTCCCCTCGTTGAGGATCCAGGTTCCCCTGGACAGGTCAGCGGTTGGGTCGGGGACCGGTTGTGGCCCCTTGTTGTCGCAGCCGAAAATGGTCAGGGCCAGGATTCCTGCGAAGAAGATCAGGAGATATTTCATAGTCCCTTGCGTCATAGTCCCTTGCTTCATAATCCCTTGCGTTTGAGTTGAAACTTCAGGCCCAGGTAGTAGTTGCGGCCGGGCATGGGCCGCCAGGCGATGGCCTGATAATCTGCATTCCAGAGGTTGCGGATGCCAGCGTAGGTTTCCAGGCGGGTGGATTTCCCAAAGGTGTAGCCTCCTCGGATTTCTCCCAGGTGGTAGCCGGGCAGAAAGGTGGAATGGTCACTGGAGGTATAGCGGATGCTGGTAAACTGTTGTGATGCGTAGAGGTTGAGGCGTTTGTAATTGCCCTGAAAGGAAACGGTACCGGTATGCAGCGGGGTATAGATCAACTGCTTATTGAGGGCAGTGGTCTGACCCGGTTGAGCCTCTATTCCCTGGCTGATGGCGAGGGCATAACCTGCCTTGATCCGGTAGAAAAATTCAGCGGTTTTTTGAAACCACTCCAGGCTGACTTCCCCCCCTTTGGTAAAGACCAATTGCACATTTTCCGGGGACCAGATATTGCTCTGTTGTGGAACCCATTGAATCCAGTTGTCAATCAGGGAGGCATAAAAGTCGGTGCCAATGGCTAATTCCCGGTCATTTACATTGCTTCTTTTCGAGATCCATTTGTCAAATCCAACTTCGGCAGTCCAGGAGGATTCAGTTTTCAGGTCAGGGTTTCCCCCAGGGACCCAGTATTGATCGTTGAGGGTGGGGAAACGGTAGTTCCGGGATAGATTGGCATGTAAGCGGCTCAGGTTGTTGATGCGGTAATGGTAGGAGGCATATCCATAAGGAAGGGTCAGCTTTTCGTTTTGGTAGGACTGCCGGAGCAAGAGGTCAACCTGGTGTTTTCTTTTCCGCATATGCAGCTTTGCAAAGACGGTCGCTCTGGTCCGGGAAAGGTTCTCCGCAAAACCTTCTGAACGCGCTACGTCATAGCCTGCCCTTGCCCCAAGGTTTAAATTGCCGTTAAAAGGAAGCTTGAGCTTAAATGGGGAAAACTCTACGTTGAGGTCGTTTTGGAGGGTGCGGGAATTGCTGGAAATGGACGCTTGCTCATTTTGGTAGTCGAGCCATTCAGAACTGTGGGAGAGGGTGCTGACCAATATCCATTTGTCTGAAATATACCTTCGAAATTCGAGTTGAGCTTTGAGGGCGCGGTCGTTTTGGGATTCGGTGAGGTTGTTGGTCAACATGGTGGGAGGCAAGTCCCGGTCTGCTGCATTGAACCAAACCCGGCCGATGATTCCTTTTTCATAACTGCCAATGCCAATCTGTTGCATGAGGGAGAGTTGGCCCATCTGACTGTGCTGAAGCGTATCAAGGGGGCTTCCTGGTTGAGCAATATTGCGAAAGGTGAAATCATTCTGACCTGTGATGGCCATGGCCTGGGTAGACATCCAGAGCTTTCCCTTGCGGAACTGCCCATCGAGGTGACTCCTGAAATTTCCAAAACTCCCGACTTCCTGCCCCAGCTCGAACCGTCTGCCATCTCCGTTGTAGTTAAAAAGCCCCCAGTTCGAAAGGTCAATCGCACCACCAAGACCACCTGATCCCAAATCCAGGGAAGTGCTGCCAAAATGGACATTGATGCCGTCGAAGAGTCCGACCGCACCCAGGCTGAGATCAGTCTGACCCGTCATAGATGAATTCACGGGGATACCATTCCAGAAGATTTGGGTATGACCGGCTCCGGTCCCTCTTAAAGAGGGGGTGGACAGGCCTACTTGTCCATAGCTTTTGATGAAGACAGAAGGGATCTCGTTGAGGAGGCTTGCCAGGGGAGAGGTCTTGTGGAATTCAATTTGAACCGGGCTTATGCTGAGTACATCTACACGGGGGTTCAACTCTGTAATCTCAATCACGTCGAGCTCACTGATATTGATGCGTTCAGGTAATATATTCAGATCATCTATCTGCCCGGATAACCAACCGGGATTCAGCAGTATGCCGCTTAAAATCAATAAGATGTAGAGTCTATTGTACATCTGTTATTGCCTTGTGGCTGTTATCTTTTTGCGGTTGTTTTTGCTTTGCGATTGTCATCATCTCGCAGTTGTTATTGTTTCGAAATTCTCTATTGTCGGTCGGTGTACGGGTTGAGTACCTTCTCTGTGAATTCGTATTGGTCGTCGATTTTGATACGGAAAATGTAGACGGCCCCAGGCCAGTTGCGCAGTGGATGTTGTTCTTCCCACCCGCCCTGAGCGGTGGTGGTCCAATGGGTCAACCTGCGTCCGCGCAGGTCATACACCTCCACCTCAACTGAGGTTTCCACCCCCTCGTACTGAAGGAGTACGGTCCATTGACCGTCTTCTTCGCGCATGCCAAGCTCGGCCCTGGCCTCGGTTACCGGGGCTTCGCCCACCTGGACGGTGGTGCCTGCATGGGCGTAGCCATCGCCAGCGCCGCCTGTGTAGGGTGCCTGCGCCTTGCCTTGCAGGGCAAGGCCCAATCCCAAGGTGAGTGCAATGAGCCACCTCATCTACGCACCCCCCTTCCTCCGGACGTACCACGTCGGGATGTCGGGGCCAGCCCCGAATAGTACCGGTCCGAGACCGCCAGATCCCGGAATCCCGGGAGAATGCCGCTGTTCCAGCCGCCTCCACGGTAACCGCCGCCTACACTGCCGGGCCAGCCGGAGACATCGGCGTTTCCTCCTGCATCCAGGAGGCCATTTCCATTGTTTCCTGTGAAGGAAACACCCTCCGGACCTGCATTGACGCACTGTTCCCAGAGGTTACCGCTCATTTCCATTACCCCATAGTAGCTGGCACCGGATTGAAGACGATCACTCCCGGCCTGGGCAGCGAAGCCGCAACGGAGTGGGCCTTGGGGACCATCGTAGCCGTGACTGGCCAGGCCCACGGGAGACGAAGGGGATTCTGCTACCGCTTCCCAGCCGGTTCCATCCTGCAAAAGGGTATTGGCATCCATCACCGCATCGGTTCCCCAGGCAAATTCTTCCGCGAAAGGGGCCAGCGGGCCTCGGCAGGCCTTTTCATATTCCAATTCCGTCATTGGAGACAGACCTGCCCAATCAAAATAGGCGAGGAGGTCATCCCAATTCAGGAAATTACAAGCACGGTTTTGGGCATCTTCCTCACTGTTGAAAGTCCCATCAGCCGCAAGGTCGCAACCGAAGATGGCGGGCTGTCCATTTGAGCCGGGTTGGTAGACCCGGATTCCATTGCGCAGATTGGCAAAATGGGTAAAGGCATGGGTGCCAGCTTCCGCATAAGGCCCGGTTGTGGTCCGGGAGGCCTGCTGGTCAACCGTCAGATGATTGAGGAAATCCACATATTGCTCCTGGCTGATCTCATACTTCATGCAATAGAAACCATTGGTCCCTTTGGGATATGCTTCCGGGATCAATCCATTCGGAGGGTAAGTACTGTTTCCGCTGGTAAATCCGGGGTCGGGTCCGAGGTTAATATCAAATTCGTCAATAACCTGAACTGCTGCCTGAGTGCTACTTTCCCCTAAACTGAAATTGCTACTGCCATCTCCCAGCCAATAGGGCCCTTCCGGAATCCAGACCATTTCCACGCCAAAAATATCCAAGGCATAAGCACCATCGGCAAGTGGGCTGGCCAATTGGAGGGTGACCCTGGTATTCGTGATTTTTCCTGAACCAGCATGGGACCGTTTTAAGAAAACCCCCAGACCGTCCGAAACAGGAGTCGCCAAAATCAAATCAGGGGCAGCGGATGAAAAACCAATTCCGGAAGTAGAAAATTGAAGCGGAGACCATGCTCCATCTCCTCCCCGAAGTTTGGCAAAAATCCAAACCGCATCGTGGTTGCCGGGTCCGGTGGTCAGGTGCCAACTGTTGTCCCAATTGACTTCGAATGAAATCGTCTGTTCATCCTCTAGTCTGACATCTTTCAATTGCAGGTTGTTGGCGAGTACCGTTTGGAAAAAGAAACCTGTCCAAAGTAGAATTGCCCCGATCCAGCGGATGCTTGCCCAACTCCCAGGGATGCTTGCCCCGATTGAGGGAGTGTTTACTATGCTCCCAGGGATACTTGCCCTGTTCCGGCGACCAAGCCCGACGAACGATTCGATCATATTTGATTCCTGGAGGATCATTTTCGTTTGAACAATCACTGCCGAATCAGGTGTTGAGCGTAATCACCGGCTTCCGTGTGCAACCGGAGCAGGTAGCTACCTGCTGAGAGGGTACTGAGATCAATCTCGGTGATCTTCTTGACTTCAGAAGAGGCGAAAACCCGGTTGCCGGAGAAGGAAAATACCTCAATAGAAAGTGGTAAATGCTTCAGGCGGCTGGCATCTACGGTCACCCGATCCATAAAGGGATTGGGATAGGAAGTGATAAAAACCTCATTCGAGAACAATTCACTGGAACCGGTAGCGAGGCGGCCATCGATGTCAAAGGCTTCAGGAGCGACCCCAACCGCGATGGTATCGATCAAGGTTCCGGAAGCATCATACCGGTGGATACTTCCCCAGGTAGCGTAATCCGTAAGGGACAGATAGAACACTGTATTTTGGGTATCCATAGCACTTCCGGCCCAGAAGCCGGGGATCATAGGTGCATTGCTGAGGGCATAGGGATTGAAACCCCCGATTTCAGCACTGTTAAAGGCTCCGTCGAGTATGCCATAGAGGGTGCTGCCAAGCAGTGCGGTGCCCCCACCGAATCCGATAGAATAGGGGACAACCGTTGAAGCTGCAGTACGTGATCCGAGTGGAATCTGGGAAATGACTCCGGTGGTGCTGCCAAAACTGAGGGCGTTGAGCGTATAGAGCATATTGTCAGCCGGGCGAAAGAAGATGTCCGTGACAGACTCTCCCAAGGTGTCCAGGTCAATCTCAGCGATGAGGGTACTGCTATTAAGATCGACCAGCGCGACTTTACCCGTGGTGCTTCCAAACCCACCAGGAACCGTCACATAAGCAGTGTCATTGACTACCACAACCCCTTCACATTGACCGGAAATGCTCTGCACCGCAGCGATTTCGCTGAGGTCAGACTGGTTGAAAATACGCACATAGTCAGAACTGACAGGAAACCCACAAGCAGCAACGATGGCGGACTGATTAGGGGCGTTGGTGATTGAGCGCACACCAGGAGCCGCCACCGAGTGCAACCGGGTATAGCTGTCGATGTCATACTTCAGGATCATGCCATCGGCAGCAACATAGGCGTATTGACCATCGACCAATACATCTTGTACCGAACTCGCAACAATGGTGTCGAAAGCGAAGTAGTTGTTGGTGGCGAGATTCCAGGCCGCGATGGTAGTTGCATCGGTGGTGTCAGAGAAATTTCCGCCGTTGGCAATGATGAGTTGCCGGGGAGATTGCGCCAGGGAGAGCAACGGAATGAAGAAGGCACCGAAGAGGGCCAATCTGAAAATCGTGGAAAAATACCTCATAGCATTGAATAGATTAACAATGAATACTATGAGCCTTGGATGTGAAATGAAGCAACAAACCGAAGGGCTTGCACCTGCATTTTCATGATAACTTTTCACCCGAAAGCTCTGAAACTATGCTACAGGCAGGTCTTCTGGCTTCCCAAACTTTGGTACCTTCCCATTCGAAGACGAACAGTGGTTTTAACCAAATCCCGACCGGGGTCGGGTGGGTTACAGCAGCGGGGACTGCTCCGGAATTACACCGGATTCCCTTTTAATCTTCGATCGTTAGATCGGAGAACCTATGCAACACAAAAGTAAGGATTAATCTCAACAAATCTTGTATTTTTGCGTTGTAACATGGAATCAACTCCAATAAATGAAAACGCGATTTACACTCTTTATTCTTCTACTGGTATCATTTAGTCAGCTTACCCTGGCTCAGCAGGAGGTGAAGATCATTAAATACGCTGATCTGGAATCCTATTTCAATCAGGAGAATGATACCTTGTATGTGATCAACTTCTGGGCGACCTGGTGTCGTCCCTGCGTGGCGGAACTCCCCTTCTTCGATGATGTGGCGGCAAAGCATGCAGAAGATCCGGTTCAGGTATTGCTCATCAGCCTTGACTTTGCAGATGAGATTGATGGAAGAGTGGCAGATTATATTGACCGCCGCAATCCTCAGTCTCCCATCCTGATATTGGATGAACCCAATGCCAATTCCTGGATTGATAAAGTTGCTGAAGAATGGACGGGCGCTATTCCGGCGACTGTCTTTGTCAATAAGAAACAGGGAATCCGCGAATTTCACGAAGGTGATTACACCCAGGAAGAACTGTTTGAAAAAGTAGAAACATTAATTCATAGACCATGAAAAAAGTAGTTACAGTATTTGCTCTGGTAATGCTTACCAGCGTATTCTTTTACCAGGCCCAAGCCCAGGATGATAAGGAATTGATCGGCAAGGAAGCCCCTGCTTTCAATTTGAAAAATATAGATGGCAATATGGTCAGTCTGAATGACTATGCTGAATCCGAAGGTGTCATCGTTGTCTTTACCTGCAATCACTGTCCCTACAGCAAATTGTATGAAGACCGCATCAACGAACTGAACGAAATTTACGAAGCTCAGGGCTTTCCAGTGGTCGCCATCAATCCCAATGATCCCGTTGCCTACCCTGAAGACAGCTATGAGAATATGATCGTTCGCGCTGAGGAGAAAGCTTTCAGTTTCCCTTATCTGTTTGACGATACCCAGGAGATTGCGGCTGCCTATGGTGCAACCCGCACCCCCCATACTTATATACTGGTTCGCGACGAGGAAAATGAATCATTTGTTGTTCGCTATGTAGGTGCGATTGATGACAATCCCAAAGAGGCAGATGCCGTTGAAGATCAGTTCATTCAAAAGGCGATCATGGAGATCAAAAACGATGGTGCCATCTCAACTGAATACACCAAAGCGATTGGTTGTTCCATTAAATGGAAGAAGAGCTAATGAATTTTTCCCTGCCGAATGTCGATGGCAGAACCCTGTCGCTGGATGATTATCCGGAAGCAAAAGGTTTTATCATTGTCTTCACCTGTAACCATTGCCCCTACGCGGTAGCTTACGAACTTCGGCTCAATAAAATCCACGATCGGTTCGCTGATCGTGGATTTCCATTGATAGCCATCAACTCCAACGATGCGGTTAAGTACCCTCAGGATTCTTTTGAACTGATGAAGGTGCGTGCCGAGCAGCGCGGTTTCCAGTTTCCTTATCTCTATGACGAGAGCCAGGAAGTCGCAGAGACCTACGGGGCAAAACGGACACCGCATGTCTTTGTGATCGTAAAAGATGGGGATTATTGGAATATCCGGTATTCCGGGTCAATCGATGACAATTACGAGAACGCTGCCGCCGTTAAGGAGCATTATTTGAGCGATGCCGTAGAGGCGATGATTGCTGGGAAAAGTGTTCCAAAAAAGGAAACGAACCCGGTTGGGTGTTCCATTAAGTGGCTTTAGGGTGGTTATCGTCTGGCCCGGTTGTAGGATTTAGACTTCACAACCTTTGAGCGGCCTTGAACCTTAGCCGGCCTCTTCTTAACCACAGTCACATTTTGATCCCCCCGGAAGACGGTGCGGGTGTGGGAAGAGCCACGGCATCCTGAACCAAGGATAGACATGGCAACCAACATCAGTACAGCGAGGGAAAAGGCAACAGTATTCTTCATAAGGTCAAATTAAAGAAATTATTTTTCCGCGTGACAGAAAAGGATGTCCTTCTTCACCTTTGCGAAGGTCATGGTGTACTTTTTAGTCTTCCCTTTCAGGTAGGTGAATTCCATATCGAAGATGTACATATCCCCTTCAAGGCCCTTTACAATCCTGAAATTATCCGCATGCCAGAGCGCGGATTTATCCAGGTGGTGGGCCAACTCATTCAATGACAACTCAGCAAATAGCTTTTCATGAGGATCCCACAAGTTGAGCTTGTCCTGAAGCGCCCGGTTGGGATCGCGGCCCGTATAGACCATCATTTTCCCAAAACCTTCGTAATGCTTCTTTTCTACCAAGGTCATCAATTGGTCCAGCCTTTCCCGGCATTGTTGCTCAATGATGACTTTTTGCTCGGCAGTATACTGAGCCTTGGAGCTGACAGCGAAGCAGGTGAACAGCAAAAAGAAAATAATTCCGTATTTCATGATCTTTTTTAGGGGTATAACGCTTCAACAGCGTATTAAATTGAGTAATTATCTTGGGTTTTCGAAATCCGGGAGTGATTTATTTAGAAATCAATCCTTGACTTTTCTGTTTTCGGCCCGAATTTTGCTTCTTGTCAATCGAACGACATTGTCCGTTCTCTGAACCCTTTATCATTGAACCTGAAACTGAAAAATGATATGAAGAAATTATTTCTACTGGTCCTCATGGGGCTTATCTCGACTGCTACTGTTTTTGGAGACGGTGGGGAAGCCTTTTTTACCAAGGCAGACGCCTTCTTCAAAGCCAGTGTATCCTCTTCGGGAGGTGTCTACTATGCTTCCGTGAAAGAAGAACCAACGGCGCTGAACTCCCTGGTGAAGGACATTGCCAGTTATCCCTTCAGTTCTCAAAACAAGACTACTCAAAAGGCTTTTCTGATCAATGCGTACAATATTTTGGTGATTAAAAATGTTGTCGATCATTATCCGATTGCCAAGCCGCTGGATGTACCTGGTTTCTTCGATCAGAAAAAATTCAATGTCGCTGGGATGTCTCTGACCCTCTCCGATATCGAGAATAAGAAAATCCGCCCGGTGTACAATGATGCCCGGACCCACTTTGTGCTGGTATGTGCAGCCAAAAGTTGCCCCGCGATTGCCAATTATGCTTTTATGCCCGCTAAGCTGGAAGCTCAATTGAATGCGCGGACCAAGAAAGCAATGGACAGCCGGAGCTTTATCAAGGTGGATGACGAAAAGAAGACGGTTCAGATTTCACAGATTTTTGAATGGTATGCCGATGATTTCAAGGCGGAAGCCAAGGATTTTGTCGCCTACATCAATAAATACCGTTCTACTCCCATTCCAGCCAGTTACAAGTCCAGCTTCTATACCTACAACTGGGCGCTGAACGTAAAAAAAAAGTAGATAAGCCTGTTCCTCCGAAGGCATCTACTTCTGGATCTGAGATTCCGAAGGAGTCGACTTCCGGTTCGACTACCCCGAAGAGTTCTATCAATGGCTCTGCCACACCGAAGCCTTCTGGTTCCGCTAAGGATCCGAAGGCTTCGGACGTTTCTACAGGTTCAGGAAACAACAGTGGTTCAAACAGCAACAATGGTTCAGGCAGTTCGGCAAAGGGTTCTTCTTCTGACCCCGTAGTTTCAGGTACGGTCAAGTCATCCACCATAGAGGAAGCTGCTTCCACCAACCGTAGCGGTGAAAAAACCAAAGCGGAGACTATGGCCCAGGGGCAAAAGGGAAAGGCAGAACCGGCAGTGACGACCAGCATGTCGGAGGCAGAGAAGAACAGCGAAGGAGAAGAAAATCCGGACATTGAGAGCCAGGGGCAGATCAATCCCATGCAACAAGGGGAGACACAGGAATCAGTCGAGGAAGGCTCCGGGTTGACTGAAGATGAAGGGTTATCCGAGCCTGTTCTGGATAGCGATCAAGATCCTGGGCGTAACCGACTCCAATTGTTTACCCCTTCTTCCATGCTGGAATGGGGGCAGTTTGAAGCCAAGTTTTTTCAGCAATTGTATACCCAAAAGGCCTTTTTTGACGGTGACGGCAATTCAATAGAAGATGGCAACCGAAGCAACTATTATTCTGGGATCGGGAATATTGTCCTGGGCTACAACAACCGGCTCAATTTCGGGGTCGATTTTTGGGTTCAATCGGTGTTCATTGATTCAACCGTCAGTTCCCCATTTATGCTTTTCTCTGGAAACCGAGGCCCCTGGGGGCGTACGGCCCTGACCGCTGTTGGTCCTAAAGTGAAATGGCAACCCTTTTCTCGACTGAATAACTTTACCGTACAGAGTTCATTCCTTTTACCGGTGGCCAGAGATCCTGAAGGCCGTAACAATGACCGCCCCTACCTCGCCACCCAGAATTTCCTCTGGTGGACCCAGGTCTTCTACACCAACAACCTCTCTTCCCATTTGCAACTCTTTGCCGAGATCGACCTCTATTGGAACATTGACAGGAGTTTCGATTTTGCCCAAAGCGGATTCATTGCGACCCCGGCTACCGTATTTTTCAGCTATTTTCCCACTTCAAAGATCACTCTCTATGTCAACAGCCAGTTCTGGCCGACTTTGGGTGAGGGCGTTGTTTCCTCCTGGTGGTACCAGGCCGGCCTTGGCGGAAAATACCAGATCAACCAGAGTCTTGACCTTGAATTGAGCGTTGGGAAGTTCCTCGCCGGGCGAGGTGCGGCTGGTCCTGCCACTGCTTACAATTTGGGCTTGCGGTTTGTGAAGTGGTAATGGATGTTTATTTTTTGCAACTTGATTCCAAGGTGAGGAGAGAATTCTCAAATATTCTAGGGTTCCTATTTCTGTTGACTTCCCTTTTGGGGGGATGCACCGAACCTGTAATCCTACCTCCGGCACCACCGTCACAGGAGTTGATTCGTGCCGCTGACCTTTCCTTGCTACCTACCATTGAAGCAGAAGACTCGCTGCCCGGCTACTTTCAGGGTGATCCACTTGTTCTCCTGCAGGCCGCGGGGCTGAATGCGGTACGCCTGAGAATCTGGCACAATCCAGCCACCGCTCAGTCTTCCCTGGAAGAGGTAAAGGGAATGGCCTCCAGGGTGCATGCTGCTGGTTTAGCCGTGTGGCTGACGGTCCATTATTCGGATACCTGGGCTGATCCTGGTCAGCAGGAAACTCCCCAGGCTTGGCAGGGAGTTACATTTCCAAATCTCAAAGACAGTTTCGTTGCTTACACGCAATTGTTGTTGGAGGAAATTCAGCCGGAAATCATTCAGATTGGGAATGAGATCAATGCAGGTATCCTACATCCTGAAGGCCATTTCTACTCCAACCAAGACCAATTTCTCGAACTGCTACAGGCTGCAACCGGAACCATTCGGGCTTACGATCCGGAGACGCGGATCATGCTCCACTATGCCGGACCAGCGGGTGCCACCGCCTTCTTCGATGCCTTGGCCTCCCTTGATTACGACCAGATCGGCATCTCCTATTATCCCCTCTATCATGGCAAAGACCTGGATGGGCTTCAACTCACCCTGACCGAATTAAGGGAGCGATTTGGCAAAGAAGTCGTGATTGCTGAGACAGCTTACCCTTTTACCTTGGGGTGGAATGACTACACCCAGAACCTGGTCGGTTTGGAGGAACAACTGATTCTTCCCGGTTACCCGGCCACGCCCGAGGGGCAACGTGCCTTTATGCTGCGCATTCGGGAGATTGTAGAAGCAGCCTCCGGAAGTGGATTTGCCTATTGGGGAGGAGAATGGATTTCCTACCAAGGGGATACAGCTACCAATGGGTCTCCTTGGGAAAATCAGGCGCTATTCGATTTTGATGGGGCAATGTTGCCTGTTGCGGAGGTCTTTCAGCGATGACTCCAAAGATGTCCAGTTAATCCCTGCTGTTTTGGATCACCCTGTCGATCGGTGCTTTTGTCACCGCTTCCATTGTTAACAAAGAGACAAAGGCATCATTTACCCATTTCGATGCTTTTTCCTACCTCCATTTTCTTGGTTAGGCACCTTTATCCCTGTATGGCTGGGAACCGATTTTCTGATCATTGACTTGTTTGGTATGGCTGGGCTGGATAAAGAGGTTATCCTAAAATGCTACAAATCAAAAACCTGGCCAAAGTAAATATGAGCAGTTTGGCGGGAATAGATGACGATTGCAGGCGGTGAGCTTGTCAGTATTTACTGACAGACTTGACAGTCTTGACCCTAATAGGGTGACCATCTGCATCCTCGGTGGTTTACCCTGCGGACCCTCGACTATTTACCCTCGGCAGGGTCAAAGTTCTCGCTGATGTCCTTCGGAGGTCGGGAGATAAAGCGGTAGGAATGACAGTCGGGACCGTCGGATAGTTACCTTTCCAAGTGGTGGGAATGACACTCCAGACCCTCACTTTCCCACCATCGGAACCCTCCACAATGACACTCCGGACCCTCTCTCTGTTCCCCTCGCAACCGTCAAGCTTCCTACTCCGGACCCTCGACCTATTAGGGTCATGACCCTCAAATTTGACACTATGATTGGTCGGGTATTTACCCTGATGACTGTCATTTATGATGGTCCAGCCCTTCGACCTATTCTACTTCAAAAGGTCGATGCCGCAGCTTCCAACGCTCATCAATCCACCACAAAAGTCTTATTCTGCTCTTCAATCAGTGATGGCTGCCAATCTGACAAGGGGTGTTTTCCGTTCTGCTTTTCTCCCCAAGCGTCCTGTTTTGCTCTTGACCTTGTAGGGTTTTAAGCTATACAATTCCCAGCCGGTCCCCAGGCCCGGAAACAATCCCGGAAGCATCTGCCTTCAGCCACCCATTCAACAACTCGGCATACACCTGCCGAAAGTCCAGCTTGTACTTGAGGTCGCCTTTGTCCAGGTCCCCCAAGTCAGGAGCCGAATTGTAAATACCTGCTTTCTTCAGGTTTCCCCCCGCAATGAACACATTGTTCGCAGTCCCGTGATCGGTACCATTGCTGGCATTCTGCTTGACCCGACGTCCAAACTCCGAGAAGGTCATTACCACCACATCCTGCCAGCGGCCGTCCTTCTTGAGGTCCTTTGCAAAAGCAGCAAAGGCCGAGGCATAATTACCGAGGAGCCGCTTGTGCTGGCCCGGTTGGTTGACATGGGTATCAAACCCACCCATGCTGACATAATAGGCCCGCGTGTCCAACCCACTCTTGATCATGGTCGCCACTGTACGGAGATCTTTTGCCAATGGGTTTTGCGGATAGTTCGAATCCGGCTTGGCCGTTTTTGTCTTTTCAAAAATATACTCTGCCGAGGAAATGGATTCAGAAAGCGTTTTGTAGAGGTAGGCCACCTGAGGATGGTCGTGGTCATCCTGATGCGCCTGAGAGATCGACTTGAAACGGTTGGAAGCTGTGGTCCTGTAAAATCGTTTCGGGTCCTTGACCGCCAGACCTTTCAGCTCCCGCCCTTTGAGAGCCAGGCTAAGGTTGTCCGAAACCTCGATTACCCCACGGGCATTTTTTCCTGCCCCGTCGAGATAGCGTCCCAACCAACCCGTATCCAGGTATTCATTGGCGCCAGAACCCGATTGCCAAATGTCCATCGACCGGAAATGGCTCCGGTTAGGTTCGGGATACCCGACCGAATTGAGGATGCAGACCTCCCCCTGGTCGTACAAAGAACGCAATGGCTCCAGCGCCGGGTTGACCCCTTGGTGGTCATCGAGCTTGATCACCTCATCCGGGGTGATCCCCAAGCGGGGACGGGCTTGGTAGTAACGGTCATCCCCATAAGGAACCACTGTATTGAGACCGTCGTTGCCACCTCCCAATTGGATGACCACCAGGATTTTTTGCCCCTTGGCAATGGTCTCCATCTTGTTCAGTGCCTTCAGGAATCGGGGAACCATCAAGGTCCCGGCAGTGACCAGGGCAGACTTCTTCAGAAAATCGCGGCGGTTGAAGGTATCTTTCATTTTGTCAATGGGTCAGGGTTTGTAATCAGGACGGGAAATCTCACTTGGGAAGCTTCGGCAATTCCCACCGAAGAGGCTTCGACAATTCTCACCTTAAAAACTTCATAAGGCCACGTCAACATAATTGATATTCCGGTAAGGTCATCGCCTGAACCAGCAAGGTCTGGAGGTGTCGCCTCCGGGAACTCCGGTCCACCCCATTGTGTAAAATGTCCAGGTTGATCTGGTTGGGAGGAACCTGGTACAGTCGCCAGGCAATAAATTCAGCGAGCTCATCGTCCTTCACCTTTTTCAGTGCATTTTCCAGGGCAGTCCAGTTGGTCGTTGCCTTGATCTTCCGCAGAGTCTTAACCGCTTTCGGATCAAAGTCCATGTCCATCAGGTCGGCCTGAGAGGAAAAATTCCCTTCCGCTCCGATAAGGACCATGGCCGGGAGCAGCATGCGGATGGAAAGGGTACTGCTGTCAATCCAGGCCGTTCCATCCGGCCATCCGGCCACGTTGGGGGGCTCGAACAGGATTTGCCCCAGCAATTTCTGGATTTTGATCAAGGCTTCCGGTTCTTCAAATTCCAAATTCAGGGTGCGGATCATCGCCGCCAGGTATTCAGTGGGTGACTTGATGCGAACGCCCTGATGGGGTTGCTCATAAAACCAGTCCGAAAGGAAAACGAAAGCCAGTAACGCGGTGATGTCGTAATCGTTGTCGAAAAAGACGGTTGCCATCTCTTCGATGCGCTTGGCATCCGCTTCTGGGTGAACAAGAAATCGGTAGAGCTTTGTACAAATAAACCGGGCTGTCTGTTTGTCCTCGAGGATCATCCCCAGGATATCATCCCCGTCAAAATTTCCCGACTGACCCCGGAAATGCTTGACCCCGGTGTCATGCTGCCTGGCCCGGATTACAAATTCCCCTTCCGCATTGAAGTTCCATCCCGTAAATGCCCGGGCCGCCTCCTTGATATCCTTTTCTGTATAGTACCCCGTTCCCAGGGTAAACAACTCCATCACTTCCCGGGCAAAATTCTCATTGGGGGAAGCCTTGCGGTTTTGGCGTGCATTCAGGTATTGCAGCATGACCGGGTGTTTGGAAACCTCAACGAGCAGGGTTTTAAAATCTCCCAAGGCATGCTTGCGCATCAGGTTGTTAAAATCCTGCATGGCATAGGGGCGTCGCACCTCAGCCGCAAAATGGTCGTGCCAAAAGAAGGTCATCTTCTCCCTCAGTTGAGCCGGGTCGGTTCCCATTTTTTGCAGCCAATCCAGATTGAGGGCCTTCATCTGCCAACGCATCTCCTTGCGGAGTTCCTTGCGCTGTGCGGGGGGAAGATCCTTCATTACATTTTCCTGAAAAGTACCTTTCTCAATCAGGTCAATCTCTTTGTACTTGACAGAAGCCTGCATAAAGGACTGCACCACGGAGGTCCTACTGCCTCCCTTTAACTTGGCGGCTTCTGTAAGCGGAATTCCAAATCCTCCCCGCAGATACAGGTGCTGAATGTCTACAAAGCTGAGGTCTTTTTCCATACTATGAATGAGACAGGTACAAGGACAATTGGTTTAATGGGCCCTCTCAAACTATTGGAAAAACCAATCTCAGAGAGCCATTTAAGAGGCATGAAAAGCCCTCCGGCCAACAAGTCGCACGGAGGGCTTAAGTATTTCAAAATTTTATTGAACGATTACCGGGGTAGCATTGGTGGGACGGTAGCGTCCAACCACGTAACCACCTGCGGAAGTACCATTGTGAGTTCCGTAAGCGCGGCGGTCCATCCAGACAGTGCTGGGACCGGCACCAAGCTGGGACAGTTTGTCCTGTGCGAGGATGATGTTGTCGGCGCCATCGGTACTGGTGAAGAAAGTCTGGGCATCGCCTTCGACCTGTCCATTGACCACCACAGTTACATCACCCGAGTCACTCAAGGGTGTACCGACCCAGATCAAGTCATACGACGCACTGGTGGCAAGCGTATCCCAGTTGGCGGGGTAAGCAATCTCAGTCACGGTAGCGGTATTCTGGAAAGTGTTGCCATCCAGATCTACATAGGTAAAGGTTCCCGTATTGATGAAACCAGCATATTCCTTTTCATAATAAGCCAGTGCAGGTTTCCAGCTCAGAATGTCCCCATTGAAAGAGACTTCGGCATTGTCCACCAATTCCAGTTTTGTCCCGAGGAGGTTACTGAACTTGAAGGTGGCACGGGCATAAGTTATGTCTTCATTCTGATTGTAAAAGATCTCGTATTCAGTGTAGATCTTGTCCTGGTCAACAGAGTCTGAAGACTCCCGTTCACATCCGGAGAAGAATGCAAGGATAAGGGTAAGCAGGGCGAGTAGGGTAGTGCCTTTCAAAGATGTTTTCATGTAAGCAATCACTTTGTTTAAACTAATTACAGGTTGGTAGTCGGCAAACGCTGTGCCAATAATGCGGGATCAGGAAAATACTTCTGCCAGGACCTTCATGCTTTCCGGGTGCTTAAAGCCTTCTACATGGAGTTGATAATATTGCATCAGGGAATTGATCAACTCTGACTTTTCGCGGTTACCGAATTCAATCAGGTGACAGTTTTCCAGGCTTGCCTTACAGAAATGCCCGACCAGATAATCACTCGTACGGGCTCCCGGGGCATTTTCCAGCGTGCCTTCTGTCAGATTGAAATATACGGAACCATTTGGTTCTTTTATTTTGTTTCGGGGGAAAAAGCCCAGATATCGGGTGAGATGTATCAGGAAAAAAATGAAGTAATGTATGAGGTGATCGTCATGCGTATCAAGTGCAACGAGGATATGTTGCAAGAATCCATAGAGGGGATCGTTGCGTTCTTCTTCCCGGACAGAATGGTAAAACACTTCAGTAATGACCATGCCCAGGGTGATCTTAACGGGATTGGTTTGCAGGTCCTGGTAGAAATAGCCATTGCTGGTTTCAGATACCATTTGCAGGTCACGGGTCTCTTTGAAATAGAAGACAACTTCGATGATGGACATCGGCTGGAAATAGCTGTGCCTCTTTTTGCCTTTGGTGCTACGGTAACCTTTGATCAGATAGCTTTGACGGCCATAGAGTCTGGTATACATGGTGCAGATCAGGCTGGTATCCCGAAATTTGCGTGTATTCAGTACGATGGCTTCAGTTTTGCGGATCATTTTTCCAGGATTGGAAAGGAATTACCCGAAAAGGTTGGGAGACCCGATCACTGACGGTGCCAGGGCAGCCGCATGTTCCAGGGCCATTCTTTCCTCTTCATATATAGCAAGCAAAGGATCGATATCTTCCGCTGTATTGACCTTGACATATTCCTGGGCCAAAGGAGATTTGCTATTTCTCGTAAACAGCATGGGGGTTTCCACCTCGAAAACTTCCTGGAGTTTTTGCACCAATTGAAGGCTGTTGACCCAGGATGGTCCCTTGTTGCTGGCAGCAATGGTATTCATCACCAGCAGGTCCACCATTTTCAATTGCCGTTTCAGTTCATCGGTCCTTACCAGGAAGTCCTGATCACCTTCGATGCTCAGGATGCGTTTCTGATCACCTGAGATGGCATTGTTCACCACCAGCACCTCACTGAAAACAGATGAAATCCGTTTGGTGACAAAGCGGGTGTCCTGCATCGATCCAAAAGGGGCATGCACCAGAATGGCTTTGCCCTCCAATTTGTGATAGGCAGAAACGAATTCTTTGATGAAAAAACTGTTTTGGAGGTTGTCGCGGGTGAAGTAGAAGAGTTTCATTTAATCTCGGGCTATGATGGCAAATTTAGCTATTCCTGCATTCTTACCATCGACATCTGCAACCATTGCCATATATATTCCCGGACGGAGCTTGTTCCCGGCAATGTCCAGACCATCCCAGACCGCCTGCCCTCCGGTAGCGTCCAGTTCTCGGATGAGCATCCCGGATACGGTAGTGATCCTGACCTGTGCATCTGTCACCCCACAGCTGATGGCAACCTGCCCGTCGTAATCGGTATAGAACGGATTGGGGAAGACATACAACTCTTCACTGGTTTCTTTTCCCTCAATCGCATCCCCCATAAAGGATAATAGTCCCTCACCGGTTCCGATAAAGATTTCACCGGTCTCGGGGTCAATGGCGATATCGCGGATTTCATTGGTGAAAAGTGGCGAATTCTCGGTCGTGTAATGCTCTATCAGGCGATTGCCTTGTGGGTTGACAAGGTAGATTCCATTGGTAGTACCGATCCATTTCCGGTTGTTACCGTCTATGGCGATGGTCGTCACTTCCTGGTCGCGCAGCAAGCAGAAGCCGTCGATTACCGGGCAACTGGCATCGGGAAAATTGCTCTGGAAGACCCGGCTCGGATTGGCAAATACGGCGATCCCTTCGAGGGTGCCAATCCAAATATGGCCATTGCGGTCCTTGGCAAGGGCATTGATGGTATTGTTGGGCAATCCTCCTTGTCCCTGGCTGGTGCTCAGGCGCTTGACCTGGTCGTCAGCCGGGTTGTCGAGGGTGCCGTTTTCATTGAATACTACCAGCCCAAGTTGGTTGTTGATCACCCACTTGTTCCCCCAATCGTCCACCATGATGTCTACAGGGAAAGTATTGCTCAGGTTGTAGTTATACCATTCGTCTTCAGGAGTCTTCACATTCAAATTGAAGTCCCCCAGAATGGCCGTGATCCAGAGGTTGCCATCGTTGTCCATATCCAGGCCGGAAACCCTGGTATCTGTACCCTGTCCCTGGTTGAAGCTAGGTGTCAATCCGGAGTTTTCGCTGGTATAATTGCGTAGGATTTTCCCATTTTTTACTGCGACCACTCCCTGGCCCCAGGAACCGAGATAACAGATGCTGTCCTCGGGATTGAAGTGGAGGCGGGCAAAATCTTCATAGATGGAATCACGGGAAAGTTCATCTTCGACATTGAAGTTCTGCCAACCCTCTCCCTGGGTATAATGGTAAAACCCTTCAGACCTGTTGAGGGGAGCAGAAGTTGCACCTGCCTGCCCCCGGGGAGCAATGTAAATCTGACCTTTGCCAACCCCCAATTCGGTAACGATATTTATCTGAGGACCGTCCGGTCCCAATTCCACGAGGGAGTCATCTTCGATCAGCCATTGCAAAGTGCTTCCTGGATCTCCCCAAAGGATGTAATTAGAGTCGATATAGGCGGTGGTCGGTTTTTGGTCAGGCAAGATGAGGTATTGGGTGGTATCCAAAGGTTGAACCCGGATGTAATTGCCATCGTCGCAGTACAATTGACTGTCGATCGCCATAAAGAAGGACTTGTCGGTATGGGGCATGGGGCCCTGGATCCAGTTCTGACCGGGGTACTTGGTATAACAGGTATCTCCGACCATGGCAAAAATGATGTTGCCTATATGGGCGAGGTGATCCGCTTCCCCAGGGCTCATGCCACGGGTGCTGTTGTCTGCTTTGTTCCAAACAGAAGGGAGGGTGATATTGGTCTGGTCGATATAGGTATAATACAAACCAGCGTTGCCGAGGCAGAGGTAAATGGTATCGTCTACGATCATCAGATCATTGACTGGAGTTCCGGAAGGATTGTCACCCACTTTGGTAACCGAACTGCGGGTCTCTTCTTTGTCGATGTCAAAGATGACCAGGCCAAACTCAGTAGCGATATAGAGGAGTCCGTTTCGAGCCTCGAAGTCATTGATCCGCTTGCTGGTAAAAAGGTCGGTTCGCTGGATGTCAGTCATGAACCGTGGGGAAGAGAAGGGCTTGGCAAAATAGTTGATGGTGCCATCTTCGTACCCCAGGAAAACAGTGTTCGAGATGGTGTCGATGTACATGGCACTGGCGTCGACATCACTCAGTCCATCAATCGGGGAGTAGGTATTGACCTCCATGGTGGCAGGGTCCCAGGTGAAAAAACCCCCTTTTGTATTGAAATAAAAGAGATCATCGTCGAGGAGGATGTCTTTAATGTACTCATAGCTCAGGTAGGGCGTCCAGGTACCAATGGGATAGGGCCGCTGTGCCTGAACCATACTGTTGGTTAGGAGCAGGAGGCCAAGGCAGACCAGGATATTTCTGAAATGAAATTTCATAGGTGTTCCCCTCAATTCGGTTTTTCGATAACAGCCAGTTTGGTAATCCCGGCACTTTGGCCATCAGCGGTGGCCACCATGATCAGGTAGATGCCGGGTGGAACCCGGTTGCCATAGGTATCGGTCATGTCCCATGGCACTTGACCACCCAGTGATGCCAGTTCCCGAACCAAAAGCCCGGAAGCAGTGGCAATCTTTACCGTTGATTCCTGTTGCATGTTCTTGATCATGACGATTTCAGGATAGTCTACCCGCACCGGATTGGGAAATGCGTACAACTGCTCGGCCAATTCTGCCGATCCCTGGATCGACTCACCGATATAGCTAACTGTACCTTTGGCAGTCCCAAAAAAGACTTCCCCAGTACTTTGGTCAAGGGCCAATGCTTTGACATCATCGTCTGGCAGGGGTGAGTTTTGCTCGGTAAAGTGGATCAACAATTCAGTGCCGTCCTCGTTGACCTGGTAGACACCATTCTCGGTGGCAATCCATTTCCGGTTGGCAGCATCCACCACGATATCGTTGACCTTTTGCCCTCTGAGCAAACAGAACCCGTCAATGATTGGACAGGCAGCATCCTGGAAATCGGAAGTCCAGATAATAGAAGGATCGTAAAAAATAGTGATTCCGTCAGAGGTGCCCACCCAGATTTGTTCATCGCGGTCCTGGGCAATGGCAAAGACGGAGTTGTCCGGCAAACCACCCTGACCGAAGTCGGTTGTCAACCGCTTGAACTGATCGTCCGTCGGGTCCTCCGGGGTATAATTATCAGAAAAGACTACCAGGCCCTGGCCTTGGTTGATGATCCATTTGTTGTTGTAATCATCGATCTCGATTCCGATCGCGTCCATATTGGTAGGGCGGTAACGGTACCATTCCCCCTCGGGGGTCAGGACGTGGATCGGCCAGTCATTGATGATCTGCGTCACCCACAGATTGCCGAATTCATCGACTTCCAGTCCACTAACCCGGTTGCGGTCCCCTTTGGAAACCAGCCCGGAGTTGGCGTCGTTGTAGATTCGCTGCACTTCTCCCTCTTTCAGGACGACAATTCCTTCTGCGAATGAACCGACATAGCATTGACCACTTTGTTCGTCAAAATAAGCACGGGCGAAGTCCTGCCAAACTGAATCCTGGGAAAGCATTCCGTTCCGATGTGAGATTACTTTCCAGCCACCATTCAGATAATTGAAGTAGGGGATTCCACTCTTGTCGAAAAACCGGTCGGAGGAACCTTGCTTGCCTCTGGGAGCAATGTACAACTGACCGTTGCCAGCCGCCATTGCCGTCACAAAGTTGTTGAGCGGGCCTGATGGGGATGAGAAGACCCGGTTCTCACCTGGGGCAAACCATTGAAGTCCCGTTGTTAAGTCCCCTGCCCAGATCGTATCTCCGGTAGCATAGCAGGAAATGACGGTGCCGAAGTTGTCGGCAAAATCCAAGGTGCCATTTTCTTTGAGTAAGTAGGTCAGGGACCCTACGCAGGCAAACACCTGATCGCTGGCGGCGGCCATGTTTTTCCAGTCTTCGAAAGGGAAGGGAGAATAGCTCCAAGCCGTATCACCTGCTCTCAATTGGAAGATGGTGTCAACGACATTGACATAAACGGTGTTGGCTGCACTGGCAACAAAAGGGATGCGACCTCCGGGTAAACCACGAAGGCTGGATTCCCTGGTCCATACGTTGGGGAGAGTAATATTGGGTTCGCTTAGAGCAGCAGAGTAGAGTCCAACGCTGCCGAGGCTGACCCAGAGCCGGCCCTGGGCAATGGCGAGGTCATTCACTGGAACGCCACTTTGGTTGTCCAGGAATTTGGTGATGGAATAGCGGGTTTCTTCCAGCTCAATATCATAGACTACCACCCCAAACTCAGTAGCAACATAGAGCAAACCGTCCTGGGAGGTGAATTTGTTGATCCGCAGAGTGGTAAATAGCTCAGAACGACTGATGTCGGTGATGTAACCGAATTGATTGGCTGAATCGAGGGTATTGATGGTCCCGTCCTGATAGCCAATAAAAACAATCCCTGACTCCTGATCGGAATAAATGGCGGTCGGGGTCAGATTACTCATACCATTGATGGTAGAATAGCTTCTGGATTGACGAATTTGAGGATTGTAAGAAAATATCCCTCCTTGGGTGACCGCATAGACTTCTTCACCTCGATGGGTGATGTCAACAATGCTGAAATTGCTCAAATAAGAGTGCCAGCCGCCAACCGGTGAGATCAGCTGTGCCCGTAGCCCTGAAGAGAAGCCCAATAAGGCCACTGTCAGTAACAAAAGCAGAGTTTGTGTAAATATTCGCTGCGCCATGTACTACAATCAGATCCGATACAGATCTCTAAGCCTGCAAGTTAAGCAAAACGTCACGAATGCTGAGGTGTCAAAGGGATTGCACCGGGACAATTTGAAACTTTTGAATTCAGGTGGGATCCTACTTTCGGTTAAACCCATTTTACAACGACTTCATATCCAAGATGGTTTCTGAATTCAGCCGGAAAATCGGCCAGGGTTTTTTGCAATAGGTCCCTGCTATCTTCTTCTTCCTTTGGTGTAGTGGTCCTGATACATTCTTTCAAAAAGGTAAGCACCGCGCTTTCTAAAGGGGTCAGTTTCCCACGGCGAGCAAAGAAGCGTTCCGAATTCCTGATTTCATATTGCAATAACCCCAGCTCTCTGATTTCCCACAATACCAAAGGGAAAAGCAATCTGGCAAATTCCCAGATATCCATGCGGTTGGAGGAGGGAGATTGGTTGAGGGTATAGCCAAGCCATTTCTTGCAAAGTGAATACCGTTTTGCAAGGAAGAGTGACATAGACAGGTTGTGTATCAGGGTGATCTTATTGTTGGAAGGGATGCTGTTACCGTAGCGATCCACCAATCCGGATACTACAGATTCAAGGTCAGCAGCAGCAGGGAAGTTTTCCGTTTGGATGAAATGCTGGATGCGGAGTGAAACAGTGATGATTTCCAGACGGATTTTCTCAGCCCGGTTGCGGGTCTGGAGTTTTTCTATGCGTTGGGTGACTTCTTCCGTCTTGTCAAAAATATTGTTCAGGAAGCAGGATTCCAGGTAGGAGGTATAGAAGTTGAGGACAAGATCAGGGCGGAACCGTTGGTAAGGTTTTGATCCTTCCACCAACTGAATGGCCAGGCGATAGTGGTCATTCATCATGCGGAGGTCGGGCTTGAGAAGCGCCAGATAAGCCAGGATTTGCTGCAAAATCATCTGAGTATGGATTCCCGGTTCACAATCCCTGAATTCTAAAGCCGTATTTTCCAATTCGCGGATCCTGTCTGATGCATCGCTGATATTGGACTGCCCCCTTTGCAAGGTCAGGTCGAAAACCTCATCAAACAATGCACTGACCTCGGCTTCCCGGATTTCCTGACGCGCCAGTTCCATCAATTGCTCCCGCAATCTCCCGATCCGTTCGATCCCTTTCCCTTGCAGCCTCGACAATCTGATCTCCCACTTCAGGCATTCGATCTGAAGCCCGAT
>CAYGRE010000013.1:0-10422 GCA_964352215.1 uncultured Bacteroidia bacterium
GAGCTTTTTGAAATTGACTGGTGTTCAGATACCAAACAATCTCGAGATTGTAGGTCAGATGGAGAATTCGGGCCTTGCCCCAGGTGCTGAGACCCTTCGTTTTTCGTATCGCCTCCATTCTCTCCGGAAAGTCCAGCACATTCTCCTGGGTCTGCGTTCGGTAGTATTCATAATAGGCGCAGGATTTAGCATGCCGCTCCGGGAACTCTTTAACTTTGCCAGGGTAAGACCGCCACGTATCAACGATTTGACGAAAATCCTCAAAGATCGAAGGGTTGTCCCTTTCCATGAGATGCAGATTCAAATGGATAGAAAAGTAGGCAATCCGTGATTCAAACGTATGGAGTTGAATCTCTTTGGTCGAGGGAACCGCCCGCTCGATCTTTTCCATCCGCGATTTAAATGCCTGATCCCAATCCTTTTTTTGTTTCAAAGAGACATAGGAGGCATCATGCAGGCACCGCAATTCAGATTCCTCTTCCAGGTTGCGTAGATAGATACCTTCTTCTTCATTGATACGGGCAATGACCTGAGCCAATTGCTTATCCTCTATTTCTTTTGCTACTTTTCGCTCCCAGTAACCACATTCCGTCAGGATAAAAAACTTCTCATGTTCATAGGCCGACTTCCTGGTTTCACGGAGGACATTTGAAGCCTCCCGTAACAGCCCCCGCTCCACCAACAACTCGATATGGTCCAATTTTTTCCGAAGAACCATATTGACTGAGCTTACTGTGCTGTATTTGCGCAAGGCCTCCAACAGGTGGTTGAATAGTCTCTTCTTTCTTACCGAAAAGCGGCTCGCCAGTTTGGTGCCTTCCATTGCCAGGGCATTTCTCAGTTTCTCCTCGTCAAACTCTTCCTGTCGATCCACTTCCTTGAACATCCGAAGAAAAAAATCATCCCCTTTTCGGATCAATTGATTCAAATAAAGACTGCTTGCTCGTTTTTCAGACGCAGACATCGACTTAATAAGTACAAAGAGTGAATCACCGGGGGTCATGGCCTTTGGGAATTATTATTAATCCAGATCTCTGGAAAGAATAGCCTCCTATTTCTCAACACTCTTGACCTTCCACTTATCCCCGATCTCAAACTTAGTGCCCGCAATGATACTCACCGTAAGCATCAGGACCAGGCCTGGGATGAGGAGTCCCAGGGCCAATGTGAACATGAGAATGGCAACAAGCACCGCAGCAAAGGTACCACAACCGTAAGGATCATTTCCGCTTCTATTGTTCCTTCTCGCGATAAATGAATAAACAGTCCCGATCACTGCCAGTACGCCTCCAAAGATCAGCAATATCAAGCCACCAATTTTTCTGTTACCGTCTTTATCCTTTCCCTTTACATCAAGCATTTTGATCCTGGAGAATTCGATCTCATTGGCTCCGATCACAAGGCTGTTCTCCTTCACGCCATTCAGTTGTCCTTCAAAAATGGAGCCATCTAAGGTCTGCACCTTCACCTCAACGCCTTCCGTATAAGTTGCATTTTGCTTAGCGTTGTCTTGGTGTTCCAGCAATAGATTGTAATTGCTCTCCGCCTCAGTCTGGCCGTTGGTGTGCAGCATGGGGAAGGAGGCAAGAAGAATGACCAGCAGAGTAAGTTTAGCAATTAGAGGATACTTCATGCTATAAGATAGTACTTTTTACCTTTACGTGTCGATTCTATTTGCTTAGTCTTTTTTCGTAACTTTAGGTATGGGAACAGCTCAGAAGAAGCCGTTTTATGAATATGAAGAATACCTCTCTCTGGAAGATGAGAGTGATATTCGCAGTGAATATTACGATGGGGAAATTTATTCTATGGCGGGAGGGACAGAAGAGCACAGCCGGATTATTTCCAATGTGATACGCGAGGTTGGAAATGCCATTTTTGACAAGGATTATTCTGTATTTGAGGGGAATCTGAAGGTGAGGATCGAAGAGGCAAACTCGATTGTTTATCCAGATGCAATGGTGGTTTGTAATCCCATAACGTATGACAAAGACAGGAAAGACTTCATCTGCAACCCCGGGATTGTGGTGGAAGTCTTATCGGAAGGAACTGCGGGGTATGATCGAGGTGGGAAATTTCGAAAGTACCAGCAATTGAATTCCTTGAAAGAATATGTATTGATCGAGCCAAAAGAGGCACAGGTGGATGTTTTCAGGCGAAATGAACAGGGGTTATGGATTCTCTATTCATTCCAGGGGCTGGATTCCGTTTTGGTTTTGGAGTCGCTGGACATTCAGGTGGAGATGAGCCGCCTCTATCACCGGGTGCAATTTGTCTAGTCAATCCCTTTCCTGAACTTCGCGAATCGTCCCAATCGTCAAACCATGGAGATCTTTGTTCGCAGGAAATAACCACGAAGCCAACCATCCCACCACATAGCAGGAAGCCACTCCGGTAAATGTGTACAATAGAAAGTGCACCGCCCCGGTCGAACTGACCCAATACTGCACTCCGGCACTTGCCAGAAATCCAATCAATGCACCACCGGTCGTCGCCCGTCGGCTGCTCATCCCCAGCAAAAACAAGCCCGCCAATCCTCCCGCAAACAAGCCCAGGACTTTGCTGAATTCATCCCACAAGGATTTGATCTCAAATCCGGCCAGGGCCAGCGCGAACAAGGTCCCGGCCAGGCCGATGAAGATGGTCGCGATCTTGGCCACGGCCAGATAATGCATGTCCACCCTTCCCGGCACAAACCGCTTGTAGAGGTCGGAGGTAATCACGGTGGCCGAAGAATTGAGGCTGCTGTCCAGGCTCGACATGGAAGCCGCGAAAATCCCGGCGATCAGGAGGCCACTCAAGCCCTGGGGCAATTGGGAAATGATGTACCAGGGAAAGATGGCGTCGGCATTTTCGAGGACAGGGTTGAGGTCTCCGGGATTGGTTTTGTAAAATCCGTAGAGGGCGGTTCCTAGGCCAAAGAAGAGGAGGCTCACCGGGATGACGAGGAAAGCCGGGGTGGCGAGGCTCCAGCGGGCGGCCTTTTCATTCTTGACCGTCAGGTAGCGTTGCACAAAAGTCTGGTCACTGGTCTGGTTGATCAGATTGGTACCGATGCCCCCGCCCAGGATCACCCACAACGTGGGACTGTTGAAGTCAAAATTCAGATCGGCCAACCTTAATTTTCCGTCATCCGCCGCTATATCCACCAAGGTATCAAATCCGCCATCCACACCGGTGATCATCAGCACCAGACAGACGATTGCCCCCACGGAAAGGACCACCACTTGTTTGACATCGGTCCAGATCACCGCCTCGATCCCCCCCAATACGGTATAGAAAATACTCAATACCGCCATCACAATGATGCAGGTATAGATGTCCACCCCGGTCACCACCGACAAGGCAATCGCAGGCAGGAACAAGACGATTCCGATTCGCCCGAATTGAAACAGGATAAAGGCCAGGCTACCGATTACCCGCACGACCACATGAAAGCGCCGTTCGAGATATTCATAAGCAGTGGTGACATTGAGCCGCCGGAAGAAGGGGAGGACCAGCCAGATCACGAGTGGGACGGTCAATATCTGGGAAACACTGAGAAAGGTATAGGTCCAGTCGGTTCCGAATGCCTTGGCCGGGACCGCCATATAAGTAATCGCACTCAGGGAAGTTCCGAAAATACTGATCCCTGCGGCCCACCAGGGAATCCGTTTCCCAGCGGTAAAATAGTCCTGGGTCGTCTTGCCACGTTTCATAAAATGGGCGCCCATCCAGACGAGGATGGTCAGGTAGAGAATGATCACCGCATAATCCAGCCAGCGGAGACCGATAGGGGCGGGGTTAGGGGTAATTGCCCAGACCTTGGCGGATGGTTTTCCATCCATGATATCCTGTCGGAAGGTGGTGGTTCCGATACGAGGGCGGGAGGGGAGGATTCCGCCTGTCAGGAAAATTTGCCCATTCCAGCGGTTTGCCTGAGTCGCCATCGGCAGGTCTTCCGGGAAAGTATCGACCACCGTCCAGGTATTGGTGATGGTATGGTAAGCGAGGATCTCGTTGTGGGATTCGGGAGTGGTCAGATGACTGTGCAGTATTCCAGAGTTGTTGGGTAGATCATTTAAATCCGAGGTTCCAAATACCAATAAGTGGTGTACTCCCGCATCAATGACCGGGGAGGAAACCGGGTAATAAGACTTTCCCTTGACCTCAATGGATGCCATTTCCTGCCAGCTACGGGTGCTGGGATCGTACCGCCAGTTATCATGAAGGGCTTGGTGGGCACTGGGATCAGAATTTATCCCTCCAAACAAATAAATACCTTCTCCCACGCCATCTGATTGGACCCCCATACTGGCAAACTGCCGAACAGGACCAGGAGGAGCAGGCAGGATTTCCCATTTCGCCCCTTGCCCAATTGCGGAAATATCCAGACGGTAAAATTGGTTTTCAAACTCTTTCCCAGCTTTTTCTGCCACTCCATCCCTTTCTGCCACTCCATCCCTCTCTGCCACTCCATCCCTCTCTGCCACTCCATCCCTCTCTGCCTCAACCGCATTTATCCAATTCATACCCGCGACATAAACATACCCCCCCGATAAAGCTCCAGCCGCATGGACCAAAGCGACTGGCAAAGGCGCTAAAGACTCAACTGTAACCAATTCCTTGACCGGGTCCCATTTGAGCAGCCGGACTTCCTTGTGAAATCCGTTTTCATCCTCCCCGCCGATGCACATAAGTCCCTCCGGCAGAGAAACCGAAACTCCATTGGCAGCAGGCCGGTCCAGTTGTACCCTATTCCCATCACCCTGTAGCAAGGGCCCAGTTCCATCATTCCCGCTATCCTGTATCAATTGCTCATTTCCATTCTTCCCGTCACTCTGCATCAATTGCCCATTTCCATACTTCCCCACCTCCCAGATCAACTGCCCTTTCTCATCTTTCCGCCCAACGAAGATCTCTGATGAAAATCGCAATTGGTGATCCATCCTGGGCTTAATACCAGGTGAGGCCGTCTGCGGAATCAAACGCTGATACATCCCACCCGCCACAATCAGGACATCATGGTGGACACCAGAAAAAGCTCCTGCAATTCCCGGCCCCCGGGTAGTCGTCTCCTCAACCGGAAGGTCCGCTTGCCGGGACCAATCCAGATAGCGTCCCTGTCCCGCTGCCTGAGAGACAGGCAGGAGCCACCAAAGAAGGGCCATGACGGAGATGGTAGAATAGCGGAGCATCGCGGTAGCTTGTACAAGGATGAAAATACGAGATAATTGGCGGGATGCAATTGAGGCAATGGGATTAAAGCTGATCTCACAAGGAGAATTAAGAACCAAAGAAGTCCTCAATCTCTTGCCAAATCTTGTCAGGATTTTGCCTGTTATCTATTACCGTAACAATCTCAATTTCGTTCTTAAGGATTCTGTAATAGAGGGATGTTTGTTTTGCTCCAACTTAAAGGCTGCGAGCGGTGATAAGAATATCCGCATTGATTTAGGATACCTTATCTGGAAAGTCATCTCACAACAAACTCCCATCAATGATTTGCAACTCCCCTGAATGCCTCAGATAAAGCCCCATAAATCCCAATTCGGGATGGAAATACAAGGTGTCAACTGTTTCCACCGCTGGATTTGCCGTATCTACCGTGGCATAGATACCAGATATATCTGCGATGTAAATCGCCCTGACGCCCTCAAACGATCCGGCAGACGTTTCGTAGGTAATCACCCTGGAGCCCGTACCATCCCAGGAGACAAAATTGTCAGATCCGGGATAGTAGTGATACAATACTTCCGGGGTAACTATATTCCACTGCCCGGTTTGCTCAATGACATAATTTTCCGCCTGGGTACTTTCGCGTCCGGTGAGGATCCAATACGCATTTTCTCCCCAGTCAACATTGGGGCTGGTGGCATGCAGGATTTCGGAGTAAACACGGACTTCACAGGCCTCCCTGCGCCCCCGGTTCATAGGTTCTGTCTCTTCCCGACGCTTGACCACCCGCAGGGTATCAATGATTGTGGTGTCCTCTACTCCACGCAATACCCATTCCGTTCCCACTGGAAAATCGTACAGGCGGAGCATGTCTTGGGAGGGCGGGGGGCATTCCACAGGTTTGCAACCAAGGGTCATGACAACCGTTAGTAGGAAGAGGAGTGTTGCTGCGTGCGAATTCATTTTGATCTAACGATATCTTACAACTGAAAGCGTTTTGATGAATTTCAGCCAAAAATAATTCCAACATTGAGCCCAAAGGAAACAGCGAGGTGTTTTGCACTTTTCAAGGGCAAATGAGACACCGGAGGCTGTTCAACTTCGTCATAGTAGGACAGACTCCATTTTATGCGTGTTTGCTCAAAAGGAGGTGTATCATCAATAACCGTATAATTCGTCCAGGTTGGAACAAACCCCAAGCCCACAACAGGTTCAATACGTACAAAGTCCAGCAATGGAATCGAATATCCAGCCTCAACTACACCCCCAATTGAAACTTCATTTACATCAGAGACTCTCCCGGTAATGCGAAAGGGATTTTTCCAGTAGTTATAAATCAAGGTTGGCTGGACAAAAGGCCCGGTATGTGGGTTCTCTGATCGGTAAAAATAATACCTCACTCCACCTTTTAGAAAGAACCCCTCTGCCAGTCGTTCCTCTGAGAAGAGGTCAGGATTCGTGATTCCAAGTCGTCCCACGATCCACAAATTATCCTTCAACTGGCGATCAACTTCAAATGAAAAGTTATTGTTGAAACTGCCCAACAAATCAATTTTTACGCCCCACTTTTCATCGGTGGATTGGCAGTTGCCTGGTTGGAAAATGAGGATGATACAGAGAGAGAAAAAGGCTCGGATTACTGCAGGGTTCATAGAGGATTAGTTTACTTGAAGCCAATTTAGTTTTAATTGAATTGCATTGCAAAGCACTGATTACCGTGATTGAATTTCTCAAAACCCCCTTCCATTTTGGTCACCCCGGAGGCTTTTCCCCAAAAAAGTCCCAGTTGGTTTTTAGGAATCCCTTAATTTAGTCACAACATCCTTTAAGCCCTGAAGACAGACCATGACTGTAAATCGTTTTTATCTGATCATACTGCTAGCCCTCGCTCCCCAACTCCTTCATGCCCAAGCTGGAAGCATCATCGGTTATGTCCGGGATGCCGAGACAAGAGAGCCGTTGGTTGGGGCCTTTGTCTCTTCTCCGGAAATTGAAAAAGGAAGCTATACCAACGAAGAGGGCTTATTTGTCCTGGAATTCGAGAATGGCAAAGCAGTTGAAGTTGTTGTAAAATACCTGGGCTACAAAACGGAAATATTCCTGGGAAAACCAGGAATCGGTAAGCCCATAGAGATCTTGTTAACCCCGGACGCGATCATCCTGGAACCCACCGTCATCACCGACAATGCCCTGAGGCGCATCCATCCCGACCCAACCCTTTTCATCAAGGATTATGCTTTTCTGGATGACCATTACCTGATGATCGTGCTGGACCCTGATCTCCGCCGCAACAAGCTGGTATTGCTGGACGATGGCTTGAAAACCGTGCAGGAGCATTTTGGCCTGGGGGAAGAACCCCTCTCCTTGTACACCGATTGCATGGGGGGGAAGCATTACTTAACCCGGAACTGGGCTTGTCAGATTGATCGGGTGGATGGAGAATTGATCCTGCAAAAGAGTAGCCTTGCAGATTTTGAGCGGGTAATGCTGCCCTGTCGCGCCCAGATGGACGATATTTACTATTTTGAAGATCGGCTGAGCAGGTTTACCACCGGGTATTACTATGTCGAACAAACGAAAGCGGAAAAGAAGGCATTTTACTGGACCATGGACTCCGTGGCCATGAACACCATCCAAGACGAATCTACCATCAGAGATCGAATGGCCAGTTTGCCGGATCACCCGATTGCGGAAAGGAACATCTATGCGGCAGCATTGAATGTCGGTTACCTGGTCTCCATTCAATGCCCCGAATCTTATGCCCCCTTGTTCCGGGTTGGCAGCGCAGTGACCGTCTTTGACCACAACAATTCCCAGATTGTTCAATTTGGAAAGCATGGGCTAGTCACTTCTCAGATCGAGATTTTCTATGACGAAGAACGGTTCTGGGAAGGGGTGATTCTGGTAGACGAAGAAAAACAACGGGCCTTTACAGTGTACAATCAATTGGGTAAAATGACAGTTGGGGAAATCAGTCTCGAAGATGGGAGCATTTCAAGACGATGGGAACTGCCCAAGATGTTTGTCTCCAGGATTCAGGTGAAGGAAAACGAGATTTACTTCCTGTACAAGGACAATATCTACGATCCGGTCAACCGGTTGTATGCTTTTGATATGGAGTGGGAGTAGGTTTTCCAAAACAGAACGCCTTGGGCTATAGAGCTCGTAGGGTGAGTTTTTGATATATCAATAAATATTTTCTTCTGATCAAGAAGTGAACTTCCCATGACTTTTTGGCTTTGGAATGAATTCAGGCGAATCATAAATTCATGAAATGAATACGGAAAAGAGTATCAGTGGAGATGTGCACGTAGGCTGGAGATCAGTGGAAGAGCGTGCACAGAAGATCGAAATCCTCCGTAAAGCACTTGAGGAAGGCAGGCAAAGTGGAATCGTCACCGATTTCAATCCAGAGGATTTCCTCGAAGAGCTCCATCAATCGAAATAAAGTAGATCTAGCCCCTCAAAACTGAGTATAAGCTATGTCCGTCAGTTGATTGGCCTGCAGGTAAATAAACGTCCGGTCTGAATTGATTAGAATATTGAACCGCTTCAGGACATCTCCACCAATGACACTCATCCTTTGCCGGCCAATTTTTCCCTGAAAGAATCCTACCGGAACAGCTGTCAATTCGATTTCACCCAGTGCAAATGCGGGCAACAAGCCCTTCTGGACTTTGATGACATTCCCAAAAGAATCCTTCAATTCCTTTTCGTCAATGATCTCTATTCGTTTCCTTACTTTTCTTTTAGCCGCAAACTTATCATCAAACAAAAGTGCGCCACCGTAACCTGAGTGGATCATAAACAGATTGGTAAAATCAACGCCACCGATGGTGCTTTTTCCCTGGATAAACAGAGACCCGTTTTCAGTTTGCAGCGGCATTTTGGTAAAACCATCTGCTTTGTCCGGGAGTGATGCAAGCAGGATCAAGAGGTTCTGGTCAAAGTCAATCTCGATCACATACCCCTCAAACAAGTTGGGCCCAAATTTCCCATCTGTGCCCGGTCCTGAATTTTTGTCTTCCCAAACACCTACACTGTCCCAATGCAATTTCCCGATTTCCACGGTATTGCTTTCGCTGTACCTCATGGTCGATTTTCCACCCCAACTGGTCGCATCGCCTTCTGAATTCCATTGTATACTCTTCATCCCCTCGCTTGCTTTCTTGGTCAGAGTGACGGAATTGGCCGCAGTGTGAAACATGAGGTCGAGGGTGTCGATTCCTCCAAACACGGCTTTGATCGAGATGTTATTGTGGGATGTGAGGGTAAATGGAATGGTTTCAACGATGGTATTGGGTTGAGCCCAGATCAACTGCCCCAAAGCCAAGAGCATTCCAAGGACCAATACAGGCTTACGCATCATTTTCATTATTAGTGCTTCCTTGTAAAACCTCCAACTTGGCTTCCAGCACCGAAACCTGAAGCTTCCTGTCAAATTCCAATTGCTTGATCTCCTCCCGGAGCCGGTCCAGTTCGGCCTGTTGTTGCTCATTTTGCTTTTGAGCTTCCTGTGTGACTTTCTTCAGCTCGGCTTCCAGGCTTTTATTGGCTGCTTTCAGTTCGGTGGTTTCTGCAGTTAGGGCGGCCAGGCGGGTTGCTTGATCCTCCTTCTCAGTCAGCAAATGCTCCGTCTCCGTCTGGCGACTCAGCAATTCGTTCGTTTCACCTGCCCCGACACCGGCTGCCTTGGCTTTCTTCAGGACCGTAGAGTTCTCCCTGGCCAATAAGTGAACGAAAAGGTCTTCTTCGAGGGCCACAGAAAGCTTTCGAAGGGTGGTTACCTTCAATACTTGTCGCATTAGCAGGCTGTTAATGTTTTGCGGGCGCCTGTTTAACTTCCTCGCAAGATCCACCTGGCGAATCCTCTTTCGTTTCATCACTTCGGTCAGGATGGTCGGCCAGTCTGGGTGTAAGTATTTCATGTTTGTTAGAATTAATAGTTTGAATAACAGTTTGTTAGAGCTGTCTTTTCTTGGGAAAGGACAACCGGTTTTACCCTAAACGACCATTAATGTAGGAACATTCGGAGAAAAAAACCACGCTGGAGAGAATAAAAATCCATCTCCAAGGTTATCCCCATCCATCTGCAAGAGCATTGATATCTACTTGGAAGTTGATGGTGATACTCTTCCAGGTGGATATGTATAACCTTCTGGGGGTATACATATACCCTTGGAACTAGATAGATGTATCCTTGGAACTGGATAGTTATATCCTTGGAACTGGATAGCTGTATCCTTGGAACTGGATAGTTATATC
>CAYGRE010000013.1:10522-82973 GCA_964352215.1 uncultured Bacteroidia bacterium
TGGAACTGGATAGTTATATCCTTGGAACTGGATAGCTATATCCTTGGAACTGGATGAAGGTATCCTTGGAGATGGATGAAGGTCTACTTGGAGATGGATAATGGTCTACTTGGAGATGGATATGCATCAGCTCAGAAGTGGATTTACATTTCCGGGGAAGCGGATATTTTTTTCAGAAGTGGGTTTATACCTCCCTTGAATATGGATACCTACCTTCCTTTATCACTTTTTTAGGAGATGAATGATTAAATAATAGATAGAACAAAAGAAATCATACATCTGCAAGAATTCTATCTTTTCATTGTAAATTTCAACTAAAGCGATAATTTGACAACTCACTGAAATCTGTCACGGTGAAAAGGTCTGTAAAAGCAGAGCCCATTGAGTAAAATTACATACAATTATGAGTCATGAGGAGAATACTGACCATTTCGAGGGTAACGGCATTATTCCCTCTGGTCAGGAGAATTCAAACGTCCCCCAGCCTGAGGTGAAAAAGGACAGGTCCCTGATTAACCTCATTGTCGGAATGATGATCGGCGTCCTGTTCACTTTTTTCATTGCGGAATTTGTTCTCCCAGCAACTGCTAGTAATTGGACAAATATCCTTTATGGAGCAATAGGCACATTTGGTGTCCTGGTCCTTGTTGTAGCTCTCATCTATTTCATTGCCCGAAAACTAATTCTGAGGAAGCTCAAAGAAGCCATCGATAAGGGTAGAAATTTATTGGATGGAGTTGTTGAAGTACTAATGGCAGACAATTTTGCCTCTGCTCAGGATCAGTTAAAAAGGAAACTACCGGAGTTCACGGCCCAGGTGAAAATCTTTCTGCTTAAGAGGTGGGCCCTGAGGGCTTTTGGAATCATTGCTGTATTCTTTACCGGGCTTTTCTCCAGTATGCTGGTTTTTCAACAGAATGAATTGGTTGAATCGCAAAATAAGCTCATCAATCAGCAGGTAGGTCTGGAAGATCAGCAGGTTTTATTTCAGGAAGCGGAACTGAGAAAGGCAGATGCTGAAGTTTCTGCCATCATCGAGCAATCAGTTCAGTATTTCCTGGAACATCCAGACTCGCATGCAATACCAGCTCCCTTAAAATCCCGAATAGCGACCAGTACACATCAATTTGCTCCTTATGAATCACCTGGAAAAGAAGGAAACTACCAAAAGTCATCCGTTGATTTTCTGAGTCCGGAAAGAGGAAGGTTGTTTGCCTGGCTGATTGAATTCAAGCCTTCCAACCTAACGGACATCTTGGCCATTTCAGATTTCTCTTATGCCGATCTTGAAGGAAGGACCATCGTGATGGATACCTTGGTTGAGAATCTCAAGTTAGAACATGCCAACCTAAAGAATTGTACCCTTAGAAATATTGATTGGAGGAGAGCCTGGATGAAGGACTCCGATCTGACCGGGGCCACCCTGGATAATGTTACTCTCTTTCACTCGGACCTCAATAATGTGCGAATGGATAGCATTACCATCCTCGGAAAGTTGGACATCTCGTCCTCCAACTATCATAAAATGACCATGCTAAATGTAAAGTATCCGGCCCGGAATAATGGGCAACCTCAAATATACGCAGGAGGGATACTCGCTGCTGAAGTACTCATTGGAATTGGTGATTCAGCCAGTTTCAGCAAAGAAGAGGTGGATTCAAGTATCACTGAATACCTTTTAAGATTTGACAAGTAATGATTTCCAGTACAGATATGAAGGAGGGAACAAACTCTGAGCTCAATTTGAATTACAGAAGCTCCGAACTTTGGCAGGTGCTTGACATTCTGTGGAGAAAGGCATACCTTGAGTTTCATATTCTCAGTAGCACCCGGGCGTACCTGTCGATTTTATCGTCTAAGAGTCCCAACCAAATGCATCCTATGAAAATCCAGAAGTGTATCCAAGCCGCTTCGTTAATGGTTTTGATTTTATTAATGTCTTCATGCGGGCAACCTCCCAAAGAGGAATTAAACGAAGAGCTGAACATTGAGCCTGGTTTCAGGCGTGTTCTGGTTTCTAATCAAATCCAAAGCGAAGCCCCCCTTCAACGAGATGAATCTGACTACTATCCCTTTATCAGGGAGGCCTATGGCATCATGGATCCATCCAAACTCGTCTTTGTCGATGGATCATTGCGCGTTGAGACGAGCGATCTGAATGTGCTTGAAGAATGGAAGTTCTATTTGGCAGGATTGGTTGAAAATTCACAATTCGGCCATTTACAATACTTTAAGCTTGAACTGGAAGAGGTTAATGGGAAATTGTACATCGCTGACCGTCCCAATAACCTCTTGCAAATGAAGTATTGTTGGAATAAGAATACTGGAAAAGACTGCGGCTATTCGAATCTCATAAAGGATGGTCCAGAAGGAAGACCTATGATAAAATATCAATGCAACTGTTCCCAGGAAGAGGTTTTCAGCGGTACTGATACCCGAGGTATGAGGCTGGAGGAGCCTGCCGCCCATTGACCTCTTGAAAAGAGTCCCTGTTTTGTAATTATTGATCCAAAAACCAAGCTAAGATGTATAAATTCAGCTACAGGCTATTTATGGCCAGCATACTTATTTCCCTTTTCGGATGCGTTGAGATGCCCGCTGAGATCGAGGATCCAACGATTTCATCTCCCGCTTTCTCAACCAATGGGCAAATCATCGGGAAAAAGATAAATCAGGCGTATACATCTGATTTAAGTTCTCAGGAATTGTGTGGACTATTTTCTAAATATACCCCCCTGCCTATTGTAAGTGTTTCCTTTGAAGAGGAAGCAGGTTATTCATATCTCCGGGCATTTGATGGTACTGCAAACTATTACCTAAACATAGATATTGACAGTGCAAGCGGTGAATTAAGACTTCTGAGTGGGGGAAAAAGATGTGCCGGGGAAGGCTGCACAGATTGTGCATTAAAAGGGGTAAACAGTTGTGTCTGCGATGGTTCGGGAGATGACTCCAATTGCAAGTATTCGGAGCTCATGGAATGATGACTTTCGAAATTGTGACTTGTAGGATTGTCTCAAAAATAGAGATAGCAGCAGGATTTCCTCCCTTTGATTGATTAAGTTTATGAATGCGCTTTGGCATTATCATCTTCCTGGCACTGTTATCAGGTTTGGCTACTTACCAGCCATTGCCGTCCCAAACCGTCTCCATCATCCCAGCCAGGCATGACGCAAAAGAAGCCATAGCACCGGCAAAAGAATCCCAACCCATTGCTGAAGAGCGTCTCCCCGAAGCAAATGTCACCACAGGTCCGATATGCCGACTTCCCCACTACGAACAATTGATCGGATTCACCCAGGGCGGTGACGACCACTATTACCTGGCCTTCTCGGCCAGTGGATCGGTCGGCAGTTTCTCCGGCTACGGAGAGTCGGTGATCACCCTCCGGCGATTTGACCCAGATCTGAAGCTCACCCATGAATTGAGCATCGGAAAGGGGAGGGGCGTGGACCAGATAACCAATGTCTACGGAATGCTGCCCAGCGACCAGGGCATCGCCCTGATCAGTATCATGCGAACGGAAAACGGGGTCCCCGCCTGGTTCCTGTGTCACCCCACCTTCAGCAAGGCCTCCGCATCCTTCGATTGCGACTCCATCTTCCCCATGCCCGGCCACAACCCCGGCCTCACCAACCCTACTTTCCGAACCACCACCAACTCACAGGGACTGACCGCCGTGGCCTGGCGCAGCCTCGACCAACCAGAGGATAATTCCCTCCGGGTCATGATCTTTGACAAACACCTGAACATCCTTCAGGAACCCATCGCCCCCTTCCTCAAATGGAATGACCCCATCGACCTCAGCTACTGGACCCTGCTCGATGAGAACAGGATCATCTTCCAGATCCACGGCCAGGAAGGGCCCAAACGAAGGACAGACTCCAGTGGAGGAATCGGGATGGTGGTGCACGATTTCCGGGAAGAGCGCAACCACCTGTTTTCCATGACCAACCATTTAATGGTTCCCCTGTCACTGAGTGGGAGCCTGCATCCTGTTAGCGGGCGAATCATGTTGGCTGGATTGTACGCGGATCGGGTGGAAGAAAATCTGGAAGTAGGACTTTTCCTGGGCGAATTCCTGGGCGGGGATACCTTATCCAATCTCCGCACCCTGCCCTTTGGGGAAGAAATGTGGAATTTCCTCGTCTATGAAGAAGGTCGGAATGAAAATCAGTTTCGCTTCAGAAGACCTTTTCAGCAAATATTCGAATTCATACCTGCGAACCGGAACCGCTACGGAATTCTCCATCATCCCTACCTGGTGCTCGACTTTATGGGACGGCCCAATGGGACATTCAGGGTGAAAGGAACTTCCATGGTGGCGCGGTCTCTCCTTTGTTATGACCTTGGTCCGGGAGGCGGAAACAAACCCTTTCTCGACCATGAATACCAGATTTCCCAATACGAAGAGCACCAGAACAGTTGGGGCATCGGCTACAGCAACCGCTGCATGACCCTGATCGATTGTGCACATACCAGAAATGACGTCCGACCTTATGGATACGAAGTCAGCCAGTTTCAGGTGAAGGATGAATCCGGGAAGCTTGCCGTTACAGGGACTTCGATCAACAATAGATTTGCCGGGAAAGGCCGTGATTTTACGGTGATGCGACCACGATTTTCGACTGGAGATGCTGAATCACAGGTGGTCGTTTCACGCTTTCGGAATAAGTTGAGGCTCGTTCGCATTCGGATTGATTCAGAGTGACAAGGGTTCTGCGATGAAAGTGACCCTGCTTGAATCCGGTTTCGATTTCCACTGGCCCAGCTTGCTACTGATCCGAAAAAAAATCCTGGAATGGTAGTTGGGCGCGCAAGAATTGTATCATCCGATTGTTTTTAATGTCTCCCAATCCTCTATTTTAGTCTTGTGGAGATCAAGCAGACCTCTTCACTTATTTTATTTTGTAAAACCTATTTATTTTGATTGCTACATGAGAGTTATTATTTCAATGGCTATTTGCCTTGCCTGCTTTTGTTCCATTCTTCCCGCCCAAACCTTCAGCGAGGTGCAAAAAGTGGTAGGAAACGACCGCGAATTCAACCTGCAATTTGGCATTTCGGTGGCTATTTCCGGGGACATTGCCGTGGTCGGAGCCCACAAAGAAAACACGGATGCAACCGGTCAAAATCAGATCACAGAAGCCGGAGCAGCCTATATTTTCCGTAAAGATTCCGTAGGCGCCTGGAGTTTGGCCCAGAAAATCGTACAAGGGGACCGTTTTCAGGGAGATCGTTTTGGGAATGCGGTGGCTGTCTGGGGCGAGCAGGTTTTTGTGGGCGCAGAAAAGCAGGATTACGATGAAAATGGAAACAACATTGCCTTGTCAGCAGGAGCCGTCTACCTGTTTGAACCCGATGGCAATGGCAACTGGATACAGGTACGAAAATTTACAGAACCCAGCCGGTTGATGGGAAATAACTACGGGCATGGAATTGCGGTCGACCGGGACCACCTCATCATTTCAGCCTTTGGCAATGACTACGATGTCAATGAATCGAACCAGATTGTGGGTGCGGGAGCGGCCTATATCTATGAAAGGAGCAGCCTTGGCAATTGGGCCCTGGTGCAAAAGATCATTTCCAGTGATCGCCAGATGGATGATGCCTTCGGGCTGGCGGTAGACATCGAAGGTGGCCGGGCCATTGTCGGCACCCGGGTCCACAGCTTTGATCTGAATGGAGGAAACTATTTGCCTTCTGCCGGAGCAGCTTATGTTTTCGAACGTGCGTCCAGCGGGAGTTGGGTAGAGGTTCAGAAATTGGTCACCCAGGAGCGGGACAGTCTGGATCAGTTTGGAACCACGGTTGCGATATCCGGTAACACCATTGCAGTAGGGGCTCCCCGTGAGACACTCAATGCCAGTGGAATGGACTCCATGTACCTGGCCGGTGCCACCTATATTTTTGAGCGGGAGGGCAATGGCAACTGGATCCAGACCCAGAAACTAGTCGCTTCTGGTCGCCTCCCCAACCGGGCATTTGGAAATGACCTCGACTTATCCGGGGATTACCTCATGGTTTCCGGCCTGCTGGATGCGGATGGCTTACCAGCCCAGCCTTCACTGGTAGATGCCGGTGCCGTCTATTTCTTCCAGCGTGGGACTGGAGGAGCCTGGAGTGAAGCCCATAAACTGGTGGCTTCGGACCGGGATGCGGAGGACTATTTCGGGCAAACGGTGGCTGTTTCGGGGAACCAAGCCATTTTTGGAGCACCTTCAGAAGACCACGATGTCACTGGGGGCGCTTTCATTTCCGGAGCGGGATCGGCCTATCTCTTTGCAGCACCTTCCCTGATGACAGCGGAACCAGAGCCGGTTGACCTCGCCGGGATCAAGGTGTTTCCAAATCCAACCCAGGGAGAACTGCATTTTGATTTGGGAGATTTGCGCAAAGCCGGGAGTTGGAGGGTATGGAATTTGAAGAGCGAAATGGTGAATGCAGGGGAATTTGGTTCTGGTATAAGTTCGGGATTTACAGGAGCAGCTTCGAGCTCTGCTGGTTCAGGCTCAGGAGGAGCAGCTTTTGGACCTGAACGAAATATCAACATCAATGGAGCCCCCGGAATGTATATCCTGGAATTGCGACTGGAAAATGGCCAGGTTTTCCATCAGAAGATTTTGAAGAGATAGGAATGGCTGGGTCATTCATTTAGAAGATTCTCCTTGTTTAGGTCATGGTTTTTCGCGGTCATAAGAATTAATTGACCTGCTGAAGGGTAAATTGTCTTATTTCCTAAACATAGCTTGTGCATACCTCGTAAATGTATGAGACGGAAATCCCTAGATTTGAGGAGATGATCATGATGGAGAAGTACATTCGCCCCCTGAAAGGACTGGTTGTGGTGCTGGCAGTATTGCTGCCTACCCTCGCATTTTCCTTTCCCAACCCCTTTTTGAAAGACACCGGCCCCGATGGCAACGATCCGAAAAAGCGAAGAATTGGCTTTTGGGCCGAGAACAAGCTGGACTCGATGACCCTGGAAGAAAAGGTGGGGCAATTGTTCATGATCGCCGCCTATTCGAACAAGGATGAAAAGCATTATGCCCAGATCGAGAAATTGGTCCGGGAGGAAAAGATTGGTGGGCTGATTTTTATGCAAGGGGGACCGGGACGGCAGGTGAATCTGGTGAACCGTTACCAGAAGGCGGCAAATATTCCTTTGCTGATGGCTACCGATGCGGAATGGGGCCTGAGTATGCGTCTGGACAGTACCATCCGCTTCCCCAAGAATATGACTCTGGGAGCGATCCGGGACAGCATGCCCATTTTCGAATTGGGCCTGGAGATAGGCCGCCAGTGCCGCGCCGTTGGGATTCAGGTGAATTTTGCTCCGGTAGTGGATGTCAATAACAATCCCCGCAACCCGGTCATCAATGACCGTTCCTTCGGAGAAAACCCTCGAAATGTAGCCATCAAAGGGTTGTATTTTATCAAGGGGATGGAATATGCCAACTGCATCGGGACCGCCAAGCACTTTCCCGGTCATGGAGATACAGATACCGATTCCCACCTGGACCTTCCCATCATTGAGCACGATCGCGGGCGGCTGGATTCCGTCGAATTGTACCCTTTCCGCTTCATGTTTGAGAATGGCGTTGCCGGGGTAATGGTCGCCCACCTTTATATTCCCGCCCTTGACACTACGAAAAATCTCGCTTCAACCCTTTCCCCGAAAGTGGTGAACGGCCTGCTCAAGGACGAACTCGGATTCAAAGGACTGATCTTTACCGATGCATTGGGCATGAAAGGCGTTACCAAATTCTGGGCCGATGGGGAAACTGACCTCAAAGCTTTCGAAGCGGGCAACGACGTGCTGCTCTTTACCAAGGATGTTCCCAAAGCAAAAGAATTGATCCTGAAGTCGATCAAGAGTGGGCAGGTTTCGGAGAAAGAACTGGACCGTAGGGTATTGAAAATATTGATCGCTAAGGAATGGGCGGGCCTGCATTTGCAAAAGCTCAGCAACAAGCCGGACATGAAGTCCTTGAATTCTCCGGAGGCGGAAGCATTGAACAAGCGACTTTACCGGGCTGCGATCACTTCGGTCAAAAATAAGGGGAATCTCCTGCCTTTGAAGGGCCTGGAAAACCGAAAGATTGCGGTGGTTGAGATTGGCTCCAGTGACAAGAAGCCCTTCTATGGCACCCTGGAGAAATACGGGCAGATGACCCATTTCAGTCTTCCCAATGCTGCCAGTAGCAGCCAGCGGGAGGCATTGCTAAAGAAATTGTCCGGTTACAATACCGTGATTGTCGGAGTGGATGGGATGAGCAAGCGGGCCAGCAAGAACTTTGGCATCAGTGCTTCCACGACTGGATTCCTGAAGTCACTCAAGGCCAAGGGGCCGGACGTCATCACGGTTCTGTTCGGCAGTCCCTATGCCCTCAAGTATTTTGGGCAGCATTCCGATGCTATACTGGTGGCTTATGAAAACCTGGACCCGGCCAAGGTGGCTGGAGCGGAAGCGATTTTCGGGGCCATTCCTGTAGATGGCGTCTTGCCGGTTACCGCATCAGAGCAGTTTCCGGAGGGGAGTTCAGTGACCTGGGAAGGATTGCCCAGGTTTGGGTTTTCCGTGCCTGAGGATGCGGGCATGAACGGTTCGGTTCTGGAAGGGATCGACGACATCGCGATGGAGGCGGTCAATACCGGGGCGACTCCCGGTTGTGCGGTGCTGGTGATGCGGAAGAACCAGATCGTATTTGAGAAGACCTACGGGAAAACTGAATACAGTGGCAGCGAAGCGCTTGATCCCTTGAATACGGTCTGGGACCTGGCTTCGGTAACCAAAATTGCCGCGACTACCATTTCGACCATGAAACTCGTCTCCGAAGGACGTATCGACCTGGATGAACACGTGTCTGCGTACATTCAGGATTTTCGGGGTAGGGGACTGACCCATATCAAAGTGAGAAATCTGCTGCGTCACGACGCGGGCTTCAAGTCCTGGATACCCTTTTACAAGTCGACGCTGGATACGACGGGTGGCCTGGACGAAAACATTTACAGTGACGATTCCACCGGTTACTATTGTGTGAAGGTGGTGGACAACCTCTGGATGTGCCGGGATTACCAGGACAGCATGTGGGTCAAGATCGTTGGGTCCGATGTGCGTACCGATAACCGGGTCAGGTATTCAGACCTGAGCATGATGGTTATGCAGAAGATCATCGAATCGGTGACCGGAGTAGGGTTGGATCAATATGTGGACTCCATCTTTTACCGTCCCATGGGGATGAACAATACTGCGTTTGTGGCCGGGGACCGGCTTCCCGGCAGGACATTCCCACCGACGGAAGACGATAATTACTGGCGCAACAAGAAAATTGAAGGTTATGTCCACGACCAGGCGAGTGCGATGCTTGGGGGCGTCTCCGGGCATGCAGGTCTGTTCTCCAATCTCTATGACCTCGCCAAGGTGCTGCTGATGGTAGAGAATGGGGGCCGCTATGGTGAACTGGAGTTCTTCCCGGAATCTATCGTCGCGGAGTTTACCAAGCAGCAGCGCAACGACAGCCGCAAAGGACTGGGCTGGGACAAGGCCGAAATGCGTGCTGGAAAAAGCAATCCCTGTTCAGACTTTGCTTCTGAATATACCTTTGGCCATACCGGCTTTACCGGGATCGGCGCCTGGGTAGATCCACAATACGATCTCGTCTATATTTTCGTCTCCAACCGGACCTATCCCTCAGCAGAGAACAAAAAGCTGCAGCGGCAGAATATTCGTCCCCGGATTCAGGATGTGATCTATGAATCCATCTTTGCTTATGAGAAGCGAGACAAAGAAGGGATATAGATACATTGCCATTCCCGAAAATATGATTACCTTTGTCATTCGTTTTTGAAAACCGCTCCCACGGGGGCATTATCCAAGGTTTTAGTTAAAATATGGCATTAGAGATTACAACTGATCTCTCCAACATCAAGACGATGTACGAGACGATCTTCCTGACAGCGCCAGATCTTGATCAGCAAGAGTATGAAAAGATCGTAGGCAAAGTCGAATCCATCATTAAAGAAGGTGGCGGCGAGATTACCAACCTGGAACACTGGGGCCAGAAGAAGTTGGAATATGAAATCAAGCGCTACACTTCTGCTTACTTCACTTACATCGAATTCACATCACTGGGAACCGTGATCGAACCTATGGAGCGGGAATTCCGCTACAATGAGAAGATCATTCGTTTCATCACCGTTAAAGTTGAAAAGCACCATGCTGCCTTCAACAAAAAGCGTCGTGAACAAGGATTTGGTAAGAAAAAAGTTAAAGAATAAGGAAACAGATCATGGCATTTAAAAGAGATAAGGGCATCGGCCCTACCGCTCAAAATAAGATCAAGTCTGGTCGCAATACCAAGAAGTATTGCCGCTTTAAGAAGCACGGCATTAAGTACATTGATTACAAGGATGCTGACTTTCTCAGAAAGTTCCTGAACGACCAGGGGAAAATTCTTCCCCGTCGCATCACCGGAACCAGCCTGAAATTCCAGCGTCAGTTGGCAGTAGCTATCAAGCGTGCACGCCACCTGGGTCTTCTTCCTTTTGTTACCGACAACGCCAAGTAATCATCCATGGAAATCATTCTATTGAAATATCAAAAAGGCCTCGGTGAGAAGGATGATATCGTCTCAGTGAAGCCCGGCTACGCCCGCAATTTCTTGATTCCTCACGGAATCGCAATTCTGGCAACTGCTACCAACAAAAAGATCATTACGGAAAACCAGCGTCAGGCTGCCCACCGTAAAGAGCACATCATCAACGAAGCCAGGCAAATTGCAGAAGGCCTTGAAGCACTTGAGCTCAAGATCGAAACGCTTGCCGGTCCTGATGGCCGCCTATTTGGTTCAGTTACGCCTCTGATGGTCGCCAACAAGCTTGAAGAAGCTGGTTTCGACATCGAGCGTCAACGAGTTGCCTTTGACGGTGCCATCAAAGAAGTTGGTACCCACGAGATTATTATTGACCTCCACAAGGAAGTCAAAGCAAAAGTAACCGTTGTGGTTGTTGCTGCTGATCGCAGTTAAGACTCCCTGAAATTCGCGAATTGTCTGCTTTGCAGCGATTCAAAATATAGGAAGCTGTCTCAAAAGGGCAGCTTCTTTTTTGGTTAAGAATGTGGTCAGATTATTCCTGAAGGTCATTCATACCTCAAGCTCTCAATCGGATCCAGCCTGGCGGCTTTCCGGGCAGGATAGATTCCCGCAATCACCCCGACAAAGAGGCATAACAAAAAGCCAAACAATACCCAGTCCCAGGGCACCAGGAATCCACTTCCCAGCAAGAGACTCACCACATTGCCGACCAAGACTCCAAAGATGATCCCGAGTAAGCCACCCAATTGGGTAATCACAATTGCTTCGGTGAGAAATTGTCCCAGGATGGTGCTTTTACGTGCTCCCAGTGCTTTCCGAACCCCGATCTCTTTGGTACGCTCGGTGACGCTCACCAGCATGATATTCATCAGCCCGATCGCAGCACTGAACAGGGTAATGATGGAGATGAGGGTAGCGGACCAGGTCAGGTAACGCAGGTTTTCCATCAGATTGTCGATGATGGCATCCACCTTGATGATGCCAAAATTATTCTCTTCGGTTGGTTTCAAACCTCTGATTTGCCGGAATGCTCCTACGGCTTCGAAAGTCAGGAAGTCTATTTTCTCGATGTCGTCTGCCAACACATGCAGGCTGTAGGAGCGTTGGCTGCTGGGGAAATCCTTGGCCAGGGTGGTAGGCGGAATGACCATGATCTTGTCTCCACCGACCATTCCCTGAGAGCCGATTTCTTCAAAAATTCCGACTACCTGGTAGACATTGCCATCCACCTGGATGGATTTGCCAATCGGGTCCGCTTCTCCGAACAGCAATTCGACCACCTCATTGCCCAGCATGATCACATTGCGGAGCATCTTCACATCGTTCTGATTGAAGTTGCGGCCCCTGGCAATTGTATAGTTGTCGGTGACGATATAGTTTTCATCCCCTCCAAAAATCTGGAGGTTGTTTTGGGTGCGGGTTGATTTGTACTTGGCGGTCGCCATGAAAGAGCCAATCCCGGAGATGCTGACCGGGGCCAGGTCCGAAAAATCATCTTTGAACCTGAGCGCCTCCTCATAATCAATTACATCATGGACTTTTCGTTTGTTTCCATCGCTGTCGGTACGCAAAGCAGATGAATAATTCTCAATTCGGAAGGTATTTGCCCCAATCCGAACAAAACTGCTGGAAAACCAGAATTTGATGCCATCGATGGCGGTCAAAACACCGATGAGAGCGGTCAATCCAAAGGCAATGATCAAAATTGTGATGATCGTCCGCCAAATATTTGCGCGGATTGCCTTGATCGCCTCAACCGTATTCAGGATTAGGTTCATAGTATCGTTGAAAATTAGGCATAAATGTTGAAAACCCGCCTTCTTAACACGTCCTTTTTGCGTAAATTGCCGTGTTATTTTATTTAGATAATCATTGAGATTGATAGTATAATATGGCAGATGGAGGAAAGATAGTCAGCCGCATCATTGAAGAAGAAATGAAATCAGCCTACATCGACTATTCGATGTCTGTAATCGTTTCTCGCGCACTCCCGGATGTCCGGGATGGATTGAAGCCGGTTCACCGGCGGGTGTTGTACGGTATGACTGAGTTAGGGTTAGGTGCAAGCCGCTCTTATAAAAAATCCGCCCGTATCGTGGGTGAAGTTCTTGGAAAGTACCACCCACATGGCGATACCGCTGTATACGATGCAATGGTACGGATGGCACAGTGGTGGAGCTTGAGGTATCCCCTGGTCGATGGCCAGGGAAACTTTGGTTCGATAGATGGTGACAACCCTGCTGCAATGCGTTATACGGAGGCCCGCCTCCGTCGGATTGCCGAGGAGATGCTGGCAGATATCGACAAAGACACCGTCGATTTCCGTCCCAACTTTGATGAATCTCTCAAGGAGCCAACTGTCCTGCCCGCGAAGATCCCCAACCTGCTGGTCAACGGTGCCTCCGGGATTGCAGTGGGTATGGCCACCAATATGGCCCCTCACAACCTCACCGAGGTCATCGATGCATGTGTCGCTTATATTGACGCCCACGTAGCCGAAGAAGAGATCACCTGGGAGCAACTCTCCAAGATCGTTTCCGCCCCTGATTTTCCTACCGGGGGAATCATCTATGGTTACGAGGGTGTTTTGAGAGCCTACGAAACCGGCCGTGGCCGGGTCGTAATCCGGGCCAAGGCCAAGATCGAGGAATTGAAAAACGGACGGGAGCGCATTGTCGTAACCGAAATTCCCTACCAGGTCAACAAAGAAAACCTGCTTCAGAAGACGGTGGCCCTGGTCAATGACAAGAAGATCGAAGGTATCTCCGATCTGAACGACTTCTCCGACCGGAACGGGATGATGATCGTCTATGACATCAAGCGGGATGCGATGGCATCTGTCGTCCTCAATAAGTTGTTCAAGTACACACAACTGCAAACCACCTTCGGGATCAACAATGTCTGCCTGGTCAAAGGCCGGCCCATGACCCTGAACCTGAAGGATCAGATCAAATACTATGTAGAGCACCGCCACGAAGTGGTCGTCCGCAGGACTGAATTCCTGTTGAGAGAAGCCGAGAAGCGTGCCCACATTCTGGAGGGATTGTTGATCGCACTGGATCACCTGGACGAAGTCATCGCCCTGATCCGCGCTTCGGTGAATCCTGAAGAAGCGAGGACTGGATTGATGGTCAAGTTTGGTCTCAGTGAAATTCAGGCCAAGGCTATTCTGGATATGCGTCTTCAGCGTCTGACCGGTCTGGAACGTGATAAAATCCGGGCTGAGTACGACGAGTTGATGAAAACCATTGCGCATTACAATGACATTCTGACCAATGAGCCACTAAGAATGGAGATCATCAAGGAAGAACTCGCCGATATGCGGGAGAAGTATGGTGACGAGCGCCGTTCTTCCATCGAGTATACCACTGCCGATCTCAGCATAGAAGATATCATCCCCAACAAAGAAGTGGTGATTACCATTTCCCGTGAAGGATATATCAAGCGACTCTCTTCCGATGAAATTCGCCGGCAAAACCGGGGAGGTCGTGGTGCCAAAGCTGCAGGTAAGAAAGACAAAGACTTTATCGAGCATCTTTTTGCCTCGATGACCCATAATTATATGCTTTTCTTTACCGAGAAGGGGCGCTGCTACTGGTTGAAAGTCTATGAGATTCCTGAAGGTAGCCGTACTTCCAAAGGAAGAGCCATCCAGAACCTGATCCAGATCGAGAAAGACGATAAGATCAAAGCTTTTATCACCGTACCCAGTCTGGTGGACGAGGACCAGTTGCAAAACACCTCGATCATCATGTGTACCAAGAAAGGGGTGATCAAGAAAACCTTGTTGAAGGCATACAGCCGTCCCCGTGTAAATGGGATCAATGCGATCAACATCAACGAAGAAGACGAATTGCTGGAAGCAAAACTGGTCCGTCCCGGAGACCATGTGCTTCTGGGTGCAAAATCTGGCCGTGCCATTCGTTTTGAAGAGGACCAGGTCCGGAATATGGGCCGGAACTCAACCGGTGTAAGAGGGATCTCCCTGAAGGGATCTTCTGATGAGGTTGTTGGCATGGTTGTTGTTCCAGAAGATAAGGCAGCCAGTCTGTTGGTCGTATCTGAAAAAGGTTATGGGAAACAGACTCCTCTGAACAACCCCGATACCGGAGAGCATATCTACCGGATTACCAAGCGGGGAGGAAAAGGAGTCAAGACCCTGAAAGTGACAGGTAAAACCGGAGGACTGGTTGCGATTAAAATAATTGACGAGGACAATTCCGAGGACCTGATGATCATCACCAAAAACGGAATCTCTATTCGCATGGCCATCGAGGACATCCGCGAGGCAGGTCGGGACACGATGGGCGTCCGTCTGATCCGGATCATGGACAAAGATGAGATTGCGGCAGTGACCAAAATAGCAGAAAAAGAGGAGGAGGAATACGATGAAGACGCAGAAGGCGTTGTAGGAGAAGAGAATGCTGCAGAAGGTACTCCCTACCAGGGAGGTGATGAAGAGGAATAATTATTGTATTTTTACAGCCCTAAAGGATTAAAAGTATTACATGATGAAGCAATTTGTTTTCCCCGTTTTCTTCCTGCTGTTTGTTGTAACAGGACAGGCAGTACTGGCTCAGAGCGGAGACACTAAGATCACTACCGGGGTAGTGGCTTATAATCAACAAGACTTTGAAAAGGCAATTACAGCCTTGAATATCGGTCTTGAAGACCCCACAGCAGTAAAGGAGAAGAACCTTCCCAAAGGTTTCTATTACCGTGGCATGTCACGCATCAATTATATGCGTCAACTGGCCGGTAAATTGGCCGGAGCCGGAGCAGACGCCAATCCAGAAGAAGTGCTCAATGCCAAAGAGCAGGAATTTATGGAAGGTGCTGTCCTGGGAGCTTACGAAGACTTCAAAAATGCCATCAAGTACGACGATGGTAAATGGGGGAAGAAAGTTGAGGCTCAGATGCTGATGATCAATGCCATGGTTCTTCAAGGTGGGGTTGCCATCCTCAACGGCACTTATGATGATAAGATGACCGATGAGGAGAAAAAGGAAGCCTATACCGAGACCATTAAGTATATGGATGCTTCTACCGAGATCAGCCCAACCACCCACCTCGGATTTGACCTCAAAGGACAGGCATACCTGAACCTGAAGGATACGACCAATGCCTACAAAAACTTTGTCAAGGCAGGAGAGGTATTTCAGGAGAATTCACCTTCACAGCCAGACCAATTGATTGCCTACGTATTTTACCGTAAGGCACTCATTGAGCGGTATGCCAACAATGATCTGGATGCTTCTCTGAAGTCAATTGATGATGGAAAGAAAGCCCTGGATGCTGAGCACAACCGCTATCTGGAGATGAAGGACAATTTGAATGCCCAGCAAATCGAATCGATCAATCAGCAGTACACTACTGCCAAAGAGGATTTGAGCCGATTTGAATTGGACATTCTTCTGAATACTCCTGGCAAGCTGAAGGAAGCAATTGCGAAGTTTGAAGATGCTACTAAAGAAGAGCCGAACAACTATATCCTCCATGTTGCTTTCGCCCAGTTGCTTGAAAAAGTAGATATGGTAAAAGCCGAAGAGGTGTACAAAACCGCCACCAAGATAGATCCAGGCAAGCAGATTGCATGGTTCAACCTGGGCGCCCTCTATGTAAACAAGGGAGTTGAGGCCTACAAAGAAGCCAACAATATCTCCGATGATTTCGAAAAGGCGAAGGCAATGCAAGTGCAAGGCGATAATTATTACAAAACTGCCTTCCCTTATTTGGAGAAGTCACTTGAAGTTTCTCCCTGTGATGGTGAAACGCTTTCTGCATTGATTTCTATTTGCATCAACCTTGCGTCCAACGATGAGTCATACAATGAGTCATACAAAAAGTTCAAGGACATGAAGGCCGATTGCGGTAAATAAATGCTTTCCAGATTGGTTCTTTCTGGATCAATGAGCTATTTTTGCCAAAGCAGTAAACAATAAGTGAACGATGAGAAAAATCTTTTTTGTAATAGCCTTTGTAATTGGAACCCTGAGTATAGGTTATGCCCAGGTCCCTGGAGGCGTGGCGAATGAACATTACACAATCGGAGAATTGGACAAATTGGGCAAATTGGAGTTGAGCCGCCTTTATGTAGCTCAAGTCAATAAGCTGAATCTGTTGCTCCCCTATGTTCCATTCAATCAAAAAGGAGATGCAGTTTCTTTAGCTGGCATGGGAATTCCCAATACCAAAGACAACAATGGTGCCATCAAAGACATGGACGGAACGGTCGGAAACCACAATTCCGTTATGGATGAGACGCTCAACAATTTGATCCCTTATGCAGACAAGCTCGACATCATCAAGTCGATCCTTTTCCTGCAGAATGTGATTGAAAAGATTGAGTCCGGGATTTAGATAATCCTAGCGCAGGATTCAAACCCTGCCTCATGCCATCATTTGCTGTCATCCGTGCGCGATTGATCAAGCTTAACTCCTGATAACAGGAGGAACGAAATAAGAAAAGAAGTTTTCCATTCATGGGGAGCTTCTTTTTTCTTTGGAATGCATTACGGAAATGTAATACATGGGGATAAGGGGGTAATTCACCATGATAATTGAGGGAACATGCCGTATATTGCGCCTTTAATCTGGAAGGAGATAGTTCCTGGGGTTTTTAAAGGACATTCTCCACCTTTTATTTTTTGTTTATGAGAAAAAGATACTACTACCTACTTGCACTCGTGTGCTGCATGTTCTCGATTTCAGTCAATGCCCAAAACACTGTAGGTGTATTGTCTCTCGATGAAACCAGTGCTTCACAGGGTTACAATCTGATCTATCCCGCTCCCCAGTCCAATGCTTATCTGATCGACAATTGCGGTCGGGTAGTCAATGTATGGACGGATTCGTCCAATTTTCGGCCCGGCAACGCGGCCTATTTGCTGGATGATGGGAATCTCTTCAAGACTAAGCGTGATGCTGCCGTTGCCGGAGACTCTATCTGGGCCGGCGGCGGTGGAGAGACCGTCGAACTGCGCGACTGGGACAACAATTTACTCTGGTCCATGACCATCAATGATACCCTGGAGCGGATGCACCACGATGCCATCGTCATGCCTAACGGGAATGTAATGATGATCGTATGGGAAAAGAAGACCGAGGCAGAAGCACTTGCAGCTGGCCGTGATCCAGCATTGCTTACTGAAGGGAAGTTGTGGCCTGACTATCTGCTCGAAGTCACCCCCATCTATCCGGACAGCTTTACGGTTGCCTGGGAATGGCATGCCTGGGACCACCTGGTGCAGGATTATGACTCCACCAAAGCCAATTTTGGCAACCCATCCCTGGAATCCGGTAAAATCAATCTGAATTATACGGGTCCTGGTGGGGGGGAAGCCGATTGGCTTCACTTCAATTCCGTCGACTACAACGAGGTAGTGGACCAGGTCATAATCAGTTGCCCTGAGTTCAATGAAGTCTGGATCATCGACCATTCTACCACCACTGCCCAGGCAGCCGGTAGCATCGGCGGATCGGGTGGACGCGGTGGCGACCTGATGTTCCGTTGGGGGAACCCAATGGCCTATGGCAAAGGGGATTCTACCGATATTATTTTCGGTTACCAACATGACCCTATCTGGATCGATGATTTTGTCCCACCATCTGTACAGGACTACAACAAGTTAATGGTTTTCAACAACCGGATTCCGGGTGGTCCTGATGGAGAGTACTCCGCCGTGCACGTATTCAACCCCGTCTTCAATACCTATGATTGGATCTATGAAGTTGATGCCAATGGTGCTTACCTGCCAACTGAACCGGAATGGACTTATGTAAAGCCCGACACTGTATCCATGTATTCGAATATCATTTCAAGTGCACAGCGTTTGGAAAATGGCAATACCCTGATTGATGTAGGGCGTCAAGGTTATGCCTTTGAAATTGATGCCAACGAGAACGTGGTTTGGGAATTCGAGAATCCGCTGATTGCATCCGGTCCACTCAGCCAGGGAGATGTGCCCTCTCTTTCTTCCAATATGATGTTCCGCGTCAAGCGCTACCCCATCGGCTTCCCCGGTTTCAATGGCCGCGATCTTACCCCCGGTGGAATCCTGGAAATGAATGCCGACTCAACCTTCTGTGTTGCGTTGGATGTAAGTACCCCAGAGCCAATCGAAGCAATTCAGTCTGTTTATCCAAACCCCGCGCATGACCAACTCACCATCGAGCGTTCAACTGCTGAGCCTATGGTAGCGGAATTGGTCAATTTGCATGGTCAGGTGATGCGCCAAGCCACCATTCGTGGATTTAAATCACGCCTAGATGTTTCAGGTCTGACTTCTGGGATTTACTTCTTGCGGATCGACCGCGGTGGGGCGATTAAGGTGATGATCTCGAACTGAGGCTAATTCAGAAATAAAAAAGGCTGTCTCCAAAGGACAGCTTTTTTCATTTATACAGCGTTCAGGGCTTAGAGCTCAGCGTTCGAGAGTGTATATTTAGTTTTAAACCGCAGATCGAACCCTGAACTCCTTCTCTTTCTGGTCCTCGAAGAAACTTCTGATACCCTTCTTGTGGGGCGCTACCACCAAATCAGAATTTGACCGGAGTGGTAGGCAAGTTGAAACGAAGGGTTCCCAATACACTGGCAGAACTATTGTCATTTTCTTTGCGGTAGCGGGCCTCTAATTCGGCAAAAGCTTCCAATTTAAGAATCTGATAGCTGATCTTTCCATAGACCTGGTCTACCTGGAACCTTTCTCCTTGCGCCACCGTGTTGTTAAATTCCTGAAAGAAGTCGGTGTAGGGGGTCCAGATATTTCCTCCATAATTTTCCCCATTCTGATCCAGACCTTTGGTCAGACGGGTATATCCGAGGTAGCCATTCCAGCGGGGAAACGGCTGATAACGTACGATGAAGTTGAAGTCGTAAAGGTTGGCTCCCTGGGAATGGCCGAGGTACTGACCATAATGAGAGTAATTAGCCGTCGGATTGAAGTGCTGATAGGTATAAGGACGAACCCGGTTGTACTCCAGCTGAATGTCAAGGCGGGGCACCCAGAAGGCATTGATATACTTCAGCCCCATTTGATAGCCATATTTATTTCCAAAATAGCCCGTTCCCTGATCCCGAACTCTGAAGTTGAAATCATCCAGCATTAGCTGACCGTAGTATTGGAAACGCTGCATAAAGTTGAGCTTCCAGGAAAGTCCCAGCATAGAGTTGTCCGGAGACCCGAGTGATTGCTCCACACTGCGGTAGAAGATCAGAGGGTTCAGGTATTCCAATTCAAAGCCGCGCACGCCGCCGGGAAGGGTAGGAGAGTAGACAACCGATTCAAAGAGCCCGATTGAGAGCCATTTCTTTGGCTTGTAAAATAGCTGGTGAAAGACAGCATATTTTTTGGGATAGATGCCATAGCTGTCTGGCTTGTTGCGAATGTAATCGGTTAGCTGGGCGTAGGTAGTTGTATATTCCAACTTCCAGAGACGGAGGTTGAAATTGAGGAAGAAATAGTCGGCAGACTGGTCCGAAAGTTGGAGGCTTTGGTAGCCATTTCCCCAGAAGGCCCGGTCTTTTCCCAATTTAAAACGCAACTCTTTGACAGGGCTGTAGGTGATATAACCCCGGGCGTTGAAGTAATCATAGCCAGGATTGCCCGTTCCCTGGTCAAAGTCCTTGACGAAAGTCTCTCCCCACAAGGCATCCAGATTTTGCGTGTAGTTTCTGACGAACTGTGGATACTTGACCTGATTTTCGCTGACCTCGGTAAAGAAACCTATCTTTTCGAACAAGGAGCCACGGATGCGCAGCCCTCTCGTATTTCTGTAATTGGTCAGGGTTTCAGAGGCTCCGGTCGGGGTCATGTCATGTATATCCGCTCCTGCATTGAGATAGAGGGTCGGGTTTACAAAGAGTTGTAGTTTTTCCTTTTTCAGACTGAAGAAGTCTCTTTGATTGGTATACAAGTGCCTGAGAAGACCTTTGGAGGATGTTTCCCAGGCCAATTTGTCATCACCTGAAATGCGGTTCAGGTCAAACCATTCCATATCAGTGGTAGTTGTGCCACTGAAATCGGCCTTTTCAAAGAGCTCAGAGAGGTAGGCGCGGCTGTAAGGCTTGGTATCCGTATGAACAGCCTCATCAAAACGCCCCTCTATATCCATTCGGTCAACATAGTGGTAGAGCCGATGGTTCAGGGGCAGGTCCGCAGTTTGAGCGAATAGCCCAAAAGGAACCAGGAATGAAATGAGGAGAAGTGCAGATCTCACTTTGGTCATGTGGACAATTTAAGCATAGGATTGAGGATGAAAAAGTACAGATGTGATAAGTTCGATTGAATGCTGTGAAAATTGCAGCTGCCAGAATCGGCTTGTTTTGTTACCTGAATCCTTGTAGGTGCAAAATTACTGTCGTCCTGCGGGCAGTAATTAAAGGGGATTCTAAAATCCAAATGCTTATATTTGGGTAATTATAATCTCAGTCAACTGAGTAGATCTAATAATCTGAGTATGGTCAACAACGATAGAAAAATTGGCTTCTTGCTTTCTGCTAAACTCCTTCTTATGGCGTTGATGCTGGTTTTAGGAGGGAATTTGCAAGCGCAAACGTATTGTGCCTCCAATGCAACCAGTACCTTTGACTCCAATTTGGGCATCTTCGCTTTCAACACGATCAGTAACAATACCGTTGGCGTTTGCGCTACGTATTCCAACTTTACCAATTTGTCCACCCAGGTTTCGGTTGGAAATTCCTACACCATTGCGGTAACTCCGGGAACTTGTGGTGGAAATTTCACGAAGTACTCCAAGACCTTTATTGATTGGAATCAAAATGGAGTATTTACCGACCCCGGTGAAGAGGTATTCACAACCGGCCCCAATGTAGCACAGCAGACTTTCACTGGAACCGTCACCGTCCCTGCGACTGCCTTGGTGGGCTCCACCCGCCTTCGTTGTGTAGTGGAAGAGACTGGTTCTCTTGCTGGTGTCACCGCATGTGGTACCTATACCTGGGGTGAAACCGAGGACTATACGGTGATTGTCGCCCCTTCTTCTGCAAACGATTTGGGGATTACCGCCATCACATCACCCAGTTCCGGCTGTAACCTTGACAGTGAGCAAGTCAGCATCACAGTTACCAACTTTGGTACCAACTCTCAGAGCAACTGGTTTGTAGGTTACCGTGTAAACAATGGACCTGTGGTTACCGAACCCATGAGTGGGACGCTTGGTACCGGCCAATCTTTGAACCACACCTTTTCCGTACCAGCTGTATTGTCTCCGGCTGGTACTTACCTGATCGAAGCCTGGTCCAGCCTGGCAGCAGATACCATTCCTTTCAACGATTCCACCAGTATTTCAGTGACAGCGATCCCCGGGGTTTCTGTCTATCCCTATATTGAGGACTTTGAAAGTGGAAATGGTGGGTGGATACCGGGGGGAAGCAATTCTTCCTGGGCACTTGGCACCCCCAATAAGAACACAATTGTGGGTGCTGCGAGTGGTACCCAGGCTTATGTAACCGGTGGAGTGGGAACTACGCCTTACAATTCAAATGAAGATTCTGAGGTTCTGGGACCTTGTTTTGACTTCTCCAGCTTGCAGAACCCCTGGATTTCTCTGAGTATCTGGTGGCATACGGAAAACTCCTGGGATGGAAGTAATCTCCAGGCCTCCACCGATTTTGGCAATACCTGGGTCACCATAGGCCAGGCTTTTGATCCTGGTAACTGGTATAACAATGCTTCGATTATTTCGACCCCTGGCGGCGATGGCAATGGATGGTGCGGTGGAGCTTTTAACAGTGGAACCGGTAGCAATGGCTGGGTGACTGCGGCCCACCGTTTGGACGGTCTGGCCGGTCAGCAATCTGTTCGCTTGCGGATCACCTTCGGCTCTGATGGTTCGATCCAGGATGATGGTGTCGCTTTTGACGACATCCGTATTTCAGAAGGACCAGTGGTTGACCTGGGAGCTGACACCCTGTTATGTTTTGGAGATACCATTTTCATGGATGCCGGAGCTGGGTTCTCTGGCTACGATTGGAATACCGGTGGGCAAAGCCAGATTGATACGATTACCCAGGGAACCATTCTCGCGGTTCAGGTAACTGACTCTAATGGATTCTTTGATTTTGATACCGTACAGATTTCAATATCGGCTCCTCAATTGAATCTCGGTCCTGACAGTACAATATGCCCCGGCGACACCTTGTTCCTGGTGGCGGATTCTTCCACTTCCTACCTCTGGCAGGACAGCTCGGTGGCGCAGACCTTTCCGGCAGCCAATTCCGGTCAGTATTCTGTAACCCTGACCGACTCGGTCGGATGTACAGTCTCTGATACCATGAATTTAACTCTGGCCATCCCACCGAGCCTGGACCTGGGAGCAGATACTTCTGTTTGTGCAGGAGATGCAGTGGTTTTAGATGGTGGAGCAGGACCAGACAGTACACAATATCAATGGAATACGGGAGCAACCAGTCAGATTCTGGTAGTGAGTACCGGAGGAACTTATGTAGCTTCAGTGACTACTCCAGGTGGCTGTACAGCCGTTGACACGGTTCTCGTCAATAATTTCCCCTCTCCCGCCGTAAGTCTGGGGGCTGACCGGACGGAATGTGGAACCTATACCCTGGATGCAGGTGGTGGCTCTACCCAGTATGCATGGAGCAACAATATGGGAACCCAGATCATCACGCTTTCTCAAGGTGGGACTTATTCGGTTACCGTTACCAACCAGTTTGGATGTAGCCGATCAGATACCGTAAATATTACCTTAGGTACACCGCCAACGGTGAACCTGGGAGGGAATCAGATTCTCTGTAATGGACAGAGTACCACCCTGGATGCCGGTAACCCCGGGTCAAGCTATTTCTGGTCCACAGGAGACGTAACCCAGACCATCAACGTCACTACACCCGCTGTTTACTTTGTCAGTGTGACCAATACTGCCGGATGTAGTACCCTGGATTCTGTTACCATCAACGGATCCCTCCTGTCAGTTGACCTTGGTCCTGACCTCACCATTTGTGGCAATGGGGGAGTTATTCTTGATGCAGGAAACCCTGGCAATGTTTTCAATTGGTCCAATGGTGCCGGCAGTCAAAGCATATTTGTTTCTACGCCAGGTACATACAGCGTTACCGTTTCCGATCCACTGGGTTGTGATGCCATTGACAATATCAATGTGGCACAGGTTCCCGGTATTATTGCGGGGATCACTGCTCCGACCTCTGCCTCACTGGGGCAGCCAGTTCAATTCACCGATGCAACTACGCCATCGGCGAATTTCTGGATATGGAACTTCGGTGATGGAACCCCGCTGGTCAACCAGCAAAATCCTTCTCATTCATTTTCAGCTCTGGGATTGTATACGGTTACTTTGATCAGTTCTGATGGTAACTGCCGTGATACGACCACCACAACCGTGGAGGTGAGCAACATCATTGGTATTGAAGAAGAGTTGGGTGCATCCTCATTTGAATTGTATCCCAATCCTTCGGATGGGGTATTCAACCTTGCCTTTGAATTGTACCAGCGAAAAGAGGTGTCAGTTGAGGTGCTTGATCTGAGCGGAAAGGTACTCCTGCGCAAATCAGCAGGGACTACCCAAATATTCCGTGAAGAGATTGACCTGGGCAGTTTCTCCAAAGGTTTGTACATCCTTAGAATTAAAGCTGGGGAAAATGCTTCCTACCAGAAGTTGATCCTCCAGTAGAAGTCATAGAAGAGAAATGCAAAAAGGTCGTCTTCCTGACGGCCTTTTTGTGTTATAACACTGATTATGATTAGCCTTTAAAGGCCTGATATAGGGGATTGTACTAGCATTTGTTAGGAATTATTCTATTTTTGTAGGTGCTTATAACCGGCCACGTTAAACTGAAAGAATGTAATGAGAAATTGTCTACTCCTTTTTGCCGTTTTCATCGCGGTCTCTCTTGCTCCTAAATCCACCCTTCTAGCGCAGTTGAGTGGTGCTTATACGATCAACGCTTCTGCCGCTGCATCCGCAACCAACTACCAAAATTTTGCCTCTGCGGTAAATGACATGGTATCTGGTACGCGAACGGATGGTGGAACTGCAAATGGTCCTGCTGTAAGCGGCCCGGTTACCTTTACGGTAGCTGCAGGAACTTACAATGAACGTGTTTCTATCAATGCAATTACAGGAACCAGTGCTACCAACACTGTCACCTTTGATGGGGTAGACAACGCAACCCGCACCATTTCCTGGTCAGGAACTGGAAGTACGGATTATGCTTTGAGGCTAAACGGAGCTGACTTCCTTACTTTTTCTGATCTGACCATTACCAATAGCAATGCTACTACGGGTAAAGGCGTTTTGATTCAGAATCAATCCAATAGCAATACATTTGACCACTGTATCATCAACGTTTCTCAAACTGCTACCAGCAGTGCTTCGATTGCAGTAGTCGGCGGATCTTCAGCCACCAATTATTCACTTCACGGTACCAATCTCAGCTTTTTGAATTGTGATATTGTCGGTGGATACTACGGTTTGGCTTACAGTGGCCCTTCCGGTACACAAAGCGCCGGTCTCACCATTGACAGCTGTCACTTTTCCCAATCACGCTACATGTCAATCCGTCTGAACTATATTGACCAGGCTGTTATCAGTAACAGTACAATTCAGATGCGGAACAATATCACTTCCGGATATGGAACCTACCTTTACTATTGTAGCCGTTTCAATATTCATCACAATACCTTCAATCAACTGGGTTCTTACGGTCTTTACATGTTCCAATCGAACTTCAATACCAATGACCAGGCATTTGTGACGAATAACTTTGTCGGTGGTGGTTTTCAGGGAACTGGTACCAGTTATGGGATTGGTATGTCTACTGGCAGGGAAGTGAAAATTTACCACAACAGTGTATTGGTAGACAATCCAGGAAGCGATGCCCGTGCTTTTTACCTGACCGGAGCTAATTCAGTAGGGATCGACGTCCGGAACAATTCTTTCGCTACCGACATTAGTGGAACCGGGTACGCATCTTATGTAGTCAACTCGACTTACATCCAAACCTTGGATTATAACAACTATTACACAGGGAATACCAACCTTTTGTATATGAGTGGTAACCATACCACACTTGCTTCAATGCAGGCTTCTTTCCCCCAGTTTGATGCCAACAGTCAATCGGGTTGGCCAAACTATACAAGCTCTACCGACCTGCATACGTTTGGTGCTGTTTTGTCTAACTGGGCCACCAATATCGCAACCGTTACCACGGATATCGATTACGAAACCCGCCCCCTTCCTCCAGATCTCGTTAAGGACGTAGGTGCTGACGAATTCGTGCTTCCTGCCTTTGATGTGGACATGGTCTCTATTGTCAGTCCCACTGTAGCGAGCGTTGGTGTCAATCCTGTGAGCTTTACGATTCAGACGAATGGTATCAATAGCGTAAACGGGCAGAACATCACCATGCAGTATTCAACTGATGGTGGAACAACCTGGCCGGTTACTGAAGTATTTGTTCCAAGCACAATGGGTAGCCCCGGCGACCAGGAAACCTTTACCTTCACTGTTCCATGGACTGTGGTAACCGCTGGTACCTTCAACTTCTGTATCCGCATCAATCCTCAGGTTACGGGTGACCCTGATACTTCAGATCAGCTCTGCCAAAGCGTTTGTACCGGTATGGGCGGAACTTATACCATTAACAGTGCAATTGCTACGGGCGGTACAAACTTCAATTCATTTACCGATGCCGCTGCTCAATTGAGCAATTGCGGGATCAACGGTCCGGTGGTATTCGACATTGCCCCCGGTACCTACAATGAAATGTTTACCATTGATGAGATTCCAGGTGCATCTGCTACCAACACCGTCTTATTTGATGGTGGTACTACTGCGGCATGTACCCTGACCCAGTCCATCAATACCATTAATACTGCCTTGGTTCGCTTGAATGGAGCCGACTATGTCACTTTCAAGCATATCACCACTGATATCCCAAGTATTTATGGCTATGCATTCTGGTTCCAGAATGAAGCAGATTACAATACGATTGACAGTTGTGATATCCTCAACTCACTTACAACGACCTCGGCCTACAGTATAGGGGTTCTTTTCTCAGGAAATAGCTACTCAACCTATGCCAATACCGGTAACTATAACACCGTTTCAAACTGTCTGATTCAGGGTGGATACTACGGGGTCAGGTGCAACGGGGTAAATACTACTACTAACGTTCTCGGAAACTCATTCCTCAACAATACGATTCGGGAATTCCGTTACACGGGTATTTATACTTACTATTCCGGTGCGCTGACAATTGAAGACAATCTGATTACAGGTCGTCTCAATGGTGGTTTGACTTCTGGGTATGGTATTTATTCTTACTATGCCAATGGTGCCAACAGTATTCGGTCCAATACCATTTACAATGTCGGTGCGCGTGGTATAACTTCGGGCTATTACAACCGTTATGGCCCCGGAGGGAGTATCATTGCCAACAACATGATCGGTGGAGGATTCTATACCACTGGTACTGCTTATGGGTTGTATGTCTTCGGAGGTATCAATATGAAGATTTACAATAACAGTGTGAATCTGGGTTCTAACTCGGGTTATGCCTATTACCACAGTGGATCGACTACTTATACCGATAGCCTTTATGTAGTCAACAATATGTTCGCTACCGGACCTCTGTATGGAAATGGCCAGGCCATGTTCTTCTCAAGTGGTATTGTTGCTGCTTTGGATGTCATGGACTACAACCTGTTCTATACCAATGGTAGCAACCTGGCTAACTTCAACGGCAATACATATTCCAGTATTGCACAGCTCCAGGCTGCCTCTTTCTTCTTCAATGGCAATTCCGTCGAAGACAATCCGGGTTATATTGGAGATACCGACCTCCACATTATATGTAGTACAGTAGACAACTTGGGTACACCATTGCCTGAGATTACTGATGACATCGACAAAGAGGCCAGAAATGCTGTGAACCCTGACATCGGGGCAGATGAATTTACCGGCCAGAGCATTACTTATGATATTGGTGCGGATACCGCCGTCTGTGAGCAGTTGATTCTTTATGCAGATACCAATGCTTACGTAGGTTTCCTCTGGGGCGGTGGACAAAGTACTCCTCAGATTCTGATTGATTCTACCAATACCTATTCAGTTACGGTTACCGACTCGAATAATTGTCGGGCTACTGATAGCCTGGTTGTGACCATCAACGAGAATCCTTCTTATCCGTTCAACAACGATACCATCAACCAGTGTAGCTATGATACGCTGAATGCGTTGAATCCGGGATCAACTTATAACTGGAGTACGAATGAGGTTACCCAAACGATTGTGCCTCCCACTTCCGGTACTTATCTGGTGGACATTACTTCCCCAGACGGATGTACAATTTCAGATGCCATCACGGTAGGTTTGTGGGCCGATGCAGTTGCACAACTTGGTCCTGATACTACTTTCTGCCTAGGTGCAGGAGCGACTCTCAACGCAGGTAACGGACCAAATGGAACGACCTACAGCTGGTCCAGTGGTGCTACCTCCCAGGTTATTCTGGTTTCGGCACCCGGAACCTATACGGTTACGGTTACTACTCCACAAGGCTGCATAGCATCAGATGAGATTGTAATGAATGCATTGCTGGCTCCCGTCGTTGAACTCGGTCAGAACCGTACCGAATGTGACCAGTTCACATTGGATGCAGGCACTGGTGGTGCGACTTACATTTGGAGCACCAATGCAACAACCCAGACAATCTCAAGTACCAGTCCTGGTACCTATACGGTCACAGTTACCAATAGCGATGGCTGTCAATCTGTCGACTCTGTTTCCATTGCTTTGGGTACGACTCCTCCGGTTAACCTGGGACCGAACCAAATCCTTTGTGCAAACGATGTCGTTATTCTGGATGCTGGTTACCCAGGTTTTGATCACCTGTGGAGCGATGCTTCAACGAACCAGACTTTGACAGTTAATTCTGCAGGTACTTACCTGGTTCAGGTTACAGATCCTCAGACCGGCTGTACCGGGCTTGATTCTGTTTCCATATCGCAGTCCTTCGTATCCGTTGACCTTGGTCCTGACTTTGCTCTTTGCGATGGCTTCACCGCCATGCTGGATGCAGGTACGACCCCTTCCGGGTATCTATGGGGAGATGGCTCTACCAGTCAGACCTACAATGTTACCCAGCCAGGGACTTATACCGTTCAGGTCACCGATGCCGGTGGATGTATTGATGAAGACACCATTGTGGTAACAGGACGTGGTTTGCCGGTGGCTAATTTTACCAGCCCGGCCTCGGTACCGATGCTGCAATCGATCGCATTTACCGATCAGAGTGGTGCTTCTGTAACCAGCTGGTCATGGGACTTTGGTGATGGACAGACTTCTACCCAGCAGAATCCTACCCACAGCTACCAGGCGATTGGCACCTTTAATGTATGCCTCACCGTAAATGATGGCTTCTGTAGCGCTACTCGCTGTCAGTCAGTGCAAGTAGGCAATCCAGTTGGAATCGCTGACGAAATCTTTGTCAATTCGGTGGATGTATATCCTAACCCGAACAATGGCTCTTTCAGCATTGGTTTCGACCTCCCTAAAGCTCTTGATCTGAACATCGAACTGTACAGTATCACTGGTCAGCGAATGTATGCAAACCAAATCAATGCGGTGCGCATGCAAACTGAAGATGTGAATCTCGAGGGACAGGCTGCTGCCGGGATGTACTTCCTGAAGATTACTTCTGACAAAGGAAATGAGATGATCAAGAAGATCATCATAGAATAAGGACTCTTATTCTATAAAATAACTAAAGAAGCTGTCTCAAAAGGACAGCTTCTTTAGTTTAGAGGAGAAGACAGCTTCTATAGTTAAGAGAAGAAGCCGCCCCCTGGTTAGGAGGCGGCTTCTTCTTTTGCCTGGGATGCGTTCTTTCCCCTTAAATCCCCTTCCTAAAGTGGCTTGAACTGCTCGAAAGTCTCATGGCAGTTGTTGCAATGATGGATCGCACGGCAGGCGGTAGGGCCAAATGTGGACATCATATAGGAATTGTTCGAGCTGCAATTGGGGCAGATGGCGTTTTGCAGAACCTCCAGGGTGAGCATGCCATCGAAAGCCGGGGGAGGGGAGAGCCCAAAGTCTTTGAGCAGTTCACGGCCCTTGGGGCTGATCATATTGGTGGACCAGGGCTCATTGTAGAGCACTTTGACTTCCACTTTGTTCAGGCCATGCTGTGAGAGTACTTTGATGATATCCTCTTTCATTGCGTCAATGGCAGGGCAACCAGCAAAGGTGGGGGTGAGGTGAACGGTCACCTGGTCCCCTTCAATGATTACATCAGGTATCACCCCGAGGTCAATGACTGAAATAACAGGAATCTCAGGGTCTTTTACTTCTTGCAAGGCGTTGAGGATGTATTCTTTGTCGAGAATATTTACCATGCTGCCTCCGGATCTATTGCAAATACCTCTGTCATCTCAAGGAGCAGGGGAGGAAGGTGCTCAGAATGCTGGCCTTTGCGTCCGCCGTAGTGCGCTGTCTTGTCGGCCACTTCAGGAACCTTCAGTCCGGCTGCGGTGATTTGTTTTTCCATCTCAGTAACCCAGGCAGCTTCCAATTCACTTTCCCGCGCCATTAGACCTTCTTTGGCAATAACTTCATCCATTTCGGTTGGCTCGAAGAGTCCGAATGCCATTGGATAAGCCAGGTCGAGTGCTTCCTGCAACCGGCGGTTACTCTCATCGGTGGCACGTCCCAACTGGCCGATCCAGGTCAGTGCGTGCAGTTGGTGGTACTTTTCTTCCCGGCTCAGTTTCTTCGCCAATTCACCCAAGGGGCGAAAGCTCGAGCTCCGTAAAGATTCCAGACGAATGGCTTCCGCACTGTCATAGCAGAAGTGCCTGACCAGACTAAAAGCATAGTCAACAATCGGATATTCCACCAGGTGGCAGGAACGGAAGTCGGCTGCTTTGCGGTTGAATGCGATCTGGTCCGGATGGCCCTCACCCATAAGGTCGTTGAGAAGGATATAATAAGCCTGTGCATGGCCGATTTCGTCCTGGGCCATAGAAGAGAAGGCAATGTCCTCTTCCAGAATAGGGCCGATACCGGTCCATTCAGAATTCCGGTGACCGATGATCAGCTCATCGTCGGCCAGCCGGTAGAGAATATCTTTTAAAGCATCAAAATTGATCATGATTTTCTTCCTTTTGAAGGGTGTTGGATCAGGTATTTTTGTTGGCAAGCTCTTCCTGGATTTTGCGGATCAAGTGCTTGTTCTTGTAAGCGTATGCTTCCCGGTAGCTCTTGTCTGTACTCGGTTCAAACATATCTGAATCTTCATACGGTGTGGTGAAGACGTTTGCGGTACGAACCACCCAGAGGTTCACGCATTTCATCCGGCGGGCATATTGTTCTTTGCCAAACAAAATGGCCATCTCGGGATTAGGGGCGTGGACGGATCCCACGTGAATGTGGTTTGCTCCCCTGGCATTTTGGTGAAATACCTCATAGGTTTCCCATTGGTCCAGATTTCCCTTTTCCTTATAGTCTTCTGATTCCGGCAGGTCTACCCGGCTAACGCGTGGATCCAAAGATTGAATTTTCATAGTGGTAAATCTTTTGGATTAAGAAAGGGGAGTGACATAAGCGCCGGAGTACACTTTGAGGGCTTCACGGACCCAACGTCCGGACTCTTCGGCATATCTTCGGACTGCCAAACGCTCAGCATTACAGGGGCCGTCGCCATTGATTACCCGCATGAATTCATCCCAATCGGGTTCGGTATATTCCCAATTGCCGGTTTCTTCATTCTTATGCAGGGCAGGATCGGGAACAGTCAGCCCGATTTCCCAAATCTTGGGAACATACATATCGAGGAAGGTTTGGCGCATTTCGTCGTTGGTTGCCATTTTGACCTTCCACTTCATCAGAACTTCAGTATGCTTGGAAACGCGGTCGGGTGGGCCATGGAAATGCATGATAGGCGCCCACCAGCGGTTGAGTGCTTCCTGAAGCATTTTCCGTTGGGTAGGCGTGCCACCTGCGAGGTGGACTACATTGTCGTGTCCATACTTCAGGTGAAAAGATTCTTCGTAGCAAATGCGTTCCAACGCCCGGCAATAAGGGCCGTAGGAGCCTTTGGAGTTGGCGGTTTGGTTTACAATGGCACCAGCATCAATCAACCAGGCAATTACAGCCGTATCTGCCCAGGTAGGAGCAGGGTAGTTGAATACGTTGGAGTACTTGGACTTGCCATTGATCAGGTCATCGATCATATCCTCTCTTGTCTTGCCGAGGGTTTCAGCTGCGGAATAGAGCAACTGAGCGTGACCGGATTCGTCCTGAACCTTTGCCATCAGGGCTAACTTCCGCTTGAAGCCAGGGGCACGTGTAATCCAGGTTCCTTCAGGAAGGGCTCCGATGATTTCACTGTGTGCATGCTGTTCAATCATGCGAATCAGTTGCCTGCGGTACAGATAGGGCATCCAGTCAGCGGGCTCAATCTTTTCTCCACGGGCGATGCGGGCTTCGAATTCAGCCAGTTTTTCCTGGTCTTCTTCGTGTACCTGCTTGCCGTGATTGTCGACTTCGGTGATTGTGAGTGATCCGTACATATCTGCTATATAGTTTTTATGAATTCAATGATTTAAATATTCCTGACCAGGCCATTCAGTATGAAGCTGGCAAGGTTTTCTCCAATTTGGGTAGCCGTCAATTCCCCATCGGGGCGGTACCAGGTATGCGTCCAGTTGATTGCGGACAAGATGGTCCGGGTACTGAAACCGTCATCGTAATGCTTGAACACGTTTTCTTCAACGCCTTCTCGTACTACTTTCCGAAAGATTCTTTCATATTTGGCCCTTTTCTGAGCGTATTCCGTAAGTCGTGGTTCGGAGAGGTGCTTCCATTCGCGGAAGAAAACAGCGGACGCTTCCAAATTATCTGCAATCACACCTACGTGCGCAACGATCATTTGGGTGAGTTTATCCGTCGTTTGAATATTTTTCTGCGCAATGGGTTCGACCTTTACAAAGAATTCCTCTGCGCTTTTGTCGGCAATCGCCCAAAGCAGGTCTTCTTTTGACTTAACATGGCTGTAAAGGCTTGCAGCCTCGATATTGAGGGCCTGAGCCAGGTCGCGTACACTGGTCGCAAGGTATCCTTTCTGCGAGAACAATTGCTCCGCTGTATTGATTACCTGCTGCTTTCTTTCACTGATGACCTTCACTTACAGTATATTAACGGTACTACCTAACATTTGTTAGGGCAATATAGCGAATTTTGATGGATTGCCCAATAGGGGGGATGGGTTGACCCAATAGGAGGGGTTTTATCCACTAAGTAACGTAGAAAATTATCTCTGACAGGTTTTGAATCTAATAGGCCATGTACTAATTTTAGCCGCTGTAATGCGAGCATCCAATTGCTCAGTACACCTTATATAATAAGCGTCAAGGTATGAAAGAATTCAGTCTGGCAACATCTACCGATCTAATACTGCAATTACCAGTACTGGTGTTGCTATTGACCGGTGTCATCGTCATGATGCTGGATGCTTTCAAGCAATATGCTTCGCTTGCCATCATTTCCGGTGTGGGTATCATTGTCTCCATTGTTCTTTCTTTGCCTCCTGTAATGGAAGCGATGCTGGGATTGGGAGTCAGCGAGTCGATTCCCAATTTTGCTTTTTCGGAAATGATGCGCACCGATGGGATGGCCTCTCTGGTCCATATCTTCCTTTGCTTGAGTGGCCTCTTTACCCTCTTTTTCGTTGGGGATTTCATGAATCGGCAGATCGCAAGGGTCTACGATGTCTATGCTTTGATCCTGTTCGCCTTGGTTGGGATGTCCCTTCTGGCCAATGGCAATGATCTCATCATGATCTTCATAGGTCTGGAAACCATGTCTATCTGCCTGTATATCATGGCAGCTATGTACAAGAAAGATGTGAAGTCCAATGAAGCAGGGCTTAAGTATTTCCTTCTTGGAGCGTTTGCCACCGGCTTTTTCCTCTATGGAATTGCCTTGGTCTACGGTGCGGCTGGTTCGACCAATTTCAGTGAAATGGACTATGGTGATCTTGCCACCAGCCCCCTCTTCTATCCGGGAATTGGATTGATGATCATTGGTTTCCTCTTCAAGGTGGCCGCCTTTCCATTCCACGCCTGGACACCAGACGTATACAGTGGTACACCGACTCCGCTGGCCGGATTTATGGCGACCGGTTCTAAAATGGCAGCCTTTGTTGCCCTTGCCTATTTCAGTGCTCAATGCGCCAGCCATGAGGCTGGTGATAAAATACAGACCATCCTTGTGGTGGTAGCGGTTCTGACCATGATCTTCGGCAATGTGGTTGCGGCCAGACAGCGCAACCTCAAGCGGATGTTGGCCTACTCAAGTATAGCTCACTCGGGCTATGTATTGCTGGCCGTGGCGGCGGCTGCCAAGTCGCCCTCAGGTAACCTGGATGCATTCATCCCACAGGAAGCCATCATGGCTGTAATCTTCTACATGTTCATCTACACCTTGATGAATATCGGAGCCTTCGGCCTGATCGGGATGGCAGAACGCAAATCTGAAGATGTATCCATGGACAATTGGAGAGGCTTTGGCCGTCACAATCCATGGTTGGGTGTTGCCCTCACCATATTCCTTCTTTCACTGGCCGGAATTCCTCCCCTTGCAGGATTTATGGGTAAATACTTTGTATTCAAAGTCGCAGTGGATGCCGGGATGATCATCCCGGCGATCATTGGTGTGTTGGCCTCGGTGATCGGTGCCTATTACTACATCAATGTGATCAAGGTGATGTACTTCGATGACCGGGATGAACCTTCTGTCATCAGCAGTAAGAAGATTGCCCCGGTTGCCGGCCTTGTAATCCTCGTGGTTTTGATCGTCGCCTTTGGTGTGTATCCGACGGTAGTTCAGGACTGGATCAGTGGAGCAATGTTCCCCTTCTGATAAATTTAGAATTCAGGAACAAAGGCTCGGCAATTCAGGTCGAGCCTTTGTTTTTATATAGTTTTGTGACCATGAAAGCGACAGCAGCACTTGAGGGAAAGGTATTTGATGCACTTGCAGCATGCGCTGAGCAACTGGGCCTGCGGGCTTATGTGATTGGTGGCTATGTGCGTGATCACCTCCTCAATCGCCCCTGCAAAGATATCGACGTGGTAGTGGAAGGAAAGGGGACGGATATGGCCCGCGCCTTTGCCGAGTATACCCAATCCACCCGGACTGCCTTCTATGAGAAGTATGGGACGGCGATGGTTTCGTACGGAGAATGGGAGGTGGAGTTTGTGGGAGCCAGAAAAGAAAGCTACCAACGTGAAAGCCGAAAACCCATTGTCGAAGAAGGAACCTTGCGAGACGATCAACTCCGCAGAGATTTTACCATCAATGCTTTGAGTATCTCCCTGAACCGGGACGACTATGGAGAGGTGTATGACCCATTCGATGGGCTTGCAGACCTGAAAGAGGGAATCATCAAAACACCTACGGATCCTGCGATAACCTTTTCAGACGATCCTCTGAGGATGATGCGGGCCATTCGATTTTCTACACAGTTGGACTTCTTTATAGAAGAAAAGACCTACAAGGCTATTTATACGAACCGTGAGCGCCTTAAGATCATTTCGCAGGAGAGAGTGACGGAAGAGTTGAATAAGATCGTATTGGCCCCCAAACCGTCGATAGGCTTTAAGCTACTTTTCAATACCGAGTTGCTCCATCAATTCTTTCATGAAATGGTCGCCTTGCAAGGGGTGGATGTTATTGACGGAAGAGGTCACAAGGATAATTTTTACCATACGTTGCAGGTACTGGACAATATCTGTACCGCGACCGATGACCTTTGGTTGAGGTGGTCAGCGATTTTACACGACATCGCCAAGCCTCCCACCAAGCGGTACTATCCCAAGCAGGGATGGACTTTTCACGGCCATGAGGACCTTGGGGCCCGTTGGGTGCCACGCATTTTTAAAAGGCTGCGCTTGCCGCTGGACCATAAGATGAAATTTGTACAAAAGATGGTTCGCCTTCACCTCAGGCCGATTGCCTTGGTGGACAGCCATGTGACCGACAGTGCAGTGCGAAGGCTCATTTATGATGCCGGAGAAGACCTGGAACCCTTGATGAAGCTTTGCCGGGCCGACATCACCACCCGCAACCCCAAAAAGATGGACCGCTACCTGGAAAATTACGACCGGGTAGAAAAGAAAATCGTGGAGGTAGAGGAAAGAGATCAACTCCGAAACTGGCAACCGCCGGTGACCGGAGAAATGATCATGCGCATGTTCAATATTCCCCCTTCCAAGATGGTAGGGGAGATCAAAACAGCAGTTCGGGAGGCGATTTTGGAAGGGGAGATCGCCAACGAAGAGGAAGTGGCAATAGAATATGCCAGAAAGGTCGCTGAGAAGTTGCTTAAGGACGCTAAACTGAAGCAGAAATAGTTATCTTCGAAGCATGAAAGCTACTCCAGCCTCGATTTACGGGTATCTTTTCTCTTGTAGATGGTCCTGTCCAGGTAAATGGTTCCGCTCCAGTACCATTGTCCTGCTCTTTCTGGTCCTTTGTTTCCAAGAATCATCTGCGCAACGCGGCTTCGGACTTCGTTTCGGATCAGATTTCAACTCTTTCTTTCGTTCGGAGAGGCACCCTCTGGTAGATGGTTGGTGGTCACACCTCGTCTTTGGACCCTATTACCAGGCTTATTTTCCAGATGGTGGGGCACAGATCGGGCTCAATATTCTATACAAGGGCAATACCGGTCGGGGCTTTCCCAATTTCCCCGTGATTCAACGTGATTTTGGTGACGATCCGGACCAAAATGTGGGTATTACTGCATTGGAACTCGACTTCAAAGTCGGCCCCCGGTTTGGCTTGTTCAACCCTAAGATTGGGATGATGTTGAGTTATTGGATGAAGCGGGATGGCTTTCTGGAAGCCGGGGCCACCGATGAATTGCACCGGTTGAATTTCCAGTTTCCGATAGGTTTGTCTGTGGAAGGCCCCACCGGATACGGTTCGGTTGGCTTCAGCTTCTTCTATGAAATTGGCCTGACCAATGTTCTCAAGAATCCCAATCCAACCGGTCTGGAGGATTTTGATGGGAGTAAAGTCCGGTCTATTAACCTGGAAGTTTTTATTCTCTTCAAATCCGGGAAGCAGGAATCAAAGGCCAAGCCTTCCATGCCGCCGCCGATCGATTGAGGTATTCTTTGCATTCAGTACCTTACGGCACAAATGCCCTTAACGAATCTTGATGATGTCGCCTTCGGAAAAGATATGGCCGACCTCAAGTCCCAATCCCGGAGAATTGTAGAGTACCCGTGGCACGCTGATATCCGCCAGGAATATCTCTCCGGCCATGGGCCGTGCATTGCTCGCCAGCAATCCCACCTTGGGCAGGGCCAAGGTCACCGTAGCACTGGCTCGTATACAATTTGGGAAGACCATTCCCTTGTCGGCATCCAATCCACTCGGCAAATCCAGGGATAAAACCGGGGTAATCTGACGGTTCGTCCACTCAATGAGGTCAGCCACCCGTCCCTGGGGAGCACCCTTCAGACTATAACCTATCAGACCATCCAAAATAAGTTCTGAACCGGTATGAGGTTCGCTCATAATGAGAACGCCCATCTGTTGCAAGATGGACAGTTGTACCGCAGAAATACCTTTGTACTCAGCCGCCGGACGGGTCAGAACCACCCGCACCGTGGCGCCCCAGATTCTCAGTCTTCGAGCCGCCACCAGCGCCCCGCCACCATTTCCACCCGTACCCGCAAGAACAACTACCGATTTATTTGCTACCCGGCCTTTCAGGAAGTGCTCACGGGCAACAATGGCCAGGCCACGCCCCGCATTTTCCATCATCTGAAGCAGAGATATACCATAAAAATCAACCATGAGGCGATCGACTTCGGTCATCTGATCTCGGGTCACAGAGGGCACCCCGGTATAGTGTGTAGGAAAAACGGGCATGGTACAGATTACAATTGTCTGTCGAATCTACACAGGGAAAATGGAATATCGAATATTGCCGCCTAAATTTGCCGCATGGGAAGAAAAAAGAATAAGCCCTACCTGGTCGAAGAAGTTACGGTAGTAGATACGGAAAAGGGGGGCAAAGGCATCGGGAAAAAGGATGGAAAGGTCTACTTCGTTGAGAAGACAGTACCGGGTGATATTGTGGATGTATGGGTATTCTCTAAGATCAAGAAAATTCCCCAGGGAAGGGTAGAGCGTTGGGTGAAGCGCTCCGAGGACCGCATTGAACCGGTGTGCAGCCATTTTGGAACCTGTGGCGGTTGTAAATGGCAAAGCTTGTCCTACGAGAAACAGCTTTTCTATAAAGAAAAATCAGTGCACGATGCCTTTACCCGCATCGGTCACCTGGAGATTGGCACCATGCACCCCATCCTGGGTTGCGAATCACCTTTCCATTACCGCAACAAGGTCGAGTTCACCTTTTCCACCAAGCGTTGGGTGCCCACCGAGATGATAGAAAGCGGAGCCGAAATTGATTGGGAGGGCGCTTTGGGATACCACGTGGCCCGTTTTTTTGACAAAGTAGTGGACGTTGAGACCTGCTATCTGCATTGGCCGGTGATCAATGAGATCCGCAACGAGATCCGTCAATTTGCCAAAGCGCATGAGTTCAGTTACTATGACATCCGTGCCAATGAGGGCTTTCTGCGCAATATCGTATTCCGGACTTCTGAAGGAACCAGAGAGTTGATGCTTTTGTTGATCATTGGAGAAGAGGATACAGAACGGGTCGACAAATTGTTCCAGCACCTGAAAGCGAAATTTCCGCAGGTTACTTCTTTTCTCTCTCTCTATAACCCCAAGCAGAATTCCAGTTTCAACGATCTTACTCCGGTTGCCTGGGAAGGGCCGAGCGAAATCACCGAGCACCTCGGGTCCTGGAAATACCGGATTTCAGCAACCTCGTTCTTCCAAACCAATACCCTCCAGGCCAAAGTACTTTACGATCAGGTGCGTCGGTTTCTGGGAACGGAAAAGGTTGGAACCATTTACGATCTCTATTGTGGTGCTGGAAGTATTGGTATTTATGTAAATGACCTTGCCGAAAAGGTGGTTGGGATCGAATACGTTGAGTCCTCAATCCGGGATGCCTGGAAAAACTGTGAACTCAATGGGGTGGATCACTTTAGTTTCCATGCCGGAGATATGAAAAAACTCCTGACTCAGGAATTGGTCGCCATAGAAGGAACCCCAGATGTCATTATCACCGATCCACCCCGGGCGGGGATGGACGAAGCAGTCGTGCGCCAATTGTTGGAGATCGCGGCACCAAAGATCATCTATGTTAGCTGCAATCCTGCTACCCAGGCCAGAGACCTGGCACTCTTAAGTGATATGTATGAGGTGATGGATGTGCAACCTGTAGATATGTTTCCCCAAACAACCCATGTCGAGAATGTGGCTTATTTGGTGAAAAGATAGGGTGTCCGCCGATAGTTACAGCTTATTATAATAATTTCCCCGAATGGTGCGTTTTCAATATTACTACCATAATTGAAATTAAATATCGCTATGAAATTATCCGCAAGACTATTGTTAATGGTACTCTTGGTATCTACCAATGTGTTGCAAGCTCAAAACAGCAACACCCTTCGTCTCCAAATCGGGACTTCATTAGGACTGCCTGGGTCATCTTCCTATGAGATTCATCCTCAGTCTACCAATCCAGGCTTATTCAATGCGCATAGCAGCAACGCCGTCAATCCGGGTTTATATATCGGTGCCGCTTATGAAATTCCATTTAGCAAAAGGACAAGCCTTGAATTGACGGCCGGGGTTTCTCAATCTCTTTGGCAGATGAAAACGATTTGGTCCGGATCGGTGGCACCAAATGAGATTGTACGCGGCAATAACCTGCTTCATCAGTGGGTTACGCTGGCCGAGTTGGGAGGAATGCTGAAAATCCAAGCCTTCAAAAATCCAAACTTCCGATTGCTGTTTGGGCTCAGAGGTGATTTGCCATTTGCCAGCAGGTTTACCCGAATCGGTGACTTTGCTCAATCTATGCAAACCCATCCGGACAACGGGACTTTTCCAGATACTGAAATGTCTATACAGCCTTCCCTCAGTGGTATGTTAGGAGCAGAATGGATTTTACCAGGTAAGAAACGTGATTACACTCTCCAATTTCAAGTGAGTCGGCAATTACTGATCATGCGTGAGAAGAGCGAATTGATGCCGAAGACAAATGTTCGGGTGAACCTCGGGATTCCTATTAAGCAATAACAGCCGCGAGAAAAAGTACCAGTTACCATCCTTGATCGCTAACCAAAGCGATCAAGGATGGTGCGTTATGCTTTGAAAATTGCATTTGGCTTGAGTCACCATCCGAAAGCTGCATAAGTTATAGGGAAGTTTTTATTCCCTAATAAATATCTTGGCCATCTTTCTGCTCTCATCGCGAATCATCAACAGGTAACGACCTCTCGGCAGGTCGGCTACGCTGAGCTCGAAATTGGTCTCAACGGACTGGATTTCACGCACCATTTTACCGCTACCCACTTCATATACCTGAATGGTCAAAAGGTCGGAAAGATCAGTCGTTTGAACTCTTAAAAGATTGGATACTGGATTTGGGGAAAGGGTGAAGCCAGCAAATAATGGTTCGTCAATCCCAACCAGCGGATCTTCGACGGTAATGGTTCCAAACTGGGTGGCGGCATGATTGAAACGGGTGCATTCATATTCGTAGAACCCAGCAATGGTAAAAACAAATTGAAAAGTATTGTTCGGACCTAGGTCTCCAGAGGCAAATGATGCAGGGCCAGAAGTAGAGGTTACATTATGCGTTCCACTGACGAAGGTCCACAGGACGGTATCACCAACTTCAATGGTTATGAATTGAGGGGCATAGTAGGGCGCGGTTTGAGCATTTCCGCCCACCTCTACATTGTGAATGGTTGAAAAAGCGGTGCTGGTACTTAGAGCCAGAGTGAGCAGAAGAAGTAGGGTTTTCATAACGAATTAGATTGATATAATTAAAATTGTACTGTTTATGTATGTTTCAACACAGATACTGCTCCCATTGTTGCCCATCCACCATGAATTCTTAGTGATAAATTGGTCAGCTAAACGTCAATTTGGAAAAAAACCAGAGGGGGAAACAAAAAAAACCGCCCCTAAGGGACGGTCGCACAGTGTTTAACAATTCGATTTTATGCAGTTTTTAACAGATGGGAGGCCTTAAAACTCGAGGGTTACCACAAATGGTTTCCCATTTCCGAGCATTCCTTCAATGGCATAAGCTTCGCCGCGGCGAATCCAACTGTCGATGAGGACATGGCGGGATTCATGGTGAAAACGCTTTCCCAGGATAGGAATATGTGGGTCCGTTTGCATGAACCGGCAGGTTCTGACAAAGACTCCCCGCAGGTTGAGTAAATGGGCCGTTTCCATAATTTGACCATTTTCATTCCGGAAAGTGCGAATACTGTAAAACCCTGGTTCCAAACCGTCCATTTCCTCCAGGTCCAGGTATAGGAAAATGAAATCTTCTTCCTGGCCTGGGTGGGGATTTTCATGGGGAAGGATCGCAGCGGCAGCACAAAGGTCCATTTGCCGGGAAACGATCATAATGTCACGGTGCAGAATCAGCAGATCTCGGGAATTGGCGATCTCCACCATCATCTTCTCGACCGACCCACGGTTCTTTCTGTTCCGACGTTGCATTTTAGTAATCAGTTGATTCATCTATGTTTTTGGTTAATTGAATGCAGAGAAAGGGGGTGCCCCCGGAATAGAACATGAGTAAGGTACGACCGACCTTTGACAGCTTATGTCAGCGAAAGCTGCAAATACACCTCTGTGAACTGATATTTTAGTCGAATTCAATTTAGGATTTACACTTCCCGTGGAATCCCTTATTTTGCATCATGTTCTGCACCAACACTGCGAAATTTCCTTTCTGGAGATTCTCATTTGTCCTCTTAATTCTAAGTTCCCTGGTCTTGTCATGCGGAGAAGATAAAGCCAGCGATGAGTTTATCATTTCAGGTCATATCACCAATAACCCACCGTCCAATCAGGTCCGGCTGGATCAACTCTTCCCGGATCGGATGGTAACTGTAGATTCCACATTGCTGGGGGAAAATGGCTCCTTTCGTTTTCAAAGGAAGTCCCAAGGAGGAGAATTTTACCAAATCCGACTTCAATCCGGTTACAGCTTTCCCTTTTTTCCCGGCACCAATGTGATGGAGTTCAATGCGGATTTCCTCACTCCCAGAGGATGGAGTCTCACCGGTAGCGAGGAGAGTCTCAAGTTGAAGGACTTCCTTTCAGGTCGAGGAGAAAGGTTTGCAGCTTACCGAAAGGAAAAGCAGGCCATGAAGATGATCCCCAAAAACCAGGAGCTTGAGCGCTGGCGGGAGGCGGAAAAGCGAAGCGATATGGCCCTGATCGAAATGAGGAATTACCTCCGCACTTATATGGACACCGTTTCCATCCCCGAGTTCCGGGCTTTTGCAGCATTTTCAGGAAATATGGATGGAAATTACCATTACCTGCAAGGGATACGGGAAAGGTTGGAAAAGGAGCTGCCCGGTCATGAATTCACAAAGATCCTGGGTCAGCAATTGGATGTGCTTGGAAATGCATTCGTTCGAATATTGCCTCAGGATATCGTCGGTGTGAATCCGGAGGGAAAGGAAGTCCATCTGAGAGATGAAGTTGGGAAGATGACATTGGTCTATTTCTGGGCCGGTTATTGTGCATACAGCCGACAAGAAAACCAGATTTTAAATTCCCTGTACGATCAATACAAGGACAAAGGCTTCAGCATATTTTCCCTCTCTATTGACGATGATCCTTCAGACTGGAGAAATGCAGTTCAGGAGGATGGCTTGCATTGGCCAGGACAAATCTGGTTGGAAAAGGGATGGGATGCCCAGCTATTTGCAGAATGGGATGTGCCTTCGGTGCCGACAACTTATTTACTGGACCACCGGGGAATAATCAAGAGCAAAAACATTCGTGCGGCAGAACTCAGGGACAATATGGATGAATTGCTTGCAAAGTACCTGCCAGCCGAATAGCCCTATTTCCCCCTTGTTAGCGCTAGAGCGTAAACTCAAGGAGACAGCTGCCTGAAAGCTGGTGGACAAGATTGGTTTGAAAGCTCCCCTCAACCAGGATAAATTTAGGTCATGAATAAGACCATCTTTCTTCTAGCCTTCTTCCTTTGCTCTTTTGTATTTGCTCAGGCTCAGGAACCTTATGCTTCCTACTACGACAATGGGATCAAGAAAGTCCAGGGAAACCGGGACGGGGATATGAAGCTCGGGGAGTGGACCTATTACTACGATGACGGATCCATTATGAAGACAGGGACCTACCAGGCTGGTTCACCAGTGGGGGAGTGGATCGAATATTACCGCAATGGGCAGGAGAAGATGGTAGGAACCTTTGTAAAAAAAGGGGATAAGTCATACAAGCATGGAGAATGGACCTGGTACCACAAAAATGGGGCTCAAAAGACGAGCGGAACTTACCGGGGAGGGAAAAAAGTCGGAACCTGGAGAGAATACAATACGCTGGGAATAGAGATTGATAAGGTTGCTTACTGATAATCAATTACTTGTGTGATTTGTTGAGAAAAAAGAGGACCTTCACCAAACCTTGACTGTTTAGAATTGGTTATTGACTCGTTAAACAACTTCAGGATATATGTATCTTGGGGTAGTTAAATAACTCAAGTAGATTTCTTTGAGTTAAAATGGTCCTTTAAGATAGTTTATGCCGCATTCGGTCATTGTAATAGGAGCAGGTTTTGCCGGGATATCCGCAGCTACCAGCCTTGCCCAAAAAGGGTATCAGGTGAGGGTGCTGGAGAAAAATTCCATGGCTGGAGGGAGAGCTCGTTTGTTCAATGCTGAAGGGTTCAAATTTGACATGGGCCCCTCCTGGTATTGGATGCCCGATGTTTTTGAAACTTATTTCAAACAGTTCGGCAAGCAGCCATCAGATTACTATGACCTGATTCGTCTGGACCCATCTTACCGGGTTTACTGGGGGGAAAACGATTTCTGGGACATACCTGCCAAGATGGCCGAAATTGAAGCCCTTCTGGATAAAACAGAACCCGGTGCCGGAGCTAAGTTGAGAGAGTTTCTGGCTGAAGCTTCCTATAAGTATGAGGTTGGTATCAATGACTTGGTGTACAAGCCAGGTCGGTCCCTCATGGAATTCGCAGATTGGAGGGTCGTCAAAGGCGTTTTTAAATTGCACCTGCTCCAGTCCTTCGCCAAGTATGTCAGGAAATACTTCTCTGATCCAAGGATCCTTAGTTTGATTGAGTTCCCGGTCTTGTTTCTCGGTGCCAAGCCCAAAGATACACCGGCTTTGTACAGCCTGATGAACTATGCGGATATGGAATTGGGGACCTGGTATCCTCCCGGAGGTATGCATGAAGTCGTGAAGGGAATGCAAACCCTGGCAGAAGAGATGGGGGTTAAGTTTACCTTCGACGCTGAGGTCAAGGAAATTCGGGTCTCAAATGGAACAGCACGCGAAGTCATAACCGATGGTGAAACCTATAGCGCTGACATTATCGTCGGTGGGGGAGATTATCACCATATAGAGCAACATCTGTTGCCAGAAGAATCCCGCAAGTATTCCACGTCCTATTGGGACAATAGAACGATGGCCCCTTCTTGCCTGCTCTTTTACCTGGGAGTGAATAAGCGATTGAAGAACCTGCTCCACCACAATCTCTTCTTCGATGAGGATTTTGACAACCATGCAGTAGAGATTTACGATACGCCTCAGTGGCCATCCAATCCCTTGTTCTATGCATGTGTTCCCTCCGTGACCGATTCCACTGTTGCTCCGGAAGGCATGGAAAACTTGTTTCTGTTGATGCCAGTGGCTCCCGGACTTGAAGGGGACGATGAAACCATGCGGGAAAAATATTATGATATCCTGATGGAGCGTTTAGAACGTGTGACCGGACAAAACGTGAGGGATCATATCATTTTTAAGCGTAGTTACGCCCATAGCGACTTTGTTTCGGATTACCATGCCTTTAAAGGAAATGCTTACGGACTGGCCAATACCCTCCGCCAGACGGCTATACTAAAACCTTCCTTGAAAAGTAAGAAAGTCCGCAATCTTTATTATACAGGTCAATTGACCACACCTGGCCCGGGAGTTCCTCCCTCGTTGATTTCCGGGACCGTTGTAGCCAGAGAAATTGAAAAAGAATTCAAAAACGTCTGAGTATGAAAGCCCTTTTCGATGATGTTTCCATCCGATGCAGTAAAATGACGACGAAGTCTTATAGTACCTCGTTCTCATTGGGCATCCGCTTCTTGCACAAACGATTCAGGAACCCGATCTATGCCATTTACGGATTTGTTCGTTTCGCTGATGAAATTGTAGATACCTTCCACGATTACGATAAGAAAGAGCTGTTTAGACGATTCCGTCAGGATACCTACCTGGCACTTGAAGAGGGGATTAGCCTCAATCCGATCCTGAATGCTTTTCAGGATACCGTAAAGCGGTTCAACATCCCCCTTAAACTGATTGATACCTTCCTCGACAGCATGGAAATGGACCTGGAAGAGCGGGAGTATGACCAGGCTGAATACGAGAAATACATACTGGGCTCGGCAGAAGTAGTGGGTCTGATGTGTCTCTATGTCTTTGTAGATGGCAATAAGGAATCCTACCAGCACCTGGAATACAATGCTATGCGTCTTGGGAGTGCATTCCAGAAAATCAATTTTCTCAGGGACCTTCAGGCAGATTACAAAGAGTTGGGACGAACTTATTTTCCCGGAGTTGAGATGGAGCACTTTGATAGAAATACCAAGGCGGAGATAGAAGCAGATATTGAAAAAGACTTTGACGATGGGTATGCCGGAATTATCCAATTGCCCAAGGATACACGTTTTGGGGTGTACATGGCTTACAAATACTACCGGCGCCTTTTCAGCAAAATACGCTCTCTGCCCTACAACCGGATCATGGAGGAGCGGGTACGCATTCCAAACCAAAGGAAATACGCACTCTTCGTCGGATCCCTGCTCCGCCACCAATTCAATATGCTCTAAACAGATTATTTTCAAGATTATTCCCGAATTTTGGCTCCGACAACAACGAGTTCATGGCAGAAGAACAAGTAATATTGGTTGATGAGAAGGACAATGTCCTGGGTACCATGGAAAAAATGGAGGCCCACTACAAAGGTTTACTTCATCGTGCATTCTCCGTTTTTGTATTCAACTCTAAGGGCGAGTTAATGCTACAGCAGCGTGCTGCCCATAAGTACCATTCTCCTGAGCTGTGGACCAATACTTGTTGCAGTCATCCGCGTCTGGGTGAGGAATTGGAGGATGCAGCCCATCGCCGCATGCAGGAGGAAATGGGATTTGATTGCACATTGACCTACGGATTCAATTTTATTTACAAGAAGCAAGTCGGTGCGTTGATCGAGCACGAGTTGGACCATGTTTGGCTTGGATTCTCAGATATTGAGCCTGTCCTCAATCCTGAAGAAGTACAGGATTGGCGTTATATGAGCCTCGAAGAGATCAGAAATGATCTGGTATCCCAACCAGACACTTATACAGAATGGTTCAAGATTTGTTTCGAGGAAGTAAGCAAGCATTTCGAAACCCTGCGCATGCCAACTGCACCCAATTCATGATGAGATGAAGAAGGCCGTTGTCATCGGAGCAGGTATTGCCGGGATCGCAGCATCCATTCGCCTGGCTGTTAAAGGCTATCAGGTTCAGGTGTATGAGGCCAATTCCTACCCCGGTGGTAAACTGAGTGCTTTTGAGCAGGATGGCTTCAGATTCGATGCTGGCCCTTCTCTATTCACCATGCCCCACCTGGTTGATGAGCTTTTCAAACTTGCCGGCAAGGAACCTACGGAGTACTTCCGTTATCAACCTCTTACCAATGTCTGTAATTACTACTTTCCTGACGGAACAGAAATTCAGGGCAAGGGCAATCCTGAAGATTTTGCCGTAGAAGTCGAGGCTAAGCTCGGAGTGCCGGCAAAGGTGGTAAAGGATTATTTTGACAGGTCTGAGATGAAATACCGGAAAACCAAAGGGGTATTTCTCGAGCGCTCTCTGCACAAATTTAGCACCTATCTCAAGAAGGATACCATGATCGGTATCCTGAATTTGTACCGTCTGGGAATCTTCAATAGCCTTTCTCAGGAGAATGAAAGGCGCTTGAAGCATCCCAAGTTGGTCCAGTTGTTTAACCGTTACGCGACTTACAACGGCTCCAATCCTTATACGACTCCGGGTATCATGAGTATGATCCCCCATTTGGAGCATGGGATTGGCGCAGCGGTACCCACCGGGGGGATGCACGCCATCACCGAATCATTGGTGAAATTGAGCAAGGATCTCGGGGTCAACTACCACCTCAGTCAGCGTGTGGAAAGAATCGTCGTAGAGGCGGGAAGGGCAAGAGGGATTTTGGTCAACGAAAAAGTGGTTGAAGCTGATCTGGTGGTATCCAATGTAGATATCTACCCGGCCTACCGGAACCTGATGCCTGAGCAAAAGGCCCCGGAAAAGATTTTGGAACACGAGCGTTCTTCCTCAGCCTTGATTTATTACTGGGGAATAGACCCGTCGGGAACGAATGGGTCCGCTACCCCTGCAGCCCAAGCATCGTTTTCGAAACTGGATTTGCACAATATCTTCTTCTCAGAAGATTATGAGCAAGAGTTCCGGGAGATATTTGAAGAAGGGACAGTAGGGGACGATCCCACTGTTTACATCAATATTACTTCAAAATACGAAGCCGGGGATGCTCCCCAAGGGATGCAAAATTGGTTTGTTATGGTCAATGTCCCCTGCAACCAGGGGCAGAATTGGGACCGGCTCCGTCGGCATACCCGGAAGCGAGTGATCGAAAAAATTTCCAGTATGCTCCAGGTCGAATTGGAATCTCATATCGTCACCGAAGATTACCTTGATCCCATCCGGATCGAGGAGCGCACCGGGAGCTACCGTGGAGCCCTGTACGGTGCCAGTTCCAACGATCGAATGGCAGCATTTTTCCGGCACGCCAATTTCTCCCGTAAGATCAAAAACCTTTATTTTTGCGGAGGGAGTGTGCATCCGGGTGGAGGAATTCCCCTTTGCTTGCTCTCCGCCAAGATTGTCGCAGACCTGGTGGGTCCTTCGGTCGGACCACTTCCAAGCTCGGGGTCTCCGGTAGCAGAAAAGAAAATGATCGTCTCCTGATGAGTGAGGTTTTGCAGAAATACCGTGAACTTTTTCCCCGTTACAAGGCAATTTTCAGCCTTGGGATACTGGTCATTGTGTATGCGGTGGGTATGATAGGTTTGCAAACGGACTCTTCAGACTGGTTTCTGGCCGCGACCCCCATTACATTGCTCCTGAGTGCAGGGGCCTTGCTTTGGAACCATTCGGATTGGAACTTTTCCTTCGTGGTCGTAATGGCTATCTGCCTCTTGACGGGCTATTTTGTAGAAGTTGTCGGGGTCTCCACGGGCCTTATTTTTGGTGAATATTGGTACGGAGCCACCCTTGGGCCACAGTTCCTTGATGTTCCCTTGATGATCTCGGTCAATTGGCTGCTGTTAGTCTATTGTACTGGTAGTATTGTGGCACCTACCCGTTGGCCAGGATTCATCAAAGCAGCTATTTCGGCTGCGCTGATGACTGGTTTGGATGTGCTCATCGAGCCAGTCGCGATGAACTTTGACTTTTGGCAATGGCAGGACGGAATTATCCCCTGGCAAAATTACCTGGCTTGGTTTGTAATCTCTTATGCCCTCTTGCTGCTGTTCCATTATTTGAAATTCGATAAACAAAACAGACTTGGATTTGGTATCTATGTCATCCAGGTCGTCTTTTTTGGCACCTTGAACCTGACGCATTGAACTATGCAGATAGCAATAAATATTTTAGCTCTGATCGGCACTTTCTTCTTCATGGAGTTTATGGCGTGGTTTACCCATAAGTACGTGATGCATGGAATCCTCTGGGTTCTACACAAGGATCACCACCAGAAAGAGCCAGGGTTTTTCGAAAAGAATGACAGCTTCTTTCTCATTTTCGCTGTTCCCTCCTGGCTGTTGATCATGACCGGGATGATGGGTGGCTTTGACATCAGGGTATGGATCGGGGCTGGGATTGCCCTGTATGGGATCACCTATTTTCTGGTCCATGATGTTTTCATTCACCGCCGTTTTAATTGGCTCAAGCGCACTGACAATGCCTATTTCCGTGCGATCCGCAAAGCCCATAAAGTCCATCACAAGCACCTGGGTAAAGGTGACGGTGAATGCTTTGGCATGTTGATCATTCCGTTTAAGTACTTGCGGGAATCCAAGAAAATGGTCAAACGGGCCTGAAATGTACATTTACCTTTATCTGCACCTCGCCACCCTGGCCTACCCGCTGGCCCAAAGTTTCGAGCGTAGGTTGAAGTATTGGAAAAAGTGGAAAGCCCTCTTTCCCGGCATCGCAGTCGGGCTCACCATTTTCATCATTTGGGACATTCTCTTTACGGAAGCCGGATTCTGGGGATTCAATCCCGAATACCTGATCGGGGTCAACCTCTTTGGGCTCCCGATCGAAGAATGGCTTTTCTTTGTCACGGTTCCCTTTGCCTGTGTCTTCATCTACGAATGTGTTATTTACTTTATTCCGAAAGATGTCACCCGCAAGATCAAGTTGCCCATTGCCCTGGTTCTGATGACCGGCTCCCTGGCCATGGCCATCGTATTTTGGGATAAGTGGTATACCACCACCGCATTCGGGTTCCTGGCGCTTGTGCTCGCCATCAATGTTTTTCTTTTAAGAAGCCCCTGGCTGGGTAGGTTTTTCATCGCCTGGGCGATTGCCGCGGTGCCGTTTTTCCTGGTCAATGGGGTATTGACGGGTACCTGGATCGAAGGGGAAGTTGTCTGGTACAACGATGCCGAAAACCTGGGGATGCGATTCGGGACGATTCCATTCGAGGACTACTTTTATGGAATGGGACTGATGCTCATCGACGTCACCATCTATGAGTTATTGCTCAAAAGATGGGGCAGCAAAGGAGAACTCCTCAATGCAGATTCCCAGACTGGCTAATCTCATTCCGTAAAACCTTCCACGCTCTTCGCGGTTACATAGTTGAACCATGAAATTGTTTACCTTTAGCCGCGTATGAATATAGGTATTGTCTGTTACCCCACTTATGGAGGAAGCGGTGTAATCGCTACCGAACTTGGAAAGTCCCTTGCTCAGCGAGGGCACATGATTCACTTTATCACTTACAGCCGTCCCATTCGCCTGCCATCCTTCACCCAAAATGTCAATTTCCACGCGGTTCAGGTTCAGGATTACCCCCTTTTTGACTATCCGCCCTACGAGTCTGCATTGGCCTCTACCATGACCGATGTAGCCCTGTACCACGACATCGACCTGTTTCATGTACATTATGCCATTCCCCATGCTTCAGCAGGTGTGATGGCCAGAGAAATGCTCAAAGATCTTGGTCGATACGTTCCCGTTGTGACCACCTTGCATGGTACGGACATTACTTTGGTAGGAAAGAACAAGAGTATGGAGCCAGTGGTGACCTATGCCATCAATCACAGCGATGGCATTACAGCGGTCTCAGACTACCTCCGCCAAGCCACCTTCGATGCCTTTAAGATCAATAAAGAGATCGAAGTGATTCCCAACTTTGTGGATACCGAGCGGTTTTCGCGGCAGGACAAAGAGCACTTCAGAAAGATAGTGGCCCAAAACGACGAGAAGATCGTGCTTCACACCTCAAATTTCCGCAAGGTAAAGCGTGTAGAAGATGTGATCCGTTCGTTTATGCATATTCGGAAGGAAGTCAATGCGAAGCTGCTCATGATCGGGGATGGTCCTGAGCGTGCGAAAGCAGAGGCGACCTGTAGAGAACTCGATCTATGTGACAGCATTGTCTTCCTCGGCAATCAGAACCCGGTGGAAGAATTGTACTCCATTGGCGACCTTTTCCTGATGCCCTCTGCTTCAGAAAGCTTTGGCTTGTCAGCGCTGGAAGCGATGGCTTGTGGCGTACCAGTCATCTCTTCCAATGCCGGAGGACTTCCCGAAATCAACAAAAACGGAATCACTGGATATACCTGTGACATCGGAGACGTCGCGTGTATGGGACAGCATGCAGTACATGTGCTTAAAGACACGCAACGTTGGAATGAATTTTCCCGTAATGCTAGAGAAACGGCGATGAAATATTCTTTGGATGCGATAATACCGTTCTACGAGAAGTATTACCAGCGCATCCTTGATGAAAGCAGGAGCCACGAACCGCTTCTTCCATGATTATTCTGAAATTCATAGCGGCAGTCATCATCTTCATGTTCTGCCTTTCCATATTCTTTCGGCTTTTTGGAAAGCCGATCATGCGCTATCTGGTGAAAGTCCTGGCCAAGCGGGCACAGGCCGATCTGGACAAGAGATCGCGGAATTACGACCAGTTTGTGGATGGCCACAGCCCCTTTGAAGACAGTATCTATGTCGATGACGATGTAAAGGTCTCGGTCAAGCGAGGACAAAAGGACAAAGAGGAAAAGCCGGAGTTGGATCCCAGTATGATCGAAACAGTTGACTACGAAGATATAGATTAGCCTTCAGGTCCAGAAAATTTCCACTTTCGGATACCGTTTCTCAAAAGCTTTGAGTTCTTCTTTGGGGACAGCTGTGCTCCCCAAACCCAATTTTTTCAAATAGGGAAAAGCCTCCAGCCCTTTCAGGCTCCGGATAGGATTGTCCGACAGGTCCATACTGACCAATGAATTGCCGGCAACCTCAGGAACTTCCTTGAGTCCCAGTTTTCGCAATTCTATTTCCTCCAGCCCCTCCAGTTTATCCAGTCCTTTCAGCCGCTTCACCTGCGATCCTCCTTTGATACTTAGCTGCTTTAAGCCTTTGAGATACGGGAAATAAACGATTTCTCCCATTCTCTTTGCGTGGAGCCTGAGCGACTTCAGGGATTTGCTTTGGTTGAGCGGTGCGAGGACCAATGGATTGGCCGGACTTGCAGTTAACATCTGCAGTTGTGCAAGCTCCTGTACAGGTTCCCAATCAGAGATGTAACAATTGGAGAGGTACAATTCTTCAAGTTTTTCACATTGGATCAGCATGCGCAAATCCTTCAGAGGGCGATTTCCCGAAGCGGTCAGGACCCGGAGCCTGGGCAATTCCGGCAAGTGGTCAAGGCTAGGGAGTTGATTGAAGGAGATGTGCAGTTCCTTGAGCGTTGGCATGGGAAGTAAACCGTTCAGGCTTTGCAATTCATTCAGGGAAAGGTCCAGGAATTGCAATTTTTCCAATACAGGGAAACCCTTGAGATCTTGAAGGTGGTTTTGACTCAGGTTAAGGCGTATCAGGTTTTGAAGCGTGGGGAGTCCCTGCAAGCTTGCCAGTTCATGCATGGAAATGGACAACTCCTCCAGATCGGGAAAGGCCTCCAAACCGGCGATTGCATCAAACCGGGGTTCATGGTCCTCTTTGATCAGGGCATGGTCAAGACAGAGGTCAATCACCCCTTCACCGGGGTTATTACCTAGCAGATTGGACAGGAATTTTTCCACAAAACCAATTTGGGGCTTTCCAACTGAATTGGCAAAAAATCAAGTATCTTCGTACGATGATCTCTCCTGAAAAAGACACTCTCGCGGGTGGACCGCCCTCCATTCCACCAGAAAGCGTGCCTCTGATCAAGGCACGGGGAATCCAGAAGTGGTATGGTAATCTGCATGTACTTAAAGGAGTAGACCTCGATTTGTTTCCGGGGGAAATCGTAAGTCTGGTAGGCGCATCAGGAGCCGGAAAGAGTACATTGCTCCAAATCCTGGGGACCTTAGATGCCCCGAGCCAGGGCCAGGTTTTTTTCGAAGGAAATCCAATCCTGACCCTGAAGTCATCCGAAAAGGCCCGCTTCCGAAACGAAAAGCTGGGATTTGTTTTTCAGTTCCACCATCTATTGCCTGAATTCAACGCCAAGGAAAATGTAGCACTTCCCAGTTACATCTCAGGGAAAGACAAGGATTCAAGCGATAAACGCGCAATGGAGTTGCTGAACTACCTTGGTCTGGGAGATCGCTGGAACCATAAGCCCGGTGCTTTGTCAGGTGGGGAACAGCAACGGGTTGCCGTTGCACGTGCCCTGATCAATCAACCGCGGCTGATCCTGGCCGATGAACCCACCGGAAACCTGGACTCTGCCAATTCCGAACGACTATACGATCTCTTTACCCAGTTGGCCAAAGATTTCCAGGTCGCATTTCTGATCACTACCCACAACGAAGCCCTCGCCAGAGCCGCTGACCGTTGCCTTCGTATGAAAGATGGGATCGTAGTTGGGGAGGTTAAAGGGTAGAGGTCATGCCTGCACCGATTGAAATCCTGCGTAGTTACTGGGGGTATCGCCAGTTCCGACCTTTACAGGAAGAAATCATCCAATCCGTAATTTCCGGAGAAGACACATTTGCCTTGCTGCCAACCGGGGGAGGTAAGTCGGTTTGCTTCCAGGTTCCTGGTCTCGCATTGGGAGGGATGACGCTGGTGATCTCCCCTTTGATTGCCTTGATGCAGGACCAGGTCCGAACCCTCCGGGAACTCGGTATTTCCGCTACCTATATCAATTCCAGTCTTTCCCAATGGGAGATTGACCGAAAATTGCAGATGGCTATGGATGGGGAGTTCAGGTTCCTTTACCTCGCCCCTGAACGCTTGAATACCCAAATTTTCAAAGCCAGACTGGGACGCATGGATGTGCGGTTGATCGCCGTCGATGAGGCCCATTGCATCAGTCAATGGGGATACGATTTCCGGCCCTCTTATCTGAAAATCATTGAGCTTCGTGAACGCCTTCCCGGGGTTCCAGTAGTAGCTCTGACCGCGACTGCCACCCCGGCCGTGGTTGAGGATATCCGAAACCATCTCAGTATGCAGGGGGGTAAAGTTTTTCGCAAAAGCTTTCGACGGGAGAACCTGCATTACAAAGTGATCCCTACCGAAGATATATCTAACCGCATCCTGAGATATATTCAGCAACACCCCGGAAAGGCAGGGATTGTCTATGCCAGAACCCGGAAGCGGACGGTTGCCCTCGCCAATCTACTCCAACGAGAAGGAATTCAGGCACAGGCCTATCATGGTGGGATGTCCACGGCTGAAAGGTCAAAAGCGCAGGCAGCCTGGATCGACAATCAGCAACCCGTAATGGTTGCGACCAATGCTTTTGGAATGGGGATCGACAAGCCGGATGTGCGTTTTGTGCTCCATCTGAATTTGCCCTCCGATCTGGAGAGTTATTATCAGGAAGCTGGCCGAGGGGGCAGAGATGGACAGCCCGCAGAGGCAATCGCTTTCGAAAACGAAGAGGATCTTGCCGAATTGGAATCCTGGGTAAAGGAAAAATATCCTACCTGGGAGCAATTGCAGACCCATTACCAAGTACTTTGTAACCATTTTGGGGTTCCCAATACCGCGGCCCCAGCCAATGTTTTCCCACTGGACCTGAAGGCAATCGCGACCACTTTTGGGGTTCACCCTATTCGGTTTTACAATTCTGTTCGCTTACTGGACCGGGAAGGCCAGATTTCCCTCAATGATCAGCCGGATGACTACGGCAGGGTAAAACTGAAAGTCGGCCCCCGGGATCTGATAAGCTATAAGCAGAAATATCCGGACTACGCCTGGTTGATGGATCTTCTCCTTCGCCAGTTGGGGGGGGAACTCTATTCTGATACCATGCGTTTTCTACCTTCCGTCATGGCCAGGGTGGGAGGGTTAAAGGATGAAGAATTGGAAAATGGCTTACAGTTATTGAAGCAAAGAGGCATTGTCAGTTACCGTCCGCCCCTGTCTCATCCGAGCATCAGGTTCCTCAGACCCCGGCATATCCTTGACAAGCGGGATCTGGGCTGGGACAAGTACCAGTTCCTTAGCCAGCAGGCCAAGTACCGGTTTGAGCAGGTCAAGGCATACGTGAAATCTCCTTCTAAATCCTGCCGGGCCCGCTTTCTTGAAACCTACTTTGGAGAAATTGCCACCCAGGATTGCGGTGTCTGTGATTACTGCATGGAGCAGCGGTCAGATGGAAAGAAGTTGGCCTGGGAAGAGGTCCGAAAGCTCCTTCTGGATCGGGAATTGCCTTACTGGGATTTGGTCAATGCCATGACCGAGGGTACAGAACAACAGCGAAGGGACTTGATCCGGCAGTTGCTGGACAAGGGCTGGCTGGTCATGAAGCCAGGTCAGGTGATGGGTTGGAATACCGTCTGAGGTCGTTGGGGCGGAGTTATGAGGCTTGCCCGGATATCCTCTATCCGGCTCAGATGTGCTACCCCCGGTTTATATATCCTCAATCCGATTGTAAGAAGTCGTAATACCACGAATGAGTGCTGAACTGAATCCCTGATGTTCCATCTGGTTGAGGCCGGCAATGGTACATCCCCTGGGAGTCGTTACCCGGTCAATTTCCCTTTCCGGGTGGTTCCCACCTTGCAGTAGCAAAGCCGCAGCTCCCTTCACGGTTTGGGTAGCGATCAACTGAGCCAGGTCTGCCTCAAAACCGATTTCTGTACCTCCCTGGGAAGCAGCACGGATAAATCTCAATGCGAATGCAATGCCGCAGGCACCGAGTACGGTTGCCGATGCCATCAATGATTCTTCGATGATGATGGCAGTTCCCAGACGGTCAAAGAAGTTGAGCACCGCATCACGCCGGTCATCGTCTGAATCGTCGGTGGCGATGCAGGTCATGGATTCACGCAAGGCAGTGGCCGTATTGGGCATTGCCCGGTAGACGGGGACTTCTGCTCCGGTGATGGCACGGATCTCTTCCACGGTGAGGCCAGTGGCGAGGGAAACAAGAATATGCCTGGAGGGATCAAGCAGGGGAAGGATTTCTTTGAGGATGCCGGGCATCTGCGATGGTTGAACCCCAAGCAGGATGAGGTCAGATTGCGCAACAGCTTTGAGGTTATCACTGTGGCAATTGATCCCAGCCAGGGAGAGTTCCTGGAGCCGGGCAATATTTCGACGGGTTACGGTCAGGCTGGAGGAAATAAATTCAGGGTCTCCCAAAAGTCCCTTTGCGATGGCTTGGCCGAGGTTTCCGCCGCCAATGATGGAAATATGACTGAAACTTTTCATGGTGTCTTTTTTTAGGCCCTGTAAATTACGCCATAAGAAACTACTTTTGCACCGCCTGGATGAAAAAGCGAATCATCATATCGGTTACCAATGACCTCAGCAGCGACCAGCGGGTCAGCCGGCTTTCTTCGACCCTGCATGAAAATGGTTATGATGTATTGGTAGTGGGAAGAAAACGCCAGGCCTCCGTTCCCCTGAAAACCAAGCCTTACCGGGAGCGCCGCCTTCGCTTGCTCATTGAAAAAGGCCCCTTGTTCTACCTGGCCTTCAATGTCCGTTTGTTTTTCTTTCTCCTTACCCGGAAGACAGACATCTACTGGGCCAATGACATGGATGTCCTCCTGGCCAATACTTTGGCGGCGAAGGTTCGGGGGAAGAAACTGCTCTATGATTCACATGAATATTGGACCGAAATACCAGAACTGATCGCAAGGCCAAAAGTGAGAAGAATCTGGTATTGGTTGGAGAAGCGCCTGTTTCCCAAGGTTGACAAAGCGGCAACCGTTAACCAAAGCATTGCCGATATCTACACTGAGAAATATGGGAAGCCTGTTCATTCCATCCGCAACCTTCCTTTTTTGAAGCCCAAACCTACAGAGAGAACGGAACCAGGGCGAATCCTGATTTATCAGGGTGCTTTGAACATCGGGCGGGGACTGGAATTGATGATTGAAGCCATGCCTTTTTTGCCGGGGTATCAGTTGCGGATATTGGGCTATGGACCCTTGGAAGAGAAACTTCGGAGCCTCGCATCAGAGGTTGATATGCAGGACAGGATTCAGTTCTATGGTTTGATCCCCTTTGAAGAATTACACCCCATCACCCAGGAAGCAGCGCTGGGCATGAGCATCGAGGAGGACATGGGAGCAAGCTATCACTTTGCCCTTCCCAACAAACTATTTGATTATATCCAGGGAGGAGTTCCAGTATTGGTGAGTGACCTTCCCGAGATGAGGCGGGTTGTGGAAGACTATCGGGTAGGGGAAGTGCTCTCCTTTGAGGATCGGAGTGGTGAGCAATTGGCGCTTCGTATCAAGGGGATTGTAGAAGGAGGAGGGTGGCTTGGCTATCATCATGCGACCCTGTCTGCCCGGGAGCAGTTGTGCTGGGAAAATGAACGCAGTAAGTTGATGGAGTTTGTAGAAGGCAACTGAAGTGGTAGTCCTGGAATGGCTATTCAAAAGTCATCTTCAAATCGACCAGTTTCCCTGCTTCTGTCATCAAAGTCCTTGCTGGAAATCTCCGGATCAAATCGTGTTCGTGGGTAGCCATGATGATGGAAGTCCCGGTGAGATTGATTGAGAACAATACTTCCATGATATTGTTGGTGGCATCAGGGTCAAGATTCCCGGTCGGTTCGTCTGCGAGGACGAGAATAGGGTCATTGATCAAGGCCCTGGCAATGGTGACCCGTTGTTGCTCACCTCCGGACAATTGATGTGGCATGGAAGCTACCTTTTCAACCAACCCAACCTTTTCCAACAATTCGGTTGCCTTAGCTCTCATTTTCTTTTTGTCCTTCCACCCCGTGGCCCGCATAGCAAAGAAGATATTGTTCAGTACATTCCGGTCTGGAAGTAGTTGGAAGTCCTGAAATACAATCCCAAGGGTTCTGCGAAGTTTTGGAACCTGCTTTTGCTTGATGGTTCCGATGTCATAATCACCTACCTGAACCTGACCGGCAATTGGGTCAAGATCAGCATAAATGAGCTTCAGGATACTGCTTTTTCCGGCACCTGTTTTCCCGATAAGATAGACAAACTCCCCTTTTACCATGCTGAAATTGACGCCACTGAGGACTATTTTGTCTCCATAACCGGTAGAGACCTGACTGAACTCGAGAATCTTTTTGGTATAGTCTTCACTCATAGGTCGAATCGGATGATTTGATGAAATGGAGCATCATTGATAGAGGCCTCTAATTTCGGATAGTCCTGCTTGAAAGCCAAAAATTGTTGGTCCGAGCTCAAAGAAAACAGATTTTGGTCCAGAAGTAGATCATACTTCCAGTCCCGAACCTGAACCCGGTGGGAAGAAGGGGAGTGATTGTAAATCTTGAGGATGTGAAAGCAAGGTTTCAAAGTGGTGGCGAAATTGATAAAGGAGAAGTTAAAAAACGACCTCCTGAGTCAAAGATAGAGGAATTTAGAGAACCTTCTGCCATCCAAAATAAAACGAGATTATTTTCCATAAATGAAAATAAGTTGTAACTTTGCCTACTGTTTCAAGTACCGTAAGTTGAAAGCAAAACCACTGAGATTGACAAAGATTCCATCACATGATTAAGGTTTTAAAATTCTCCGCAATAGCGGTTATAGTTTCGTTGGGATTTTCATCCTGCAAAGTTTTCCAGGGAGCAGAAGTTGCTTGCACCCCTGATCCGATTGAAGTCCATGCTGACTCCATTACCATCAAAATTTCGGCTGATGTACCGCCGAAGTCTGGAATGAAGAAGGGCGGCACCTACATCGGTGAAGGTAAGATTGGCGGAGTTTCCCAAGGAAAAGTAGTTTTCTCATCAGATAAATATCCCGATGTTAAGAAGATGGGTATTGATACCCAAATCGTCTTCAAGCGTCCATATTTTGATAAGATGAACGGCAACCAGCTGGTTATCAAGCAAAGTTATGAGCGCAAAGGAAAGACTTTTGAACTTCCCGACCTGGAAAATCTGTGTAATTGCTGCATCATCACCCCCTACAATGTGTATGAAGGCAGCTATCTGGTTTTCTCTAAGCATGACTACCAGAAAGAAGTAAAAGCTGAGCGTGATGCGAAGTTTAACTTCCCTAAGAACGTCTTTGCAATTCAGGAAGACCAGTACAGCAAAAGCGATATTACTGCCATTGGTGAATACCTCAAGAAGAAGTATGTAACCGATAAAGTTGTTATCGAAGGTTTTGCTTCACCTGAAGGTCCTTATGCTCGCAACGTTGAACTCTCCGTCAACCGTTCCAAAGAAGTCCAAATGTGGCTGACCGAGCAGTTGAAGGCAGCAGGTTACGACAACTACCTGGATTCAAGCTTTTTTGATATCCGCGTTACCAACGAAGACTGGGAAGGTTTCAAAAACAGTATCAGTGGTAAGTATCCACCAGATGTTACCAACCAGATCATCTCATTGGTATCTGCCGGTCTTGATCCAAACGACCTCGAAAAGCAAATCATGGCTTTGGTCGGTGGTAAAGACAAAGTAGAATACATTCTTGCTCCTCTTCGCCGTGCCACCATCAAGATGGCTGGTTATGAAGTACGTCGTACCGATGAAGAGATTGACAAAATTGCCAATGACTTTGTTCGTGGCAATGGTGCCGATCTCAAGGGTACTTTCGAAAAAGAAGAGTGGATGTATGCCATCTCTCGCCAGCAGAAGAATTCAGGCAAGCAGGCTCTTCTTGAAGCCTTCCGCGATGCCTATCCCTCCGATCCACGTGCCTTCAATGATCTGGGTGTTATCTCCCTGTTGACTGGTGATCTGGATGCAGGCGCCAACTACCTGGACAAAGCTTACAAGTTGAATAAAAACGACTACGGTGTATTGAACAACGTAGGTGTAGCTTATCTCAAGCAAGGCAAATACCGTGACGCCAAAGCAGTTCTTGAAAGCTCTATCTCTTCTACCAGCAGCCCTGAAGCTAACTTCAACCTGGGTGTTGTACTGGAAAAGATGGCACGTTATAACCAAGCCGTTGAGAAATTCAACGTCGCTGGCGAACTGAACGGAGCTCAGTACAACGCTGGTCTTTGCAAACTCCTGATGGGTGACCTGAACGGAGCTAAGAACAGCTTCAACGAAGCCATCCGCAAGACTGGTAATGAAATGGCTGAGCCATACTACGGGCTTGCTATTGCAGGTGCACGTAGCAAAGATGCCAGCCTGATGGGTGCCAACCTGAAGAAGGCTTGTGCAATCGACGGCAAATACAAAGACAAAGCACGTAAAGACCTTGAGTTCCGCAACTACTACACCAGTGCAGAGTTCAAGACTGCTATTCAGTAAAGATTAGCAATACCTCAAAAAAAGGCGTCTCACACTGTGGGGCGCCTTTTTTGTTTTGAAGTGTTTCAGTCTAAAATGCCCGGAATGGAGTATCGGGTATTGGTTTCTGGAGTCTGGTATGTTTTCGAATGGAGTATTGGGTATTGGTTTCTGGAGCCTGGTATGTTTTCGAATGGAGTATTGGGTATTGGTTTCTGGAGCTTGGTATGTTTTCGAATGGAGTATTGGGTATTGGATTCTGGAGTGAGACTGAATCAGAATGTAAGTCTGCTATATTATTCAGGGTAGTTGACCTTGGGATGAGGGAGGGTAGGCTTCGGTACCGACCGAAGCCTGGTGCACTCAAGGCTTGGGCGCTTCGGTCCGGACCGAAGCTGGCATACGTCAGAAGAGCTGGTTTACTTAGGTATCGACCGGAGCCAGCCTAACATTTAAGGAGAAGTTTGCTCCGGTCCAGACCGGAGCTGAATGGGGGCAAGGGCCCGCTTACTCCGGTCCGGACCTGAGTTGGCTATCGAAAAGGTGATCCGAGACTCTGGTCCCGGCAACACAGCACTTGGATCCATAATACTGCAGACTCAGGTTCAGCGAACACAGCACTTGGATCCACAATACTGCAGACTCTATTTCAGCCAACGTCGCGCTTAGGCTGGCTAATCCCTTTACTCAGGTTTAAGAATATTATGCGTTTCCTATAGAGTCCAAACCCCTATCTGCTCGGTGGAGCAGGAGGGGAGAGGCGTTCTGTCTTTTTCGTGGGGAGGAACATGCCCAACAGAATATAGATAAAGGCTGCTGTACCGCCTGAGATGGCGAAGAGACCGATGAATAACATGCGGATCAAAGAAGAGTTGATCCCTGAATGTTCAGCCAATCCACCTGCCACGCCCATAAATACCCTGTCCTTATTGGATTTGGAAAGCTTCCGGTTGCGACGGAATGTCTCCTGGGTAGGAATCGACGGAGGAGTACCTTTGCGCTGGCGACCTTCTGCTTCGCGGGCACTGATATGCGCAGGAGTCTTACGACGAATCTGCAATGAAGGTAGATTCAGGTTCTTTTTTCTAAAGATTTTTCGGAATCCCTTGACCAGACCAAATCCCAAAGCACCTATTCCGGCTGCAAGGACAAAGGGAATCGCTGCTTTTGCAGATATAATATCCGCCAATCCCAGCTTGTCCAGGTTCATGCCGATGAACAAACCGATTCCAGATAAGATGGAAATCAGGCCCGCAATCCGGAAGGCACGGTTGTCCTTCTTCAACTCCTCCGGAGCTTCTTCGGTGATCAATTCCAAGTCGTCCATCATGCCAGGCATGGAGGTCGACTCGACAAAATCTTCAAAATTGTAGTGGTTGATGCTTTCTTGGTACATAACCCTTATTTATACGATTCAGGTGGGCTGAGTGTTGCTTGAAAAGCGATAAACTGCAGATTCAGTTACAATATAATCCAAAGGGATGTCATGTTCCTCAACTGGAAGGCCTTCTTCTACTTTCCCCTGCTCTAAACACAAGCCAATTTTTAGACAATCAGGATGAACCAGCCTGAGAAATCGATCATAATAACCCTTTCCATAGCCCAATCTGTTGCCCTGCATATCAAAGCCCAGCATCGGAACGAGCACCATGTCCAGCTGCATCGGAAAGATTTTGCGGTGGGGTAATTTAGGTTCAGGTATTCCCCAATGATTGATCTCCATCTCGATGTCGTTCACCAATTCCACATGCCAAAGAAAATCGCTGAAGGGATTGACAACCGGGACTACCAATTTAACGTGGTCGTGCCTGGCCCGCACGTAATCCATGTAGTAAGAGGTATGCAACTCATTGCGTTGCTTGATCGGCTGGAATAGGTGGAGATACATAACAGGTTTCATCGTAAAACGGGCCAGCCATTTTTCGAAGACCTGCTTGCTTTTCAAGGCAATTTCTTCCTGAGTGAGTGCCTTTCGCTCAGCATCAAGGCGTTTCCGAAGTGCTTTTTTCAGGGCAGTATTATCCATTGTTCAGAATATGTATCTCCTGGGCAATGTTCCAGGATGAGGGCGATGAATTGCGCGTATGAGTCTGGTTTAAAAGCGGTAAAATTTAAAATGCGCTCCTGTTTATAGCCATCCGGGTGGTAAGCGTTCTTGAGGGTCTCGATCCGCTCATAAGGTTTTGGATTGCGTTCCCGAACCGCCTTTCCGATCTTAAACTGTAGCTTATCCCTCAATTTTTTTGCCTTGACCGCTTGACTGATGGCCATCCCCGCCAAAGGCTTGTCAATCTCATCAATGGTATCGACCAGGTGTTGATAGGCCTCAGAGACAGCCTCAAAAGCCTGTTTTAGGGCTGTATCATCCCAATGTTGATGAAGATATGCCTCCTTAAGCTCATGCAATGATCTTTCCAGATCCTCAGGAGAAAATCCCAGTTCTGCCAATTGCTCCTTTGCGTCACGGGGAAGAATCGCCGCAGACATTCTCGGGACGAGCAGGGGAAAGAAAACCCCGGCGGTATCAAAAGCACTTTTCAACTGCATCCAATAGGCAGTTTCAGCCCATCCACCGACGTAAGCCAGGTTGGGGAGAAGTACCTCCTGGTAAAGCGGTCTCATGCTCACATTGGGGCTGAAATCGCTTGGATGGGTCCTTACCAACCGTAGGAGTTCTGAGCGGCTGAAGTGCAGCGCTCCATCCTTGCTAGAGAAGGTTTCTGCATCCCTTCCAGAAAATGCATCCCCATCCTTGCTGAAAAATGCATCCCCATCTGGAACCAAAAGCCTCCGGTCGCCATCTCCCATATAGAAGAGGTTGAATTCCCGGGGGAGAATCTGGGCTTTGTAACCCAGACTTTCCAGTTTCTGACTGGTCTCCTCAACCAAAGGCCCCATGCCCTTGCCATTTACCTCCGCTTCCATATAGGGGACCAGGGCTTGCTTCAACGCTGTAGAATCAGCATCGATGACCACGAGCCCGTAGTCGCCAAATAATTCCAGGATCAGTCTTCTGAATGAGGTCGCCAGGTCCTGCCCCGGCTGAAAGAGCTCACGGTAGGTGGCCGGACAATTCCGCAGGGTTTCTTCCATTTCAGGCTCGATCAGGTGGCGCCCTACCGGCCCGCGGAAATCACCGGGATAGGCAGTCGTCTCAAAGAACCCAGGGTGAAAGTGGTTGATCTCTTCCCAGTCATGGTCCTCAGAAGCCATCCAAAATACAGGGACGATATTGTAGTCCGGGTGTTTTTCCTGGATAATCCCTGCCAGCTTGATGGCGGTGGCAATCTTGTAGAGCATGTACATCGGCCCACCCATCAAAACCAGTTGGTGGCCGGTGGTAACCGTAAATGTATTTTCTTCCCCAAGCAACTGAATGTTCTTCATTGCCTCTCCTGAATGGGAGAACCCACGGTTTTGTTCCTTCAATTCCCGCACCAGCAGCGCACGGTCAATTGGAAATTGAGACCTGTTCGCAATGATCTGTCCATAGTCAGGTGCCGGAAAAGGGTAACGGTAGAAGGGGCGCAACGATTCTGCACCGGAGAGGTAATCTGATTTGATGGGTCGCTTGGCCATATTATTGTTGCTGCTTCTGCTGTCGGAACCGGTGCAGGGCTTGGTCCAGTAGGAACAAGGAGAGGAGTAGGGTGGAATAGATGATCAGCATAGGGATAGGATTCCAGATCAGCAAGCCTCCAAAGATGCCCAACAGAGTTCCCAGATACTGAATGTAAAGCAGTTGCTGGTTGGTGGCTCCACGGATCAGCTTTTCGATTCCGGCCTCATCCAAATGTGCCATCTGCTTACTGAGGAGTTTATGTATGTCGATTCGCTCCAGGATATCGTGGACCAGCTGGAAATAAAAGCGCTCAAAGTCTGTTTCTTTTTCCTTCAGAAAGGTCATCAGTTTGGGGGTCTCCTGCTCCAATTCCTGGATGATCTCCACCACCGTTCCGGGAACATTGTCCAGAAGATTTCCGATCATCCCTTCGTATTCAGCCGGCCGCAACCGCTTGTAAGTCTGAAACATGAATCCCTTGAAGCCCTTGTTGAGGTTTTCCTTCAGCTTTTCATCAATGGCTTCGGTTATTTTCTCCCTGACCTCCGGCTTCTTCATATTCTCCTTGAGATGGTCATAGACAAGCTGTTTGGTTTCCTCCCGGAAATCGTCGTCGTGAAGCAGGTCCTCTGTCCCCCGGATGAGCAGCTTATTTACCTTGGAGATAATACCCGATTCCTGAATCCGGCGTCGTATCAGTTCCTCGCTGAGAATGTGGCGGTGGATTCCTCCGGCCAACTGGTAAATGATCCGTTCTTTCTGTGCTGGAATGAGCCCCTGTCCCCATATTGGACGGCGGTAAACAGGCCGGAATAACATATTGATTGCCAACCAGTTCGTACCATACCCAATCAGGCCGCCCACGGAAATGGTCCTTGCAAACGCTTCAAGGGGAATTTGATATCCGAGAACACGCATAAATTGTTCTGGCCCGAAGTCAAGGAAAAATGATCCGATGAAAACAGCGAGGCAAACGTAGGGGAGTACTGAAAGGAAGGCAACGAAGAAACGAAAGGATCGGTTGTAAGTACGCTTGGAGGGAACAGGATTGCTGACAACGCTCTCATGTGGTTTGAAGATATGCGAGAAATTAAAATGCCTTTCGAAGTATTTCTTCAGCATTTGGGACTCATTTCCCTTGTTGGTACCCGGTAGCCGTTTAGGAGTCTGCAAGTGTTGTTTTTTCAGTTGTTGGTGATCGGATAAATCAACTTCCAGTGACCTGAGTTGGATCGAAAGACAAAATCAAGGCCCCTGTCTTGATAACTCCAAACTTCGTAAATGTTCCCGTTCCATTCCCGGTTGAACTGATCATCAGGAGATCCATACAAGGTAAAGGTTTTTCCGCGGTCGGTTTTCCAGCCTTCTTGTTCTGGCTCCGAGAAAAAGTCGTTGGCATAAAAAATCCGGGAAAAGTAGCGTTCAAGTGGGGCCGAAGCATCTTCCAGACCAGGATCGGCACGGTTCCGCCAGAAGTCCATAAAGCGGGCGATCCGAACCCCTTCCTCCCGGATGTTGATGAGATTTTCAATGGTGGCAGGGGAAGTGATATATGTCATTTGGGAGATCGACAGCCTCAGGTCCAGAAATACTTCTTTGAGCCGTTTCCAGGGCAGAACAAAGGAGGTGTTTTTCTCTGCTATCAGCGAATCATCCCGGTAAAGAAACAGCTCCAGCAGATAAGTCCCCTGCTCCAGTTCCCCCAGGTCAGCCGCACCGGAAAAGCGGGCATTTCCGTCCTTGAGTTCGACGACTTCATTGAGTTGGACCGCTGCCGTATACTGGCTGACCTTCATCAATTCCCGGTCATCCTGCCCGGGAGGTGGCTGCTGCTGCCGGTACAAAATGGCGCGTACCGTCAGGAATTCCTCGTCATCACCGTAAACATAGCTTTGGAACCGGATACGATCTGTAATTCCTCCCACTGTATTTCCAACCAGGGGTTGTGGATCAACTGCCCCTTCCCGCTCCTGAAGCAAAACGATGTCAGAGATCCAGACCCCATTTCCGGTCTTCAGGCATTCGTAAGTAAATTGGGCCAAATAGCTTCGATTCGATTTGCGGTCCAATACATCTACGGACCCGGTATAAGAACCGGGGAGCAGTGAAAAATGGAATTCACGGAAAAGGGGATCCTTGCCTGAGAAAAAATCAAAGCTGGAGGTCTCGGAGAAGCTTTTTGAAAATATGACCTGCCGGGTGAGCGGGTTTCGGAATTCGATCAGATAATCCAAACTGGTTTCAAGGAGGCCGTTGGCTTCAATGGTGGCCATGTCCGGATCGAGAGACAAGAGGAGGGTGGTATTGCTGCTGTCCAGAAGAATCTGCAAACACTGGGCTTGCATTCCTTCTGTCGATTGGGCGCGTAAAGGAGAAGTGACAAGAAGGAGATGACATAGGAAAATGAGCGGTATGGCCGGCCATTTAACCATGGTTACGAGACGACTTCGCCAAACAGATCAAACTCAGTCGCATCATGAATCTCGACCTCGTAGAACTCACCTATTTTCAGGTCTTCCCCGGCTACGAGGACTTCGTTGTCTACTTCAGGAGAATCCCATTCACTGCGGCCGACAAAGTATTCACCTTCATGGCGATCTATCAATACCTTTATTTTTTGGTCGAGGCGGCTTTGGTTGACCTCAAGTGAAATCTCTTGTTGGGCCATCATGACTTCTGCCATCCGGGATTCCTTGACTTCATCGGGCACGTCATCCTCAAGGTTGTAAGCGTGCGTATTTTCTTCATGGGAGTACACGAATACGCCGAGGCGCTCGAAGCGGATGTCCTCGACAAACTGGACCAATTCTTCGTGATCCTGCTGGGTTTCACCGGGATATCCTGAAATCAGGGTGGTTCTCAAAGCGATGCCAGGAACTTCATCCCTGATCCGCTGGACCAAATCATAAGTTTTCTTTCTGGTGGTTCCCCGGCGCATGGAGCGGAGCATATTGTCCGAAATGTGCTGGAGAGGCATGTCGAGGTAATTGCAAATATTATCCCGTTCAGCCATGGTAGGAAGAATCTCTACCGGGAAGCCACTGGGATAGGCATAATGCAACCGGATCCACTCAAGTCCTTCGATATCGCTAAGGGCTTTCAGGAGATCATTGAGCCGACGCTTCTTGTACAGGTCCAATCCGTAAAAGGTGAGGTCCTGGGCGATCAACATCAATTCTTTGACCCCACGTTTGACCAGCCAGCTTGCTTCCTTGACCAAATCTTCAATGCTGCGGGAGCGATGCTTTCCCCGCATCAACGGAATCGCACAAAAGGAGCAGGGACGATCACATCCCTCGGCGATTTTCAGATAGGCATAGTGGGCATCCGTGGTAATCAGTCGCTCACCAATGAGCTCCTTTTTATAATCTGCATTGAATTTGTGCAGGAGGGAGGGAAGCTCCATCGTACCAAACCAATCGTCTACAATCGGAATCTCCAGTTTCAATTCATCCTTGTACCGCTCGGACAGGCAGCCTGTGACATATAGCTTGTCAATACTTCCTTCTTCGCGTTTCTCAGCATAATCGAGGATGGTATTGATGGATTCTTCTTTGGCCCGGTCAATGAACCCACAGGTATTGACAATGATGATATTGGCTGGATCGCCGGATTCGTGGACCGCATCGATCCCGTTTCCCCGCAATTGGGTCAACATCACCTCCGAATCAACAATGTTCTTGGAACAGCCGAGGGTGATTACATTGACCTTGTCTTTTTGCGGTTTGGTCTTCATATATTATTGATACGAGGTAATTCAGTCGTTTGATTTGAAAAGGGAATCAACGAATTCTCCGGGATTGAAAATCTGGAGATGGTCAATTCCTTCTCCAACCCCAATGTACTTAACCGGGATGCGGAATTCATCGCATATCCCGATGACCACTCCGCCTTTGGCGGTTCCGTCCAGTTTGGTCAGGGCCAGGGCGCTGACTTCAGTCGCTTCCGTAAAAGCCTTGGCTTGCTGAATGGCATTCTGCCCGGTGGAAGCATCAAGTACCAGCAGCACTTCATGGGGGGAGCCGGCCTGAACCTTGCCCATTGCCTTCTTGATATTGGACAATTCCTTCATCAGATTGGTTTTGGTTTGGAGGCGACCTGCGGTGTCAATGATGACAACATCATAGCCGCCATCCATCCCCTCCTTGACCGCATCAAAAGCAACCGTAGCAGGAGACACATTCATCCCCTTTTCGACGATAGGTACGCCCACCCGGTCAGACCAGATGCGCAATTGCTCCACCGCTGCAGCCCGGAATGTATCACCCGCACCCAGCAGCACAGACTTTCCTTGCTGCTTGAACCGATTTGCAAGCTTTCCAATGGTAGTGGTTTTGCCGACGCCATTGACCCCGACAACCATGATCACATGTGGAACCTTCTTGCCATCCAGTTCCTGCGCAGGCACATGAAAGTCCTCATGCTCTACCTTCAGGTTTTCCTTGATCATCTCAGTGATCTCGTCCCGAAGGAGGAAGTCAAGTTCAGAAGTATTGGTATATTTCTCCTTAGATACCCGATCCCGAATACGGTCAATGATCTTGATAGTAGTATTGACCCCAACATCACTGGTGATGAGGATTTCTTCCAATTCGTCCAGCACATCTTCATCGATGCGTGACTTACCTACAAGCGCCTTTCCCAGACGTCCAAGGATGGAAGACTTTGTCTTTTGGAGCCCCTGATCGAGGTTCTCCTTGTTTTCTTTCTTCTTAAAGAAGCCAAAAATGCCCATTTGCCTACGCAGAGTTTGATTTTGGAAGATGCAAAGATAGTAAAAAAGAGCCGATTAGCCCTTTCTTTCCTGACCTTGTTCCACAAGGCGCTCCGCTATGACGAGATCTTCCGGAGTAGTGATCTTAATGTTGTTGTAACTGCCGGGGAAAAGGTGGATGTTTCTACCGCAAGCTTCCACCACACTGGCATCGTCTGTATAAGTTCCTGACCCCATTATTTGGCGGTAACAATCGATTACGACGCCAAATTGGAATATCTGAGGTGTCTGAACATGATAATACTGACTGCGGTCAATGGCCCTGCTGCCTGTGTCGGTAACCATGCGCAAAGATGACTTGACCGGTACACTCGCCACTGCATTTCCCTTTTCGGCAGCAAGCGAAAATCCTGTGGTTAATATTTCCTGGTCAATAAAGGGACGTACTGCATCATGAATAGCCACCAGCCCATCGGGAGGGAAGTTCATTTTTTCAAGGAGTTCCAGGCCATGAAATACCGATTCAGTTCTTTCGGCTCCACCGCTACAAGCGAGTAGGTGGGAAGACGAAAGCTGGCTGAAGTTTTCTTTTAAGAAATGAGGCCAGGTATCCAGGAGGCTTGGATGCAGCACGGCTACCACCAGGAGGTCTGGATCAAAAGCCAAAAAGCGCTCCAGTGTATGGGCCATGATCGGTTTTCCGAAGAGGGGAAGCATTTGCTTGGGCTGGCCCGCACCAAGGCGGGTACCAGTTCCCCCGGCCATCAACAGGAGCGCTTTTGGTTGAGAGTGAATGCTCAAATTTTAGAGGATGAGCATCGCATCGCCGTAGCTGTAGAAGCGGTATTTTTCTTTGATCGCTTCCGCGTAAGCTTCTTGCATGAAATCGTAGCCCATGAATGCAGCGACCATCATCATCAGTGTTGACTTAGGCTGATGGAAGTTGGTGAGCATGGTATTGGCAATGGAAAAATCAAAGGGAGGATAGATGAAGCAGTCTGTCCAACCTGAACCCGGTTTCAGGAAACGGCTGGCTGAAACGGAAGATTCGAGGGCCCGCATGGAGGTAGTCCCAACAGCGAGAACCTTCTTTTTCTCATTTTTGGCCCGGTTGACTTCATCGCAGGTCGGTTGGTCAATGACATAGTATTCGGAGTCCATCCGGTGCTTGCTCAGGTCTTCTACCTCAACCGGGTGGAAGGTGCCCAATCCAGTATGAAGGGTAAGGAATACTTGCTCAATGCCTTTCAATTCAAAACGCTTCAGCAGTTCACGGGTGAAGTGCAAGCCAGCCGTAGGAGCAGCAACCGCACCGGTTTTATTGGCGTAGATGGTCTGGTAATCTTCACGATCACGGTCTTCAACCTCACGGTGAATGTATGGCGGGATAGGCGTCTTGCCCAGAATTTCGATCAGCTTATGCAATTCATCGTTCTCGCCGTCAAACAAGAAACGAATGGTTCTTCCGCGGGAAGTTGTATTGTCTACAACCTCAGCTACCAACTCATTTTCCCCAAAGAAGAGCTTATTACCAACACGAATTTTACGTGCAGGATCCACCAAAACATCCCAAAGCTTGGCTTTTGGATTCAACTCACGGAGGAGAAAAACTTCGATGGCAGCTCCGGTCTTTTCTTTCTGACCCAGCAAACGGGCAGGAAAAACACGGGTATCATTCAGTACCATCACATCACCATCATCAAAGTATTCGAGAATATCTTTGAAAATGCGGTGCTCGATTTTCCTTTCTTTTGTGTGGCAGACCATTAACCGGCAGCTGTCCCTGGGGTCGGCAGGATGCATTGCGGTCAGTTCTTCCGGGATCTCCATCGCGAATTCGGACAGTTTCATATTAATGTAGGATTCCTATTTTTGCAAAACTGCAAATTTATATGCGGAAGTGCTCTGAATCAAACTTGTGGCAAGGGTTTTTAAAGAAATCTGCATCAATCGTGGCCACCAATCATGGATTACCCTATTTTTTTAAAATAGGAGGGAATATCTGGCCCAAATGCGATCAACTCTCCATCCTGTAGGAGTGCAGGAACAATCATGACATTGCAAGGTACCTCCATTTGCTGGTTCAGTTTTACAGTTTGGAAATGGACCTTGCTTTCCTCAAGGTACCGAATGGCCCGTTCACAGCTGGAACAATGATCGCTGATGTATAAGGTGTAGCTCATCGCAATTTATCTACATCTCTAACCATAATCCGCTTTCTTTCGAAATTGATAATGTTCTTTCCCTTGAGTTCATTAAAAACGGTAGTCACCGTTTGTCTGGAACTAGCGGTCAGGTTGGCAATGTCCTGATGGGTCAGGCTGTGTCTGACTAAGACTTCGTCACCAACCGGAATACCGTTTTCTTCGGCCATCTCACGGATGAAGTCGATGATGCGGGTACGTGCATCCTTGAAAATGAGGGATCTCAAACGACGTTCCATTTTTCGAAGCCGAGTCCCGATCAATTTGGTCACCCGCATGGCCATATTGGGATTGCGTTCCATCAGGGCTTCCATGTCTTCGAGACTCATGGCACAGATCACAACATTATTGTCCAAGGCCTGGGCAAAATCGTCACGCTTTTCTTCACCAGCCAGACTGAGTTCTCCGAAAACCTCTCCCGGTTGTAGGATAGCCTTGATATTTTCCCGCCCCTCTTCCGAGGTATTCCCAATTTTCACGCGTCCCTCTTTGAGAAAGAACACAGATTTCGATGGGTCCTCCGGGAAATAGATAAACTGGCCTTTTTTGGCGTTCATCATGATGGTCTTGTCTTCGACTTCGACCATTTCTGCCGCGGTCAACCCAGAGAGCATATTGAAATTCTCCAGGTACCAAAGTTTCGATCGGTCAGACATTGGTGTAGCTCATTAAGTTCAGAAGCCCGATTTCCTGGTGAGGGGTAAGAGCTTCAGGTTACCATACAAATATGAGAGATTGCTGGCAGTTGAATTGTCAATACCTGAACAAAACCGGGAAAGGATACGAATTAAAGGAAGTTAGGGTCGCGCTTTTCGATGAAGGCAAGGGTACCCTCACGGCCATCCGGGGAAGAGACAGCTTTGCCAAACAAGCGGGCCTCTTCGGTGAATCCTTGCTGGGTATCGTTGACCCCGGCATCAATGGCGGCCAGCGTCATAGATATCGCGGAGGAGGACTTTTTGTAAATGACATTGAGAATTTCCAAACACTTGCCCAGCAGATCATTTGGCGGCACCACATAGTTGACCAATCCCAAGCGTTCCGCTTCGGCAGCTTTGATAAACCCACCGGTCAACAGGTACTCGGTCGCCTTGCTGCGTCCAATCAGTCGGGTAAGACGTTGGGTTCCCCCGTACCCTGCGATCAGACCGAGGTTTACTTCTGGCTGCCCGAAACGTGCTTTTTCACTGGCGACCCGCATGTGGCAGGCCATCGCAAGTTCACAACCTCCTCCAAGCGCAAAACCATTGACAGCGGCAATCACCGGCTTTCCACTCCGCTCGATCTTAAAGAACACATCTTGTCCCTGGATGCTGTAGGTCTCCGCCTGTAAATCTCCCAGGGTATTGATCTCGGAAATGTCTGCACCAGCGACAAATGCTTTTTCTCCCGCACCCGTAAGTACCACACCCCGAATCTCAGAGGAAGAGGCAATGTGGTCCATCACCTGATCAAGTTCATTGATCATTTTGCCATTCAAGGCATTCAGAACATCAGGTCGGTTGATGGTAACAATCAGGGTCGCACCATCCATGCGGGTATCCAGAGTTTCAAAGGTCATACGCCAAAAAAAGTGAATTTTTAGACCATTGACCACATAATCGTCAAGAAAATTTTTATTTATTCCAAGGCCCGTACCTTCTGGTGCGGCCCGTCTTTATGAGGGAAGACTTGTGATGAGGTTGATATGGTGGCTACCGCACATAAATCTCCTCAGAACTACCACTGCCAACTTCAGAGCCATTCGAAGTCGGAGTCTGAATGTCTGAGCGCATGATCTCATCCAGGTCGCCCAGGGTGGAATGCAGGTCGGATGTTTCCTCCAGGAGGTTGTCAATGGTAGCCAGGTCTTCGGTTTTGTTGGAAGCAAGTGGCTGCTCTGCAAAGAACCGCACCATTTCCTCGATGGTCTCCAATTGCTGGGCCATCACTTTATAATCGTCCTGGGAATCATGGAAGTTGCGAACCCGCTTTTCCAGTAGGGCAATACGTTTTTCCTTGATCTTCCTGAGCTTGGGATTGTCATCCTTCATACTCTCATTGATCTCTGAGATCTGCCGGATAAGCCGGTCCGGGCTGTTGGCCTTGAGGGTCTTGGGATAGTTTTCATAGGTCAGGAGCAGCTTGATAAAATTCATCTGCAGGCTGTCCATTTTACCAAGATAGTCCTTTACCAGATCGGGAAAGGCCTGGTTGAGCTTGATATAATTCTTCTTAGCCTCGTTCACATATTCGCGGAGGATTT
>CAYGRE010000014.1:0-81190 GCA_964352215.1 uncultured Bacteroidia bacterium
CCCAATACCCTTGCGATTGAAAGGTCAGGGTTTCAATCGAGAGGCCCACCACCCTTGCAATTGAAAGGTCAGGGTTTCAATCGAGAGGCCCACCACCCTTGTCGTTGAAAATAGGAACCTTCAAATGACAAACCGAGGAGGTTATTTCTGAAAATTCGCAACATCCACGCATAAAAAATGATCCCCGACTAACCGGCCAGGGATCATTTCTATTTTATAAAATACGGCTGTAAAAAGCTTGGAATGTCTTCCAGATCAGAATGTCCCAGATCAGAATGTCCCAGATCAGACTGTCCCAGATCGGACAGTCCCAGATCAGCTTGTCCCAGACCAGACTGTCTTCCAGCTTAGGGTATCTACCAATGCAGGCCCTCCCCTACTTCATCGACTTCAGGTACTTGTACAGATCACTTTCCGTCGACAAGATCACCGAAGTCTTTTCATTCAAAGTAGACTCAAGCGTCTCCATAGATTTCAAAAACGCGTACAATTCCCGGGCACGGGGACTCTGGTCATAACCGGAAGCATAAATCGCAGCCGCAGTCGAATCCGCTGCACCCTTGATCTCTTCCGCAGTACGGAATGCCTCGGATTGAATCTTCTTCAATTCACGTTCCTTTTCACCATTGATCCGGGAAGCCTGTCCTGCACCTTCGGAACGGAACTTATCCGCGATCCGGTAACGCTCACTCTTCATCCGCTCATACACTTGCTGGCGAACTTCCTCTACGTAGTTGATGCGCTTGAAGCGGAAGTCAAGGATCACGATTCCCAGTTCAGCAGTCTCTTTGTTCGCAGACTCCAGAATGCTGTTCTGGATCTGCTGACGGCCCACGGAAATCTTCATCAATGAATCTGAAGTGGTCAGCGTATCGGTGATGACCGCAGTACGGTTGGAGGTACGCACCGCTTCTTCAATATTATTGGCTGCAATATAGTTACGGGTTTCGCCATCGAGGATATCATCCAGACGGGATTGCGCACTGCGCTCATTGGTGAGACGCTTGAAGAATTGCAGCGGATCAGTGATCTGCCAGCGGGCATAAGTATCGACAAAGATGAATTTCTTGTCTTTGGTAGGTACCTGGTTGGGATCACCGTCCCATTCCATATAACGCTTTTCAAAGCGGTTTACAGTCTGTACGAAGGGAATCTTGAGGTAAATGCCCGGTTCAACGATGGCTTCGCCGACTGGCTTACCAAATTGGGTGACGACCACCATTTCAGTTTCGTCAACGATATAAGTACTCAGGGCTGCGGTAATGATTACCAGGATACCCAATATGCTTAGAAGTATTGTTCTGATTTTCATTTTGCAAGGTTTAAAGTTTTACCATCCATGTTCAGGACGGGAAGGACGTTGTTACCATCCTGATCAGTGATCAGCACAGTTCCCACTCTTGGGAGAACATCCGCCATGGTTTCGAGGAAGATGCGTCGTTGGGTCACTTCAGGAGCTTTGACAAACTCACTGTAAAGTGCATTGAATCGGGAGACTTCACCTTCGGCATTGTTTACACGTTCAGTCGCGTAACCTTCAGCTTTCTGAATCGTTTCCAATGCCTCGCCTCGCGCCTTTGGAATAACCTTGTTGTATTCGGCTTTGGCCTGGTTGATCAGGGTTTCTTTTTCCTGTTGAGCCTGGTTTACCGCGTTAAATGCGGCTTTTACAGCTTCAGGGGGATTCACATCCTGAAGTACCACCTGGTCGATGCGTACCCCAAGTGAATATTCGGTACAAATCTCCTGAACCAATTCTTCCAGACGGCTACCGATCTCAGTACGGCCAACCGTCAGAACTTCATTCACAGTACGGTCACCCACAACTTGGCGCATGGCGGCTTCACTCAGATCGCGAAGGGTAAGCTGTGGATTCCGAACCTTAAACAGGTATTGATAAGGGTCATCGATCCGGTACTGGACCACCCACTCTACGTCGGCGAGGTTCAGGTCACCGGTCAGCATCAACGATTCGTCGCGGGTGTCACCGTCGCGGCTGTACTCGGTATTGATGCCGGCACTTTCGGTACGGAAACCAAATTCCAGCTTTTGCTGACGCTCTACCGGGACTTTGTAGACCTTTTCGACAAAAGGAACCTTAAAGTGGAGGCCCGGATCTACGGTACGAACGTATTTACCAAAACGGGTGACAACTCCTGCTTCTTCGGTATCAATCTGGAAGAAGGAAGAGAAAATGAGAATACCGGCTATGATGATTAGGAAGATCAGCCTGAAGTTGCTGAATATCTTTTTGATCTCCGGGGGCAAGCGGAAGTTCTGTACCCTTTGGGAAAGATCATCTAAAGGATTGTCGGACATACAATTGGGATGAGTTTAATTGTCTTTACATGTATAAAACGAAGATAGCGGAATTGTTTCATTTTCGTTCTAATTTCACGGTATGGATTTGCATCCACTATGGCTGTCCCTTCAATTGGCTGTGATCACCACGGTCCTGCTTTTCCTGGTTTCCCTGCCCCTGGCGTGGTGGCTGGCTACCGTAAAACTCCGTGGAAAAGTATTTCTCGATGCCCTGGTCAGTCTCCCCTTGATCCTTCCCCCCTCCGTGCTCGGCTTCTACCTTTTGATTACATTCAGTCCCAAAAGCACCCTGGGAGGCTTTTTTGCGGATACGCTGGGAATTCCCCTGACCTTTAACTTTACGGGAATGGTTCTGGCCTCCATGATTTACAGCCTGCCCTTTATGATCTATCCGCTTCGTTCCGGTATCGCCAACCTCCCCTCCTCTTACCGGGAAGCGGCTGCCACCCTGGGAAAAAGCTCCCGCGAAACCCTGATAAAAATCATTCTTCCAAATATTCGCCCCCAAATCCTGGTTGCACTCGCCCTCACCTTTGCCCATACCATGGGAGAATTCGGCGTTTTGGTCATGATCAGTGGCAATGTGCCCGGTCGGACCCAGGTCGCTTCAGTGGCGGTGTGGCAGGAAATGGAGATTGGTAATTTTGGTCAGGCACATATTTATGCTGCGGCGCTATTGGGAATCAGCTTTCTGGCCCTGGTCTTGCTCTTTTTGGGGAACCGTAAATGGATGTCGCTGAAATGAGGCCGATGACTGTCCATATCGCCAGACAATTGCGGGACATGTCCGGTCCTATGAGGCTCGAGGTCAAACTGGACTTGGCAACAGGTGAAAGGCTGGCGTTGTTTGGGCAGTCGGGAGCGGGAAAAACAAGCCTGCTGCGGTTAATTGCCGGACTGGATCGTCCAGATCAAGGCAGCATATATGTGGGGGAAATCCCCTGGACCGATGGCAAGCAGTTCCTCCCCGTCAAAGACCGGGGACTCGGAATGGTATTTCAGGACCAGGCCCTCTTCCCCAACCTTCGCCTGAGGAAACAAATCGCATTTGGCCAGAATGGACCGGCCCGGGATACTGCTTATGTCACCTATTTGATCCAGCAACTCGGACTGACAGGCTTGGAGAATGCCAGCATGGCCACCCTCTCCGGAGGTCAGCGCCAACGCGTGGCTTTGGGCAGGGCCCTGGCCGGGAAACCAAAACTGCTGTTGCTGGATGAACCTTTTCAGGGCTTGGATCGGGAAAGTCTGGAATGCGTCCTTTCTCTTCTGGATAACCTTCATGCTGAGCATAAATTCTCCCTCATCCTGATTAGCCACCAAACCGAGGTCATCAAAAGAATCTCAGATCGGGTGTTACGGCTGGACCGGGGAAAAGTCACTGAAATTGGGACTCCTGAGGAGCTGTTTCCGGGATCGGTTGCGAAAGTATTGACAGCTACCGAAAAAGGAACGCATTGGGAGGTACAGTTTGAGCGCAAGGGGGAGGTCCAAACCACGGAATTGCCAAAGTCACTCTTTCCCAAACTACGGGCCGGGGATCAAATCAGGCTTTCAGGTGGTCATTCTCTGTAAAATGACCTCTCTCTCTCGTGATTATTCTCTGTAACCAGCTTTCCTTAAACCGTACATTGCTAAGCGGAAACAGCTTCTGCTGCTCGTTTCTCTTCTCTCAACTTCTTCGGCAATGCCTCCTCCGGATAGGTATCGGGGATGCGCAGGTCAATTTTCTGGGTATCGTAAATGAAGTACCCCAGGCTGAAGACGGCCATCGCACTGAAAATATGCCAGAGGAAATGGGTCCCCTGCGGAAACATATCGGGCAAAGGATTTGGAGTCGGATAGTCAATGGTTCGGAAAAAGAGGGCCGCCAACAGGAAAAAGAGGGTCAAAGCCACGTAGCCAATACGGTAAAAATTCGTTTTGGCCAGGTAAATGATAAGTGGCAGAATAAAGGACGCCCCAATGAAGAAATAGCCGAAGTTAGGGGCCAGAGCTCGGTTGTCAAAGACCTGTACCAAAGTGATTACGGCACTGATTCCAGCCGCATAAAATCCGATGACCATTAACAAGCCCCAGTACCATTTTCGCAAGAGCCGTGTCCAGAGAAAAGTCGAAAGCGTAATGGTCATGAAGCTGGCGGGCATCCAGTCGAGCAGGAGAAAGAGCCGCTCGTTGCGGAAGGCATGGAACAGGGTGGAACCAAGGCCATTCAAAAAGAGCAGGGGCAGGATCACGATGAATATCTTGTACTCCTTGAATTGTCCCCGCAACTTCCAAAGCCAGAATAGAACCGGTACAAAGAAAAACAAGGAGGAATAGGCATTCCAGGGTTCCCGGACCATGGAATCATGGAGAAATTCATTGTAAATGGGGCCACCATCCTGAATGACCATCAATCGCTTCGCTATTTCCAGACTATCCATTCGACATCAAAGGTAAAAAACCATAACTTCGCGGGACTTTAAAACCAGATAATAAGATTTCAAATGGCCCGAATCCTTACAGGTATCCAGAGCACCGGCATTCCCCACCTGGGAAATATTCTGGGAGCAATCCTGCCCGGCATTGAGCTTTCGCAGCAGGAGGGCAATGAAGCGTTTTTCTTCATCGCCGATTTTCATTCCCTGACGACGGTTCATGACCCGGCATTGATCCAGCAAAATACGCTGGCTACCGCTGCTGCCTGGCTGGCCTGTGGATTTGATACCCAAAATGGATACTTCTACCGCCAATCAGACATCCCTGAAGTCACAGAACTGACTTGGTACCTCAATTGTTTCTATTCTTATACCCGGCTCAAACTGGCCCACTCCTTCAAGGATAAATCCGCCAAACTTGGTGAGGACAAGGTGAGTGCCGGCCTCTTCAACTACCCCATGTTGATGGCAGCGGATATTCTGATGTACGATGCGGAGATCGTACCGGTCGGCAAGGACCAGAAGCAACACCTTGAGATTACCAGAGACGTCGCTGAAAAGATCAATCGGACCTATGGAGAAGGAACCCTGATTCTTCCCAAGGCGCAGATCCAGGAAGATGTGATGAACATCGTGGGAACCAACAAGAATCCCGACGGTTCCTTCACCAAGATGTCCAAGTCTTACAACAATGTCATCAACATTTTCGAGACGGATAAGAAGTTGCGGAAGACGATCATGCGCATTGAAACAGACAGCAAAACCCCTGAAGAACCCAAAGATCCGGCGGACAATATTGTTTATCAGCTTTATAAGCATGTGGCCCCTACGGAAAAGGTTGCTGAGATGAAGGAGGGCCTGGAAAAAGGCGGTGAGGGATATGGCGTCTTCAAGCAGTGGTTGTTTGAAGCGATGTGTGAGCGGTTTGGAGAAGCCAGAGAGCGTTTTTCCCACCTCATGGCCAACCCAAATGAGGTCGAAGACCTGCTTACTGTAGGAGCTGAGAAAGCCGGTGTGGTCGCTTATGAAGTCCTGGATCGGGTGAGAAGCCGGATCGGATACAAAAATCGCATCTGATTCCTTGCCAATTGACGCATTAAAAGCTAATTTCATGCCCTATGCATATCGCCATCGCTGGTAATATCGGATCTGGTAAAACGACCCTAGCTACCCAACTTTCGAAGTACCTGGGCTTTCAGGCTCAGTATGAAGACGCAGATAGCAACCCCTATCTGTTCGATTTCTATCAGGATATGCAACGGTGGTCCTTTAACCTGCAGATTTATTTTCTCAATACCCGCTTTCGCAAGATTCTCGATCTCCGCAAAGACGGTGTGAATGTTGTGCAGGACCGGACCATTTATGAAGATGCTCAAATCTTCGCTCCTAACCTCCACGCGATGGGGCTGATGGCCAAGCGGGATTATGAATCCTACAAGTCTCTCTTTGAAAACTTGCTGGACCTGATTCCCCCACCGGACCTGATGATCTATTTGCGTGGTTCTATCCCTACCCTGGTTGATCAGATTCAAAAGCGGGGACGTGAATATGAAGATTCCATCCGCCTGGATTACCTGCGCCGCCTGAACGAACGCTATGAGGCCTGGTATGAAAGCTATGACCTGGGTAAGAAGATGGAAGTGGTGATCGATGAGTTGAGCTTCAATGACAATCCTGAGCACCTCGGCATCATCATCAACCGGGTTAAAGCCGAACTCTTCGGTTTGTTTGGGGCGACCTGATGATTGGAAACTTATTTCAATTTGTAAATCCGGAAGGTTCCATATTCCTTTACCAATTCCCCTACATGTTCTCTCAGTGCAGGATCTGACTCCATTTCCCTTGAGTCTGAATAGAGGTACTCCGCTCCCTGTTCGATCGAATTGTTGATTCGCTCCGCATTGAGTCCATCTTTGAGTAGGTGCCAACCGCGTTTGTGGATATGGTAGAGGTAGATATGGGGAGACAATTGGCTGCCCGTCAGCACCAAGGCATCGTCGGGGACTGCATTTCTCAATTCTTCGCGGTAGGTCAGCAGGTCTTGGTTAAAGCCCTTGAGTTTCCAACGGGGGTATGACCTGAGGGCAGCCGTCAACGGGAGCAATACCATGGCAAAGAGTACGAAACGCTGTGCCCAGGGGGATTTCCAGTTCCAGACTTCCCGCAGTCCATAGACGACGATCAGGAAGAGTCCCGGTAAAAACGGGAAGAGGTAATAGTCGTGGACGGTGCTGATCATGTTCAACTCGAAGAGGTAATAAGCTCCGACCGCCCCACCCCATATTACAAATGCCCACCAAAGCGGTTGCTTCCTGGCCTTGTTCCTGAACAGATAGTAAATCCCGGCCACCAAAAAAGGGAAGGAAGCATAGTTGATCAGCAGCTCCGGCAAGGTGGATACGATGTTCTTGACGAAAATCTTTGCCAGCAGGAGGTATTCATCCGGAGTCGCATGGAGAATCCCTCCTATCACTCCATTCCCGGTCCATTCGGGGATTACGGTCAGGTACCAGGCCGCAGGAAATGCGAGGCTGAGGAGACCCGGCAGGGCTACGAGGATGTTTTGGCCGGTTCGCTTGAACCGGGAGCGCAAGGTATCGACGAGTGCATAGCCAAAAGGGAGTCCATAGAAGAGGATGAAGGGTAATTTTGCCAGGCTGGCCATGAGCAGAAATCCTGCGGATAACCACAAGTCCAAGGCATCTCTTTTGCGATACCATTTGATGAAAAGCGCTATCCCCCAGGTGCCGCACATGAGAGCAAAGTTGTCCGGGAGTGGATTGACAGTGTAGTAGAAGAACACCGGGGCGAAGGCAAAGCACCAGGCGGCAAGTAAGGCGAGGAATTCATCTCCGAAGAGGTGTCGGGTCAGGCGGTGGATGCCGAAGATCGTCCCCAGGCCGATCAGGAAGCTGAGAAACCGGAGGATCCAGATGTTCTCCCCAAACAGGAAGTAGCCCCAGGCGAATATCCATTGCATGATCGGGAACTCCATCCTTTTGGAGCCTTCGGGCCATTCCAGGTTGTGGACCTGTGGATGCAGGGGATGAAAATCCCGTTCGTAGAAATTGACCACATTGGAGGCGGTTTCTGTTTGCCGCCAGGCATGCACACCGACCAACTCTTTGGGGAAGATGTGGATGTGCAGCAGAAAGGTCAGCAGGGGTATGCCCAGCCACAAGATCCACTTGCGATTTGATACGAGGATGTGCTCCACACGCTGCATCCGGTAAAGATATAGATTATATCGGTTTCACGATTGCCGAGGTGCAACAGAAGCCGACTTAGCAGGAATTTCCTCTCAGCGATCTCCTCAGATCACCCATTTCAATACCGAAATTTGGGAATCTCCCCTCCTCGAAAACCCTATGCTTCTGAACTCCGAAACATGTCCCTCAACTTCACCTCCTTGCGGTTGACGATCAAGCCGAACAAAACTGCGGTGAAGAAACTGAAAAGGGCATAAACTGAAGCTGGAACTGCCAGTCTGGGATCCCCTAAGAGGTTCGCACTTGTGGCTACCGCAATCGCCAGCCCCGAATTTTGCAAGCCAACCTCCAGCCCAATGGTCAGGCGTTTGGGCCCATCCATCCGGAGTGCCCTGGCAATCCCCAATCCTCCAAACATGGCGAAGATGTTCATGGCAAGGGCCCAGGGAAGCACCGCCAGATATTCATCGGTCGTGATCGCTATACCCTCTTTCTTCTCCAGGAAGATCGCTGCTACCATGGCCACCGCCAGCATGATGGGCATCGCGACCTTGAGGGGGGACTGGAGCCTTGCCGCGGTCTTGGGAAACCGGTAACGGACAAGCACTCCCAGCACCACTGGGATTACGGTAATAATCAAGATATTCAACACCGTCTCCCAAAAGGGCATTACCAATGTGGTGGTCTTTCCGATAAATACAGAAAGTGCGATGTTCACGATCAGGGGGATGGTAAAAATGACGAGGAAACTGTTGATGGAAGTCATGGAGACAGACAATGCGAGGTTTCCTTTGAGCAGATAAGAAAGCAGATTGGAAACGGCACCTCCGGGACAGGCGGCGATCAGGACGAGCCCTACCTGGAATTCTGGGGGGAGACCGCTGACCCAGGCCAGTCCCACCACCATCGCAGGTAAAAGGATCATTTGACAAAGCAGGCCTACAATCACAGCCTTGGGTTGTAAAAATATGTTTCGAAAGTCTTCTCCCGTCAACGAAGTCCCCATGCCAAACATGATCAGCGAGAGTACGCCTGGCAGGAAGTAAGTGGAAAAGAAAGCGGTTGCGATCATTGGGTTAAGGTGAGTTTTTAGGTGTCCCTTGCCAGCATCTAGGCAGGTCCCAAGCTAGCCGGACCTTTGTGTCCGACCTCCCGGATGTAAAAAACAAAGCCATTCTTTTCCTCAATTCTCCGGAAGGTATTGAACCAAACATTCTCAAACTGTTCAGTGGCACGGTCGATTCTGGTCACCAAATACACCGGCTTGTCAATCTCTCCTCTCACCAGCCAATCTCCTCGTTTGCTACGTGGAATCTCTGGATAGGGAAATGGTTTTATCTGTCCATAGAAATAATGCGCGTATGACTTATACCCTTCCACCATCAGATAAGCGTCTTCATCTGCCTTCTCTTCGAAGAAGTCAATGGCTGTCATCTGGGTGTACTCAGCAATTTTGGGTACAAGCATCGCATTGATGCCATTCATATAGATCGGGGTCGCCAGTACCTGAATGAAGAGGAAGGTCCGGTAACGCTTCTTAGACAGAAACCATGCATTGACGATCAGAACGACAGCAAAAAATGCTGCGGGAAGGAACTCCCATCCGGTCCAGTTGACATCGGCGGCCAGGTTGGCCCGGCCAAAGGGGTCTTTGACCTGCTCCACCAACCAATCCAGATTGGCGGTCAGGATATTGATGGACCCCAGCCCAACCGCAAAGACCAGGAACCCGATGCCATACAAGACCCAATTGTCCCATTTCATTTTCCGTCTCTCCTCGATCATCATGGTCACATAAGCCGCAGCTAAAAATGCCCCCGGGTAGTAAAGGAGACTGCTGTAATGGACAATTTTGGTTTCGACAATGGTAAACAATACCAATACCACCCAAAACCAGATCAACATGAATCGCTTGAGCATCTTCTCCCGGTAGTTGGCCAGTTTCAGGCCCATTCCACGAAATGCAAATACACTCAAGGGAAAACAACCGATCGCGAAGATCAGCAGGTGGTAATATGCGGGTTGCTCATGTCCGGCCACGGGTTGGCTAAATAGTTCAATCTGGTAAGAGATAAATTTATTGACCAATGCCCACCCTTCCTCGGTAAACAGGACGATGCTGCCAAACCAGCTCATGATTACAACCCCATAGATGAGCAGGAACTTCAGCAAGGGCAAGGCTGGGAAATGCTTACGGGAATAGAGTAGTTTGAAGAAAAGATAGACCAGTACGATGACGAGGACCGCCACCGGCCCTTTGGTGAGGGTCGCCATACCCGCCCAATAACCTGCCAGCCAGGGCGCGGTCTTGACAACAGAAGGACGGTCTTTGGCGGCATACTCGATCTCGTACTTGATGATGTGGATCAAGGAGAGGAAGATAAAAAAGTTGAAGGTCGGGTCGATGATCCCTGACTTGAAATACAAGTGTGGGAGGATACTGACGAAATAGAATCCTGCCACGAATCTTCCAAATACCTTGCCCTGGAGACGAGTTCCATAGAAGTATAGGGCTAAAAGGGTGAATATGCCTATGACTGCATTGGGGAAGCGGGCACCAAACTCGTTGATGCCGAAGGTCTTCATGGACAAGACTTGTAACCAGAAGAAGAGTGGTGGCTTTTCCCAGAAAGGCTCGAAATTGATCTGGACCTGAAAGTAGTTGCCAGTGACCATCATTTCCCGGGCCGATTCAGCGAAATTAATCTCGTCCCAATCAAAAAGCGGTGATGCTCCCAGGTACGGAATAAATGCGATCAGGCCCAACCCAACGAGGAAGAGCATATCGACTATGCTGATGGACCTGGAGCCGGACAAATCAGTATTCTAAATGAATATATACTGGAAAATGATCGCTGTAACCATCCGGGTAAAACTGCTTTCGAATGTGGGACCGTTTAGGGGCATCTATCCAGTCTCCTTCTTTCTCTACCCGCATCCACTTGGGATTGTAGATAGAAGCGGAGCAATCAATATAGTGCAGCAATGCTTCGGGCCGTATCATCGGGGTGGTGACCATGATCTGATCAAATAAATCCCAACGGCTTTTGTACTTCAGGGTGCCATTGCCGTCGATCTTCAACTTTGCAAATGCATTGAATAGCCCGGTATGGGTCGCTTCCTGAGTGTCTTTACCGGACTTCAGGATACCGCGTATGCTCTTGTCCTGGGGCTCATCGTTGAAATCACCCATAATGATGACATTGGCCTGAGGGTCCAGTTCCTGGATCGAATCCAGCACATGGCGCAATACCGAAGCGGCCCGCTCCCGCTTCCATTCAGACTTCTCAGCCCCTCCCCTGCGGGAACTCCAATGGTTAACCACCACGGTCACTTCCCGCTCTTTACCTAAAATCCCCTTCACCAGCAGGATATCCCGGGTGGTGATATCAGGATTCACGTCTGACATATCGACACTGTAGGTCTTGTGGTAGAGCGGAAAGAAGTCCTTTTTCTTATAAATCAAGGCACAATCAATTCCCCGTTGGTCAGGAGAATCGGCATGTACCACCTCGTATTTATGCTTTTTGAGTAGTGGGTGGGCACACAGCATTTCCACTACGGCCTTGTTCTCCACCTCTGCTAAACCAAGTAATTCCGGCCCGTCCTCGTCTCCCATCTCGGATATCACGGTCGCCAGGTTCAGCAATTTGGTATCGAGATGTTCCTGGCACCAGCCATAAGAACCTCCGGGGAGAAACTCCTGGTCATTCGTCTTCGGATCATCTTCCAGATCAAACAGGTTCTCAACATTGTAGAATCCTACGGTCAAAGTTGTCTTTTTCCCGGGATTGGGAGCAGCAGCCGTAACGATCAAAAAGAAGAAGAGCGCCGGTAGGAGGATGACCAGAGATCGTTTTTTCATAAATCGTTACTTTCTGAATGACTTAGAATAGGTGATCAACAGTTCTACTTCAGTATCCCCTATTCCCTCCACAGCTGGCATCAGACCTTTGCCATTACGGATCATATCTCCTATCTCGGCATCTGACAGGGTGGACTCAGACAGGTTCTTTGCGCCCTGAAACCCATAGGCTCCATCATCACCGTGGCAGGTATTGCAGCTGTACTTGTAGTAGAGGGATTTGCCAATTCGTAAATCACGCTGCTCAGTGGTCTCCCCTCCCTCAGTTTCTCCATTGCCATTCCGTTCGGAAAGCACCTGCGCAATCTCGTCGTCGGAGGCAAGGTCGTCCGGCTGAACGATCAGAAAACCTGGCTTGGCATAAGCCAAAGCCATAATTCCCAGTAATAAAACCAAAGAACCTATTCCCATGGGCGCGTTCTTTTTCCTACTTCCTACAATCCCGAGGACCATCGCAATGATAACCAGGACCAATTTAAACCAGTAAAGGGGTTGGTTGCCATCGGGGGAATTCAGCATCAAATAAATCCCGGTGATAAGGGTAAAAGTTCCCAGCACCATGTGCGAGATTTTCAACCACTTGGGTGAGCCCTTCTCTTTGTTCTTATTGAGGAAAATAAAGACCACGCTGATCAGCATGGCGATGATTAACAGCCCCACAAAGGTGGTGTGGCTGTGCTTCATTGCTATATCAAGAGTTTTCTGTTCCATGTAGTAGTATTATCCCCATCGAAACCTGCAAATGAGGAGCAATGTTTGAATATCTTAGCTTGCCAGCACGCTGATAAGGTCGTATTTGGTAATGATGCCCAACTTAGATGCATCTTCACCCTGAACCATAACCGCCGGTACATCCCGGTTGATCATTTTGGATATCACATCAATACGGGTGGAGGGCAATACAAACGGGAATGGATCGCTCATGGCAATCGTTACCGGCGAGTCCTTCAGTCCCGGATCATCCAGGATGGTACTCAAAATCCTGCTTTCATTGATGGTTCCAATTACGGTACCATTTTCCATCACAGGAATCTGGGTGATATAATTTTCCCGCATCAACTTGATCACCTCACTCAGCTTGTGAGAAGCCGATACCGTAACCAAAGGCATGTTCTTGTCCTTCATGTCGATGATCTCCTTGGCCGTCAGCATATTTCCTTTGTCAATGAAGTTATGGCTGCTCATCCAATCATCGTTGTACACTTTCCCCAGGTATCGAGTACCGTGGTCAGGCAGGATGATAACCATGACATCCTCAGCACCGAGGTTGTGACGGGCCCATTCAAGGGCACCATGAACTGCCGACCCACAAGACCAGCCACAGAAAATACCTTCAAGGCGAGCCAGTTTCCGCGCCATGGTAGCACCATCTTTGTCGGTCACCTTCACGATATGATCCACCAGGTCCATATCCAGGTTTTGAGGAATAATGTCCTCACCGATGCCTTCAGTCAGGTAACTGTAAATCTCATTCTCGTCAAACTCTCCGGTCTCTTTCAATTTTTTAAAGACAGAACCGTAAGTATCTATGCCAATGGTGACGACATCAGAGTTTTGCTCTTTGAGATATTTTGCGCAACCAGTGATGGTTCCACAGGTCCCCATTCCAGCTACGAAGTGGGTGATTTTACCTTCCGTTTGTTTCCATATTTCCGGAGCGGTTGACTCATAATGGGTTTCACGATTGGAAAGGTTATCGTACTGATTGGGATAATATGAATTCGGAATTTCCTTTGACAGGCGTGAAGCAACCGAATAATAGGACCTTGGATCATCAGGGGCCACTGCGGTCGGCGTGACGATGACCTCCGCCCCCATTGCCCGCAGGATGTCCATCTTTTCCTTGGACTGCTTATCTGGGAGGGTAAAGATACAGCGATACCCCTTGACCGCAGCTGCAATCGCCAGGCCCATACCTGTATTTCCAGAAGTTCCCTCTATGATGGTTCCACCTGGCTTCAACAACCCGGCCCGCTCGGCATCTTCAATCATCTTCAAACCAATCCGATCTTTGATGGAATTGCCGGGATTGAAGTACTCTACCTTAGCCAATACCGTCCCCTTGATGTGTGAAGCCACATTGTTGAGGCGGATCAGGGGCGTATCGCCCATTGTTTCAAGTATATTATTTAACCACATAAATGTCTTGAATGATATCCTGTGAAGTTAGTAATAATTCCCTCTCATTCCACCCTTAGCCATAAGCAAAAAGGATGCCCACTGGTTCCGCGGGCATCCCTGAAAAGGAATTCTAGTTTCTAAACTAGTCTGCTATTTTTTTATGGGGACCACGTAGCGCAGGGTCACCTCGCCACCAGCACTGCTCATCCGGAGATAATCCATGCATTTTGCGGTGAGAAGGACGACGTGGTTATCCTCCATCGGCAGAGAATTGATCACCTCTACCAGAATGGATTGGCTCTTCTCCGGGTAATCTACCCTGATATAAGAACCAGTTGGAAGGTATTTGTGAAAGGCGTAGAATTTGGTTTGGTCAGTCGAGAAATCTTCGATCAAACCTGCCTTACCACGCTCTTCAACCCGTTTATAGTTATCCCCTGAATAATCATCTTTATAGTCCTCAACATCGGCATCAGGTGGCAAATTCAACGGAGATTCTGTAGCTGTGAGCACTTTCATCTCTTTTGCCTGGGTAGCTTCTTCTCCACTCGCTTCGTCCATCATCTCCTGAAGACTTTTCCCCTGGTTCGGATTGGGAGGAGTCACCGCTTCTGCTTCCTCCCTTGCTTCGCTGATTACCAATTCCTGCCCGATCTGAAGGCCGGTATCCGTCAGCTTGTTCAGCTTCTTGATGTCAGAAACTTCAACGCCATATTTCCGCGCGACTCCGAAAAGGGTCTCCCCCGAAGTGACGGTGTGAACAACCCGCTTCTGCTCTTTAGGGGTAGCTGCTTCAAGCGTACTTACCTGCCTGACCGGAGAGATCGTTTCCTTTGGCTTTGGTGCAGTTTCTTTCACAGGAGTCTCAATAACAGGGGTTTCCTTGACAACCGGAGCACTGCTGTCGGTAGTCTCAGTAACCACTGGCTTTGTCTTTTTATCAGGTGATGAGACAATCAAAGTTTGCCCGATCTGGATACCTGCATCCGTAAGATTGTTCCAGGTCTGAATCTGCTGGACACTGACCTGATACTTTCGGGAGATGGCATACAGGGTCTCCCCCTTTTGAACTTTGTGCTTTATGGGGCCCTGGGGCAAACCTTGTTTGTCTGGATGCTGAGTACCAGCCTGAGGATTTCCACCAGACAAAGTCTTATTTACGCCAGGATTGACTTCAGAAGTTGCAGTATTCACTTCGGACCTGGTCACATTCCTCAGTGACAAAGATGATCCTCCGGATTTTAAAGGGATGCGCAATACTTGTCCAACCTTCAGGACTTCATTGTCCATCGCATTGATACTGGAAATATTGGCCACACTTGAGCCATACCGACGGGACAACTGAGTCAGGTTTTCACCTGGATCAACCTTGTGCAGGACATACGCTTTGCCGTTGACAACCTTGACACCAATCGAATCAACCCTGCTGTACCCCGTCTGTGACAAGATCAAACAAAACGAACCAAACGCTATTTTCCAAAACCACTGCTTCATATCTATCTGTATATCGAAATATGTATACAAAATATTGTATTTCGCAGCGTAGTTTCAAGCCTCTCTATCCCCAATCAGTCTCCAGATCGACCCAATTCCTGTACGTTTTGCCCCAACCAACGGGTGGTCATCCACATTGTTACCACCAGCATAAGTCCAATTTGCCTTTCCACCACCGATTCTCCCATCATACCAAAGCTCACGATGAACCAAAAAGCCCAGAATAACCATCCGTATTGCCGCGGTTTTCTGAAGACGGGGTAAAACCAACCGATACTGAATGTAATCAAACCCAGCAATCCCAGGCCTGCCCCTAATTGGATAAACTCATTGTGGGGAAGCATGAAGTTATTGTCACAGAGCATAGATTCGTCCCGTATGTACTGGTCCCACATCTCAATGTGCAGGTCGGCCATGGAAACCCCGGTAACCGGATGCGCCTTGAACAATCCCCAGGCAGCTTTCCAGCTCTCAAACCGCATCCCAAGTGAAAGGTAGTTCGGATCATCTCCCGAAAAATATTTATTGAGATCCATGCGCGTATTCTCCACGCGGTGTTTCAGAGAAGGAACATACTTATATCCCAGAATGGGGGCACTGATGAATCCCACCAGGATCAAGGCACCCAGGAGATATTTCTTTCGCTGAAAAATATAGAGCATTACCAGCATGAAGGCAGCTACATAAAAGGCAAGCAGACCCGTCCTGGCCGTTAGGATATGTAGATAACCAGTATGAACCACCGCCATCAGCAACCATAAGTAACGCTCGTATTTATGGACAAAGAAGGTCTTTTGCAGGAACAACCAGATCGCGCTGAAAACAGAAAAGGCCAGCAGAAGGCTGAAATATATATGGTTGATGTCGAAGTAAATCGGAAGGGGTTTGGAAACTTGTATTTCCAGATCGTACTGCTCTTTGTGCAGGAAATAATCAATCACGGTGAAGGTGCCGGTGACCGAGGCCGCTACAACAAAGAGTACCAGGCCGGTCTTCAGCCACTTGCGGTCAAAAGGTCCGAGTACCGCTAATGCATACAACCCGAAGAAGAGGGGGGCTTTGATGCGCAGATGGTCTACAAATTTCTCCGTATCGTCCGCCCAGAAGAAGGAGAGCAATTGTACGAGAAAAATAAGACTGAGAAAGAAGGCTGGTTTATCCTGGTAGAACCGTCTGAATTGCTCCCTGGGTGCATAAGAGACAAGTGCCGGAACGATCATGGCCACAGTTCCGATACTCAGCAGAGCTGGTGAAATCGGCAATCCAACCATACACAGAAGAAAACCGAACAGCCCGAGCCGTTCCGTCCAGATCAGGCGTTTGCTTTTCAGCACATGCTCCATTTATTCGACGGATTACTTTTTTGAAGACTGGTATTTTATACCCGCCCCAAAATGTAGCATTAAGGAACGACTTAAGCGAAAATTTATTGGGATTAACACCACTGTCACTCCAACGATGATACTGATCAGGTACCATTCAGAGTATTGGTCGAAGAAGACGAAGAAGACTGCGACAAAGGCGATGATAAGTGCCACATTCAGTGCATAACTGAAGTAACTGGCACCAAAGTAGAACCCTGGTTCAATTTGAAAGTCCTGCCCACAAACCGGGCACTCCTTATGCATGACCCCAAACTTCTTAAGGTTATAGGTCGGATGCGGGAACATCTTTCCCTGCCGGCACTGGGGGCATCGGCAAGTAATGGACGCAGCGATTCGGGAACGCTTTTTATACGATTCGGAGATATTGCTCGAAGAGGAAGTCGTTTCAGGCATCTTCACTTGGTCGGTTTGGGTCTGAACTCGGGCGATTGGGGTCCAGTTCAGGAGGAAGATCAGAGGTTTGCTCCAAAACCATTTCATCGGCTCTTTCTCTCTTCTTCTTCTTTCGGTATCCGTAATAGATCAAACCAGCGACCCCTACAAAGGAAATGTAGGGAAGTAAAAACAGGTAAATGATCCCGGTATTCAATCCACCAGCCAATTCACTCTCTTCATCACCGGCATTAGAGGTTACAGCCGCCGTGCACATAGCGCACTGCGCCTGGGTCTCAACGGGGACCGCAGTTAATAAGATGAAACCAATTAAAAATGCGCTAATATATGTTTGTAATCGTTTCATAATGGAATGTCTATAGGAGACGGATTGTACACATGCGCCATCAAATATACCACAACTCCGGTTATAGAAACGTATAGCCAGATGGGCCAGGCCCACCTTGTAATTTTTTTATGCTTTGCAATTTGGTCGGTTAGACCCCGATAGATAGCAAAAAAGGCCAGGGGGAGCACTATCACGGACAAAAGAATATGTGTGCCCAGTATGATGAGATAAATCACTTTTGCTGCTCCCTCGCCTCCGTAAGGCACTGAGTCGGCTCCGTAATGGTAGATGATATAAGAGACCAGGAAGAGCGCGGAGAGCACAAAGGCGGAAAGCATCACAAAGCGATGCAACTTGATTTGTTTCCGCTTGATAAATACCAGGCCGAGGACCAGCAATACCGAAACGGTGGAGTTGATGATGGCATTCAGAGTAGGCAAAAAAGATACGTCTCCGAAAATGTCTTTCTCTGCCTTGTTACCGAAGATCAAAAATGCAACCACAAGAGGAACGATGACGGAAAGGCCTCCTATCAAAGGAATATAAAAGCGGTCATTACTCTTCAGCGTGCTCATATTCGAATTTCAATAACTTAACGTGGTCGATCAGAGTTTTGATCTGTTCCTCATCAGTGCCATTGTAAAACTCTCCCCTGATCCTTCCTTCTTTGTCTATCAGCCTCAGGGTCTCGTCATGCACAAACCTGATGGTCTCGGTGCTGTCCTCAGTGGCACTGAAGAAGAAGTCATTATGTGCAACATCGTAAAGCTGCTCTTTGTTTCCAGTCAACAGGTACCACCTTTGGTCCTTTATCCCATATTCGTCAGCATAAGCACGTAAAGTAGGGACGCTGTCGGTCTCCGGATCGACCGAAAAAGACACGATCTTAACCAAAGTATCATTGGCCTCCTCCAGATAGCGCTGAAGCTCCTTCAGATTGGTGCTCAGTTTGGGACAAATACCGGTACAGGTAGTAAAGAAAACATCAGCCACATAAATATGTCCATCAAGGCTATCCTCATTGAAGGGTTTACCGTTCTGAGTGGTAAAGGAAAAATCTCCAATTGTATGATACAGCGAATCCAGGCCGCCGCCTGGATCCGGATATTTTGGACTGAGTATGGGAATAACTTCTTTGTAGTGGGTGCCCGTGTTCAGTAACAATGCCACAATTATCGGGGCGACCAGCATGATAAAGAGGATGAGAAAAGGTCCTGCCTTTTTTCGCATAGGTGCTTATTTGACTCAATAACCGAACCAGCCGCCCTGGTAGAATCCGCCTTCCAGCAACAATGCCAGAACCAGCCAAACCACAAAGACCAACGGGATCAGAATAGTCGTAATCAGGCTTTTTACTTCCTGACGCAAGTGCATAAACTCTGCCACGATATAAAAGGCTTTCACCAGTGTCATTAGGATAAATGTCACATGTCGTACGGTACCTCTGGGCATTGCAAATGCAATCACAAATTCCGCAACTGTGAGTGCAAGAAGAATCCAGAATACTTTCCAGATCTTCTTCCGGGACGATACACCATGCTCTTCGTCATGATGATTGTGAATGTCCGGGTGTTGATAGGGATCCTCGATGCCAGCCATGAGCTTATATTATCTTACTAGGTTAATTAATAAAGTATCAAACGAGATAGAAGAAGGTAAAGACAAATACCCATACGAGGTCTACAAAGTGCCAGTACAGACCTACTTTTTCTACCATCTCATAATGTCCTCTCTTCTCCATCACACCATTTTGAACCTGGCGGTAAACCAAGAAGTTGATAAAGACTCCAGATGCAACGTGGCTACCGTGGAATCCGGTGATAAAGAAGAAGAAATTGGCAAACGATTCGTTCTGGCAGTATTGATTGGAAATCAAGTTCGCCCCTGAAACGATTGATTCATGCGCACTGTTAAAAGCACCACCTTCAATGATTCCTCCGGGAAGCAGGGCAGTATTGAGCATTTCCGAGGTCGGGAGTACCGCATCAGAGAAGCCAGAGGCAGCACTGATAGACACTGCTCCCCCATCCCCCAGACTTAGCAGTGTTCCTGCATAAGTACCGTTCATGATTTGCGCAGTTGTATCAGACATGAACTGTGCGACGGTTCCATCCATGAGATGAATTGAACCCGCCATACTTCCATAATGCGTACCAAGGATAAAGTGGTACCACTCATAAGCCTGACATCCCAGGAACATTGCTCCACCGATAACGGTCCAGAGCATATATTTTTCCACTGCTTTCTTATCCATTCGGTGTCCAGCCTCTACTGCGAGTACCATGGTTACCGATGAAGCAATCAAAATAAAGGTCATCAGACCTACGAAAGCCAAAGGAGCATCAATATGGAACCACTCGTGAAGTAAAGGAAAGTGCGTGAATACAGCTTCCGGGTCCGCCCAATTGACACTGCTACTAAAACGAATAGCGCCATACATCACCAGGAAGGTTCCGAATGTAAATGCATCAGACATCAGGAAGAACCACATCATAAGCTTCCCGTAGGAAGCTTTGAAAGGTTTCCTTCCTCCCGTCCATGAGGGCTTTGCAGAAATAGTGGAAGTTTGAGCCATCTTCTTGTTTACAGTGTTTTTTCCAGAGTCTTAAACCAAGGTTTCACCCTGATTCATCAACAAAAATATAAATAAATAAAGCCAGAGCAAACCTAAAAAATGCCAGAAGGTTGCGCAATTCTCGATACCCACAATCTTTCCCGGTTTGTACTTTCCTCTACTCAGGTTGAAAAGTATAACGCCCACGTAGATGAGCCCGGCAACGATGTGAAAACCGTGAACGGCTGTTAATATATACAAATAGTTTCCGGAGTTGCTACCCCCGGCTCCCCACAATACCCCTTCACCATCCAATACCGACCAGGCTACAACTTGCCCAACCAGAAAAAGGATACCCAGCAAAAAGGTTAGACCATATCCCGTCTTGGCCCTGCCAAAATCGCCCCTACGGGCTCCCCACAAACCGACCTGAAGCATAATTGAACTGACAATGATTACTGCAGTATTGTACCACAGCATGCTTGGCAATTCAAAGAAGTGCCACATGTCTTTCTCTGCCTCAATCCCCTTCGAGACAATATAGGCACTCGTCAACCCTCCAAAAAAGAGGATGATGGTGACGATAAAGATCCAAAGCGTAAACTTCGCTGGATGGATCACATATTTTTTTTCTTCGCTGGCTGCCATGTTCATAACACCTCCTAAAATTTGCCAATCATCATCGCAATCTGGATGACCGGTAGATAAATGAATGATGCGAACATAACCCCCAAAGCACCTTTGGAGTTCATTCTCTTATACAAAAGGAACGCTTTGTAGGTAAAACCCAGCCCAGCCAGGACCAATACTCCTAAAGTAATCGGACCGATCATCCCTGTATGATAAGGTAACAATCCAACCGGTATCAGGAGCATTGAGTATATCAGGATCAGGGAAGCGGTATACTTGGAAGGACCAGAATTTCCCGGCAACATCTGAAACCCTGCTTTGGTGTATTCTTCATCCTGAAGCCAGGCGATGGCCCAGAAGTGTGGAAATTGCCAGATGAACTGAATCAGGAAAAGCATCCAGGCGCCAGCCTCCAGTCCACCTGTAGCTGCGGCCCAACCGATCAACGGAGGCATTGCACCGGGGAAGGCACCGATTAAAACCCCAAGCGGTGAGACCCGCTTCATGGGAGTATACACGAATGCATAAGACAGCAGGGCAATGATCCCGAGAAGTGCAGGGACAGGACCCTTGAACATCACTGCCAGCAAGGCTATTCCTCCAATGCCGCAAACCAAGGCAAAAATGACCGCCTCGGTAGAGCTGATCATATTTTTTACCAAGGGACGCTTGGAAGTACGTGCCATCTGTGCGTCGTACTCTACCTCCAGTACCTGATTCAAAGTGTTAGAAGCTCCCGTTACCAGAAGTCCTCCCAGGGCCAACCAGATCATCATGACCGGATCAACACCGAGCACGTTGGGAGCCATCAGGTAACCGAATATGGCCGAGAATACGACCAACAGAGAAAGGCGCAACTTGATCAACTGGGCGTAAGCACGGACTCTCGTCAGAACCACATCCTTCAGATCTAAACGGTATGTTGCTTTATTACTTTGCATTTGCCAATGGCCTGTTTTCTATTTCTTTTTGACTTGCCCGTTTATTAAAGACACGCTCAACACCGAGCAAGTTGATCAATACTGCAAATTGAGCTGCAAACATAACTGTAGCCAACAGCAGATGCAATGGCTGCAGGACCGGTGGCAGACTCAAATAGGAAAGTAGCATCCCGAAGAGGATTTCTGCAAACAAACTGCCAAGAATCACAAAAACAAAGAAGCGAAATTGCCGGGTAACCTTGGCCTGCAGCAAATTCTTCGCCCAAATCACCATTCCGACGGCCAAGACCATCCAGATGACTTTGTGAATACTGTAATATGCGCCAAGGCTATCAATCCAGGTTTCTCTCCCCTCCATGTTCATGCCGGCCGCTATAACGTCAACTTCCTCACGAACCTGCGTTCCAACCAGAATTTGAGCCAATGTGACCAGGACCACACCTATCCCTAACCAGGTCAGGTGTCCGGGCAGGCCTTTAGGCCGGGTCGCTCCTTCATCTTGATTGTGGCTGGCGGCGAAGTAAACTGCCGTAATAAGGGTTGCTACAATTACCATAGCCACCAACATGTGCAAGGTGACCATGCCTCCGGCAAGATTCTTGTCGACGACGAGTTTCCCCAGCCATCCCTCAAACCCTACCATCAACAGTGCAGCAACACTGAGGAAAACCACCCTTTTATCTTTCTTGAAAAAACCGAAAGACAAAGCAGCAGTAGCCAAAGCAAACAAACCGATCAGTGCTCCGATCAAACGGTTGACATACTCTGTCCATGTCTGAAAAGCATTGAATTCCTGAGTTTGGTACCCAGGGTGGCTTGCGAAAAAGTCTGCGGGAATTTCTGACACTTCTGTTGGAGGAACCAATAAACCAAAACACTTTGGCCAATCCGGGCAACCCATTCCTGAACCTGTACTGCGAACGATGCCGCCTACAAGGATCAGGAAAAGCACAGCACCTACCGAGGCTTTCCCGATTCTTCGGTACCAGACTTCGATAGGTGCTCTGCGGTTACTCATATACTGCCCTGTTAAGCCTCTGTCGGTGTTGGAGACACAGGAGCTTTCTTAGGCGTAGCTGGCTTAGCAGGTACGTCGATGAACCAATCCGGATCATCATCTGGAATATGCTGTGGAATATAATCTTCCTTACCTCCAGGACGTGAATAGTCGTAAGGCCAACGGTGTACATCAGGAATAGCACCAGGCCAGTTACCGTGACCAACCTTAACTGGAGTTGTCCACTCAAGTGTATTGGAATTCCATGGATTGGCTGGAGCAACTTTTCCGCGGAATATGCTGATCAGGAAGTTACCCAGGAAGATGAACTGACCGAATACACCCAGGATCGCCGCAATGGTGATGAACTGAGAGAGGTCAAGGTATATTTCGAAATTCGTGAATTGGAATTCAGAGAATGTATAGTAACGACGAGGCATCCCTCCCATTCCCATGAAGTGCATGGGGAAGAAGACCAGGTAGACCGACAGGAAGGTGACCCAGAAGTGAGCAACACCCAATCGGTGATCCATCATCCGTCCAAACATTTTCGGGAACCAGTGGTACACCCCGGCGAAGAAGCCGAAAGCGGCAGATGATCCCATCACCAGGTGGAAGTGGGCCACTACGAAATAGGTATCGTGAAGCGGGATATCAATTGCGGCATTCCCGAGGAAAATCCCCGTTACACCGCCCGATACGAAGAGCGACACCAAACCAATCGAGAAAAGCATCGCAGGTGAAAACTTCAGATTACCCTGCCAAAGCGTCGTTATATAATTAAAGGCTTTCACCGCCGAGGGCACGGCAATGATCAGAGTCAACAGCATAAATACTGTTCCCAACCAAGGATTCATCCCGGTCACGTACATGTGGTGAGCCCATACTACGAAAGAAAGGATACCAATCGCAAGGATGGAACCAATCATCGCCCGGTAGCCGAAGATCGGCTTGCGAGACATGGTAGAGATGACTTCAGATGCGATACCCAAAGCCGGCAGGATCACAATATATACTTCCGGGTGACCGAGGAACCAGAATAAGTGCTGGAACAAAATCGGCGATCCCCCTTCATTGCTCAAGGCCTCCCCACCAATGTAAATATCTGAGAGGAAGAAGCTGGTACCAAAGTTACGGTCCATCAGTAACAGAAGTGCTGCAGAGAAAAGGACAGGGAATGAAAGGACACCTAGAATAGCTGTTACAAAGAATGCCCAAATGGTTAGTGGCAGTCGAGTCATCGACATTCCTCGTGTACGCAAGTTGAGTACAGTAACGATATAGTTAATACTTCCCAGTAGGGATGAGACAATAAATATTGCCATGGAAGCCAACCAGAGATCCATCCCCAAACCTGAACCAGGATTGGCCTGAGGCAAAGCACTCAGAGGAGGATAGATCGTCCATCCACCACCAGCAGGACCGCTGGTGACAAACAAAGAGATCAGCATCACCGTACAGGAAACAAAGAAGAACCAATAGGACAACATGTTCAGGAAGCCCGAAGCCATGTCCCTTGCTCCAATCTGCAACGGTATCAGGAAGTTTGAGAAAGTTCCACTCAAACCGGCAGTCAATACAAAGAATACCATAATGGTTCCGTGCATTGTCACCAAAGCAAGATAAAAGTTCGGATCAAGAACACCATCCGCTCCCCATTTACCAATAATGGATTCGAGGAAAGGCATGCTCACGCCAGGATAAGCCAACTGAAGCCTAAAAATCAGTGACATAAACAAGCCAATCATAGCCATCGCAATTCCTGTAAACATGAATTGTTTAGCGATTGTCTTGTGGTCCTGGCTGAAAATGTACTTGGTCACAAAATTATCATGGTGCTCATGGTCATGAGCATCATCGTGCCCGTGATCATGTCCGTGAGAATTTTGTGTAATTGAAATAGACTCTGCCATGACTATCTATATTCTTTTAAATTATTCTAAAATACCTTCTTCTTTAGGAGCACCGGCACGATCGGCCAGATCCCCTTCATTCGCATCAGGTTTGACACCTTCAACCGGAACGTAGCCCAGGTTGACAGCCATATTATTTACCTTGATCGAATCATACCATTTGTCCCATGCTTCTGGCTCCAACACTTTCACAACTTTGCGCATAGAGAAGTGACCACGGCCACAAATCTCAGTACAAGCCAGTTCAAAGTCGAATACCTCATAATGATACACGGTATCAATAACGTTTTCAACCGTCCTGATGGTGTCACCATTGACGATATCAATGTTCTCCTTCTCAATCTGAAGAATTGTATCCACTACAGCGTATTGTGACTTCGTCTTCAGGTACTCACGGTACTCTTCCGTAGTTTGATTCGGAACAAAGTGGAAACGGGTATCCATGCCAGGAACAGCATCCATCTTCACCCGGAAATGAGGGAGATATACACTGTGCAGCACGTCTCGGGAACGTATCTTGAGGTCAACCCGCTGACCTTTCTTCAGGACAAGTTCATTAGAGATGAAATCATCCGCGGTATGCTCATCGGTAGTATCAACACCGAGAATGTTCGCTCCTTGAATCAGTCGAACATCAACATCCCCGAGTTTACGGTCGTCACCAGTATAACGCAGGTTCCAGCCCCACTGCTCTCCACTAACTTCGATCAAGAGCATGTCTTCATCGTCAGGAGAACCCATTACGCTACCCCAGGTACGAATACCAAAGATTACGAGGATAGTAAGTACGATTGCCGGAACAACGGTCCAGATCATTTCCAGCTTGTTGTTCTCAGGATAATATTTCGCTTTACGGCCCCCATCTTTACCATATCGGTAGCAGAAGAAGAACAATACCGCATTGGTCAGCACGAAGACCATCATAACCACCGCCATGGTGATCCAGAACAGACTGTCAATTTCGGTTCCGTGCTCTGAAGCTGCGTTGTCAAACAGGAAGTAATCGTAGAAAATTCTGGTGGACCAGAAAACCCCGATCATACCAACCACGAAGAAGCCAAGGAATAACCTTGCATTCAACTTATCCCAGTTGACTCCGGCGAAAAATTCGATTCCTCTCAGCTTTGCTACCTGGAGTGCAATGAAACCAAGCAACGATACGATGACCAATACCAAAAGAATGATGGCGTTCCGCATAGAGGACAAACCTTCATCTTCTCCGAACATCTTCACATCTGAAGCGCCTTCCTCTTTGACAGGAGGGGTCCATGCTTCAATCCATGCAAGGATATCATCAATGTTCTCGTCAGTCAGGTGAGGCATCGCCTGCATAGGACTCTTATTGTTGTCCTCCCAGATCTTCACTGCATAATCATCACCGGTAGCGATAACTGCAGCACTGTTTTTGATCCAGGGGTAAAGCCACTCCCGGCTAGGTACCCTTTCAAAAATGCCAAAGAGGGCCGGTCCGGTGCTGTTCACCTGAAGGTTTCCGCTGTGACAGCGTGCGCAGTTCGCTTTAAAGAGAACATCGCCGTTTGCTGCATCGGCTGCTTTCAGATCCTGCTGCACCACCAGGAACATCAGGAACGAAAGTATCGTCAGGGATACGTTTCGAAACTGCCGGATCGGAGACCGAAAGGTCTTAGTGTTCTTGGCTGATATTGCTCGGATGATCATATGCTTTTATAATACTCTTGTTCTTTCAAAAATAACTGAATATTCACTAGAGTGTCTATATTGATCAGAAATTAGACCCCTGTGGAGTGATTGACACTCTCCTGATAGTATGGATGCTTCTTGGGGACCATATCGGCTTGCTCAAATCCTTTGAATACGATGTAAAGGAAGATTCCTCCCATCATCACAAAGGCACCCGCCATCATCACCAAATCCCCAAATCCCCAATCCGCACCAAGCGCACCCGGAGCAATCAGAAGGAAAATATCGAGGAAGCGTCCTATGATCATTACCCTGGATACACCCCGAATTGAGATATTGTTCCGCTTGGAGTTCCGGGTCATCAATGCCAGGAACGGGAAGACAAAGTTCAATACGAAGTTCGCTGCAAACAGGAAGTAATAGTTCTCGAAGCGGAAGGCATAGTAAAATGTCTCTTCCGGAATATTAGCGTACCAGATCAGGAGGAACTGTGATACCCAGATATAAGCCCAGAATACAGAGAAAGCGAACATAAACTTACTCAAGTCATGCTTGTGCTCATCTCCGAACTCGGGGAGGTGTTTCTTTTCACTCAGGTGGATGGCAATCAGGTTCGTAACCAATGCACCACTCACGAAGAGCCCGGCAAAACAGTAAACTGCATAAATCGTTGAGAACCAGTGAGGCTCTAGGGACATCAACCAAACAAAGCAGGTCAATGAAAAGCCAAGGGCAAAAATGGGAAGGAAAGCTGCAGAAAGACGAACATTTTTCTTGTGGAATTCCAAGCCGCCAAGCTTTTCCTCTTTAAGGCTGTTTTGACGCAACATGTGCCCAAAGAATGTCCAAAGTCCAATGATCAGAACACCTGTAGCCAAAATGAAGACTACGCTCAGCAAAGGAGTTTTACCGTCAATCAAAGTATCGAAGAGGACTTGCTTGTCGCCGTCCATCTTATTCAGTTCATAGAACCGCCAATCCCAAATCTCTCCTCCAAAAAGAAAGAAGATACCCAGCATGACAAGGGCACCGATGGGAAGGAACCTGTAAAAGGGTTCCAGTATACGCTTCACTGAGATATACCAACCTGCATTGGACATATAGCCAACCGCGATAAAGAAGACACCAAAGAGGGCAATACAAAGCCACCAGAAAGTACCTCCCAGGAGACTGGCTCCAAACTTGGAAATATCACTTGGATGGTGATGGGCTCCGCTGATGACTGGCTTTCCGTCCACCAGGATGTCCTCACCATCTTCACCGGCAAGCGTGATTTGCTCATGGTGAACATAAGCGCGGCGCCAAGTGCCATCTGTCTTATCATTAAAGGCTCCATAGCCTAAATGCTCTTCTCCATGACCGTCACCGTGCTCTTCACCGTGACCTGCGCCATGGTCTTCACCATGCCCCGGATCAGCCGTAAAATGCATGATACCACCGGCATCACTATGATCTCCTTCATGGGAGGTTCCCTCCTCATGATCTCCATCATGCTGCTCGTGATCGGTTCCATGTCCACCGTGATCATCTCCACCAATCTTGGTGAGTCCAAATCCAGCAAAGATCAAAACGATCCCTACCACAACCATACCCAGGAAGTTCCGGGTATAATTGCCTGTGAACTTGAAAGGTTTAGCTTCTTCTAACTTATTTTGATGTCCAGCCATCGCTTTTAATTGTCAGTGTTATCTCAGAAGAATGACTACTATTTCTTTTTCAGGATCTTGATTTCAGTACGGCGATTACGCGCCTTGAATTCAGCTCCTTCTCCCCTTGCAACCGGCATGGATGATCCATAACCCACTGCATTTATTTTATTGGGATTACCGCCTTTTCCGATTACATAGTCGGCAACTGCCTGCGCACGCTGCTCAGAAAGCAATACATTGGCAGTGCTGTCCCCGTCGGAATCGGTATGTCCTTCAAATTGGATCATCAACCGCTGCTTGTCAATCAGGTCTTTTTCCTTGGCGAGAAATTTAGTCACCATATCCAAAGTCTTCAATCCAGCGCTCGTGATTTGAGCACCACCTACTTCAAATTCGACGTTCTGAAGGGCATAAACCTCTTCGTATTCCTCCTTTTTGATGAAGTCATTGGTGTTGATCATAGAAGCGTCGAAAAACTCACGTTCAGGAGCCATCTCTTTTCCTTGCAGCATTTCGACATAATGGGCAACCTTCCAACGTTCTTCATAGCTCAGTTGAGAAGAATAACTTCCCATCACACCTTTGCCATGCATGATGACGTAGTATACTTCACCAGCAGTGTATTCTGCGATAGCACCTGCATTGTACGCAGTTGGATTGATCGCATCGTGTTGAGAAACTTTACCGTCCCCGGCTCCTTTTTCACCGTGGCAAGCACCGCAAAAGCGGAGATAGAGTTCCTTACCTTCCTCCATTACAGCAGCGGTACGACGGATTGGATTGATCCGGTTCTTAACCTCATCGCTGTGACGAACAGCGTCGTCCTCAGAGTTTGGGATATCATAAGAGGCAAACTGGCCTCTGGCAATAGTTCCTTCAGGTGGAATTTGTTGGTTCCGCCGGTCCTTGAAAGGCGCAAAACTATCCGTATCCTGAGTGAAAGGCTCATAAGGAATCGAGCTGTACATCTCAGGTGCAAACTGGATTCCCGGATCATTTCGGTCACTTCCACATGATGACAGTATAAATGCTGCCGCCAGTGTTAATGTTATAAGATATGCAGATTGGGTCTTCATTCCAGTATCAAAAATTAACGTCAAAATAAGGGTCGTCAACTTCCTGCTCAGCGACCTCATAAGCACCAGAAGCTTTCATGATATCTTCAGCTTCAGCCTTATTGCCATTCAATTTGGCCTGATCGACGGCAACCACAAAGACGTCGTCGGTTACCCGGTCGTCAAAGAGAATTGCCTTCTTCCAAGGGAAGAGTTTATTGACAAACAAGAAGGTAAATACCATTCCAAAGGCAGAAAAGAGAACCGTTAGTTCAAATCCGATCGGGACCAAAGCCGGACCTTGAAAGGCAGGCTTGCCTCCAATGTCCATGGGCCAATCCCAGACCAGCATATAAACTTGCATCAAGACTGCACATAAGGTACCGGTTAAACCGAAGATAAATGCAGCAATGGTCAGGCGTGAACGTTTGAACCCAAGGAGATGCTCCATCCCGTGAATGGGAAAGGGGGAGTAAACGTCATATACCTTAATCCCCTTAGCCTGGAGCGCTTCTACCCCGGCGGAGATTGCGTCTGGGCTTTTGTATTTACCCAACAGGAACTTCTGCAGGTTGTTGCTCATGAGTCTTTTCTTCTTGGGTTGGTAAATGAATGAGTGTTTTGACTTCGAACATGTTCACCGTCGGGAAGAACTTCGCAAATAGGAAGAAGAAGGTGAAGAAGATGCCGAAGGTTCCCAGCAGGATTCCGAATTCAATCCAGGTTGGCTCGTAGTAAGACCAACTGGAAGGAAGGTAATCACGGTGCAGGGAGGTAACGATGATCACAAATCGCTCAAACCACATCCCGATATTTACAAAAATCGAGAGGATAAACGTGAGCAACATATTGGTACGTACCTTCTTAAACCAGTATAGCTGAGGAGTAATTACATTACAGGAAATCATGGTCCAGTAAGCCCACCAGTAAGGTCCAAAGGCACGGTTGACAAAGGCGAAGGACTCAAAGTGGTTACCAGAGTACCAAGCCATTAAGAATTCCGTACCATAAGCGATACCTACCAGAGAACCAGTCAGTAAGACGATTTTAGCCATCGCCTCCATGTGGCCCATGGTGATCATATTCTCTAATTTGTACACTTTACGCATGACCACCAAAAGGGTCTGCACCATTCCGAATCCGGAGAAGATCGCTCCTGCAACGAAGTAGGGAGGGAAAATCGTGGTGTGCCATCCCGGCATAACCGAGGTTGCAAAGTCAAAGGATACGATGGTGTGAACCGAGAGTACCAGCGGCGTCGCCAAACCAGCCAGGATCAATGAAACCAGCTCGAATCGGTACCAGGTTCTGGCAGAACCATTCCAGCCGAGGGCCAGACTACCATAAACAGCTTTGGCGATCTTATTCTTGGCGCGGTCACGTACGGTGGCAAAGTCAGGAACCAAGCCGAGGTACCAGAATACCAAAGAGACCGAGAAATAAGTCGAAATTGCAAATACGTCCCAAAGCAGTGGTGAGTTAAAGTTAACCCAAAGTGGTCCACGTGTGTTTGGCAATGGGAATACCCACATAGCTCCCAACCAGGGACGTCCCATGTGGATCAGGGGAAACAATGCCGCACATATAACCGCGAAGATGGTCATCGCCTCCGCAGAACGGTTGATTGAATTCCTCCAGGTCTGACGGAAAAGCAAAAGAATCGCTGAAATCAGGGTTCCTGCGTGACCGATACCGACCCAGAATACGAAGTTTGTAATGTCAAAGGCCCATCCTACTGTCTTGTCAAGCCCCCATGAACCGATACCCACAAAAAGTGTATAACCGATACAATAAAGGCCTATTGCCAAGGCAATAGAGGACAAACCAAGAGACAAGAGCCACAACTTATTTGGCTTTGACTCCAACGGTTTCAGAACGGTTTCAGTGACATCGTGGTAATTCATACCACCTTGCACTTCGACGTTCCGTATGGGTGAAATATATGTAGACATAAGGTGCTTTTATCCTTTGTGTTCTATTTATACTATGCGTTTTCTTCTTCGTGACCGCCAGTGTGATCACCTTCATCCTTGTTGCGGACTTTCGTCATGTACAACACTGAAGGAAGCGTTTTCACATCCTCAAGCGCGTGGTACCCACGCATGTTGAAGCGATACAATTTGGAAATTTGAGACTCTCCATCGTTCAGATCACCAAAGATGATCGCATCAGAAGGACATGACTGCTGACATGCAGTTTGAATCTCTCCATCATGTGGCCGGCGCATTTCAGTTTTGGCCTTCAGCTTCTTCTCCTGGATACGCTGTACACAGAAGGAGCATTTTTCCATGACTCCACGTGCACGAACTGTAACGTCAGGGTTCAAAACCAGGCGACCGACTTTTTCACGCTGCATATAGTTGACATCCTTGTAATCGTCGTTCCAGTAGTAGCTGAACCAGTTGAAACGACGTACTTTATAAGGACAGTTGTTGGCACAGTAGCGTGTACCAATACAGCGGTTGTAAACCTGCTGATTCAATCCTTCATCGGAGTGAACGGTAGCGAGTACAGGACAGACGGTCTCACAAGGAGCGTTGTCGCAGTGCTGGCACAGCATCGGCTGGTGCAAGGTTTCAAGACCCCCGCTTTGATCCGAAGGATCTCCTTTATAATAGCGGTCTATCCGCATCCAGTGCATTTCACGGCGAACAAGCACTTCCTGCTTACCTACTACTGGAATATTATTTTCCGCATTACAACTGACGATACAGCTACCACAACCTGTACACTTGTTCAGGTCAATGGCCATTGCCCAGTGGTGTCCTTTCTTATCATGGACATCCCAGAGGGAAATCATGTGGTGGCTGGAAAGACGCTTATTGCCTGCAGCACGGTTCTCATCGTATTTACCCAGCGTGGTTTCTTTGACGATATAATCGCTGATCCGGTCTTCGACTTGCTCACGCTTGTCTTCCAGTTCGTAGCCGATATAAGTCTGGGTCTTGGCCAGATCAACTTTGTCGCCAGTTGCTGACACACTTGCCTCAGTACCGTAGTAGCTGAAGTTGTTTCCCTTGGCCGCAACCATTGGATAAACATCAACCCCTACCCCGGCACCTACTTTACCTATGATTTCATCCCGGCCATAACCGACTGCAATGGCAAGGGTGCCATTCGCCTGACCAGGCTGAATCACAATCGGGGCGGTAACAGAGGCTCCACTGGCACCCAGGGTTACGGTCATCCCATCTTCCCACTTCTGCTCCATCGCATAAGAATAAGGAACGGAAATGTAATTGTCCCAAGTCACCTTAGAAATTGGATTGGGAAGCTCTTGCAACCAAGGGTTGTTCGAAGAACGACCAGTCCGCATATTGGTAGACTCGAAGATGACCAGTTCAAAGCCGGAACCTTTTTCTCCGGCCTGGTAAGCAGAAGACAGGGTACGGGCAGAACCGGAAGCATCAAAAGAAGGTACTGGAGCTACAAGCTCGACTTCCTCAGCCACAACTTCATGGTCCACGCCATGGTCTCCATCTGCATGATGATCTTCGTGACCGTCTCCGTGCTCAGCTTCCTCAACCAACTCATTGATGGCTGCGGCTACGGCACCAACTTCAACAAAACCGGTCCGCACGGTTTCTTCCCAGAAAGAGCTGAATGATCCACCACCAGTGTTGACAGCGGTCCAGGTATTCTGGATATACTTATAAAGGCTGGTATTGTCACCGCTCCATTTCAGCAGACATTCTTCCCATTGACGGGTGTCATATAGAGGCCGAACCAAGGGCTGGCGAATACCAAAGTAATTCTTACGTGGTTGTGCATCACCCCAACTCTCAAGTGTGTGGTTCTGGGCGAGTACATATTTAGAGACCTTAGAAGTTTCATTTTCCTTGGTCCCAAAGTAGATGGACTGAACATCGGCAAGATTCTTGGCCAATTCAGCACCACCCATAAAGTCATAAACCGGGTTGGCATCGTCAATGAAGATGACTGCATCATAAGAAGCAGCTCCTTTGGCGAAATCCATCATGGCTTTGTCATTGCCCTGAGCCTGGTAGCTCGGGTTAGACATATCCAAAGTTGCACCGTAATTGCGCAATTCAGTATTGATCGCTTTAACCACGGTTTGCATGTCAACATCGTTGACCCCACAAACTACGATGGACTTGCCTTTAGCCTTCTTCAAGGCTTTGGCAGCGCGGCTGATGGCATTGCCAGTACCGGCAAACCCTGCGCTGGAACCACCTACAATCTCGTTGTAGAGTGCAACCAAGGCACCTGCCACTTGAGAAGGCTTCATTGGGACACGGAGGTCAGCATTGGATCCGGTGAGACTCATCCGAGACTCAAACTGGAAATGCTTGGACATCTTGGGATGATCAGGATCCAGGTGACGCTGCTTGGACCAACCTTTGGTAAATTCAGGGCCGGACAAGAAACTTCCGAGGAAATCAGCTTCGAAGCTGACGATCACTTCCGCTTTGTCAAAATGGTAGCCGGGAATGGTCATCATCTCACCACCATCAGTGTGAACTGCGGCAAGTGCGTGATAAGAAACCGGATCATATTGAATGTGGCGCCCGTTGGGGAAATTCTTCAGGAACTTCTTAATGATACCACGACCGGAAGGGCTGGTAATGGTATTGGAAACAACCGCAACCTTACTGGAGCTGTTGAAAACCTGCCCGAGAGCAGAATCCACATTGGCCCAGGTCATCTTGCCTTCTTTGCCCTTCGGTGCCATGAGGCGTGCATTGTCATACAAGTCAAGCACAGTGGCCTGACCCGTTGCACAAACGCCACCCTGGTTGAGGGCATGCTCTCTGTTTCCTTCGATCTTGATCGGACGTCCTTCGCGAGACTTGACAAGGACACCGCAACCGGCTGCGCAACCACCGCAGGTGGAAGCATACCAAGCTGCAACCCCGGGGGTAACGGTCTCTGGCTTGATAACGTAAGGAATAGCTTTCCGAACTGGCTTTTCTACACATGCAGTTAAAGCAGCAGCCGTCAAGCCAAATCCGAATATCTTCAGAAAGTCACGACGGTTGGTGTTCAGCCCGAGCTTCTCCTCCGAGAACGACTCTTCTATGGGTAGGTCTTCCAGGAATTCATCCTTTTGTCCCTGCTGAAAATCCGGCTTGGCATGGTATTGCTCAAGGCCATTCCAGTATGTATGATTTTTACTCATTGGTGGTAGGTTCAGCCTTTATATTAATAGTGACAACGTGCACATGCCAAGCCGCCAATGTCCTCTACGGTGTGGACATCCTCGCGACCAAGTGCGTCGTATAGATCAGAATTTACTTCAGTTTCACGGTGGCAGTTGACACACCAGCCCATGCTCAAAGGAGCCCACTGGTAAACAACGTCCATCTCTTCCACAGGACCGTGACATTGCTGACACTCCAGTTGACCAGCGACAACGTGCTGCTGGTGATTGAAGTAAGCCAGGTCAGGGAGGTTGTGAATACGTACCCATTCGATCGGCACATCGTTCTCGTAGGCAGTGTAAATCTTGGCAATCTCTTTTTCACCTGAGATTTTACCCGCCTGAACCGCCTTGTGACAGTTCATACATACATTGACCGAAGGAATCCAGGCGTTTTTACCCTTGGAAGCACCAGTATGACAATACTGACAGTCAATTTCGTATTGACCAGCGTGAATCGCGTGAGAAAACCAAATCGGCTGGTCAGGCTGATATCCCTGTGACAAACCAACGCCCCGAGCAATCGGAACGATGATGAACAGGCCGATTACGAAAGCAGCGAAGCCCCCGAAGCTGGCCAGGTAGGGATTCAGAGACAACTCCTTTGCGTAAGCAATCGTGCCTTTTAAAGTAAAGGCTTCTTTGCCTTCTCTAACCCGGATCAAGTTGATCAGGTTAGCAGCGACAAAGAAAAGGAGGAGCACAACCATCAAGAGAACTCCAACCATCACCGCCAGGGTCAGGTAAAGGCTGTCGTAATTGGCTGCAACTGTAGAGCTGCCGTCTGATGAATATTCCTCTGCGTCTTCACCAAGACCGAACCCGGAAACGGGCTGATCTCCTGAAAATGAGAAACCTGGAAGATCCCAGTCTGCCTGAGCAGTTGGGGCCTCTCCATAAAAATCAAAGCCAGCTACCTCTGAGGAGGGGCCGGCGAATGCAAACTGGAATCCGATCAGGAGTACGGCACACAACCAAACTGCCTTAATGTGTATCGGGATCCTTTTGCCGAAAAATTTACTCATCTGTACTGTAATTTTTCTATAATCTATGAGTCCTATGACAGAATCGACTTGCAAGATAATACCGGATAAAATCATATTCAAACCGACCAAAGCCGTTTTAATTTGCCTCATCTTTATTTATAACGATTCTAAACTACTGTTCTGGAATAAAAAGAACCTGCACTTTCCCTCTCCAGGCTGTAACCTTTTCGCTTCGTTCTCGTTTACAGCGCTTTATAGAAAGGACCGAGAATAATACACTGTGCAGCTCTATCCATTCAAACTTTCCTGATCACCAGCTTTACTGTGTATATCTATGTGAATAAAAGTCACAATAAATCCCTTTAATTTTTAACCCAAGCGGATATCCCTTGCCATCCAGGCCAAAATTGGGCCGATGGGAGCCATTCAGGCCTTGCTGATACTCCGGGAACTTCGGTAAATCCCGAACATCGCCAGGCTTGCCAATACCAACCCAAAGAACTCCCGCATCAACTCAATGTATTGGTACTCATTGGACATTCCCTGGGCCAGACCGATTCCATCTCCATTGGTAAAGAACTCAATCGCTCCGGGAAGATGCAGCAGGGCGATCCCGCAGATCAAAACCAAAGCGCCCAGACTCAAATCCGGATAGACCTTACCGAAGACAGCAAATCCAGCCAAAACCGCTATAAATCCATAAATCAGTACCCACGTCATCCCATCCGGGTCATTGTACTGAAAGGCGGCAAACAAGGCGAAGAGCACAGCGATAAAGGCATTTAATATCTTCATGGTCGAATATATTGTGTGCTGATGGGCAATGCAACAATTCTGCTCCTAAAACTCCATGCGGTAGCTCAGGTTGGGAATGATGCCGAGTTGGGTGCGGGTTTCCTGTTGGTCAGAAAGGAAATCATAATAATAGTAAGAGACATTCTGGGTATTGAGCATATTTTGCAGGTCTATCCCCAGCGTACCCGTGAATTTGGGCTTGTCTACCCGGAGAATGAACCGCATATCCAACCGGAAATAATCGGGTAGTTCTTCTGAAAACCCATTGGTCTGGTCAAAGACGGTCCGCTTGGCCAATCTGGAAGCATCCAGGTCAATTGGCTGGGCCCGCATTCCGCCCCGGTAGACGCCTCTGAGATTAACTCCAAATGTCTTGAGCCTGCCTTTTTTATTTTCCCGGCCCCGCTCCCACCCCGCAGTCAAGGAAGTCGCATACCGGCTGTCGTATCTGCTGGGAGCCCAATTGCCATCTTTGTCCAGGTATTCTGACCTGAATACTGTCCCGGACCAAAGGGTGTACCAATTCGCACTCAATTTCCGCTCCAGACTTCCTTCTACCCCGTAGTTCCGGCCTTTTCCGGTATTCATCAACCTGTCCTGCACATAACCATCCCAGAGATTCAGGACTGAATACAAACGCTGGGTATCCTGGTAAACGGGAATATTGTACAGGTCCTGAAAATAAGCGTCCAGATTGACTGAGAAGGTGGGCTTGGGCAACCAAACATAACTCAGCCCGTAGTGCCTTGCCTTGCTGAAGCCCAGGTAAGTATTCCAATCCACAAACAAGCCTTGAGATACTTCCTCCCGCCCACTCAGATAAGTGCCGGGGTACTGCAACTGGCTGTGAATTCCTGCAGCGGCTTTCAAACGCATCTTTGCATTCAGGAAATAGTTGAAGGCCAGCCGCGGTTCCACGCTCCACGAATCACTCATCCTGTAATATAAGGTGTGGAGTCCGGCATCCATCCGCAATCTGCTCCCCAGGTTTACCGCCCATTGCAGGAAAGCCTGTCCGAGCCAGGTCGTCCTTCTTCCCTGTGAGGCAAAGTTGTAAGGCTCCGCAACACCTGGCTCACGGAAGATACTGGTCGCCTCAAAGTCCCGGTAGCTGAAAATAAGACCGGCTTTCAATTGTCCATTGCCACGGGTAGAAGTACTGAGGGTGGAATTGGCAGAAAGGAGACTGTAATTGAGCACGTCCTGTTCTGATGACAGAGAAGTCGTTGCCAGAGAATCCAGAATGAAGGCTTTGTCCCGAAATTGGTTGGTCGAAGACCAGGCAACTGTAGACTTTAGAAACATCCGATCCCCAAGGGTGATTTTGTGGTTGCCTCCGTATATCTGCGAAGAACCAGTAAAAAGGATGTCAAACCGTTCTTTGTCGATGGTGGCCAGACTATCTACCCCCTGGCCTGAAAATTCATTCCGGCTATTACCCAGCAGACCAAAAAATGAGAAATCCCCGGCTTTTTCAGTGGGGAGATCAAAGTTAAAGGCCAGGTCCTGGTAGCGAATGTCCTCATCGCCGAGGGGAACCCCCAGCAGAGAGAGCAGCCCCACCGTGGAGTAGCGGTAATTGACCAGATAGGAAGCTTTGCCACCTTTTTTTAATGGACCTTCTGCGCTGAGATCAATTCCCAGTAAGCCCGTTTGCACGGTAAACTCAGTTTTGTTCTTATTGCCGGGTCTGAAACCGAGGTCAAATACACCAGAGAGCGCATTTCCATATCCGGCCGAAAAAGAGCCTCTTGAAAACTCTGAATTGCTGAGGAGTTGGGTGCTGAGCATACTGACTCCGCCCCCGGTGAGGGTTGGACGATCGGTTGCGGTTCCTGCGTTGGAAGTATGGTTGGGGGCGATGATCTCTGCTCCTTCCAACCGCCATAAAACCCCATGGGGAGAATTTCCCCGAATGATCAGGTGATTGGCCTGGTCATCAGATTGTACCACGCCGGGAAAAGTGGGTGCCAACCTGGCCGGATCAAAAAATACGGCCGCAACCCGCTTGGTTTCTTCTACGGATATGGAATGTGAAAAAAGCTCCATAGAAGACAATTTTGGGTTGGGAATGGCATACAATCCCTCTGTCTCCAAATTGTAGGTTAGATATTCCAGTTCGACATTCAGTACCATCTGTTTCCCCGACACGACCAACAGGTCGGGATAGGACTTTGGTTCGTGCTCGTAGTGGGTTACCTCTAAAACGTATCGTCCGGCAGGAACATCTTCAATCTCGTATTTTCCCAATTCATCCGATAAGGTGGCGATCTCCAAGGCTGGGAGTACCAACTTGGCTCCCTCCACCGGCCGCCCCGTATTGCGGTCCACCACCTTCCCACTGATCTTAGTGAGATAGGTTTGTCCATACCCGAGCTTTCCCACCATCAACAAAACCAGCACACACAATCCAATCCGATTCATAGGGGAAAATTACAATTCCCTTTTTGGAAAACCATAGTTAGATTAAGGGTATGAAAGGCTTTTCTTTACTTTTTGTGATCTTTTTGCTCCTAACCTCCGATGTCCAGGCAAACGGCACCGAAGCTGAAGCAAGCTCCGACGCCCCTCAGAGCCAGATGGTTTCATCGTCCAGCCATTCAGATTTACCGGGCATGGAAATGGCCGAAACCATTACACGGATAAAGCGGCACAAACTGAAGTTTAAACGGTGCAAAAGGAAAAAACTGACCAAGCCGGACAAACTCAGGAAACTGGGCGAATGGCATCAACCAAACAAACTCAGTGAATGGAATCAGCGGGCCAATCTGGTGATCATCATTTCCTGGGCGGTTACGGTGTTAGGGTTCCTCGCCTTTTTGCTCAGCCTCATGGGGGCACCTTTGACATTCTTCAGCTTTGGACTTTTCACCGTTATGCTCGGGGTAGCTGGAATGCTGTTTGGACTGATCTGGGGACTGACAGGTAAGGAAAAAAATCCCTTATCTTTATCCTCCCATGGCAAAGAAAAATAAAAACAACAGCAGCTCCGGTGGATTTGTCTACTCGACCGATCCAGACTTTGGCTATGACAATGAATTCGGAGACGGTGATGATACCCTCGCTCCCAACCAACAGGACTTGAGGATTCATTTGCAGCGCTTTAAGGGAAATAAAATCGCGACTGTAATCAAAGGATTTATCGGGGATGAAGATGATCTGAAGGACCTCGGTAAAATGCTCAAGTCAAAATGTGGCACTGGTGGTTCAGTGAAGGATGGAGAGATCATCATTCAAGGTGAGAAGCGGACCCAGGTTGGAGAGATCCTTCGCAAGGAAGGCTACCGCTTCAAAAACGCCGGCGGATGAAACGAATCTTCACCAAGCGATTCTTTAAGAGGAGCCTGAAATTCAGCCTGATTGGAATCATCGCTTTGGTTTTGTTCGTGGTGGGGATCAATCTCTATGTCGTCTCCTCTTCCAACGAAGCCATCTTTGAAGATACGGCTGACATCCCCTCCTGTGACGTCGCCCTTCTCCTCGGCACCAGCCGGATTCTGGCAGGTGGCTTGAAGAATGCCTATTTCTTCCACCGGATCGATGCCGCAGTCAGGCTCTACAAATCCGGCAAAGTGAAGAGAATCATTGTCAGTGGCGACAATGGCTCTGAATACTACAATGAGACGGAGGACATGCGGGAGGAATTGGTCAAACGTGGGATCCCAGCCAGGCACATCGTCAACGACCATGCGGGGTTCAGGACCCTCGATTCAGTCGTCCGTGCCAATTTGGTATTTGGTCAACAAAAGATCATCGTAGTCAGCCAACGCTTTCATGTACAACGTGCCATCTTCATCGCACGGGCCCACGACATGGAAGCTTACGGCTACATCGCCAAAGATCCGGTCGATAGTCGCAGTACAGCCAAAGTGATGGCCCGCGAGTACCTGGCCAGGGTCAAGGCTTTCCTGGATTGCTATATCCTGGGAACCGGACCTAAGTTTCCAGGGCCGGCAGAGCCGATTGTGTTTGATTGAGGAAATAGTAGATACCTGCCAAACCTCCAGCAATTGCAGCGGAAGTATCCGTATCAAGGCACATATTAACAATCGATAGAATACATTCGGCATAAGTATCCCGCTTTAGAGATAGGCGAGGAGATGCGAAAAAAATGGTCGCCAGACGCTAATTTTTAGGCGTTGATTCTCTAAATAGTTATCTTACATGAAGCGAAACGTGTTCAATCATTCAACAGCACCATGTCAATCACTTTTTTTCAACGCCTCAACGGCAAATCGCCCTTCTCACGCTATGTTTTTTTAGCCTGCTTTGTCTTGTTTTCATTCTCAGGACTTAGCGGCCAAAACCAGTTCAATATCTGGGTATTCGGCAACGGTGCTGGTATCAATTTCAATGGTGGTCCTCCGGTTGTGTACAATGGATCGGTGGTCAACACGACTGAAGGAACCGCATCCATCTGTGACAGTACCACAGGAAATTTGCTCTTCTATACCGATGGAGGGACCGTTTGGACCAATACTCACCAGGTCATGCCCAACGGAACCGGTCTGACAGGTAGCGGTACCACTACCCAGTCTGCCTTGATCGTCGCCCAGCCTGCAAATCCCGGCATCTATTATGTGATATCCGTTCCTTACTCCAATGGCTCCACCAATTTTGCCTACTCCATCGTCAATATGAACCTCAATGGCGGCCTTGGCTCTGTTACCCTGAAAAATCAATTTTTGTACAATGGCGCCAGCGTCGGCGAAAAAGTTACTGCCATCAGACACTGCAATGGGGTAGATTGGTGGATCATTACCCATGAATATCCCGGCAACAATTATCTGTCCTGGTTGCTTACCAGCACCGGTATTGCCCTTTCGCCGGTTATTTCCGGCGCCGGAACTAATGTCACCTCTTCGGTGGGCAAACTGGGCTACCTTACCCCCAACAACAGTGGTACCCGTCTGGCCTCCCCTATTTACAACGGAGGGACCTGCGATATCGTGGATTATGACAACAGCACCGGAACCGTTTCCAACCCAATTGTCCTGACCGGATTTACCCAGGATTACGGGACCGTCTTCAGTCCCAACGATCAGGTGCTTTACATCACCAATTTCCAAAGCCTTCGCCAGTTTGACCTGTCTTCCGGTGTACAGGCCACCATCCAGGCATCTATGTACAATGTCACTACGGAAAGCAACTGGATGCGGGCCATGCGCTTAGGTCCGGATGGCCGGATTTACGTAGTCCGTGAATTCCAACCGTTTATGGGTGTCATTTCCAATCCGAATACCCTGGGAGCTGGTTGCAGCTATTCCAGTACCGGGTTCAACCTGGCTCCTAATTCCAATACATTGGGTATCGCCAATACTTACCCTGATCAGGCGGCTACTTGTATCGTCCTTGCCGACGGCAGCGTCCAATTGCAGGCAAGGAAAATCTCTGGAGGTGCAGTGCGGTTGGACTGGCAAGTCGCTTCCAACTTTTCACTGGATCAAAGCAGTCTGGTATTGCAACGCAGCGAAGATGGGGAGCACTGGAATGCCATTTCACAGGTCCAACCCGGCCAGGTCCGGGCCAATGATTCACATATTGACCAGGAATCGCTCCCCGGACTCAGCTTTTACCGGCTGGTAATGCGCGATGCCAACGGCGCTTATATCTATTCGAATGTCGCAACCGTATCCACGGATGAAAGCGGCCTGGCCATGGTTGAGTTGTTCCCCAATCCTACCCAGGGGAGGGTTCAGATGAGTTGCTATCTTGACCACGATGGCCCTTTGCAGGTGCAGGTAATGAACGAACTGGGACAAATTGTAATCCAGCAAGAGGTTCAGGGATCAGAGGGAACCCGTACAGTGGAACTTGACCTGTCTACCCTGGCCCAAGGAGTTTACCTGGTGAAAGCGTATGATGGGAAAGCGCAATTTGTGGAGCGGATTGTGAAGCAATGATTTAATTAAAACTTCTCATAAATCCCCAGCCCAAACAGGCTGAAGTCATACCTGACCGGATCAACCGGGTCAAACGCCTTCAATCTCGCGGTCAATTCACAAGCTGACTTCCAGTCATTCGCCTTGCGCGATAGAAATCCCAGCTTGCGCCCCACATTCCCGGTATGGAAGTCCAGCGGACAGATGAGTTGGTCCATCCGCATATTGTTCCAGATGCCGAAGTCTACCCCGCGCTTGTCTTTGCGCACCATCCAACGCAGGAACATATTGACCCGTTTGGCTGAAGAACCTTTTTCGGGATTGCTGAGGTGTTTGAAAGTCCGTGGTTGGAAACCTTCTACCGAGGAAACGGCTTGCCGCAATTGCATCACCGCCGGCAAGGTATTCTCCGCATCTTCTCCTATCCGCATCACCTCTTCGAGCCCGCCCATTTCCTGGTAGACTTTGCGCAACCCTTTGACGATGAAGTAGCCATCTACTCCTTGAAAGGTGCGGTAGACGAAATTCTGAAGGTTTTCCAGGTCCTCCTCTCCCGCCTCCATGACGAACTCATAGGGGGAATTCCACATCATTCCCATCAGGTTGCCTGCCCCCCGGATGATCAGATCGCGACGCCCCCAGGAAATAATGGCAGTCAGCAAGCCTGCGATCTCGATGTCCTCCTTGCGGCTGAACCGGTGCGGAATGCTGATCGGGTCCGGCGCGATGAAATCAGGGATGTTGAATTCGTCGTGTTTGCGGTCGAGAAATGATTTGAGTTCGGCGTGGGTCATTGGAGCAAATAGTTCACAAGATCGAAGAGTGATAAATCACAGGATCACAAGGTCACAGGATCACAGGATCACAGGGTCACCCAATTGCATTCCTAAGATCATCAATCAGGTCTTCCGGGTCCTCTACCCCGACACTCAGCCGGATCAATGAATCTTTCAGCCCGGCAGCTTCGCGTTCGGCCTTGGGGATGGCCGCATGGGTCATGCTGGCCGGATGCCCAATCAGGGATTCGACCCCACCCAGGCTCTCAGCCAGGGAAAACAATTGGGTATTTTGCATCACCCGCACCGCTTCGTCGAGGTCGTCCCCTTTCAGGGTGAAAGAGACCATTCCCCCAAAATCGCGCATCTGCTTTTTGGCGATGTCATGTCCGGGGTGGCTTTCCAGACCAGGATAATACACGGTATCGACCTTGGGATGTGCATCCAGAAAGGCAGCCACCTGGCGGCCATTGATGCAATGCTGCCGCATGCGGAGGTGCAAGGTCTTGAAACCCCGGAGCACCAGAAAGCAGTCCTGAGGCCCGGGAACAGCGCCACAGGTATTTTGAATAAAGGCAAGGCGGTCTCTCAGTTCATCATCTTTGACGACCACCGCTCCCATCACCACATCGGAATGCCCACCGAGGTATTTGGTCACCGAGTGCAAAACGATGTCAACCCCCAGGTCCAGCGGGTTCTGGAGATATGGCGTTGCGAAGGTATTGTCAACTACCTTGAGAATATCCTTCCCCTTGCACAGCTCAACCACCGCCGCGATGTCGATCAGCTTAATGGTCGGATTGGTAGGAGTTTCCATCCAGATCATCCGCGTATGCTCATTGATAGCCGCGGCGACTGTATCCAGCTCGGCCATGTTCAAAAACGTGAACTTGATCCCATAATGGGCGAAGACTTTGGTAAACATCCGGTAGCTTCCACCATAAATATCACTGGTCGCAATGACCTCATCACCAGGCCGGAGAAGTTTTATCACCCCATCCGCGGCCCCCATACCAGATGAATAAGCCAAACCATGCTTTCCGTTTTCCAGCTCAGCGAGGGCATTTTGCAGGGCATCCCGGGTCGGGTTTTGGCCTCGGGCATACATATAACCTTTGTTTTCGCCGGGTGCTGCCTGTACATAAGTGGAGGTTTGGTAGATGGGCGTCATGATGGCGCCAGTGCTGGGATCGGGTTTTACGCCTGCATGAACGGCCTTGGTTCCAAACTTCATATTGATCTAATGGTTATTACTTGTAACTTTTTGCTTCCACTAGCTGTAAAACTATAAATAAGTCTTTAAAACATTATTCCAATATCCATGGCTAAACTCAACTCTACGGAAAAGAAACTTTTAAATGAGGTCGATGACTGGAAGGACTCCGGCCCAGGCTTCCTTTCCCGCGCTACCAATCTAGCCACCAAGCCCATTGTCTGGGCTGCAGATAAAATCATCCCTCAGAACGCAAAAGATGCCATGGGTGGGGTGACGGACAGGATCGTCGATAAATTGCAGGATATTTCCCAGTGGACCGTTTCTGAAGAGGATGTCTTGTCCCAAACCAAAGAGTTTGAGATCAATTCCGAGACGATTCTGGAGCTAAAGAATGCTTCTGTATTCGACCTGATTCATTTCTCGGAAAATTTCACAAAGAACAATTCCCGGATCGCGATGGCCGAAGGGTTTGGTACGGGTCTCCTGGGTTGGCCGGGTTTGATCGCGGATTTACCCGCCTTGTTCACCCTTTCATTTCGCCTGATCTACCAGACTTCCCTTTGTTTTGGCTACGCCATTGACAAGGTTCCTGAAGGGGAAGAATCCTTTGAAATGGGCTATATGCTGAGGATTTTCAAGATCGCAGCCTCTTCTACCCGGGAAAAGAAAATGCAGGGCATTGCCGATCTGAAGAAATACGAGGACAAGCATCCCCAGTTCGTCAAGCGTGACGGTTTGGTGGAGCATGGTCACCAGAGCAGCGACTATTTGCGGGAGCAAGTGGGTAAAACCCTGGGTGTGAACCTGTCCCGCATTCTGATCAATGAGATCATAAAGGAGACCTTTTCCCGCAAGGCTTTCACTTCCATCCCCGGAATTGGTGCCATCCTCACTGCCGGTTTCAATTATTACTATGTCCAGGACATTGGGCAAACGGCATCGTTTATCTACCGGGAGCGTTTCCTGCTGGATAAGCAGGGCCGGGCCAAGATTATCAGCGTTCCGATTGATTGACACTTATTGTTGAATGCCCTAACTGGGTTGTTTGGGGTCCCCTACTGGGTAATGCAGGCAGTATTACCAGGTTAGGGAAGGGTTACAGGTGGTTATTGAAGAGAGACCAGGGGGGCATAGAGCCCCTTGTTCCCCCTTCGGACTCAGTGCCCCCCTCTCCAGAGGTTAGTCACAGTAACTTCCAAAGTTACCCTACTAACATTATATGTTAATAATCTTCACCAAGCACCAGCCCATATTAACATTCAGTGTTAGTTAAGACAACACCTAATGTTATCCATACATTCCTTTTCGCATTAAAGTCATACCAATCTGCTTTAAATGACTAACATTTAATGTTACCCACCTTCAACAAATCAATCCATAGATTAACATAATATGTTAGCTCACACAACATTCCAAGTTATTCAAGCAACATCAAACGTTAGTTATTATAACACAAAACGCTACCTGCCCAACAGGATATGATAGCCCGAGCAACACAAAAAGTCCACCAACTAACCTCTTAAGCTCAATACACTAACTCCGGAAGTGAGAGCACATAACTTCGGAAGTTACCCTCACTAACTTCTGAAGTTAGCCACTTCCACAAAAACGCTTGCAAAAAGTAACCAAACATGTTACTTTAGTCCAAAACACACCTAAAACTGATCTATATGGCCAATTTTGAGTACCCTGAAGTTCACATGGGGCGTATCATTCAACAACTTTTGCGGAAAAAAGGAGCCTCCAATGACGAATTTAGCCGAGCCATGGATGTCGCATTGACACATGTCCCTCGAATCTTCAAGCAAAAAACTATCCCTCTGAAGCGTTTGCGTGCTATTTCCAATTACCTGGAATATGATCTGTGCGCCTTATTGCCCTCCAAAAAGACTCAGGAGTTTATCCAAAAAGGGAAAGGTCTGGATGCCCTGCAAGCGGAACTCAATGATGCTCACTCGATTCATGAGTCCCACAAAGCCGAATTGGATGCTCAAGCTTCCAGGTTCCAAGCGGAAATTGAACAAAAGGAAAGAGAGTGGAGTGCGAAGGATTCAGAACGAAAGACCGAACTGGCAGCACTACAAGCTGAATTGGTTGAAGAAAAGGAAAATCGACTGGAAGCTGAGATTCAAGTACGGGTTTTGGAAGGGAAATTAGAGATTCTGATGCTTCAACAAGGTTTGAAATAGGAGGATTTCCATTTGTGATATCTCTTTGGGCTTCCATCTGGCAATCGACCAAATACTGTGGTCTTATCCCTTGAGGTCATCCGGAAATACAGACTTCAAATCCAGGTACATTCCATTGAAGAGGGCAACCCTGATGATATCATCCTTCACATACTGCCTTTTCAACTGGTACTTCCCTCCTTCCAGCTCAAATACCTCCACCACCTCGATCTCCGGGATCACGATCCAATAGGCCTGGACTCCCGCTTCCTGGTAAAGATCGTACTTGTCCTGAACGTCCTTCTTGGAAGTGGAAGGAGACAGAATCTCTACGATCAGATTCGGAGCGCCATTGCAACCTCGGCGGTCGATCTTGGCAGGGTCACAGATCACACATATATCCGGCTGAACCACGGTAAAGATTTCATGGTCATTGGCATTGGGAAATAAGCGGACATCAAAGGGAGCGTGGAATACACTACATTTCGTCCTGTGACGGGCTACAAGGAAAAACTCCAATAAGTTGGAACTGATCTGCTGGTGCCTTGCCGATGGCCCGGGGGTCATCTTGAAGATTTTGCCTTTGATCAACTCTACATATTCCTCAAACTTCCAGGTCAGGTATTCTGCATAGGAGTATTTCTTCTCAAGGTCCAATAAGTTGATATCGTACACCATCTATTGATCTTTCATTCTAAGATTGAATTTATAAAAGATTTGTCAAACCTCTTTTTACATTCGTCCTAACTTAAAAAGAGGCCACACCCATTTAGAATTCAAACCGGTAATTCAACAAGGGGAAGATTCCATTTTGGTAGTCGGCATCCATCTGGTTGGTTTCGGGATTGTAGTATTCCACCCAGAGGTTCTGGCGGTTGCTCACGTTCTGAATGTCGATCATCAGGGTGTGGGTCGAGGATTTGGCGTTGATGGTGTAATGTACTCCCAGGTCCACCCGCCAGTAGTCGGAAACCTTGTCCGCATACAACTGATCCTCAAAGCGAACCGTGTAACCGGCATCCTGTGAGGCGGCAAAGTCTATGGGTGTAAAGCGGTTACCTCCGCTCAGCACTGTCTTTCCATTCAGACCAAGCGTATTTTTCTTTGACTTACCGACTTTGAATTCTTTGCCACCGAGTAGGGTCAGATTGTAGTTTCCATTGTAGCGGGTAGAATACCAGTCCCCTTCCCGGGGGCTGAATTCAGAATTGTACAAGCTACCGGTCAGCATCAGGTAATACTGGTTGGAGAAGAACTTGTTGAGGGTCAGGTCTATCCCGTAGTTCCTGCCAATCCCGGTGCTGGTGAGGTTATTCGCCTCATCCAGATCCCATACGCTGGCATTGTTGATGATCGCGAAGGTGCTCCCGCTGTCAGAACTGACCGCAATATTGTAGAGGTGCTGAAAGTAAACTTCGGTCTTGAGGCTCCAATCGCGACCGATGGCGAAGTCGTGGCCCAAGACAAAATGCGCGGAGCGAAGCAGGTCCAAATCCATATTGGGCAGGGTACGTTCCTCGTTGGGGCCAGTGGATTCGGCGAGATAGACGGAGATATGCTCCGGCTTGCTGTGAAGTCCTGCGGCAAAGCTCAGCTTGTGCTTGTCATTTGCCTGCCAACTGACCGCAGCCCGGGGATCAATGGCGGATTTTCCATTCAGGGCCAGGTAGGTCGCATGCACCCCGGCATTGAGGGTGATCTGATCGTTGAGGCGGTGTTTCCATTGCCCATAGCCTTCATACTGTTGCGTATTTCCCCCCTGGTCGAAGTAAACGGTCCACATATTTTCGTCCCAGTCTTTGTTGCGGTAGTAGTAGTTGTAGTCGATCTGGCTGCCGATCAGTCCCACGCGGATGGTGTTGCGGGCGTCGAGCTTGGTGTTGAACAGGGTATGGAAACGGAGGGCATAGTTCTCGAAATTCGTTTCGTCAAAGGCATCCTCGCTATAGTTCTGTTCGGGTAATAAACGGTAGGAATAGTCTTTGTAATTGTCCACTGAGACTGCGGCCACTGTTTTCAGGTAACTTTTGTCCCCGATCAGCAAGCGGTGCTTGAGTCCTACCACCCCGACATGCTGACGGGACCAGAAATTGGTGCTTTCACCCAGGCTCCCCCATTGGCTGGAATCGGGTACCGGGACATCGCCCTCAGCGACATTGGTGCCACCCAGGCCAAAAATGCCGAAGTCTCCGGCCTTGGAGGGCAGGTGGATATTGAAGGACAGGTCCTGGTAGGTGGGCATGACGTCCAGGTTAGGGATAAATTGCTGCATCAGGCCCAGGGTAGAATAGCGGTAATTGACCAGGTAGGATGCTTTTGATTTCTTGGAAAAATACCCTTCTGTGGAAGCCTCGATGCCCAATACACCCACCATAAGGGATGATTCTCTTTGCTCGGAATTGCCTCGGCGGAAGCGGAGGTCGAAGACCCCGGAATAGGCATTGCCGAATTCTGCGGGAAAGGCTCCGGTATAGAAGTCTGAATTTCCGAGGGTACTTGAGCTCAGCATGGATATGGGACCACCGGAACTTCCCTGGTCACCGAAGTGGTTGGGATTGGGGATTTCCACCCCTTCCAGCCGCCAGAGCATCCCCCTGGGAGAATTGCCACGGATCACGATCTCGTTGCTCATATCGTCACCGCTGCTGGTAACCCCGGCAAAGTTCTGGGCCATCCGTCCCGGATCCATAACCGCCGCCGGATAACGCTTGGTTTCTTCGACGGAAAAGGATTTGGCACTTACGGTAGCCATTTCATTTAAGGGCTTCCTCCCCTCCTGCTCATCTGTGATCACGACATCTGAAAGGTTGACATCATCCGTGGCGATGCGCTCCTGCATGGCCAGATTCAGAACCAACTCTTTGCCGGAAGTCACCACGATGCCGGACATGACCAGGAGTTCGTAGCCTTCCATGTTCACTTGCAGGTCCACGCGGCCTACCGGGACATTGGCAACTCTGAATTCGCCATCGGGGTTGGTGATGGAGCCACCGATTACTTTGTCGGTGGAAATGGTCACGGTTGCACCGGCCATCGGCATTTCAGATTCCTGGTCGGTGACCTGTCCTCGGATGGTTTGGGTAAGATCCTGGGCATGGGCATGTACAGTACTGAGGATCAATAGGATAAAGAGGGAGATTTTCATGGTATCGCGGTTGAACGGTTATTTTTCAGGGTTGATTCAGGCAGTTCTCTTTCATCCCCTTGCCCGAAGGCAAGGGTTGTATGAAAGCGTATTGATAATTTTTGGTGTGGGTGGGTTTGGTTTGTCGGGAGAGCTAGCTTGCTTTTCCTTTAGATCTGTTCTTTGTCTTGGCTCTGTTCTGATCTTTGTCTTGGATCAGTTCCGATCTTTGTCTTGGATCAGTTCCGATCTGCTCAAGGGGATCAGTTCCGATCAGCTCAAGGGGATCAGTTGGCGTTGATGACGTCACCGGAGCCGGTGATATCGACGTTCAGGATGGGTTGACCTTTGTAGTAAACATCGCCTGAACCAGAGACCCGAACGTCCAATTGATCGCTGACAGTTACTTCAGCAGAACCTGAGCCCGATACATTGAAATCAGCGGTTTGGCAAGGCATATCGAAGGCTTTCAGAGTTCCGGAGCCACTTACACGCTGGGAAATTGAAGTAGCACTTCCCTCCAGTTTCACATCGCCAGAGCCACTGATTCTGGAGTCAACATCACCGCCTTCAAAGGCAATGTCCAGGTCGCCGGAACCACTGATATTCAAATCAAGATTCCCTTGTTCCAGAAAAGTGTTGGTGGTGTACACATCCCCGGATCCAGAGATGTCGATCCTCGTCAATTCCGGAATGGTGATGTCAATCGTAATGTCGTCGTGGTTCCTTACACAATTGTCCAAAGAGATGTACCAGGTGTTGCCCCTTACATCGCGTTCCAATTCATCCAGAACGTCTTGCTGTGCAGTGACGGAAATACTCTGCGTTTCCCCGTAGGTCAGGTTGATATCAGCAGCAATGCTCAGATCAATCCCGTCAATGGGTGGGAGTTCGATCGTCTCGGTTACGGAAGGACCACTGGCTTTTTTACAAATGATCTTTTCGCCACAGCTACTCAGGGTGAAGACCAGTGCAATCAGGAGGAGAGATAATTTTGTAGTTTTCATTTTCTTTCGGTTAGGTATTTTCATGTTTTCAATAGGGAGACAGGTTAGCAGAGAAATACCCTTACATCCCTTCGAAAAAAAATAGACTAAAATGAAATTCTTATAGCCCCCTGATAACCAAGCCATGAACTAAGGCGGGTGACGCGGGAATCGTATGTCCAAAAGGGATTGCGGGGGACATTGGAGAGAAAATTTCCGTTTTCGTCATAGGCGTTGGCGATTCCCAGCGAGAGGCCGGGTCCGGCGGAAAGCTCGAACCAGGGGGTGGGATTGTAGACCAGTGAAGGGCGGAAAGAATGGACCAGGTTGAGGCGGGCCGGGCCGAGTCCTTCTTCATTGACTTGTTGGATGCTGAGTTCAAGATTTGTCCCTAGTGAGGGTGTGAAACTCAGGGTGGTCCCGACTCCAGCTCCATAAGACCAGGCCCGTTGGCCTTGCTTGAGCCGCAATCCGAGGGAGAGGAAATTGTACAGTTTGGGACGGCCGGTACGCAATTCGACCCGGAGGTGGTCGACTTCATTGGTTCCGATGCCGACGGCTTTGTAGCCATTTTGGGACCAGTTGACCAGGCCCAGGGCGTATCCTTCGAGGGTGTCACTGACATTGACCAGACCGATCTGCATGCCTTTGACGCGCTCTGCGCGGTTGAAGAAGGTGGCGGCCTGAAGGCCACCGACCGTTCCTTTGGCGGTGTTGGCCAGGCCCGCGGCCTGGAAGCCGCCGACGTCACCGCGGGCGGTGTTGGCCAGGCCCGCGGCCTGGAAGCCGCCGACGTCGCCGAGGGCGGTGTTGGCCAGGCCCGCGGCCTGGAAGCCGCCTACATCACCACCAGATCGGTTGTAAAGTCCGGCTGCCTGTCCGCCACCGACATTGCTGACGGCAGTGTTGAACAGCCCAGCCGCCTGCACCCACTTCACTTCTCCCCCGCCCCGGTTGAACAAACCGGCAACCTGCACCCCATCCATATCTTCTTCGGCATTATTGAAGATCCCGCCAATCTGCACCCCATGAATGTCATGGTGAATGATATTGAAAATCCCCCCTGCCTGGACCCCGGTCATAGTATCATCCACCATATTGTAGATTCCCCCAGCCTGAAATCCAGTAAAGGAACCACGTACATGGTTGTTGATCCCTGCGACCTGCGTACCCATTACATCCCCGCCTACGATATTTGCCAGACCCGCTACCTGCAAGCCCAGGACGTCTTCCCGGTCCATATTGACCAACCCTCCTACTTCAAAACCTTTGACCCCGGCTGCATAACCGGCGAGGACATTGATGGAGATGACGTTGGTCATTCCCCCACTCATGAGGCCATTGGTGCCGATGGAGGGGATCAAAGAAATCTGAACGGGAAAGTTGGCCAGGGCCCGGTTCAGATTGAAGGCCCGCTGCTGCTGAACCTCAGGTACAAAAATTCGGGTCAAAGGGAGTTCTTCCCGATAGCTGTCTCCGACCAGGCTCACCTCCATCCTTTGCAGCCTGTCCAGTGGCAAAGGCATCAGTCCAACTGTAAGGTTCAAATCTGTGCGTGGCCGGACGATGACCACCGTATCCCGGTAACCAATCCGGTGAAAGGAGACGGGCAGAGACTTGATATGCCCAGGCACCCTCAGGGAATAACTTCCATCCGCCTTGGTGAGGGATGAATTGTGTTTTTCCGGATCGTAGACGGTTCCATATTGAATCTTGTCCCCGGTCTTGCCGTCGATGAGAAATCCGCTGATCTCAATCCAGTCGGGATCGTCTTTTTGGGCAGGTTCCACGGGCCGCAGGACTATGTGGTTCCCCACCGCCGAATAGGTCATTTTCCCCTCTAACAATTCATCCAGCACCTTCTTGACCTTGTCGTTTTGCGCCAGAAAGGTGACGATGGAATCCACTGGGGTTACTTCTGAATTGTAGGCAAAATAGAAGCGTCCCTTTTCACTCATGATGACGAGGGCATTTTCAAGGGGTTCCCCTTTTACCTGAAAAGTGACCCGCCGATTGAGGGGGTTGCCCTGGGCAGACACCAGATTCACCATAAACGCAAATGCGAATACGAGCAGGGGAATCAGTTGAACTCTACTGTTGAGTGCGAAATTGCAAACAAGCTTCACCTTTTTGGCAGCATGCAATGCTTTGGAGCCATGCAATGCTTTGGAACCATGCAATGCTTTGGAACCATGCAATGCTTTGGAAGTCAGCAATGCTTTGGAAGCTTGCAAACTATTCGCAGCCAGTACCTTCGAGTAAATATTTGTTTCCATCTTGAGTCACCGTAAGGTCGAATGTGTTTTTGATTACGAGCATGATGGAATCGATGGACTCATTTTCAAATGTCGTGGTCAGGGAGCAGTCCTTGAGGGCGGCCAGGCCAAATCTGATCTTCACTTTGTAGTACTTCTTCAGGTCTTTGGCCACTTCTTCCAGCGGTGTGTCCCGGTAATCAAGACGCCGCTTTGCCCAGAAGAAATCATTGCCGGATACCTCCCGGACATCGGTGATCTCAGCCTTTTCCTGGTCGTACCTGGCAGCCATTCCAGCTTCCAAAACCACACTTTCGGGTTTCTTCAGGCCAGTCTTGGGTGCAGAAAGCTTGACTTTTCCGGTAGCGACCTTCACTTCTACCCCTTCGGTGGGATCTACATTGAATGAAGTTCCCAGTACTTTGACCTCGGTTCCTTCCACATTGATGGTGAAGGGCTTTTCCGGGTTGCGCACTACTTCAAAAAAGGCTTCTCCCTTCAATTCAAGTTCCCGGTTCTCAGCGCCGAAGTTTTGGGCATAAAGAACTGAGGAGCCATTCCTGAGGGTGACTTCAGAACCATCCGGCAACTTATGTTTGTAAGTATCCGCGGTGGTATTCTTGAAGTCAATCATTTCCGAAGAAGAAGTTGATCCCGGCCAGAAAAAGACAATTGATACGACCAAAAGGGCAATTCCTGCCGCCAGGTAGGGCATCATTCTCATGAAGGAGCTCCTGCCAAGTGCAGGGTTGGGGGTACCATCTTCTCTGTGTGCACCACTCTCCCCACTTTGCTGAATATATCCTCCTACCCTTTCCCAGGCTGAATTGACATCGACCAATGCAGGATCGGCATCTGCGCCTTCCCACATCGACCTCAGGATTTCAAATTCCCGAGCGTTCTCTTCGACCTGGAGCCATGCCTCTACCGCCTGCTGCTCCTGGGAGCTGCATTCGTGGGCCAGGTATTTCCCCAGCATCGCAAAGTCTACGCTATTTTTATTCGGGTTGTCCATCTATTCCTCTTCGGTGACAGTTCAGGAATCAAATCCCCTTACTGGTGACGTAAATAAATTTCAATTTCTTTTAGGGTCCATAATATCCCTACCAGAAATGGCAGGAGATCGCGGAGTGCCTCTCTCAAATGCTTGAGGGCTCTACCTATTTGTACTTCTACAGTTTTGGGTGATATCTCTAGTTTTTGGGCAATTTCTGCGTATTTAAGCCCTTCATAACGGGACAATTCGAAGACTTCCCGGCATCGGTTCGGCAATTCAGCTACCGCCTGCTCAATTCTGGTCTTGGTTTCAATTTCTTCCATGATCTGAACCGGACTGGATTGTCTTCCTTGTTCGGTGATCCGCTCCGCCACTGCTTCCTGGCTGCGCTGGCGAACCTTGCGATGCTCGAGGTAGTTGAAACAGCGGTTCCGCACCGCTGCATACAGGTAGGCTTTCAGAGAAGTGGTAGGATTGAATGAATTTCGCTTGTCCCACAACTGGCAGAACATCTCCTGGACCAATTCTTCAGACTCTGCCGGATCATGGATAAACTTTCGGGAAAAACCAACCAGGGCAGGATACCATTCACGGAAAAGGGCTTCGTAGGCACCTTCATCACCTTGCTGGATCGCTTTAATTGTGTCTGGATGGGTTGAGTTCAAGCCCTGCGTGGTTTCCACTAAAATAGTGTTTTTCCGTGGGCAAAGGCAAACCAATCTTAACCATCTATCGCGTCGCGGTAAGTTTCACAACCAATATGAATGGTTTCGGTCGGGGTGCTGATAGACACGTCTTTTTGCAAAATGGTCGCATTTTTCCTGAACCTCACATCGACACCATAACCTTCATTGGACCTGTATACGATGTCTTCTGAGTCGATATCAGAACCTGATACATAGTGGAAGATAGTTCCATCAATATTCAGGTCAGCATTGAGGTCATTTGCGAGCGTAACTTCATTGATGGCGCGGTAGGTCGCATGAGCATCTTCGGTCACATTGTGTTCACAGCAATGCCCTTCGTAGGTGCCTGCCAATTGCGCTGCAAAAGTCGGCCCGGGGTCTTCAGCAGTCTGATTCTGAGAGGTCTGCTGATCATCTACCATGGCTTCCTCCTGAATATTGGTACAGGCAGTGAGCAAGGCAAATACCAGAAGTAAGGATAGGATAAAAGATGAAGGTGCTTTCATAAGATTGATTTCAACTCAGAAGAAAAACTCAAGTTTGCCACACTGACACCAGGGTGACCTTGGTATGACTGCATCACTTCACAATTTGTAAAAAAAAAAGTTCATCTGATACCCCAAAAAGTCAATTTGCGCAAAAAATTATGGCTGCCCCCTAAGAGAGCAGCCATTTTAAATTCTATTGGAGGTCCTTATCAGGTAAGGCTCATGGAGATCTTCTTCTTGATTTCTTCGATGTTCTTGCGGAATTCCTTGTCTATGGAGATCAGATCATTAACGGTCTGAACGGCATGGATGACAGTGGAATGGTCGCGGCCTCCGAAGTGCATCCCAATCGTCTTGAGGGAAGATTTGGTAAGTTCTTTGGCGAAGAACATGGAGATTTGACGTGCCTGAACGATTTCACGCTTCCGGGTTTTGGCCTTCAGCAATTCGACATCTACGGTTAAATGCTCACATACGAGCTTTTGAATAGCGTCGATGGAAATCTCGCGGCTGACGTTCTTGATGAAATTCTTCAGCATCTGCTTGGCGAGGTCCAGGTCCACCTCACGCTTGTTGAGGGAGCTTTGTGCCAGCAGACTGATGAGGGCGCCTTCCAGTTCACGAACGTTTGAAGTGATGTTGTGGGCGATGTATTCGATTACATCATTGGGAAGTTCAATCCCGTCCTTGTACATCTTGTTCTTGAGGATGGCGGTCCTTGTTTGGTAGGAAGGAGTTTGCAGGTCCGCACTCAGTCCCCACTTGAAGCGGGAGAGTAATCTTTCTTCCATCCCCTTCAGGTCCTTGGGAGGACAATCACTGGTCAGCACAATTTGCTTACCAGATTGATGGAGGTGGTTGAACACGTGAAAGAAATGGTCCTGGGTCTTTTCTTTGCCGGAGAAGAACTGGATATCGTCAACGATTAAGACATCGATCAACTGGTAAAAGCTGATGAAGTCATTGACGGTATTGTTCTTGATGGCATCAATGAATTGATTGATGAACTTCTCGGAAGAAACGTATAAGACAATCTTGTTGGGGTACTGGCTTTTGGTTTCATTGCCAATCGCCTGGGCCAGGTGGGTTTTACCCAGTCCGACTCCTCCGTACAACAACAATGGATTGAAAGCTGTCTGGCCTGGTTTGGTAGCTACAGCGTAGCCAGCAGCCCGGGCAAGACGGTTACAATCGCCTTCGATAAAGTTCTCAAACGTGTAGTTTGCGTTTAGCTGGGAGTCAATGTTGATCTTCTTGATCCCGGGAATCACAAAGGGATTTGGTACCGATTTCCCAATATTGATCGGCATGTTTACTGCCGGATTGCGCGTGTTCACCTCTTTGGACGAAGTGGGTATGTTGATTGAGTATTTCCGTCCTTCGTCGAGATTGTTCTCGACGATGATTGAATACTCCAGTCTACCGTCTGGTCCTAAAAAATGCTTAATGGTTTTGCGCAAGAGCGAGACATAATGCTCTTCCAGCCACTCATAAAAGAACTGGCTGGGGACCTGAATGGTCAAAACATTGTTCTCTAATTTCAGGGGGTTAATAGGTTCAAACCAAGTCTTAAAACTTTGTGGATTAATGTTATCCCGGATAACTTCCAGACACTTGTTCCATACTTCTTTGTAATCAGATTTCATTTACAGTTATCCTATATGGCTCAGTCAATAATCAAAAGGTCGGCAACAGACTAATCGTCGGTTCTTAAGCTGATCAAAGTTGTTAATATTATTTTAAAAATAAAACTTGCATTTAAAGTATTTTTAAAACAATAATCAGAACAATCTCCTAATAATCAACATATTAAGAATTTCCAATCACATTACTAATTCGCTTGGCCCTCTGGGTTTATTAACATTAAATTTATAGTTAATTCGTATCATTTTGATTCCGTATCGTTAACCTCACTTTACCTTTTAGCTGAACTTCAAGCCCTTAGTATCATCCTTAAAGACGGTAGGCTAAAGAATCCACGATGCTAATTTTATGGTCTAAAACCGCTTGTGGATAAACCTCAAGAAAAATGTGCATAACTCCAAAAGAAATATAGAGCATTGACCTATTTATTAGCCAAAAAGGGTAGAGATTTTCTAAAAGCGAAACATACCCTGAACATCTTCCTTGAGTACCTTTACTGCCTGGTGGGTTGGCTGCATTTCTGCATCCACCATTTTATTCAGGATGGTTCTGCCCAAATCCACCGCCGGAGCCTTGGGAGGGAGTGCACGGCCTGATTGATTGATCAGAGCAATCACTTGCTCCTTGGCCACAATAAGACTTCTCCAGCTCTCATTCTTTATATAAAGTTGTTGAGCCAGATTATGTTCGAACTCTGCCCTGATCTCTGCGATCAATTCCTGATGGAAAACCCGGCTTTCCTTTCCTCTGGCATCCACCCGAATCAATAAATTTTCCGGAGAGATCCTTTCCAGAAACAGTATTGCCCTTTCGTACGCTTGTAAACGCAAAGGCACCATCTCGGCAAAGGTCTTCTGGTAAATCCCATACCGCTGCTCGGTCTCCAGCTTTTTCTGGTTTTCCCGCATCACCAGTAGTACCCCGGCCAGCACCAGGCCGGCAGGAACGATGTATTTCAGAAGTTCGAGGAATACTTCGGTAGTTGTCATGTGGTCGATTCTGAGAACTTTATGAATTAGGCTGAGCGAAGTGATCAGTGGTCTTGCAAATATAAACGAATTAGGGATTTCGCAGCTGATGTTGGGGCGATTTTACCCTGAACTACCTGTTCATCATACCCTGAAAGTTGATTCTGAACGCTTTTGTCTTTGAAAAACCGGTCTTCCAGGAGATTCAATATGGTGTCATGCATCCATTGCCTGGCCTGTCTTCTCCTGTTTTCATTCCAGTCTCCACCTGCCTTCATTTGCTCCTGGTAGACTTCCAACATGCTGTGAATATCCTTCATCCCCGACTGCTCGGTCGATGAACAGGTCAGCACCTGTGGACTCCAGCCATTCCGGTTTGGGGCCAACAGGTGAAGAGCCTTTTGGTATTCTGTTCGTGCTTTTTTGGCAGCGAGGAGGTTTTCGCCATCCGCTTTATTGATGACGAGCCCATCCGCCATTTCCACGATGCCTTTTTTGATCCCTTGTAATTCATCTCCTGCCCCTGCCAACATGAGCAACAGAAAAAAGTCGACCATGGAATGAACCGCCGTTTCGCTCTGGCCTACCCCTACCGTCTCCACGATGATGGTGTCAAAACCGGCTGCCTCACACAATAGGATGGTCTCCCTGGTACTTCTCGTCACTCCTCCCAGCGTTTCTCTCGCGGGAGAAGGGCGGATGAATGCACGCTTGTCAAGGCTCAGGTCGGCCATCCTGGTTTTATCCCCCAGGATGCTTCCATGGGTCCGTTGGCTGCTCGGGTCAACCGCCAGTACTGCCAGTTTTGCTCCTTGTTCCAGCAGATGCATACCAAATGCATTGATGAAGGTACTTTTGCCTACACCCGGCACTCCGGTAATCCCCAATCTGTAGGAATTCCCGGTGCGGGCCATGCAACCGGCCAGCACCTGCTCGGCCAACTCCTGGTCGGAATCCAACCTGCTTTCCACCAAAGTAATGGCCTGGCTCAGAATCACGCGGTTCCCGGCTAATACTCCATCTATATACTCTTGTATGGGTCTTCGACGTCTCAAATCGGAATGTTCATTCAGTATCGGAGAGCATTTTCTCCAGGATTTCGGCGGCTGCTTCCGGAATTACTGTCCCTGGCCCAAATACCGCTGCCACCCCTGCATCATACAGGTATGCATAGTCATTGGGCGGAATTACGCCTCCGGCGACCACCATGATATCTTCTCTTCCATAAGCCTTCAAGGCCGCGATCAACTCTGGAACGAGGGTTTTGTGCCCTCCAGCCAGGCTGGATACCCCGATGATATGGACATCATTCTCTATGCCCTGGTCTGCAGCCTCTTCAGGCGTCTGGAAAAGCGGTCCTATGTCGACGTCAAAGCCGAGGTCGGCAAAGCTGGTAGCGATTACCTTGGCTCCCCGGTCATGCCCGTCTTGTCCCATTTTTGCAATCATTATCCGGGGACGTCTTCCCTCCTCTTCGGCAAACCGGTCAGCCAGGGCCCGGGCATGGTCGATCTTGTCATTGTTCCCGGCTTCTTTCGCATAAACTCCTGAAACAGATCGTACCACAGCCTGGTAGCGTCCAAACACATTTTCAAGTGCATCGGAAATCTCTCCCAGGGTGGCCCTTTCACGCGCAGCATTTACCGCCAGTGCCATAAGATTTTCTCCACCTCTGGCCCCGTTTTCCAATGCTTTCAACGCTGCATTGACTTTGTCGTTGTTTCTGTTTGCCTTGACACGAGCGAGTTGTTCTATCTGCCCTTTCCGGACGGTGGAATTGTCTACTTCCCGGATGTCGATGTCGGTCCCTCCCCCATACTTGTACTTATTCACCCCCACGATGGTATCCTGTTGGGAGTCGATGCGTGCCTGCTTCTTTGCGGCTGCCTCTTCGATCCTCATTTTGGGCAATCCTGACTCGATCGCCTTGGCCATTCCCCCCAGTTCTTCAACTTCTTCGATCAGTGCCCAGGCTCTTTCTGCAATGTCGTGCGTCAGTCGTTCGACATAATATGATCCGGCCCAGGGGTCTACCACTTTGGTCATCCCGGTTTCTTCCTGCAAATAGATCTGGGTATTGCGGGCAATTCTTGCCGAGAAATCGGTCGGCAAGGCAAGCGCTTCATCCAGGGCATTGGTATGGAGCGATTGGGTATGTCCAAAGACTGCCGCGGAGGCTTCGATGCAGGTTCTCGCCACGTTGTTGTAGGGGTCTTGCTCGGTCAGGGACCAGCCACTTGTCTGACAATGGGTCCTGAGGGACATTGACTTCGGATTCTGGGGGTCAAACTGCTTGACGATCTTGGCCCAGAGCAGCCGGGCCGCTCTCATTTTGGCGATTTCCATGAAGAAATTCATCCCAATCGCCCAGAAGAAGGACAGCCGTGGCGCAAAATCATCAATTTTCAGGCCTGCTTCCAATCCGGTGCGGATGTACTGCAAGCCATCTGCGAGGGTATAGGCCAATTCGAGGTCACAAGTCGCTCCGGCTTCCTGCATGTGGTAGCCGGAAATGGAGATCGAGTTGAACCGGGGCATGTTCTTCGAGCTGTAGGCGAAGATGTCCCCGATGATGCGCATGGAAGGTCCAGGGGGATAGATATAGGTATTCCGGACCATGAACTCTTTGAGGATATCGTTCTGAATGGTTCCGGTGAGTTGCTCAAGTTTGACGCCTTGCTCTTCGGCCGCCACGATGTAGAAGGCCATAATGGGCAAGACGGCTCCGTTCATGGTCATAGAAACGGACATATCCCCCAGGGGGATTCCATCAAAGAGCCGTTTCATGTCTTCGACGGTGTCGATGGCGACGCCAGCCATGCCGACGTCTCCCTTGACGCGGGGGTGGTCTGAATCATAGCCGCGGTGGGTGGCCAGGTCAAAGGCTACGGAAAGGCCTTTCTGGCCGGCAGCCAGATTGCGTCGGTAGAAGGCATTGGACGCCTCGGCGGTGGAGAATCCGGCATATTGGCGGATCGTCCAGGGACGAACCGCATACATAGCGCTGTATGGGCCCCTCAGATAGGGCGGAAGTCCGGCGGCAAATTCGAGGTGCTCTACAGGAAGCAGGTCTTCGGAGGTATAGAGGGGAAAAATCTTGATTTGCTCGGGGCTGTCAAAGCCGCGTGAAGCCGGGTCGTCCACTTCTTTGGCCTTGCTCCACCACTGCTGAAGGTCGCCGTTAGCCTCACCCTTCCATTTGATATTCGAAAAATCAGGCCTCATATTGTGGTTCCTCCTGTTTGATTTCCAACTGCTTGTGAATATTGCTCAGGAACTGGGGCATATCCATTCCTGCATAGATACAGGAATCAATCAGCCCGTTTTCCTGGAGGGCTTGCCAGTTCTCGGGTCTGCCAGCCAGGAGAAAAATGGTATCCGGCAACGCGTGTCGGGCATTGGCCATCATTTCCTCGCTGTCTTTCTCGAAATAGGTATCGTCAGCACTGCAAAACACTACTACCATGGGCTTTTCCGATTTGAGTAGGGAGAAGGTGGCAACTGGGTCTTCGGGGGTGGTATTCTCTTGTGAGGAAAAGCCACCTGCCCCCATGAGGTTGAGGGCAAAACCTGCCCTGGCAGCTCTCATACCCCGCGGGCCAAAGGTCCAGAGAAAGGCAGCTGGCCGTTGGAATCCATCCATTTCGTATTCGAAGGCATCGTTCCGAAGTTGTTCAAATGGTTCTGCCAATCGGGTCAGCACCCCGGTTCGTCCAATCTTACCGTCCATCCGCTTGAGTCTCGCTCCCAGGCTCGCGGCCAGATTTCCCACCTGGGAAATATTCTGAACCATGGTCTTCGCTCTTTCCTCAACGGGAACTTCAAAGAAATCCCGCTCGGGCAAGGAGTATTCTCTTACGTAACCGGTGGGGAACAATGCAGCCGGCTTGTCCTGCTGGCTGGGATATTTATTGACTCCCAACAATGTCTTTTTGCCTTTTGCCACCGCAAAATCGGTGTCTCTTCGCTGGTCTCGCAGGGTACGGATCAATTCCCCTTTTTCCCAGACGGCAAGGTATCCCCCCTCCTGCTCCATTTGCTGGAATAGTTTCCAGGCTTTCTGAGCAATGGCAGCGGTCAGGTATTCGCCATAGTAACTCCCTCCTACCGGGTCCATGACTTGTCCAAGGAAAGATTCTTCTCTCAGGATCAGTTGCACGTTGCGCGCGATGCGCACCGCTTCGACATCGGTTCCTTTGGTCAGTCCGTTGTAGGTGGGCAGGGATATGCTGTCACAACCGCCCATGATGGCTGACATCGCTTCTGTCGTGGCACGGAGCATGTTTACATTTTCGTCCAGGCTCGACATGCTTCTGAATGAACCGTGCCCGTGCACCGGGATTTCCCTGACCGAAGATTCGGCTCCATAGGGCTCTCCCAGTCGATTGAGGAGCAGGCGAAACGCGCGAATCTTGGCTATCTCCGTGAAAAAGTCGGTGTCGATGGGGAATTGGAAATGCAATTGGTCCAGGATGGATTCAGCTGAAAGGTCGAAACGCTCACCAAAGAGGTCGATGTAGTCTACGGCCATGGACAGGCCACAGGCAATTTGCTGAACCGCATTCGCCCCCATAAAGTGATGGGGTTCGAGGGAGATGCGCAGGGAACGAAAATCTTTGATCCCTCGATCCTTGAGGTCGAATATGATGGAGGCGGCGTCTTCCAGGTTGATATCAAGCAGCTCCTTTACGGAAGGGTCTGCCCCCAGGCGGTTGAAAGGGTCAGTATCCAAGGTCCCGGACAGACTTGTGAGTGGGAGTCCCGTCGCTGCTTCCCAGTGATGAACCAAAAAACAATAAAAGGGAAGGGCGGCATGACCAGCCCGGAGGTGCAAGCTTTTTCCGGACCACTGGATATTGGCCAGCAACTTATAAACCTCTTCGTGTGTTCGGAGAAACATTCCATCTCTCGGTTTCTCAATGGGAAGATCCATTTCCTTCCAATCGAAAAGGAATTCTCTGAATGGAAGCCCCAGTACCAGTCCGATCCCTTGGATGGGGTCCCCTACTTCTCCGATAACCCGGATAATGTCATCGATACTTTCAGATCGGAAATCGTGCCGTATCTCCCAAGGATTCATTGCCTCAGTGAGGGAGCGGTTCCCGCGGAGATAGGGGGCCATACCGGGAAAATTTCCGGCCAACCATTTGGGATCAGGCAGATCATCCTTTCTGAAAACCGGAAATAATTCCAAGCCTTCTTCAGAAGTCCATCTCAGTGTTTCGGGAGATTTTCCCTTGAGGTCTTTTTTGATCTTTTCCATCCATTCCTCGCGGGAGATGGGAGAAAAATCATCGAACAGTCTTTTGGACATAGCAATTCGGATATGCTGAACAACGAAAATACTCATCCTGAAGGGATTTCTGAAACATTTTCCACCCTTGAGACTTTAGCATTTTAAAGGAATCAAGCATCTTTGGCATTATGGCAGATTCACCCAACGCATTATCAATTACAGAAAAGGCCGACAAAGCGATCCGTGAGGTGATGCTGTCCCAGAAAGTTCCGGAGAATTATTATCTCAGGGTTGGAATGCGCGGAGGTGGATGCGGTGGCATGGGCTATATCCTGGGCTTTGACGAGGCCAGGGACAATGATATTCGTTATGAAGTGAATGGCCTGACCGTCGTAATCGACCGGGCTCACAGCATGTATGTGCTGGGCATGGAGATTGACTGGCATGAAGATGAGCACCAAAAAGGGTTTGTTTTCAATAACCCACAAGCGGCAAAAGACAAGAAGTGATTTTTGCCTTTCGTGATAAATATTATTTTTGTTGTTGACTTTAGATAGAAGCTAAAAAGCCTTTGTTTTCATAGCTTGCAGACAAAATGTTTTCAAATTGAATTTGGTCGTAACATTCCTTGTGGGTTTAGTCACCAGTTTTGTGGTATCCATTCCTGTTGGACCAGTCAATATGGCTGTCTTTCAAGCTACTCTTAATCGTAGTCGTACTTATGGATTTGCCATTGGCCTGGGTGCTATTCTGGCTGAAGCTATCTACTGCTCCATCCCTCTGTTTGGGGTAAGTTCCATGAACGAAGACCATGTCTTCTTCGATGTTCTTTACCTGATCTTTGTACCAATTCTGTTTTTCCTGGGCATCTTTGCCCTCAAAAACCGCAAGAAAGATATTGAAGTAGATACGACCATTCCGAGTCATAGAAAACGTCATCAAAAACCCCAAAAAGCACGTGATACCAAGCTGGGCCACGTCGTTTATGGTTTTATTCTGTGTGCATCCAATCCGATGACATTTTTCTTTTGGATCCAGGCAACTATTTTTCTCAATAAGAATGATTGGGTTGATGGCGAAACTTCAACTCTGGTGGCTTTCTTTTTGGGTGTTCCAGTAGGTACATGGGTCCTTTATGCAGCTTTTGCCCAATTGGCCCACATTACCCGCCGACGCATTAGTCCCGCTCTGAAGGAAAAACTCAATATCTTTATTGGGATCGTATTTCTGGTGCTCTCTGTCTACTTAATGTTTACATTCCTCGACCACAAGGGCTTGGTAAACGTAGGCCTGTAACCAGGTTATTCTTCAGAGTCCTTATCCGTATCCGTAGTAACCTCAACTTTTGCATTTGGCAGCAAATAGGCTTCCAATGTATCGGACTGTACCACCAGGCATTGCTCCCAATCGACCAGCATCAGCCCTTTGTTTTCCATAAAAGCAGAAAGCTTTGCTGCGGGATGCTTTTCCTGATCAGAATAACTATCCGGACAACGCAAAGAAAGGATTTTCACTTGTCCTGCAAATTCCAGCCCATACAGTTCCAATCCTTCTTGTGTTCTCAGGGCAAACCCACCATCTCCGTAACCTTCTGCTGCCATGAAAGTCAGTCCATCGAAGTGGATTGAAAAGGGAAAGTGCTCCTTGAGTTCCTGACTGGAAAACTCTATTCCTTTGAGAGGACTGGAAATCTCAGATCTCCGGTGCTGCTGGGTGAATACGATCCTCCCTGCCTCCCAACGGTTGTGGTTGGCCCGGATATCCTGGATATGGCGAATTTCAATTGCCACCTGCTCCTCCATCCCGGTGGAAACAAATTCCAGTTGCCTCCACTCCCATGATCCCATTACGATCAAGTCTTTACCATCTTTGTTCCCGGTAAATGCTGGGAACAGATCTGCTCTGGATGCGGCCTGGTACACTTTGTCGGTCGGGAGTTGATTCCCATACTCAACGGCCTCTTCGATGGAATCGTCTTCCATCCCCCATTCGTCCGAAACCGGAACTTCAGCTGGCTTAATTTTAGCCAACTCAATGGTCAGTTCCCCTTTCTTCCGAAACTTTTTGCGGGTATCCGGCGTGGCCTTTACAACTTCATACTTCTCTTCTCCAATCTCAACCGAGGTCGAATGCTCAAAGGTTTCAGGCAGTTTTTTTACAGACTGCTCATCGTAACCTATTACCTCCCCGGATTCTGCGTCAATGAATTCGACCCGAATTATTTTCTTTTTGAACATGCAGTATGATCAGTTTGCGGTGTACTCATAAATGAGGGCACTGGTTTTCTTTAATGTAACTGGAAATGATGTGGTCTTACCGTCGGGCAATTCCATTTTGCACTCCCCTTCCAAATCCCAATTTGTGTCGCCTTTGATGATCCTATGGGCCGCCATGTCCACCCAAAAGAATCCAGATATGGCTCCTTTCAGTTCATAATCGATCTTCATTCCCATCTCGCTGGTAGGAAGACTGATCGGATTGGGGTTCACAAAGGAGCTTACCATGATCACCTCCCCGGAAACAGTCGGTGTATCTGAGACCATGCATAAAAAATCTGCTTCGAATGGATAAAAGGAGGTGACGCTTCTTTTCTTGGACCAGGTTTCCTGAGGTGCTATCTCTTTCCCTGGGTACATGCTGAACAGGTTCCACGTCTCTGCCAGATGGTGGTTGCCATTGTACTCAGCATCTTTTTTGAATATATGTCCTTGCAATCTCTCTGCCCCCTGGACTTCAACGATGTCTCCCCCCTGATCCACCTTTAACTTGACCTTCATTCCGATCAGGCTGGCAAAATGATCATGCATGTCATTCAAGGGAGGTTTTTGGGTATCGTATTCCATCCGGCCCTGTTCTCCCATGTCCATTTTGATGACAATGTGGTCAAGGGTGCCTTCATGGTAGGAAAAGCCCTCTTTATCTACTTTCCTGACGGAAAAGCTCCACATTTGGTCAATCTTGTTGTCCATGGTCCAGTCTCCCATGGGGCTGCCTTTGGCATCCATCAACTCTTCTATTCGATGAGTTAACTTATAGGTTTCCCCTTTTTGGTAATCGGGAAAGGCGGGTACAGACTGTTCGGGTGAGGAGTCGGATTGTGCCATAAGACCTGAAGTCATGCAAAGCCAAAGGATGAGGAACGAATGAATAAGCAATAAAGATCTGACCTTCGGCATATATTGTAGATTGCCTCGCAATTTATCTCAAAAGGACAAATAACGCAATCAACTCAATTCCTTTAGTTCTTTGATATATCGTTCCAGAGCCCGGTGTTTCGGCCCGTCCAACTTGTACTTGATGGATTGACACAGGTATTGCTCTGCCTGGGCTGGATTGTAGCCAAACTCTTCACCCCATTTCAAAGCTGCCAATTTGCGGTGTTCTGTCCCCCAGGCCAGTGCCCGATTGATCTTGCTCAGGTCCTCCTGGGACCACTGATCTTTGCGGTAAGCCCAAACCGCAAATACAAAGGGAAGTTGGGTATATTTTCCCCATTCTTCGCTCAGGTCAAAAACATAGGGGAACTGGCCTCTTATCTGATAGGCCGCATCACCGATGGCGACCCCTGCTGTCTTTCCTTTTATCAGATTAAAATCACGGCCTTCCGGTCTCCGAAAATTAACCTGGTGCTTCCAGTGTCTTTGCATCAATATCCGGGTCAGACCATTGGAAGTTCTGGAATGTCCATCCAGCAAAACTGTCTCTATCTCGTGGATGGGTACCTCCGAAAAAAGATAAACTGAATCTACCGCTCCATCGGCCCCGATACAGTGGTCTTTCAGGATGGCGATATCTTTAAAATCGACCAATGCCCCCACTGGGATCAAGGCCATATCGCAGTTGCCACTGGCCAATTCCGTTGGGCATTCCGCAGGGGGCAGCAGCCTTTGCTCCAGTTCGTCCGGAGAAAACACATGGTTGAGTCCCGCTATAAATGGCTTGGTATTAAAATAAGAGACAAGGGCCAGGGTATGCTTCATTGAAGGTGGCTTAGATCATTGAATTTCTCTGGGATCCATGCTTCTCTTTCCGGGTGGCGGGCAAGCACATTCAGGATTGTATTTTCATGTGGGAACAGATGCATTTGCTGCATGCCATATCCCATCATTTGGCTCAGGATCACCCGCATGGTTCTACCGTGGGTACAGATGAGGGCTTTTCCTTCTGGACCTACTTCAGAAACTATCTGATTCAGACTCTCTCTGGTCCTCTCCCAAACGTCATTGGGGGATTCTCCCCCTTCCATTTTGGCGTCCAGATCCCCGGTTTCCCAAAGTCCCAGTATCCGATCAAACTCTCTACCCACCTCCACGCTTCTTTCTTTCCCCTCCAAAACTCCCCATGACAGTTCGTTCAAGCCTGCGAGTGCTGTGATCTTGTGTCCAATGTTTTCAAAGTCTTGTATGGTTTGGTGGGTGCGCTTCAGGGTGCTGCAATATACCCTGTCAAAGTCTTCATCTTTGTACATTTCGAAGAAGCGGCGGCCTTGATCCCTGCCAACCGCGTTGAGGTCGGAATCTATCCCTCCCCCCTGTACAATTCCTCTGACATTAAAATCAGTTTGTCCGTGGCGAATAAGAAACAGTTTCGGCATGGAAACTTAACCAGCGGTTTCTGATTCTGTTTGAAATTCTTCCACAGAATAGTCGTGAAGGACATTGTAGAGCGTATCTCTCTCGATCGCTTTGTACCCGGCACGGTCAATCATGTGGATCAACTGAGGTGTGGTCAGTGCTGGATTTTGCTCCTCAGAACCTGCCATGGAGTAAATCTTGGTGGTATCGTCTATGGTACCATCTATGTCGTTACACCCAAAGGACAGGGCCAATTGGGCGGTGGATTGACCAATCATCGGCCAATAGGTCTTGATATGGTCAAAATTGTCCAGGTAGATTCTCGAAACTGCGTAATTCTTCAAGTCCTCTATGATGGAGACTTCCTTCAAATGGGACATTTCGTTGTTCTGGTTCCGATATTTGAGGGGAATAAAGGTTTGGAAACCTCCTGTACGGTCCTGCAGTTGGCGGAGCCGCTCCATGTGGTCAACCCGCTGGGCGTAATTTTCATAATGACCGTAGAGCATGGTGGCATTGCTTCTGATTCCCAGATCATGCAGGACTTCATGCATGTCCAGCCATTCCTGCGAACTGCACTTTCCTCCGGCGATTTTGTCTCTGAGCTCTTCATCAAAGATTTCGGCGCCCCCACCTGGCATGGAATTCAATCCCGCATCCACCATCGCTTTCATGCCTTCCCGGTAGCTGACTTTTGCCTTCTTGAAAATGTAATGGTACTCGACCGGGGTCAAAGCTTTGATATGCAATTCCGGACGGTGTTCTTTGATCGCCCTGAAGAGGTCCTGGTAAAACTGATAATCGTACTGAGGCATGACCCCACCAACGATATGGACTTCGGTGACTGGCTTGCCATCATAAGCCTTGATCTGGTCCATGATCTCATCCATACTGAATTCCCAGCCATCCTCGCGCTTCTTGATTTTCCTGGAATAGGAGCAAAACTTGCAATCGTAAATGCAGACGTTGGTAGGCTCAACGTGGAAATTCCGGTTGAAGTAGGTTTTGAGCCCATGCTTCCGGGTGCGGATGGTATGCGCCAATAGGCCAAGAAAGGGAAGATCATCCATTTGAAAAAGGAATTCCCCTTCTTCCGGGGTGATCCGTTGCGCTGCCAGTACTTTTTCTGCGATGACTTTCGCTTCTGGCGAAAGTGTGTTTTGCTTGAGGTATTCAGCCAGGGGAGTTGTGTGTTCCATTCGCTTATTTTTGAACTACGCCAAGGCGCCTTCTGGTTTAGCTTACAGCCCCTTGGTAGATTTATTCTCTGTATTCGTAGGCACCGATGTCTGGTTGTGCGTCCCGTGGCAGTCCATCCATATCGGAGCTCAGTCCGGGGATGGTTGTTCCTGCATCAACGGCTGGGCTGGTGGCTTCTAAGCGATAATCTCGCTCATAAGGTTCCGCAGCAGACGCTTTCACGAACTGTGGAAAGACCGGATCAGTACCTGTAATATTATTGGAACCATGCAGGGGCAATGTTGTTCGAACCATTGAATAATCAAATGTGATCTCAAATGTAGAACCCGGCAGGGTATCCTGCACATACTCTTCGTCTTCAGATCCCCATACGATACAATTTGTAAAATTCACCTTGGTGGGTACCTCAACTGCATCCTGCCCGTCGATCCCGTAATTCCCGATGTTCAGCATGGGAGTATTCCTGCTGAAGTTGATGCTGTAACTGACGAAAGTACAATAGTTGAACTCATAATAGCCACCTCCAACAATTCGCAAATTACCTTCAGAGTTGTTGTGGATCAGGCAGTTGTCGGCCTGAATCAAGGGATAATTGTCGAGTTGAAGGGTGAGGCCTGCCCCGTAAATCCCATAAGCGGCCATGTTGCGAATCTCTGTATTTTCCAGCAATACTTTGGCAAAAACGCCATTGTTCGCGTACTCCTGGTAGACTCCTATCAAGCCGTTTTTAATTACTGCGTGACGGATGATATTGCCGCGTGAAATGCTTGCAAAAGCGATTCCCCGCCATTGCCCCGGTGTTTCATCGTAACGATCCCCAAACCGGGTTTGCTGGAAGAGCACTTCACTCCCCTCCTCTCCAAATACACGAAGGGTTCCGTAGACAATGATGGATGAGGTAAGATTAAACTGTTCGTCCTTTCTGGAGGTAAAATAAACTTCCGTACCTGCGGGAATGATCAGGGTGACCCCATCAGGCACAACCAATGGACCGTCCACAATGTATTTGAAGGAAGGATCCCATACGACACTGTTCCCAACCGGGGGGGTGAGCAGTGAGTCTGAAAGGAGGATGCCATCAAATACGTATGCTTCGATGTCTACGTCCTGGGTCTGATCACCAACCGTAAATAGAATTTTGTCGCGTAGAAATTCATCTCTTACTTCTGAATTGAAGGAGATGAAGGCGACGGCAGAATCGCCATCCGCCAACTCGTAGTCCTCTATGACATTTGCGGTAAGTCCATCGAATATGAGTCCAAAATCAGATCCGTTCTCGAATTCAATCCTGCTGATTCTGATATTTTTCCCGGAATTATTGGTTACGACCAACCGCTCTGTAGGTGAGTCAAAATTGACAAAGATGGAGTCGAAATAGACTGTATCAACATCAAAGCTTAGGTCCCCTTCTTCGACAAAAAAGGTGGGTCTTTGCGAACAGCCGAGGCCAATTAGCAATACAAGCGGGATGATGATGGCAAATATTCGATTCACTCAGGCAAACCTAGGTCTTTGGGAGGAGAATGAGAAGGTGAAAAATATGGGACATTTCTAGAGATCAATTGATTGTCAGCCCGACGCCACCGAACAGGTTCATCCCCTTGCCCACTGAAGGGATCAACAAGCCCATGAAGTTATCACTTCCGATCAGGATGTCAATCTTGGCCTTCCCGGCGTCAATCCGGTAGGTGCCCATCAGTCCGAATCCATAATTATCATAACCTCCTCCGTAAGCATTGGCGCTTAGCCTTAATCCTTTTGCAACTTCGTGCTGATAGGCTACACTGATCAAAGGTAAGGCGGTGTAACTCCCCCGGCGGAATGGACTGTAGGCCACGGTGGCGTTCAACAATCCATTCTCTCCGATTTTGTAGGTCCAACCCGCACGAATCCGCATTGGGGTCGGTGCGATATAATTTTCTCTCGTGCTGTCAGGCAGCACCAGGTTGGTCAGGGAATCCACCTGGTTATCTAAAAGACCATCCAGACTGTCGGTCAGGATGGAATTGATCACAATCCCCTCAAAATCTTCCAATCGGACCACCCTGGTATTTTTATCTGTTGACCAGGAGATGACTCCCATTTCGGTCACCGCAGCTTCAATTGTCATCTTATCGTTCAACTCAGCAACGATCCCAGCCCCTGCCGAGGCTCCGAATCCATTGAAGTCGAATATCCCGGTTGATCTGAAGGCCGGAGTATTGTAAAAAGTATAGTCCGCCTCGAGATCCAGGGTCGTACCATTCTGAGAAGTATAAAACTGGTAACTGGAACTTTCCAGATTGAACAGACGGCTTCCCTGGAGTAAGTTCAACCGCACGCCAAGTTTGATCTTTTCACCCAAATCAAAGGTGGTCCCGGCTCCGAGGGATCTCCACTGTCGCACGTTCCCGAAAATTTCATTTTCAGTAATGGTATCTCCTTTGTAAGGTCCGTTGCCGTTCAGAATGAGGCCCAAAGTGCGGGGTTCGTCAAAACCGGCAGTTGCAGAAAGTCCCTGGTTAAGGTAAAATCCCCATTTGCGCTCTCCAAACTTGAGGTTTACACTGGCCAATTCCCAGGAGTAGCCTGCATTGATAACATTTCTGTTGCTCAACTCGCTGACAATTCGGTTGGCAGTTGCGGTGGTAATGGTATTGTTTTCAGCGAAAACACCCTCGATGGCCGCATGGTTATTGCCAAACCACCCGTTTGCCTGGCTGCCAAATTGAAATGTTTCGTAATCAGAAAAGGCGAGGTTGGCGGGATTGTAGCTCTGGGACCAGATTCTGTCTCGGAGCAATCCTGTTTGTAGTCCAAACTGGGCTCTGGCCACTCCTGTTGACAAGAGAAGGCCGGTCAGGCAGAGCAATAGCGTTCGCATTATCATCTTTGGGATTGTCCTTAGAAATCAACATTGTAAATAAAGTCGCCCACCAAATGGAAATCTATCCCATAGTTGGTATAAATTTTCACCGGGGTACCATTTGGTTTGGTAGAAAGTGAAAATCTAATGATGGCTTCGGTTGAGCGCAGTCTGATCTGGTCCAGCCTTTCCTTATCAAACCCGGCTGAAAGAACCGACTCTCCTGCTACCTGTACAATGCCATTCTGGTCGATCTGCCCTGCAGGCACAACTTGGGTACCGGTAGTGAATAAGCTATCCACGATGTTTCCAACTGCGTCCCGAAAGTACATCTGCACCGCCGCTTCGAAGGGGAAGTCATTGCTGACCACAAGATTCAGCTCTCCTCCCAGTATTCCTTCTGGCAGGGTGCCTTCACTGATATCCAGTGCGACAGTATCCTGAAGGGTGAGCTGATCGGCTACTCCATGGAGGGGGACTTCCATGTCCAGGAATGCAGAAATCCGGCTTTTGTTGGTGGCGAAGTTGTCACGGAGACCGGGATTGCCATATTTATTGACTTCTACCTCCATATCGAAATCAATTCGATCTGGCAATAAGCTCAATAGTTCAGCAATATTCGAATTGCTGCTGTTCAGGTCAATTTTAGTGGTCAAGGTCTGGCCTACATTGGGCAAGCGGGGGCCAAGTACTTCAATGGGGCTGCTTGCGGCAGCGCCCGTCAAACTAACCGTCTGCCCTGTCCGACTGTTGTAACCAGTCAATCCGTTGATCTTCATCTCCCCGTCGACTCCGATGGAATTCAGAATGGTCAAGGTAACTTCTGGTTTCTCCAGGGCAATACTACCTGCCTGGATGGCATCGAAGAAATCCAGGTCCAAAGAATCCACGAAGGAAAACAGTTGTTTACCCAGGTAGCCTTCGATGTAGGAGGGTTTGATTTGGAACAGCCCATAAAAGACATCTATGGAGTCACTCAAATCCATGGTTTGCTTGACACCAGAGTAAAGGAGGTCTCCCGTCAATCGGTAAGGAAACAAATTGATTGAATCCCCATTGATGGTCAAGTCGATATAATAATCTTCCAGTTCGAAGACGATATTTGCACCGGCAGTATCAGCTACCGTATCGGGAATCAACCTCTCCTGAACTGAAACCGGAAGTCCGTCCTTGATCGCAGTAGGCAGGGTGTAGGAAAATTCAATGGTATCCTGAATGGTAGAGAATGCGCGGATTCTCAACTGTCCTGATTCTACCCTGAACCGGGTAATGGCCAGGTCATCGCCAAAATCGTATTTGATACGGCTGAAGTCGTCGAGCACCCTTTGTGCGGGAAACACTGCAGTTGCCCGGGAAGCGCCCAGGTCTTTGACGATCACCCTCAGGCGCACGTAATCAAATGTGTCGATCAGGATAGGCTGTAAAAATGGAGCGGTGAGATCCAGGTTTTGCAATTGCCCGGCCATTTTGCTATAAACCGTTTTTCCGGCCAGGGAGGCAGAATCGACAGCGGTTGTATTCGGAGGAATGACGGCAATCGTTTGCTTGACCAATGTATCGAAGACGATGGTGTCATTTCGCAGATTAAATATCACATTCGAAACAGCTACCGGAAGGTTGTTAACGATCTCGACCACCATCTGACCTGAGATCAGATCTGCTTCCTCAAAGAAAGAGGCTGCATCAATCTCAATATCTGGTGAAGATTGTCCTACAATGTCCTGAAGCCAGGGTATGGTGTTACCATGGTTGTTGAGGATGAGGTCTCCGGCGGGGTCCCCATTGTCCTTGAGGGCATGGGCCATTTGGGCAAGGGTCAAATCCTGCTCCAGGGTATCGGTGGCCAGGGAAAGTGAGTCCAGAGTAATTTTGCTTCCCACCGAAGTGTCCGGGACTACCAGATAATCAGAGAGCGACAAATCAGCCAGGGTATCCCGGTAGACCACTTTCATGGAGTTATCTGAATTGACCTGAATAACTGAAGAATCGGTCAGGATGTCTTCGATGTTGATACTGGACTTAACCAGTGGGGAGACCAGGTTTTGCTCCCAATTCAGCCCGTCCTTCGGTTTGAAACGGCATGAAGCCAGGACCAGCAGCGAGAGTAATGGAATAAAAAAGTAATTGCGCATCATTGATTTTCTACTGAGTAGCAATATCCAGAAGTTGCTAATATAGATATTTAGCAGAGCATCTCATATAAACATACCCATTCCATTTGAGAACCCCCAAGGGTAACCCCTCAAATTATTACGCGTTCAAGCTTTATTCTCCCCAGCGATAAGACTGGTTGTCAAGCCCCATCAGGTCCAGGGCCCGCAAAACAACCGTATCGGCGAGTTCTTCGAAGGAAGTAGGCCGGCTGTAAAAAGATGGAGCACATGGCAGCACCACGCCACCGGCCCTGGTTACCGTTTGCATATTGTCAATGTGAATTGGGCTAAGGGGCGTTTCCCGAACCATGCATATCAGTTGACGACGTTCTTTTAAGATCACATCGGCTGCGCGGGTGGTCAGGTCATCGGAAATTCCGTATGCTATTCTTCCCAATGTCCCCATGGAGCAAGGTACGATGACCATGTGCATGAATTTGGCCGATCCTGAAGCAAATGGGGCAAAATAGTCTTTGCGGTCATAGACGGTAAATGGGATCTCCATCTTTTCGTCCAATTCCTGATGCCAAACAGTTTTGGCATTGCTACTCAAAACTACTCCGACCTCCACGTCATCCCGCTGGGCAAGGTGCCAAAACATCCGCTTGGCATAAATACTTCCACTCGCTCCGGTGACAGCAACAATGATTTTATGTTTTGAGTTCATTATCTTCGTGATCAAGTTTATTCAAATAAAAATACGATACCGAGCGTTTTTGCTCAAAAGCAATTCAGAATGAAGAGAGTTATCCTGACGAGCCTGTTCATCGGCTTTCTGACCATCAACCTTCTGTCTGGCCAAAATGTTCGCATGTTTACCAATGCGAACAATATCACTACGGACGACAACCTTGTCCTGACTGTAGAGCTCAACAATGCAAATGGCCGAGTAGCCAGACCAAATTTTCCAGAGATCGATGGTTTTCTGAGAACCGGAACCTCCACCCAGCAGAGCATGAGTCCTTCCGGGTACCTGGTTTCTTTTTCCCAAACCTACCTGCCTCAGAAAGTAGGAACCTTCACCATCCCAAAGTTCAGCTACTCCCTTAACGGAGCTGCTTCCAGCTATGGTCCTGCTCAAATCAAGGTTACCAAAGGTACGGGGAAAAGGCGCTCAAATAATGCCTCCCGAGACCCTTTTGGTGACTTCTTCAAAGATCCCTTTGATGATTTTTTCAGAGATCCTTATGGCCCATCCACCAATCCGAAAGACCTGGAATTCAAGGAAACCAATGCCGACTATTTCCTGTCCTTTAACCTCAACAAGAACAAATGCTTCGTAGGCGAGCAATTGATCGGAGAAGTTATTCTCTACATCAATCAGAGAGACGCAGGAAAGATCAACGTGGATGGACTTGCCATCTCTGAGATGCAACAACGAATTAAAAACAGCGGGTTTTGGCAGGAAATATATGATTTCAAGCAAGTACCCATGAAGGCGGTCAATATTGACGGCAAAAGATACTTTGCCTACACCCTCTACCGAACCTATCTGTTTCCTCTCTCTGCTGGCAAGATAGATTTTGACGACTTGTACCTGGATGCCAAGAAACTCTACGTTGCGACCAATGCATCCATCCGACAGCGCATCACTGGTCAAAACACCAAATTCGAACCCATTCGCATACGAGCTCCTAAGAAGTCTCTTCTGGTCCGTCCTCTCCCTCCTACCAACCTGCCCAATGCCAATATGGTGGGTCAGTTCAAGATGGATGGCAATATTACCAGCCAGGTGGTCAATACCGGTGATGTCCTCGAATTGAATTTAAAAGTCCAGGGAAATGGAAATATGGCCATGGCACCTGAAGTGACCCTTGATTTCCCAAAGGAATTTGACACGGATCAACCATCAACCAACCTGAAGACTTCGGCCAGTGAAAAAAGGTATTTTGGCGAAAAGGATTATACCTACTATCTGGTTCCAACCCGTCATGGAGACTATGATCTTGGTCCGGTAAAATTCTATTACCTCAATCCTGAAACTGAAACCTATGACTCTCTGGTAATTGACAAGATACCTGTGAAAGTCAATGGTGAGGATCTTGAAAATCTGGTTCTCAAGCAAAGTGGCAATGATGAATTCTATAAGGATGCCATTTCCCAAGCTCAGAACAACTTGATTAAGGACCAAAAGGGTTCATGGATTGCATTCCTGGGAGGATTTTTGATATTGGCAGGGGTGATTACATTCCGGATCGTGAAGAGCAAGAAGGAATCTACTGATAAACCCCTACCCAGCCAACCGAAGAGTAAGTTGGATTGATTATTCTTTGAGCTTCTCCAGGATTGAAGCCCAAAGGTTTTCATAAGGAATAATTTCCATAGTGGCCATTCCTCCACGGTAGTTAAAATCAGCGGTAGTCAGTTTTGTATAATACTTTCGTGCGATTTTCTCGGTCTGATCGTAATCGAAACCCTTCTTCTCCATGATCAACACCATTTTCAGGAAGCAATTGCTTCGAAAGTGTTCATCTCGTTTGAGGTAACGGCTACAATAAACTTTCAAAGCTTCTGCACGGCTGATAATCCCATCGTAATCCTGGCGGTCCAAAAGGAACAAAACCTGCAAAACCAGGATGGATATATTTAAGCCTCTTTTGTCTTTTGAATAAATGGGAACCTCATTCAGGAACTTCCAGATATTAAACCGGTTGGATATCCCCTCTGCTTCTGGGTTCTCAACAAAATTCAAATTCCCGGACATATACCTGAGAAACCCCTCAAAAATTCTCCATTTCTCACGTCTGATCTCGGCTTGGTGCTCAAATCGGGGGTGCCCCACTACCTTCTTGAAGATTTCAAATGCTTTTCTGTAATTGTCAGAGTGCATGGACAACATGAAATAATATTCCATAAATATCACCCAGTTGGTAGTCCCTTCACTGAACAAAGGCAGGATTTTGGGAGCCATCTTATTCCACTCATCATACTTTCGGAGATTCAGGCAGGCGGTTATCCGATAAGTGGCAAACTCACCATAGCGTGCCTTCTGATCAATTTCCGTATGAGAATTCAGGAATGCCTCCGCCTCAATGCAGGACTGGATTACCCCTTCATGGTTTCGGGTGATTTGATCCCGCATGATTACCAACCTGAAATACAGCAACTCCAGGTTGAAGGAGTAATTTCGTGTCCTCAGCTCTTTTATTTCTTCAACAAATGAAGAAGCCATTTCGGCTACCTCTGGCTGTACAGAATTGGATTTTACAAAGGGGATTGTCACCAACTGATAGCATTCCTCAGCCCTCCATTCAGCCCGCAATACCTCCTGTGTGGATTGAAACAGTTCGTTGTATTTCTTGAAATCATTCTCTTTCCCTAAAAAGGAAGATTGGTATCTCAAATGACGTAAACATTCAACTGCGACTTCGGTAACACTGTATTTCTGTGCTTCATGGAGCGTACTTTTAAGCAAAGCGATGCCAGTAAACCGAGCACCATTCAGCAATAACATTTTAGAAGCCACCAGATTCCGGTTGGTATTATAGACTGCCTGCTGGTTTCGGCTGGTTGGGTTTTCAATAAAAAGCAGCGTGTTGATCAAGCGGGTTTTCACCCTGGACTTCAACATCAGGTACCGCTTATTGGTTGGCTCACAGCCAAAAAGCTCTCTGGCAGCATCCTCGTCGGTTTGGAAGCTACCATCCTTGATTCCTTTATAGAATCTATAGTAAAGGTTCTTGCGGGGACCTCGCCCACCTTCATTAAAGACCTCAATCCTCTTCAATCTTCGCCGACCAATAACACGTACTATCTCTTGAAGCTTTCTCATAAAAACTGTCCGAATGAACAATCAAAGTAACAATATTTTAAACAGGCATTCAAGAACGAAACCGCGAATGATGTTACTTCGATTAAACCGTCCCATCTGACGAAAAACCATTCCTTCACAAGCGGACAGAATCAGATTAGAGTGTTACCTATTCTTCCAGTTTGTTCCCTGCAAAGGCGTACAAGGCTACTATTATTGTAACATCAATTAACGTAAAAAAATAAGATTATGATAGATTTAGTTATAGCCGTACTCCTCTACATCGGTGCTGTAAACTCAAGTGCTGAAGTTAATCAAACAGTCATAGATCAAAACCAATCAGCAATTGAATACTATCAATCTGACAGTGGTTTTCAGGATTATTACGAAAATCAATATTCTCAGGGATCAATTACCATCCTTGATATATATGAAGAAAACTAATTCTTCTTACCTGTACGTAACGTAAAACAGAAGTTTAAAGACTGGGACTAGTTGAAGAAATAGTTGATCTTGATGTTTGGATAGGGCCTGATCTCTAATGTGGTATTTTTAAGGTCTCCTTCATAAAAAGCTGCACCTATGACGGTTATCCCTTCCAACTCCCGGAATCTGTTTTTTCTGACCTGGAATTGCAGCCAGACATCCAAATCAATGGATGACTGGTTCCGGTTTCGAAATCCCAGACTGAAGAGTGGACCTGTTTGCCTTGTTACCTGCCGCAGACTGATGGTCTTGAGGATATTGTCTTCTCCTACCATGGGAGCCTTGAACTTCTTGGTCTGGCCGAAATGTTTTAGACCAACTTCCAATAGTAACCTTGATTTCTGGTTGTCTTTGCCAAATGTGTAGCGATTCCTCTGCTCAATGGTCAACAGCCTGAGGGTATCCAGAGTTGTCTCAGAAAACTGCTCCCAGTTGAGGTAAGACTGGTGAATCTCTTTCCTTTGTACATCGATCGTAGATCTCCACCTTGAAGTAGGGCGGTAAATTCCTTTGAAGTTGGTTTGCAAGTTTCGGGTGGCTCGGTCTGTCTTGTTAAAATCTATGAAGTCTTTCACATTGTAAGTGACAAATATTCCATTGTCACCTTCGATTCGGAGGAAAGGATTGATGTCCCAGGCAAATCGAAAATCAAGCCGAAGGGATCTTTGTTTGTAATTGTCCTGACTTTTCTCGGAAAACAGAAATGCGTAGTGCCGGTAATTCCCGGAAATACTCAAGTTGGTTGACAATGCTCGGCTCCATCTTCTGTCCCAGCCTGCACTCCCCAGATAACTCAACTCATCACGGTCATCATAATTTGCTTCACTGGGGGAGTCATACTGAAGGTACTGGCTTACAAGACGAAAGTTCAAGGATTGCGCCCCTCTCAGGTCTCGGCGCAAGGTCAGGTTCGTCTTGTGCATATTGGTAATGAAATCCTTTTGCTTTTCCTGATCGATCCGCACCAGGAAATCAGGTTCATTGAGCTCCAAATCATTTTCCAACAGGTACTTGCGAGAAGCAAACAAATATGCATACTCTCCGGTAGCCCTCCAGGGACCTTTGACAAGAGACAGGTTTTGACTGGTACTCAAAGTCAATCCATCAAATATCAAATCGTTCTCCTCCGGTCCCCCGCCCAATACATTTTTAAATCTGAAGGACCGACGGTTTATCAGCACCTCGTTCTCTGATCTCCATTCAAACCCAGGAAAAAATGTATATCCCAAACGGAGTTGGGGGTTGATACTATCTGAAATGATGCGTTTGACCGAGTTTGATTGGTAATCATCCAGTTCATGGCTTCCTGCATTGACGCCAAACTGCAACTGCACCCCCTCCTCAAATTTTTTCGCCCAGGTTTGCCGAAAGGTCAAGTTGCGCTGCTGCCTTGGATCAATGAACTTGTAGCGTGCAAACAACTGGGTCGAAACAGCAAGCTGCTCTTCCTTCCAGAGGTGTTCGGACTCGACCAACAAGGCCGGAGAGAATCCGTGGTCAATCTTTAGGAAAGGGTTGGTCCGCCCGAGAATGGCGGTACGGACGTCGATGGAATAACCCACCAAAGGGGTAATTGAAATGGAGGGATGCGGCTTGAATCGTACACCTCCATAAAAATTCACCTTTTCATTGCGGGTATCGAAGTATTGATCTGTCTCGACCCAAGAGGCTACCTCGAGCTTTGGGTTCAATTCGTAATATTGCCAGATGGAAGTCCTCAGGTAAAGCTGAACGAAAGGATCCACTTGTTGAGCAGTGTTGTATATATTGCTGTGACGTACCCTGGCATCCAGGCTGTATTTGCCCTTCTTGAGGGTGTACCAGCTGTCAAGCGTCGTCGTAAAGGTGAAATTGTTCTGGCGATCGAAGTTCAATTGAAGAAAGGGACGCTCACCCTGGGCGTAAAGTGCCTGAGCCGAAAACAGGAGCACAGGAACAAAAACGAGCCAGATCAGTCGGCGCATACAGTAAATATAAGAGCTGTCTTGGATTCCTTCCAACCATCTGACCAATGTATTGGTCGGGGATGTAGCAAAGGGGTTCTATTTTTAGTTAAAAAATCCGAATTTTACCCTCCTAGGATAGGATCACATTTAAAATGAAAGAACTCCTCAAGAAAGTAAGAAGATTAGAGATAAAGACCCGCCGCATGGTTGATGCCACTTTTGCTGGTGAATATCATTCTGCATTCAAGGGCCAGGGGCTGGAGTTCGATGAAGTCCGACTTTATCAATTTGGCGATGACATCCGATCGATTGACTGGAATGTCACCGCGAAAACTGGTCAGGTACACATCAAGAAATTCCGGGAAGAGCGGGAACAGACCATGTTTGTGCTCTTCGACGTGAGTGGTTCTGAGGATTTCGGCTATGGTTCCGGAAACAAATTGGAGATTGGTACTGAGATCACAGCCATTTTAGCTTTTAGCGCCATGAAGAACAACGACAAGATTGGAGTGCTGACCTTCTCAGATCAAGTCGAAACATTCTTTGCCCCTAAAAAGGGTAGGAAACACATCCTCGCTATCATTCGGGGTCTGTTGCAAAGCACCAGCCGAAGCCGCTTAACCAGCCTTAAGACGGCCATTGAGTTTGTCAGGAAGACCTTGCGCCGCCACTCTATCGTGATTCTAGTCTCTGACTTTTTGGATGAAGGATACGAAAAAGCACTGACCCAACTCTCTCAGCGACACGAGGTGATCCTCATCCGCTTGTTCAACCCGGATGAAGTCATGAGCCGTGGTCTTGGAACCATTCCGGTTAGAGATATTGAAACCGGAAGAATGGTATGGCTCAATGCAGGGGACACGGGTGCCCACAAACAGATTTCCCAAAGTTTCGAACAGATTCACCAAAATCTGGATGCACTTTGCAAAAAGACGAAGATGGATTTGGTGCAAATCAACACGAGGACCGATTATTTCGTTGAACTGGAAAGATTCTTCAGAAAGCGCAATGCAAGGAAGAAAAGAGGATAGAATCATGTTCAAGACAATCATATCAGCCGTAGGTTGTTTTCTGCTCCCTTGGATGGCAATGGCCCAGGGGGCGCTATCCCTTCCGGTAGGTGAATCTCCGGATGGTACTATCAGGGCCGATCTCAAAGCCCTCGACAAGCAGATTATGGTGGGAAAACCCTTCCGGGCTCAACTTGAGGTCACCCATCCTGCGGACATGGTCGTTATCTTTCCAGACACCAATGGAGGATTTGCCCCTTTCGAAATGCAAAGCAGATCCCCTCAACCTACCCGGACCGATGGAGATATATCCGTAGACTTTGTCTTGTACAACCTGTGGAGCTGGGAAGTTGACTCCCTTCAATACCTACAGCTTCCAGTGGGATATGTGAAGGGTGAGGATACCCTGGCATTGCTGTCCAATGCGGAAGAGTTGGTATTCATGACCAGCCTGCCGATGGACAATGACTCCCTTGCCTTCAGAAGAATAGAGAATATCGCGCCGGTAGGCGAACCCGTAAACTGGGCCATGTGGGGATTTATGATCCTCTTTCTGGTTGCCCTCCTTTCCATTCTTATCAGAGTATTTTACAAGCCGGTTCGCAAATGGTTTCGTCGGAGGAAAATCGAACGGGAGTGGAAGCGCTATTATGGCAGGCTGCAAAAAGTCCAGGGCCACCTTCCCTACCAGGAGACCTTTCTATTGGAATTGTCCAAGGTCTGGAAAGCATATTTTGACCGCGATATGAAGCGGGGATTGCGCTCACTGAGTACTAGGGAATTGGTCGAAGAACTCAAGGAAATGGAGCAGGTTTCCAAGGAAGACAAATCAACCTTGTTCCAACTGAACAATTCAGCTGACAATGTCACCTATGCAGGGATTAAACTTCCGGAACCGGAACTCAATGGCTATTTTTCC
>CAYGRE010000015.1:0-80994 GCA_964352215.1 uncultured Bacteroidia bacterium
CATCCTAATCCCCCCAGCGACCTCAACCTCATCAAATCCCCTCCCAGCAACCCCAACCTCATCCTAATCCACCCCCAAAAAAACCACAACTACCCAGAACGACCGAAGGTCGCAAAATATTCTTCCAGAAACCGATTGCCTACTTACCTTTGCCACATGTCCATTCGGACCGATATCTGTATCATAGGAGCCGGCCCCGGTGGGGCCATGACGGCCTTGCGCCTCGCCAAACTGGGGGTGCCCTGCCTCCTGATCGACAAAGCTGTATTCCCCAGAGACAAGATCTGCGGGGATGCGCTCTCGGGCAAGGTGGTGGAAGTATTCCGCAAGCTGGACCCCGGATTGATGGACCGGTTTTCTGAACATCCGGAGCAATTGGGTTCCTGGGGTGTCCATTTCGTCGCTCCCAATACCAACAGCTTACGGGTGCCTTTTAAGAAGGAGTTCTCCAAAGAGGAACAAGCCCCCGGATTTATCTCCAAGCGGATCGACTTTGATAATTTCCTGGTCGATGAATGCCGCAAGCACGAAGCGATCACCCTGATAGAAGGGGTAGGGCTGGACCAGTTTGAACGGGATGGGGACCGCTGGCTGTTGTCCGACAAGGCCGGAACCACCGAGATCGAGGCCCGCCTCGTGATCGCCGCCGATGGCGCCCATTCCCGGTTTGCCAAAGTTTTCGGAGGGATGAAGGTCGAACCCAAACACTACTGCGCCGGGATTCGGGCCTATTACAAAGGGGTGGAGGGCATGGACGCCGACAACTTCATCGAGCTCCATTTCCTCAAAGACCTGCTCCCCGGATATTTTTGGATATTTCCCTTGCCCGGAGGATACGCCAATGTTGGGGTCGGGATGCGGAGCGATGTGGTCGGCAAGGAAAAGGTTAACCTGAAAAAACGGCTGCAGGAAGTGATCCGGGACTATCCACAACTGGAAGAACGCTTTCGAAACGCAGAGATGGTGGACGATATGAAAGGCTTTGGTTTACCGTTGGGTTCGAAGAAGCGGCCCATCTCAGGAGAAGGTTACCTGCTGATCGGAGACGCGGCCTCCCTGATCGACCCCTTTACCGGGGAAGGGATCGGAAATGCCCTCTACAGCGGCTACTTTGCCGCCGCCCACGCCCAAAAAGCCCTGCAAACGGGGGACTTCAGCGCCAAAGCCTTCAAGGCCTACGACCAGCAAGTCTACGAACGCCTCTGGGATGAATTGAAACTGGGGCGGCGCATGCAGCAATTGGTCCGCTATCCCTGGCTCTTCAATTTCGTCGTGAACAAAGCCCGGAAGAACAAGGTTTTGAGTGAAACGATCTCCTGCATGTTTGAGGACATTGACCTGCGTGACCGTCTTCGCAAACCCAGCTTTTACTTCAAATTGCTTTTTGCAAATGGATCCTAACAATAAAAGAAACAGCACATTTATCGTTTTGGGGGCCGCCGTGGTGCTGGGGCTCATCTTCCTCTTTCAGTGGGTCTTGTCTGACGATACCTACCTGATCGAAATGAAGCAGGCCCGGGAGAAAAAGGTCGAGATGATGAAGACCGACTTTCAATCCCCGATTCCGGACAGCCTCAAACCCGTTTTTGAAGGCATAGACTTTTTCCCTATTGACAAAGCCTGGCGCATGAATGGGAAATTCACCAAGAACACCCAGTTTCAGCGCATCAAATTGCCCCGCACCGATGGGAAATACGACAACCTGATCGTGGTCGGATGGGTCTCATTCAAATACCGGGGAAAGAGCTACAAATTGACTTGTTACCAATCCAATCCCAAAGACAGCAAAACCCTCTTTATACCATTTCGCGATGGGACCAGTGGCAGGTCCACCTACGGGGGAGGCCGCTACATCGATACCAGAAGGGCTGGGGAAAATGTAGACCTCGACTTCAATACCGCTTACAATCCCTATTGCGTTTACAATTATGCGGGTTTTGCCTGCTCGGTTCCGCCGGAAGAAAATACCCTTCCATTTGACATAGAGGCCGGGGAGAAGACCTTTGATTGGGGAGAGCTACAATAAAATGGTGGAAATTTCGTATTTTAGACAAAAGGCTAAAGGAGAACAAGATGCTGAAATTACGAGAGCGTAACTACCACTCCAGATTTGACCGCCGCCACGCACAACCGCAAAAGCGAGTGGTCCCCGAATACCATCGCCAGGAACTCGACATCCGTCGTCATCTGTTTAAGTGGGGACCTTGGGTTGCCCTTGGTGCGGTAGGTTGGTGGGCATTCGACTACTTTGTCCTTTAACGCACTCCTTATACATTCTTTCCCCACGGAAACTTATTTTTTGTCAGCATAAAGGCTTAATGGAGCTTTGTGTTTAGAGAGGCTCTTATTTGTCAAAAAAGTGTTTGAGAGGTGATAGAAAAGTGCTAGTTTTGTACTTTATTACCAGGGCTTTTTTGTACGTATGGATATTTTTATCACTCCTTTATGGGAAACCTGTAGGAATTTTTCGTGCCGCGGCATTGCCCATTGGTAACCAAGTGTGTAACCTCATATCAGGGCAAAATGGCAGACCAAGATCATCTCCAGATTGGAAAAGAACCCGCGAATCAGCAGGATTCTCACCCTTTTGAACAAGAAAATATAGGCCGTTCCATGCCACCTGCTCCCTTTCAGTTGAGTGCAATGGATTCAGCAGCGTCTGCCGAAGCCGAATCCGGAGAAACGCTTCAATTGGAAGGTATAGGAGGTGGTGAGGGATTTGCATCACTACCACCCCCTTCTGGTCAGAAAGCCACCGGACCTCTTCAGCTTAAAATTCGGAAAAGCGAAGGTCTGATAGGTGAGTTTGGTGATACCTACCGGGAGTTAGATATCAACCCAGACAAAAACGTAGCAACTTTCAGCCGGTGGGATGATGCCCCGGTCCAGGAGGAATTCCGGGTAAAGTTTAACAAACTTGAGAACTGGCATATTTATGTAAAGCAAAAGGCCCCACATCTGATGGATGAATTGCTGGATTTGACAGATTCAAAGGGACAGCGTTTTGCTGAAAGGACTGCTTATGTTGATGCAGCGAAAGATGGAACCAAGGCCTACAAAAAAGGCAAGCGGGATTTGTCTAAAGCGGATATTTCAGAGACGGAGGATGGATTTGAAGAAATGATAGAATCTCTGATTGAACGGATGAAGGTCCTGGACGGGGATGTCAGAAATTGGTTTGAGGGGAAAGAAGAATCTGGCGATCTGGAAGGAGAAGATCTGGACAATTCCATTTCCCGGGAAGGCAATCGGATGTTCCGTGAAACCTGGAAAGATGCCATATATGATGTCAACCGCTTATTAAAGAGTTATTGGCCAGCTCTCAAGGCTGACTTGCAAAAATGGGTAATTGCCAAGCAGAATGAAGGTCTTCGCCTTTCCGGCCAGGTAGGAGAACTTACCTATATCGGTAGTCTTGCCAAGGGATACAAGGGGCCACCCAAGCAGCATGTTCGGTTCAATCCTGACAAATACGATGTCGATGCTTCCCTGGATGCGCCGCCCATCGCGCAATTTGCTCAGGAGGAGAGAGGGCTCAAAACTGACAAAGGTAAAATCTTTGGCTCCAAGCTCTATCGGGACATTCCTGCTTTGGAATCAGGGTCTCGTAAAATTGAAGATGCCCTTGACCGTGCGAATGTAGTTCCAAAGGATGACGATGATCCTTTTGAAATTGCATTTCCTGCGCCGGATACAGCGGGACAAATTAACCAATACAGTGCCTCAGCCGGACTTTCCTTTCTTCGTGACCACCTATCCGCTGATGAATATGATACCCTGGCCAGTGATCCCATCATTGCTGGATCAATGGTAATAGATGATGAAGGGGCCAAGATTGGGGAAATCTCCGATGCCCGATATGGAAAGGTTCGTAAGAAACTCCTTGATGTACTTGATCAGATTCCTGAGGAAGAGATGGGTAAGGAGGCCAAGGCTGAGTTAAAGGATATCCTGCGGCAAAATATGGTGAAGGATTTTGGCAATGAGCACCGCGAGGAAGGCTTAAATCCGGAGGAAGATGTAGAAAGTTTCACCCGTTGGGATGATTCTCCGATTGACGAACGGTTTCGGGAGGAATTCAACCAACTGGAAAACTGGGACATTTATGTCAAGACGAAATTCAATGCTTTGTATGCAGAGTTGGCCGGAATCAAGATCACGGATGAATTGACCTTTGCGCACAGGGCGCAATTTGTAGAGGAGGCAAAAGCTGCCACGAAATCCTATAAGTCAGGCATCAGAGATTTGGCCAACGGGGATATTGAAGATATCAAAGGAGCCTTTGATAAGAAAATTGACGATTTGATTGATGGCATGCAGGCAGCCAATGCCACCGTTCGCGAATGGTTTGAGGGAAAGGACGAAGCGGATGGCGTGGATGGGGATCAGTTAGCGGAAAATGTTAAGGAAGAGGGGACAGAGCTTTGGCGTGATTCATGGAAAGACGCCATGTACGAGGTCAATAAGATTCTCAATGCCCACTGGCCCGGTCTTAAGAAGGAATTGGAGGCTTGGGTATATGAAAAACGGGAGGAAGGGCTCCATTTATCCGGTGAAATTGGCGATTTGACTTATATCGGGAGCCTGGCCAAAGGTTATAAAGGGCCTCCGAAGCAGCACATTCGTTTCAATCCAGACAAGTTTGATGTTGATGCGAGTCTTGCTGCTCCTCCAATTGCGCAGTTTGCCACCGAGCAAAAAGGCCTCAAGACAGATAAAGGGAAGATTTTTGGAAAATACCTCTACGAAGAAATCCCAGAATTGGAGAGGGGATCAAAGAAAATCGAAAATGCACTGGACAGTGCCAATGTAGTCCCAAGGGATGACGACGACCCTTTTGAAATAGCTTTCCCGGCCAAGGATACGGCCAGGCAGATCAATCAATACAGCGCCTCAGCTGGACTCTCATTTTTGAGGGATTATATCAGCAATGAAGACTACGAGACTTTTATCTCTGATCCAGTGATAACCTCCTCTCTTGTTATAGATGAGGAGGGAAGCAAAGTGGGAGAGATCAGCAATGCCAGATACGCTGCGGTCAGAAAAAAGATTCTTGATCGCATGGGCCAGATTCCTGAAGATGAAATGGATTCTGAAACCCGGGCACAACTGAAGGAGGTTCTCAGGCAAAATATGCTCAAGGACTATGGGGGAGAATACCGGAAGGAAGATCTGGATCCTCAGAATGACATACATAGTTTCACCCGTTGGGACGATGCCCCAATCAAAGACGGTTTTCGGGAGGAGTACAACAAACTTGAAAACTGGAGTATCTATATCAAAACGAAGCATGCCCAACTTGCAGATGAAATGTTGCAGGTACAAAATGACTCAACGGACTCCATGGCGAACCGTGAAAATTTCGTCACTTTGGCTAAGGAAGCTACCCGCGCATACAAAGCAGGGATTCGCAACATCGGTGCTACCAATGTCGATGGTGTAAAAGAAGCCTTTGACGATACCCTTGATGATCTGGTAGAACGCATGAAGAATCTGAACGAAGAGGTGCGTGATTGGTTTGAATCCAAGGATGAATCCGAGGATCTCACTGGAGAGGAATTGGAGGGCCATGTGGATGAAGAAGGAACTGAAATTTGGAGGGAGGCATGGAAAGATGCCGTCTATGAAGTCAACAAAATTCTCAACGGACTTTGGCCGGCAATCAAAGTTGACCTGGAAACGTGGGTGTTTGGTAAGCGCGACGAGGGGATGTTCCTGCCCGGAGACATCGGGGAATTGACCTATATTGGAAGCCTCGCCAAAGGGTATAAAGGTCCTCCCAAGCAACATGTCAGGTTTAACCCTGACAAATTCGACGTCGATGCAAGTCTGGAGGCCCCGCCGATTACCAAGTTTGCCAAAGAAGAATTGAACCTGAAACCTGACAAAGGCAAGATTTTTGGAAAAGATCTATATGGTGAGATTCCAAGTTTAGAAGCTGGCTCGAATAAAATAGACGCTGCCCTGGACCGGGCCGGAGTAGTACCTCACGACGATAATGATCCTTTCGAAATTGCATTTCCTGCTCCTGAAACTGCCGGGCAAATTAACCAGTACAGCATGTCCTCGGCCCTGTCTCAGATCAGAGAGGAATTGGATGAAGGGGACTATGAGACCTTGATAAATTCTCCCAGTATAGTAAATGGTCTGGTTTTTGGTGGTCAAACCACCGTCGGCGAAATCTCAGACAGGAATTATGAAAGGATGCGGGAAACCATCTTAGCAGCTGCCCAAGCTGAACTCAGTGACATTGCATTTAGAAGGATTTCCCACATATTGCGAAAATCCTAAATATGAGAAGCACCGTAAATGGGTAATTACTATTTGTCTAAATTTTTTGATGAGACTGAATTGCAAAAAGGGGCTGCTTTCCTTTGCGATGAGGGCTTGAATAGGTTGTTGATGCAGGGGCCGGGAGAAGCCTGGCAGGCGGTTCTACAGTTGGCAGCCCAGTTTGGCCATGGTTCCTTTGGCGAAAAACTGAAGGCAGCCAGGGAGGACTTCCGTGCCTGGCCAGCCAGGGAAAGGATGATCAGTTCTCATTGGGGACCCTTGTTATCTGACGGTAAGCTGTCCCCTGTCCTGGCCTTGGCAGGGATGGTGGAATTCCACCGGCATGAACAGGGAGCCTCTTCTGTATTGGGCCACTTGGCTGATTCTCCGCTTAGTAGCAAGCTGGAAATCCTGGTACTTGACCGGGCTGAGATTGGAGATGCCACCTTCACGAAGTTTTGCCAAAGTCAAAATTTTACCTCTCTTGCCGAGCTCAAGGTACACAACTTTACCCTGGGCAAGGATGCTTTGCATGCGCTTTTAACGGCTCCTTTCCTTACTCAATTGAAGAGTCTGCAGCTTAGTAAAATTGGCTTGGATGCGGGTTTTTGTCGTGGAATGCTGGAGAGGCTGCCCAAGGCGTCGATAAGTTACCTCAACTTAAATGGGAACCGCATAGGAAGTGATTGTATCGAATCAATTCTATCGTCCGGGATACTCGCAAGTGCTGCCACCTGCTCGGTAAAGGGCCTGTTTCTAGACCCAGTTGCCCAGGATAATTTGCGGGGAATTGCAGATTCTAAAAAGATTGAATTGATTCTATAGAGACCTTGGGTTGCCCTTGGTGCCGTAGGTTGGTGGGCATTCGATTACTTTGTCCTTTAACTCAGGCTGAACCTTTTCCTTACCACCCATTCCAATGTCAACAAGGCCAGGGCCAGGAAGAATATCCAACTGTATTCGTTGAAGCCCATGCGCTTGGTCAGGTAGCTGACTACCGGCTTCAAGGAATTGAGGGCCATGATTTCCGGGGCCAAACTCCCCATCTCACGGGCATAGACAAATTTCCCCCCGGTTCTGAGGGCAATCTGCTCCATCAGGCCATCGTCGGCCGTCAACTGAAAATGCTCAATATTGGACTTGCCAATGGAAAACTGTCCGCGGTCCGTCCCGATGCGTTGCTCATTTTTGACCCCTTCAGCTTCGTATTCATAAGTACCCTCCGCCAGGTTGTTCAATTCCAGGAAATACCGGGCACTGCCCGTCTCATTCATAAAGTAAACCTCCTCCTTGCCATCCGGCGACTTGAGCGTCATCTTAATGTCAACCCCGGGCAGCGGGTTGTAGGAGTCGTCGTAGGCCTCGCCCCGGAAGATAGCAGGCTCCTGTCCGGTAAACAGTTTTTTGCTAGGATTGACCTTGAACTTCCGCTTGTCCTCCTTCACGATCAACCACTGGATGTTGTTGTAGATCCATTGGTCAAAGGAGGTGAATTCCTTTTGCTCCACCATGGCGTGGGCCCGCATCCGCCAGATATTCTCCCCAATGAAAACCATGTTCTTGTGGCCCAGGTGATTTTGCAAGCCATAGACCGGATAGTCGAGGGCGATATTCTTGATCCTGGCCGTCGCAAAAACCCGCGTATCTCCCGCTGCCTTCCATTCACTCTGGTTCCTGAAAATGGGGGGAGATGAATTCATCAGGTTGATCCACCGGTCATCAAAGGTAAAGGTCGAATGGTTTTTGTATTCAGCCTTGAAATTGACCTGTGCTTCTTCCACCGTATTCACGGGAGAGCCAGGGACAATGCCGAGCTTTTCACCCAAGCTGGAATACAAAGCCGGGACCTGGGTATATTTTCCGATAAACACCATCACGGGTACTTTTCGGGAAACAACCTCTTCCTTGATCTTGTCCAGCAGCGGCACATCACTCTGGTTGAAAGGAAAGTTGTGGAGGATAAAGAGGTCGAAATCCTTCAGATCGGCTCCCGAGGGATCGTTGTAGAAAGAAGTCGCATTCTTGTGGATGTACTCGGTCACTTCATAGCGGTCGTCCCGGTCGAAAGTATTGCGCAGGGCACCGATGTCCGGATGGGAGAAGCCTCCATACAGGGCAATCTTTACCTTGGTCTCGAGTACATTGATGAAGATATTCTGAAAATTGTTCCGCTTGGTGACCTCGTCGGGGAGGGGCGAAACAGCAATCGCGTATTGAATGACCCCGGTTTTGCTGGGCTTGACCAGAAAGTCAACTTCCGGATTTGGAACCGCGGGGTCAATGGCAATGCTTTGCGTTCCCAGTAATTTTCCCTCTCCCCGGATCGTCACCTGCAACTGCCCCGATGGGTAGCCTTCGGTCTTGATCCGCACCTTGATCGGGGTTTCATTGTCGAGGTAAGCGATCTGGTTGTAAAGCACATCGGTGATCTTTACATCTTTTTGAGTGGTCGTATCCCCCAGGAGGACGGTGTAAATAGGCAACTGGAATCTGTCCAGGGTGTAGACGGGATTGACCCCGGCGGTAGAGATTCCATCTGAGACCAGTACCACCGCGCCCAGGTTTTGGTTGGAATAGAGCTTTGCCGTCTGCTCCAGGGCCCCGGAAATATTGGTGCCGCTGCGGGCAAAGCTGAGGGAATCGGGACGCAGGTCGTCGATCAGATTCTGAGAAAATCCATAAAACTGGGTGGTGACTTTATCGTTTTGCAATTGGCCGATAAAGTCGATCAATTGCTGTGGGTATTCGTTTCTGACGTAATTGGAATCCCGGTGAATGGCCAGGCTCTCGGAATCGTCGTGCAGTACCGCAATTACGGGGGCGGCAGAGAGCTTCTGCTTGGATTCCAGCCTGGGTTCCAGCAGGAGCAAAGCGACCAACAACAGCACCAGGTAGCGGAATACAGCCAGTGGAATGGCGACCCTGACCGGAACCACACTGGTGGTCCGGCGGTACATAAAGAAGGATACCGCGGCGGCAGCGATGGAAAAGAGAATGCAGGCAACCGTGGCCAATCCTTCAGAATAGGTGAAGAGGACTCCGGCAGCATCCAGGGCAGATGGCAGGATAATTCCAATCACCAATGCGACGATCAATGCTGCACCGAGAGAATATGGATATTTAAGGTTCAAGGCGTTGGGTTCCGATTGCTGACGATAAGAAAGGGCTCTGCGAATACAGAATCTCCCATTGACAAAATAAGAACGGAAAATTAAACCATTTGGTACAAAAAACGCGGCCCTATTCTGTCACGAACGAAAAAAGCTTTCCAGCCTACATATACATACCACCATTCAGGTGGATGGTCTGCCCGGTAATGTAGCTGCTCTGGTCACTGGCGAGGAATGTACAGAGATTGGCTACATCTTGTATTGTACCGGCCCGCTTCAGCGGGATAGACCCCAGCCAGGCTTTCAATTCGGCTTCGGGAAGGTTTTGAGTCATCTCGGTCTGGATAAATCCTGGTGCAATCACATTGGAGCGAATGCCTCTGGAACCGATCTCCTTGGCCACAGACTTGGAAAAACCGATCATGGCGGCTTTGGACGCGGCATAATTGGCCTGGCCCGCATTTCCGGTTACCCCTACGATGGAGGAGATGTGGATGATAGAACCGCTGCGCTGCTTCAACAAGATGGGGAGCGCAGCTTTGACCATATAGAAGATGGAGTACATATTGACCTTCATCACCTGGTCAAATGCAGCTTCGTCCATGCGGAGGAGCAGGGTGTCCTTGGTGATTCCGGCATTGTTGACGATCACATCCAGTGAGCCAAACTCTGCGTGCATTTCCTTGACGAGGGCCTGGGTCCCCTCATAATCTGTAGCATTGACGTAGTAGCCTTTGGCTTTGACACCGTGACTGGTCAATTCTGCTTCGAGGGCAGCCGCATCTTTGTCGGTAGAAATGTGGGTAAAGGCCACATTGGCCCCCTGCTTGGCATAGTCGAGGGCAATGCCACGGCCAATCCCGCGGGTCGCCCCTGTGATAAGTGTATTTTTTCCTTCCAGTTGCTTCATGGTGGCAAAGATAGTTTTTGAAATGATTTCTACCTCAGGTAGTGCTTACAAAATCGAGGTGGCTCTGGTTAAACCAATTCCAGATCAGGTCAAAGTCTTCCCCCCAATCATCTCTTTTCAAGACCATGATCTGGTCCTCGTAGTGAAATTGAATGGTATTGATGGTCCTGGTAGGATTGGCAAACCGCAGGGGAAATGACTTGGTGGGGATTTGATGCAGGGCTGAATGAATCGAGATGATGGAGAAGCCATCGTTGACGAAAAATATCTCTGCAATCTTTCTCCGGATCTGAACATTGGCAATGACATTGCCGAGCAGGATGGCAATGGTCTCGCCAATGATGCCCACCAGCAAGGGTTCCTTCCCGGCATTGATCCGCAGCATGACGATGATCATCACCAAAAATGTAAGAATGGCATAGTACTGAAGGGCATAATCCTGTTGTACCAGCAGCGCCGACCGCTTGGGCGGATAGTTTCGGCTGCGGAAGCTCATTTTGCGGCTATCCCACATGGTCAAGGTCTCCTTTATATCCTCTGAGAAAGTCTTCAGTCTTCATTCTCTTTTTTCCTTCCATTTGAAGCTCAGTGATTTCCAGCCATCCATCGGCACAGGAAATAAATATTTTATCCCAGTCGACGATTTCTGCTTTTCCCGGGCTGGGTATATCTTCACCGGGGCTGGGTACCTCGCTTTTTTCAGTCCTTCGGGCATTCAGCACCTTGAGGACCTTGCCATCCAGGGTGGTCCAGGCAGTGGGGTAGGGGCTCATTCCTCTTATAAGATTGTAGACGTCCCTGACCGGTTTGTTCCAGTCGATCTGGCAATCTTCTTTGAAGATCTTAGGAGCCGGATGCTGGAATGCGCTGTGGTCCTGGGGTTGCGGGGTAATCGCCTCGGCTTCGATGGCCTTTACGGTATCGAGGACCAGATCGCCCCCCATTTCCATCATGGCGTCGTGCAGGTCTCCCACCGTCCAGTCTTCCGGAATGGCCAATTTTCGCTGCAAGAGCATGGAGCCGGTATCAATCTTGTCGTCTATGAAGAAGGTCGTGGCTCCGGTTTCGGTTTCCCCGTTGATGATCACCCAATTCAACGGCGCTGCTCCCCGGTAATCCGGCAACAAGGCAGCGTGGAGGTTAAAGGTGCCGCGCTTCGGAATCGACCAAACCAGTTCCGGAAGCATTCTGAAAGCGACAATCACGGCCAGGTCGGGCTCCAGGGCACGCAACTCAGCCAGGAATTCGGGATTCCTCAGTTTTTCCGGCTGCATGACATGGAGACCGGCAGATTCGGCATAGACCTTAACCGGAGAGGGGCGTAGTTTTCGGCCTCTACCGGCTGGCCGGTCCGGTGCCGTAATGACAGCAACCACCTCATATCCGTTCTCCACCAGCTTCTTCAGGGATGGAATGGCAAAGTCGGGCGTACCCATGAATACAATTCGCATGGCGCGAAGATAAATAAATAAAAGCAAGAACCCCCTCGATCATTGACCGAGGGGGTTCTGCTCATTCTATTCATTGCCTGTCTCCAGGTCTTAACACTTATATCAAAAGAACGCTACTAAGTGTACTGCTTTTGAGTACACTACAAATATGGGGGTGTGGCGGCTGAATAAAAAGCTAAATGCGGGTTATTCTAATATTAGTTATTGGGACTTGATTTCTTTACTCAGTCTTAGTAAATGCTTTTTGGTTGTATTGGAGTGTGTTTTTGTCTCCGTATCGGGATTCAAACTTATAAATAGCTAGTTTGGGGTTGATGCAGCCAGATTGACATTGCCTGTTGAGTTTTTCCTGCCAGAATGGCACCGGAGACAGCTTGGAGCTATTTTTGTTAGTTATAAGCGCAGAACCAATAAGAATTCACACTATGAACTTTAATAACTATACCATTAAATCTCAGGAGGCGCTGCAACAAGCAGTAACCATTGCCCAGCAATCCGACCACCAGGCGCTGGAAAGTGGGCACTTGCTGAAAGCGCTCCTGATGCTGGACGACAGCATTGTGGTGACCCTTTTGAAGAAATTGGGCATCAATACGGGTTATGTCTCTCAAAAGGTAGACGACTTGATCAAAGAATATCCCAAGGTGACGGGTGGTGGCCAGGTCTATATGGGCAATGAAATGCAGACGGTGCTGGCCAAGGCTCAAAAAGAGGCCAAGCTGGACAAAGACGAATACGTATCTGTAGAATACCTCTTGCTGGGCTTGCTCGACACTAAGAATAAAGGTGGAGCCATCCTGAAGGACCAGGGCGCAGATGTGAAAACATTGCGCAAGGCGATTGACGATGTGCGGGGCGGTGCTCAGGTCGTGGACCAGAATGCAGAATCGAGCTACAATTCACTGAAGAAATACAGCCGTAACCTGAACGAACTGGTCAAGGATGGCAAGTTGGATCCGGTGATCGGGCGTGATGAAGAAATTCGCCGTATCCTGCATATCCTTTCCCGCCGGACGAAAAACAACCCGATTCTGATCGGTGAGCCAGGGGTAGGTAAGACCGCGATTGCGGAAGGATTGGCCCACCGGATTGTGTCGGGGGATGTGCCTGAGAACCTGAAATCCAAAATCATCTTCTCCTTGGACATGGGAGCCTTGGTGGCGGGTGCAAAATACCGGGGTGAATTTGAAGAGCGGCTCAAGGCAGTAGTCAAAGAAGTCGCCCAGTCAGATGGAGAATTCATTCTCTTTATTGATGAGATCCACACCCTGGTAGGAGCTGGTGCGGGCGAAGGGGCGATGGATGCGGCGAATATCCTGAAGCCGGCCCTGGCTCGGGGAGATCTTCGGGCCATCGGCGCCACCACCCTCGACGAATACCAGAAGTATATAGAGAAGGATAAGGCCCTGGAACGACGTTTCCAGACTGTTCTGGTGCAGGAACCCAGCGTGGAGGATGCCATTTCCATCTTGCGTGGTCTCAAGGACCGCTACGAAGCACACCATGGGGTACGCATTACCGATGGTGCCATCGTCGCCGCGGTGGAACTGTCTCACCGCTATATCAGCGGGCGTCAACTTCCGGACAAGGCGATTGACCTGATGGACGAAGCCGCGGCCAAGTTGCGGCTCGAGATTGATTCCATGCCGGAGGAACTGGAAGAGCTGGAACGGAAAATCCGCCGATTGCGGATCGAGTTGGCAGGTGTGCAACGGGAGGCGGATCAGTCGAAGATCACCGATCTCCAGCTTCAGATTGCCAACCTGGAAGAGGAAGCCAAAGGGCTTCGGGGGCATTGGGAGGAAGAAAAGCGCGTCATCTCCGGGATCAAGGATTCCCGGCGGTCCATCGAGGCGCTCAAGACAGAGCTTGAAGAAGTCAACCGCAGGGCCGATTTTCAGCGTGCAGCTGAGATCGAATACGGAGAGATTCCTGCCCTCGAAAAGAAAATCAGTGCTTTTTCAGATGAGTTGAAGGAGGTACAGTCGGACCGGAAGATGCTGAACGAGGAAGTGGAGTCGGAGATGATCGCGGAGATCATCAGCAAATGGACCGGAATCCCAGTCACTAAAATGCTGGAGAGCGAGCGGATTAAGTTGCTCCGCCTGGAAGAGGAGTTGGGTCGGCGGGTGGTCGGGCAGCGCGAGGCGATTGAAGCAGTCTCCAACGCGATCCGGCGGTCAAGGGCTGGTCTGCAGGACCAAAACCGACCCATTGGTTCATTTATCTTCTTGGGGTCCACCGGGGTCGGTAAGACAGAATTGGGCAAGGCCCTGGCGGAATACCTCTTCAGCGATGATTCCGCAATGGTGAGAATAGATATGTCTGAGTACCAGGAAAAGCATTCGGTCAGCCGACTGATCGGAGCGCCTCCCGGATATGTGGGGTATGATGAAGGCGGTCAATTGACCGAAGCCGTGCGCAGAAGGCCCTATTCCGTGATCCTCCTGGACGAGATTGAAAAGGCCCACCCGGATGTATTCAATATCCTGCTCCAGGTACTCGACGATGGCAGGTTGACCGACAACAAGGGCCGGATGGTCAACTTTAAGAATACCATCATCATCATGACCTCCAATATCGGGTCGCACCTGATTCTGGAAAAGCTCGCCGGACTGACTGAAGAAAACCGGGATTATCTGCTGGAAGAGGTCAAGGAAAGTACCTTTAACCTACTGAAGTCATCTATCCGACCAGAATTCCTCAACCGAATTGATGAGACCATCGTCTTCACACCGCTGAGCAAAAAAGAGATCCTCGAGATCGTGAGGCTTCAGGTGGGCATGCTGAAAGCAAAGATGCTGGCCATGGGAGTGGTCCTTGAATTCACCCCCGCAGCGGAAGAGAAGATCGCCGAGTTGGGCTACGATCCACAGTTTGGAGCCCGGCCGCTGAAGCGGGTGCTGCAAAGGACAGTAGTAAATGAATTGTCTCGTCAGATTCTGGCTGGAACGGTTGATAAAGATTCCGTGATCCTGGTCGACTTGGGAAGTGAGGGCGAATTCGTCTTCGAGAATGCCAGTGCACCTGCGAACATATAAGTCTGCTGGATTTGGAAAAGCGTTCGTAGTTCGACAATGAAGATCGAACTCCGGGCGCTTTGTCTTTCAGGAAATTGAGGCAGCGTTCGGAGTTGGAGAATGAAGATCGAACTCCGGGCGCTTTGTCTTTCAGGAATTGAGGCAGCGTTCGGAGTTGGACAAGGTGGACCGAACTTCGGATGCCTCGTCTTTGTGGCTGTCCGGACTAGCTTCACATTGTTGGGGTAAAAGTGGGAATTCATCGAAAATATAAATGGTGCTTTTTATTCTCCTTTGATTTTAGCCATATTTGTGAGTAAACGATGATTATTCCATCTAAATTTAAATGCAATCAACCCATGGGTATGCATAAAATATTGAAAACCCTATTGGTTTTGGTGCTGATGAGTTCCTTCAGTTTGCTGAATGCCGGCGGTCCTGATCGTCAAATAAGAAAGGCAGACAGAAAATACGACCGATATTTTTATTATAAGGCACTTCAGAACTATGAGAAGGCAATCAAGAAGGATCCGACCAATGCCAAAGTCAATCTGCGGATCGCTGACTGTTACCGGCACCTGAACGATTCACGGAATGCTGAGATTTGGTACCGTGAAGCCCTGGAGTACCCAGTGAACAAGGAAGATGGCCAGAACACTTTGTACATGATCCGTGCCCTCATGAGCAATGGGAATTATGACGAAGCTGCTTCCTGGGCAAGAAGATATCTGGCAAGGCACCCCGGTGACGAGTTGGCCATTGATCTGCTCAAGGGGAGTGAATCATTTACGCTGTTTTTGAAAGATTCTACCCGTTACAAAATTGTCAACCTGGATATTAATTCCTCGGAGTCAGATTTTGGTCCGGTCATTCAGGATACCAGTGTGATTTTCAGTTCTGCCAAGGATCAGGAGCGCTTGTCATTTGGTTGGAATGGGCGCTATTTTCTCCAGTTATACAAAGGTGCTATTGCTGACAATTCTGTCCAGTTGGAAAATGTAAAGCGCCTGGATGGCCTCGTGAATTCCAAATACCATGAAGCGATTGTCGCTTTTACTCCGGAAGAGGAAGTGATGTATTTCACCCGGAACAACTTCTTTAAAAGTAAGCGTGGTTCTGATGCCGCGGGTGCGACCCTGCTCAAGATATATAAGGTAGAGAGGTCTGGTGAGAAATGGAAAAAGCCTGAGAGCCTTCATTTTAACAGCGATGACTATTCAGTTGGGCATCCAAGCCTCACCAGCGATGGACAGATAATGTATTTTACTTCCGACATGCCCGGTGGCTATGGAGGAACCGACATTTATAAAGTGGAGTGGGAAGGCAAAGATTGGGGAGAACCCATTAACCTTGGCGAAACCGTCAATACTCCCGCGGATGAGATGTTTCCCTGGATTTCCAATGACGAAGTACTCTTTTTCGCCTCCAAAGGCCACCCCGGCCTAGGTGGATTGGATGTGTTTATGACCAAATTGGAAAATGGGAATTTCGCAGAACCCACCAACTTTGGCGCTCCCATCAATTCTGCGAAGGACGACTTTCAGTTGGTATTTACTGGTGACATGGAGAGAGGGTATTTCAGCTCAAACCGGGACGGTGGCAAAGGAGATGATGACATCTATTCCTTCTACAAGCGCCCCTACCAGTACAAAGGTCTTGTGGTTGATAAGGTCACCCAGGAGCCAATCGAAATGGCCCTCGTCCAGATGAGTGACAACGATATTCCCCGCCACCTTAATTTTACCGATCAGGAAGGGATCTTTGCCGCAGGCATAGATTCTCTGTTTCCCTGGGATATCTTGGTGGCTGCTGAAGGATACCAAACTGAGCGGGTAAAGCTGAACAGTGCTGAAGCCAATGAAGATGGATTGTTTGCCAAAATTGAATTGGTCAAGTGTGGGGTTCAGGAAGCTCCCGATGATACGACCAAGGGTCCGGCCATCGTTTTGTCGGGTGTTTTGAAAGATGAGGAAGGAAATCCGGTACGTAAGGGGAAGGTTCGTATTATTCGTGAAATTGACATTGAAGATGCTGAGTACGAGACTTTACTTGAGCCCGGCACCGATTATATCGTAGAGGTTGAGTCCCCCGATTATCCTGATATGAAACCCAGGGTATACGACATCAAGACCAATATCGATGACGATCAGGAAATTCCCCTCGAAACCATTTTTGACAAAAGCGAACTTCCTCCGGGCCGTGTCTTCTATATCATCTATTACGATTTCGATAAGTTCAATATTCGTGAGCCTGATGCCCGTCCTGAATTGGACCGTGTCGTCAGCTTTATGAAGGCCTATCCAGAAGTGTCTGTAGAATTGGGTTCTCATACCGATTCCCGTGGTACATTCATGTACAATGAAGCCCTTTCCAAAAACAGGGCTGTTTCCGCATTTGGTTACATCACCGGTAAAGGGATTGCCAAAGATCGTCTGAGTTTCCGTTGGTATGGAGAGCGGGAGTTGACCAACGCATGTGCAGATGGTCAGGAATGCTCAGAACCAGATCACCAATTGAACCGGCGTACCGAGTTTAAGATCAAAGGTTGGAAAGGCGGTTTCAGGAGTTGGGAGAAATAATCCATCTCTTCACATTCTCCTCTGAACGACTATCTTTGCATCTTTGCAAAGAAGGGGTGATCCGTTCGCAATGGCAATGAGCATCAAACGCATCATAGGAGAATGGTGGGCGGGCCGCAGGGTTCGCTCAATTCGCAGGGAGCATCGGAATCCTGCCAAGTCCCAATTGAAAACATTCAATGATCTGGTTCACCACGGTCGTTTGACTCAGTTTGGCTCAGATCACAACTTCAATGAGGTCAACTCCATTGAGGATTTTCAGACCCATGTGCCGGTCAGGGGCTACGAGCAGGCCCGGAAATACTTTGATGCCATCCGCGATGGCAAAGCCGGGGTAACCTGGCCCGGTAAACCGCTTTACCTCGCCAAGACTTCAGGTACCACTTCCGGCGCAAAGTACATTCCCATCACCCGGGAATCCATTCGCGAACAGATCAATGCGGCCCGGGATGGCCTGATGTTTTATATGCACAACAGCAAGAACTCAGCCTTTCTCGACGGCAAAATGATGTTCCTCAGTGGAAGTCCGGTCCTGGATACCAACAGCTTTGGGATGAAGGTGGGGAGACTTTCAGGAATTGTCAACCATTTTGTTCCTGCTTATTTGACTCGTAACCGGGTCCCGAGCTATGAGACCAATTGCATTGAAGAATGGGAAGAAAAGGTTGAGCGGATTTTGGACGAAGTGATAGGCGAAGACCTGCGGCTCATTTCCGGGATTCCACCTTGGGTACAGATGTTTTTTGAACGACTGGAGGAGCGTACCGGTAAGAAACCACTGGAACAATGGCCCAATCTTCATCTTTTTGTTCAGGGAGGGGTTGATTACAGTCCTTATGTGCCAGTGTTCGAGGATTTCTTTCAAGGCAAGGTCGATATTGTCGAAGTTTTTCCGGCGTCCGAAGGTTTCTTTGCCATTCAGGACACGCTGGAAAATGAAGGCTTGCTGATCAATCTGGATTGCGGAATCTTTTACGAATTCATTCCCATGGAAGAATATGGGAAGGAGAATCCGAAGCGCCTAACGCTGACCGAGGTGGAACTCGGGGTTCAGTATGCCTTGGTGGTCACCACCAATGCTGGTCTTTGGGCCTACGACCTGGGGGACACGGTGAAGTTTGTTTCCACAGAGCCTTACCGACTCAAGGTAACTGGCCGGGTCAAGCACTTTATCAGTGCTTTTGGAGAGCATGTGATTTCCGAGGAGGTCAACCAGGCCATGATCCATGCCTGCGAGGTTTGCCATGCCAATATCAATGAATTCACAGTTGCTCCCATGTTGGTGGAGGGCAAAGGCAATTCTTTTCACGAATGGTTCGTTGAGTTCAACAAGGAACCGGAGGACATTGCCCATTTCTCAGAGGTATTGGATGAATTCCTTCGTAAGAAAAACAGTTATTATGACGATCTCAGGGTCGGGAATATGCTGAAACCGGCGGTAGTACGGTCATTGACCTTGAATGCCACCAGAGAATATATGCGGTCGATTGGAAAGCTCGGCGGCCAAAATAAATTTCCCAGATTAAGCAATAACAGAACGGTTGCTGATGGGTTACAACCCTATGTCCTTGGAGAATAATAAACGACATATTGCCATCCTTGGTTCAACGGGGTCGATTGGTACCCAGGCACTGGAAGTTATCGAGCTTTACAGCGATATCCTGAAGGTTTCGGTCCTGACTGCCAACAACCGGGCCGACCTGCTCATCGAGCAAGCGCGGAAGTTTCTCCCCAATGCGGTGGTAATCGCTAATGAATCCTTATACGCCAAGGTGCGGGATGCGCTTGAAGACCTGCCGATTAAGGTGTGGGCGGGTCAGAGTGCACTGGAAGACTGCGTCACCATGGAAGAGATCGATGTGGTCCTGACTGCATTGGTTGGATTTTCCGGATTGCGGCCGACCATCAAAGCGATCGAAGCACGGAAGGCGATCGCTTTGGCAAACAAAGAGACCCTGGTGGTTGCCGGTGGGATCGTTACCGATTTGGCGAATGAAAAAGGGGTTCCCATTCTTCCGGTGGACAGTGAGCACTCTGCGATCTTCCAATGCCTGGTCGGGGAGCACATGAACCCGGTGGAGAAAATTTACCTGACGGCTTCCGGAGGTCCTTTCAGAGGCTTCAGCTACGACCAGTTGCGAAATGTGACGGTGAAGCAGGCTTTGAAGCATCCCAATTGGGATATGGGAGCCAAGATCACGATTGACAGCGCCAGTATGATGAATAAGGGCCTGGAAGTGATCGAAGCGAAATGGTTGTTTGAATTGCAGGATGAGCAGATCGATATCATCGTACATCCACAGTCGATCATTCATTCGATTGCACAATTTGAAGATGGCTCGATGAAGGCGCAAATGGGATTGCCGGATATGAAGCTTCCCATTCAGTATGCCCTGTGTTTCCCTCAACGGTTTCCGAACGATTTTCCGCGGTTCAATTTTATGAATTACCCCTCATTGACCTTTGAACCCGCAGACAAGGAAGTCTTTCAAAACCTCGGCCATGCCTTCGCTGCGATGGCCAAAGGGGGCAATCTCCCTTGCATTCTCAACGCTGCCAATGAAATGACGGTGCAGCTTTTTCTCGAAGAACAAATTGAATTTACCGATATTGCCAGACTTAACGGTGAGGCCATGGCCGCCGGAGAGTTTGTCGCCAGCCCTCAATTGGAAGACCTGCTGGAAACGGATCGCTGGGCCAGAGATTGGGTCAGGGACAAGGCGAAAAAATAATTGATCAGTTGAATTAATGGAAACAGTCATTACAATACTCGTATTTCTGCTGGGCCTCTCGGTCCTGATCGTGATCCATGAATTGGGTCACTACTGGGCAGCGAGGATATTTGGGATCAGGGTCGAGCAGTTCGCGCTCTTTTGGGGAAAGAAGCTGGTTGGCTTCAAGCGGGGTGATACCGAGTGGAGGATCAATGCGATTCCGATTGGCGGATACGTTAAGATATCCGGGATGCTGGACGAATCGCTCGATGAAGAACAGGTTGCCGGTGATCCCGAACCCTGGGAATTCCGGGCGAAGCCGATCTGGCAACGGTTGATTGTGATGTTGGGGGGCGTAATTATGAATGTAATCCTGGGGGTCATCATCTTCATCGGATTGAAGTATGCCTACGGGGATAAATATATGTACAATGAAAACCTCACCTGGGGAATTCATGTGTCTGAAGGCACTCCTGCGGCTGACCTGGGATTCAAAACCGGTGATAAGTTGATCTCCTACAATGGCGAACCCATTGAAATATTTGACAAAGTTTCTGATCCCAATATCCTCATGGATGGTGAGATCGAATTTGTGGTGGACCGCAATGGGGAGAAGGTTGCGATTAGCATCCCCGATGATTTCATCAACAATTTTGTGGACTACGCTCCTGAAAAAAGAGGATCGGGTCTGTTTGTGCCTGCCATCGAACCGATTCTTTATGTTCCTGATTCCACGGATTTGGAAAATGACATGGCGGAAGGGGCTCCGGCTTATACCATCCTGGCTTGGAAGAGTGGGCTGCGTACCCGTGACAAGGTTTTAATGGTGGACAGTGCCAGGGTTGAATACTACCATGACTTTCAGGAGATGATGAAGGAAAGGCCCGAAACAACGGTAGAGTTGATCGTTTCCCGGGATGGCAAGCAAATTCCTTTTCAGGTCACCACCGACACTGCATCCATCATCGGAGTGCGGCCCTACTTTGATACCCTATATACCAAATTGGATTACAGCCTGGTTGAGGCCATTCCGGTTGGAGCCAAAGCAGCCTGGCGGGAAGGCGTGGTGCGCAATTTGCAAGGATTGGGTAAACTGTTCTCTGGCAAGGTCAATCCGCAAAAGAGCCTTTCTGGTCCGGTGAAGATTGCCAAGATGTACGGTAAGGTATTTGGTTCAAGTGGATGGAGAGGTTTCTGGGCTATTACTGGACTCTTGTCCATGGTGCTTGCCATCATGAACCTGCTCCCTATTCCTGTCCTTGACGGAGGTCAGATACTTATCCTGACCATTGAAGGTGTAGCCGGGCGGGAAATTCCCCCCAAACCCAAAATGTGGATCCTTCAGATCAGCTTCTGGTTGGTCATTGGATTGATGCTGTTGATCGTTCTCAACGACATTATTTCCTAGTTTCCCTGCAAAGTATTTAATGTGATTCCGGTAATTCTTTGCTGGAATGTGGAAAAGTATGTGGATAATGCGTATACTTGTCCACAATTGGGTGTTGATATCCTCGGTTAGACTTCCCTTTTGGAAGTACAGCACCCCCTTAACCTCGTATTAAATACTTGTATGAAGTCTTTATTTGCATTCCTTTTGGGCGTATTGCCTTTGTTGGTGAGCGCACAAGCTTCAGACTACCGAACTCCTCAGGTAGGGGAGGGGCTAAAGTCCAAGGTACTGATTGTCCCCTTTAATTCGGCAACCTCGTATTTTTCTGATTGCGACAAGGCGCTCGCGGGGGAGAGCAAACTTAGGCCTTTGCAGGTTCGGGAGAATTTCAGGAATGGTCTTGATCAGGCAATCCACAATATGTTGGGTGATCAGTACACGACCATCGACCTGCAGGAGGTAAATGGGGGCGACCAGGGACCCAACCACAAACGGTTTTACCGGAATGTCAAGTACTCTTATGAAATGCCTACCCGGTTGGCGGATGCTCCCGAGACAGGCAGATGGATCGTGCGGGTAAAAGACCGTATTTCCCGGATCAAAATTGGCCAAAGAGGAAAGTCTGAAGGTGCACAGCCGGTTGGGGACGATGAGGTTGAGGCCTATTCCTGGGTGTCCAACCACGAGGATAAGTATATGGCAGCCAATTGGCCTGAGAACAGCTACTTAAACGATCTGGTTGAGGAGCATTCACCGGACTATATCATCACCATCAATCAATTTGAGATCAAGACAGATTACCGTAAATGCGTGGACCGTGAGTTGGGCAACTTTACCCGGAGAATCAGGGTCCATTTCAACGTATTTAATGCCAGCGGGGTCTGTATTTTCGGCGACGTTGTTACTGCAACCTACAACTCGACTACGGAGGAGATTGAGAACATTGTTGCCGATAATTTCCGCCTGCTAGGCGAATTTATTTCAAGTCCTTTGGGTATGCCGCTCAGTGCGAAGTGATTTGCTGTTCACTTGCGATCCTCGGCTCAATGCAAATTGATGTACTGAACTAGCGCTTGTCGTAGTCGTAGAATCCGCGTCCGGTTTTGCGACCGAGGTGGCCAGCGTTGACCATGTTGACCAGGAGGGGGCAAGGTGCATACTTGGGATTTCCAAATCCGTCGTGGAGCACGCGTAGAATAGCGAGGCAGACATCCAGACCGATGAAGTCAGCGAGGGCGAGCGGTCCCATTGGGTGGGCCATGCCGAGCTTCATGACACTGTCGATCTCTTCTTTTCCGGCAACGCCTTCGAAGAGGGTGTAGATGGCTTCGTTGATCATGGGCATCAGGATGCGGTTGGCAACGAATCCAGGGTAGTCATTGACCTCTTCAGGAATCTTACCCAGGTCTTTGGAGACCTCCATAATGTCGTTCAGGACTTCGTCCGTGGTGTCATATCCCCGGATCACCTCGATCAGTTTCATCACCGGAACCGGATTCATAAAGTGCATTCCGATTACTTTGCCAGGCCGTCCGGTGACCGCTGCAATTTGGGTAATGGAGATGGAGGATGTATTGGTCGCCAGGATTGCATGTTCTGGAGAATGCTCGTCCATGGTCCGGAAAATCCTGAGTTTGAGCTCGAGGTTTTCAGTGGCTGCTTCCACCACGAGATCTCGGTCGCTGAGGTTAGTTGCCAGATCAGTTTGGGTGTTGATACGCCCGAGGGCAGCGGATTTTTCCTCAGGTGTGATAATTTCCTTCTTTACCTGGCGGTCCATGTTCTTGCCAATTACGGCAAGGGCCCTTTGCAAGGCGCCTTCTGAGATGTCGATCAGTTTAACATCGTATCCATTCTGTGCAAATACGTGGGCAATGCCATTGCCCATGGTACCTGCACCGATTACTGCAACTTTGGAATATTTATCAATCATAATTCGTGGTGGTTTTCCTGCAAATTTACTGCACGAAAGAACCCCCATCAATGATTGGAGAGACTATTTTCAATCTTCGTCTTTTCTTTTGAGCTCCAGACCGGTTTCTTTCATGCGCTCATCCGCATCCTTTTTTTGTTGGGTTAAAATGCGCTTGTTGGATTTTCGCAGCTTGCGCTGCTGCCGGGGACTCATCAGTTTATAATAGTCAGGAAAGGTAAGCGAGTCATTCTGAGCAGTCTTCATCTGACGCTCGAGCATTTCTTTCTGGTGCTGTTTGGCTTGGTACCTCTCTGCAACTTCTACCTGCCGGTACCATTCGAAGTACCCACCATATTTTCCAAACCAGGCTACAGCATCATAGGTTCCGTCAGGTCCAAGCTCATATTTCTCTGTACCGCGTGAAATATTGGGAAGTGCGAGGTGATCGTAGACGACCATTTTTTTCTTGAACATTTTTAAGAAGCCACTTTTTACATAGGACATGTTCATTGAAAAGTGGGAGTTGTCGGAGTATTTGAACAATGCCCTGGCCTTGGGAATTTGATCAAAGTAAAAGATAGGAGCTCCAAAGATGGCCCGGGTACTGTCTTCCTGGTCGAAGCTCAGGACTTCCATTACTTTGTAATTAGATTTATTGTCCCATCCGTTCCATCCCATGAGAAGGTAGTAGTTGACCCCTTCCTTGACCCGTTTGTGGTTGCTGTAACTCAGCTTGTCGACCTCTTTCAGGGTTCTTCCCTTGTATTTGCCAGGAATGTAGGTGATGATCTGCTCTTTTTCTCCCGTATTTTCTTTGACTGTCCCTTCTTTTTGCACGAGTTTGTAGTAATACCCCTGGTAGGCGGGTATGTACTTTTCTCCTTTGGGGGGATAGTACAAGGCACCAAACCAGGCAAAATTGTCTGATACAACACTTTCAAACCCTTTTGGAAGGCGGTCGATCTCCATGAGGGGGATCACAATGTAATGGGTCTTTCCACTGGGGTCAATGTGCTTACGCTGGATCAGTCCAAAGTAGTAATGTGCATTCTCTGCGTAATAGGCATCAGGATTGGGAAGGTCAACGAAGTACCAGGTAAAGATCCGGAAGGAATTGTCTTGTGGTTTCAGTCTGGAAATGGTTGTTAAGGAGTCAAAGGGGTAGTTGAAGCTCTCGGGACGTTTCAGAACCTCGGTCAGCTTGTTAATGAACCTTTTATTGACTGCTATTTTGTGGTCGGTATCCTTATGCCTTAAGATGTCATTGGCCATTTTGGCCAACTCCTTTTCATCCTCTACCAATGAGCTGATGTTCTGACTTTGGTTTGCCAGGGTGGTATTCCAAATCATGAACATTAAAAAGGCTGAAATGGAAAGTTTAAGTGGTCTCATCATTTGCATCGCTCGCTTCATTTCTTCTATTCTAAAAACCGGGAACCGGAACCAGACCTTTGATGATCCATGATTCCGGTTCCCTATTAATAATGCATGGACGTAACTATCCATACGTGGTTTTCCTTAAAGACGTTCGAGCACCATGGCGGAAGCACCACCACCACCGTTACAGATACCGGCAGCACCGTATTTTCCATCTACATGGTTGAGGGCGGTAACCAGAGTTACCAGGATTCTTGCGCCTGAGCAACCGATTGGGTGTCCAATGGATACGCCACCACCGAAGATATCAACCTTTGACCGGTCCAGTTCCATTTTCTGTTCGTTGGCAATTGAAACAACTGCAAAGGCCTGGTTGATTTCCCAAACGTCGATCTGGTCGGCGGTAAGACCCGCTCTATCAAGTGCCTTGGGAAGAGCCAGTGAAGGAGATGTGGTGAACCACTCGGGGGCTTGGGCAGCATCGGCTTGGGCAACAATACGCGCAATTGGCTTGAGGCCAAACTGTTTAACTGCTTCGGCACTTGCCAATACCAAGGCGGCAGCTCCATCATTGATGGTGGAAGCATTCGCTGCGGTCACCGTTCCATCTTTTTTAAAGACAGGGCGGAGGGATGGGATTTTATCAAAATTTACCCTGGAAGGTTCTTCATCTGTATCAAAAACGATGGGATCGCCTCGTCTTTGTGGTATGCTAACGGGAACAATTTCCCCTTTGAGGTTACCGTTGGCAGTGGCTGCCTGTGCACGCTTGTAGGATTCAATGGTAAACTCATCCTGATCTTCACGGGAAATATTGCACTCCGTAGCACAAAGCTCAGCGGCATTGCCCATGTGGTAGTCGTTGTAAACATCCCACAATCCATCTTTGATCATTCCATCAGTGATCTGACCATGGCCGAGTTTGCTGCCAACCCTTGAATTTTCCAGGTACCGCGGCACCAGACTCATATTTTCCATACCGCCAGCTACTACGAGGTGTGCTTCACCCAGACGGATCGCATTCGCACCAAACATGACAGCTTTCATTCCAGAAGCACAGACCTTGTTAACGGTTGTACATGGGACCGAATTGGGGATACCAGCACCAAGGGCAGCCTGTCTGGCAGGAGCCTGTCCAACGTTGGCGGAAAGAACATTTCCCATGAAGACCTCATCAATATTTTCGGCCTTCACCCCTGCTTTTTCAAGCGCACCCTCAATGGCAATGGAGCCAAGTTTGGGGGCGGGAATATTGGAAAGGGAACCTAGGAAACTACCTACCGGGGTTCTGGCACCAGCTACTATATAAACTTCTTTACTCATGATCTTATAGGATTGTAAAATACTTGATATTCAAAATTACTCGCCATGTATATACTTTCAAAACCAGTAATCACGGAGCTTGTTTCGTTCTGAGGTTAGGAGGGTGCAAGTTCTGGGGTTAACAGGGGGGATTGAAAAAAAAATACAAGATTAATTTTCTGATTATCAGGAGAAAAAGGGGGGTAATGGATAAAAAAATAAAAAAAAGTACTGATAGAAATCCTTTTTCCCTTATCTTCGTCTTACACAATAGGTTTGTTTGTTATGGTTAGTAAGGATCGCTGGAACACCCAAATTCCGGCGGTCCTGTTTTTATACCCTTTGGTTTCAAACAAAATTCCACTTTTCAATGACCCGCTGGAATTTAATCTTTTTCGTTATTTGTCTGTCCTTCAGGGAGATGCAAAAGAAGCAAAGTTTACTTTAAGTGTACTTTCTGATTTTTTTTAACAAAAAAGAAACATTATCTTCGTTAACGCGTAATAAAATGTAGTTGATTGATTTATAAATACAGGCTGTCGGTGCCGCTCGGTACTGGCAGCTTTTTTCTTTTTGTACGATTGAGGATCAATCACAACATTCCCCTGAGCATTTTCGTAAGAACAATAAGTTTAGCCATAGTTTTATTGTTACAGTGAAGCCGTTTCGCCTTGCGAAGCGGCTTTTTAAAATGAGCGTTATTTCCTTCTATTATTTTATCTTGCTTCTCTATGGTAGATTCCATTAAGAAAAAGAGAAAATTAAGGTTTTCGAACAAGTTTCGGATCAGATGGGGAATGTTTGTCATTTTCTTTGTGTTGGTCGCAGTCATTTTGCCAAAGGATTTTGTTCCTGAATATTCTTACGATATCGGAAAGCCCTGGATGGCACCTACTCTCAGAGCAGAATTCAGCTTTTCAATTCCTAAAGGACAAGCAGAATTGAATGATGAACGGCAAAAGGCAATTGAAGGTGTCCCCGCGGTTTTTCAGGAAATAGCCGGTGCAAGGCAGCAATCTGAAAAGGTTGCCCTGGAGTCAATAGTTGAATTTACTGATCTCTTGACTGAATATTCGGAATTGTACCGGTATTATCCGGATTCAGCCGCCCGGATTCGGCAGTCAATCTTTTTAGATGGTTATGGCCTTGACCCGGTGGCGTTTCTGGAAGAGCAAAATTCTATTTCAGGTTGGGCTGAAGCTTTCGTTCCTAAGGTTTCAAGGTTGTTGGATGAAATCTATACCAATGGCCTGGCCGATACATCTATGGCCGCGCTTGGCAAGGAGTTCATTTATGTGAAGACTTCGGAGACCCGAATGTACCAGACGGATTTAGTGCTTGAGTCAAAGGACCTTCTTGGTTTGGTCGCTGGCCTGAAGAACTCATTGGGTCTCAATCCCACTGATGAGCAAGTGCTTTCGCTGGTGGTTTTCCCGGTCCTGTCACCCAATCTCAGGTACAGTCAACAGTTGACCGAGGACGAAAGGCGACGAGCGGTGGATCTGGTGTCAAATGTAAAAGGTAAAATCAAAAAGGGTGATGTAATCATAGGCGAAGAGGAGAGGGTGTATGAAGAACAGGCTGCGGTTTTGATGGCTTATGCCAGGGAGCAGCGGGAGCGATTCGGTACAAATCCCTATTGGATCACATTTCTGAGTCAACTGGGACTAAGCGGGATGATCACGCTGTTGTTGATCCTCTTTTTGCGTGTCAACCGGAGGAGGTTGTACGCAAGTCCCAGAAAATTGGCCCTTATTCTTACTTTGTTTCTGATTATGATCGGGGTGGGAGTTCTGGTACTTAAACTGACCGATTTTACCCAGGAGTTAAGGGGATTGAACTACGTCTTTCTGGCTCCCATGTGCATGGTCCCGATCATATTGTCCACGTTTTTTGATGCACGTTTTGCCTTTTTTGGGAATATCATTGTTACCCTGTTCATAGGAAGTGTCCTGCCGAACGGTTTCGAATTCACATTTGTCCAATTTTTTGGTGGAGCTGCCGCGGTTTATAGCATATTGAGGCTTCGGAACAGAGCAGATTTTTTCATTTCTCTTTCGTTGATCCTCCTGGCTTATGTTGTCTCTTACCTGGGGTATAATTTCTACATCAAGGGCTCTTTCCTGACCATCGAATATGGCAATCTCGTGCTCTTCTTCCTGAACGTTCTGCTTACATTGATCACCTACCCGCTGATCTACATCTTTGAACGGGTTTTTGGGCTGACCTCAGACCTCACCTTTGTCGAATTATTGGATACGAATCATCCACTGTTAAAGGAGCTGTCTATTCGTGCCCCGGGAACTTTTCAGCATAGTTTGCAGGTTGCCAATATTGCAGAGGCTGTCATTAATAAGATAGGGGGGAATAGTCTTCAGGTAAAGGTTGGCGCCCTGTTTCATGACATTGGGAAGATGGAGAATCCGCAGTTCTTTATCGAGAACCTTGGGGACAATTCGAGTCCACACCTTGATATCCCTTACGAGGAAAGTGCTGGCATAATTATTGGGCACGTGACCTCTGGAATAAAGTTGGCCCATGAATACAGTTTGCCAGCGGAGGTGGTGGATTTCATCAAGACCCACCATGGAACTACCCGTACTGAGTATTTCTATCGGAAATATTTGGAAGTGCATCCGGATGAAGAGGTTGACAAGGAAATCTTCACCTATCCTGGTCCTTTGCCTTTTTCCAGAGAAATGTCCGTCCTGATGATTGCCGATTCATGTGAGGCTGCATCGAGATCTCTGAAAGAAAAAAGTCATGAAATTCTTCAGAACCTTGTCAATGGAATCATTCGTTCTAAGGTTGAGCAAAATCAGTTTGTGCGTTCTGCTTTGACTTTTAGGGACTTGGAGGATTGCAAAACCGTTGTTTTCAATATGCTTGTCAGTATTTACCATGGTCGGATTGAGTATCCTGAAGCTCCTGCGGTTAAATAAGGGTTAACAGGGGTATTGAATGTTTAGCAATTCGGAAAGAATCGTTATCTTTGTTATTAGCCAATGCATAAACCTTTTACAAGAAGCGCATGAATTCTAAGCACATCATATTAATCGTCTTACTTGCTGTCTCTGGATTTGTGTTGAAAGCACAAAATGTCGGAGAGCATTCAATCGAATTTGAGAAGAATACCCATGAGTTCGGGGACTTGAAGCAGGGAGTTCCAGCGAGTTTCACCTTCGAATTTGAGAATATCACTGATGCTCCGATAAAGCTCACAAATGTCAAGGCTTCTTGTGGATGTACGACTCCAACCTGGACTCGTGATGAGGTCGCTCCCGGTGAAAAGGGGAAGATTGTCGTGCAGTACAATGCCAAGGCAGTCGGCCCCTTCAATAAGTCTATTCGGGTCAACTACGAAGGTAGAGTAGATCCGGTAACGCTTTTTATCAAAGGAAAAGTGCTCACTCCAGAGACCAACAACGAGCCGGTCGGAGTAGTCGCTCCACCACAGGAAATTAAGCCAAAGATAAATTATGGTGTGCCTCGTGGATCTCTCTCATTTGAAAAGATGATTGAAAATATTCGCCAGGTGACCTCAGAAGAATCGAAAAGTATTGTATTCAGGTACAGGAATGATTCGAAAGAGCAGGTTAAGATTCTGGTAGAAAAGACTGAAGCAGATCCTGAAGTTTCAGTGGTTCCCAAGCACAAGGTTTTGGCTCCAGGAATGGAATCTGAAATCGAGATTACGGTTGACGGAAAGAGAATGAAAGCAGAGAACAGTCCTGATGGATACTTCTCCAAGCGGGTTGTTTTGTATACAGATGAGGCTGAGGGAGCCCGCAAGCAGCTTTCTGTAAACGGAACCTATCAACGTATTTTCACAGAAGCTGAGAAGGCCAAGTCTCCTAAAATCGAATTTGAGACCGAATCCGTTGATGGAGGAAAGATCATTGAAGGAGAGAAATTCGAATTTGACTACAACTTTAAGAACACCGGGGAGTCTCCGCTGATCCTTACTTCAGTCAAGCCTTCTTGCGGTTGCACCACACCTTTTTGGCCTCAGGGGAAAGAGATTGCCCCAGGTGAGTCCGAGAAGGTCTCCGTTTCCTTTAATTCACGGGGTCGGATGGGGACGCAGACCAAGTCTATCACGGTCCGCTCCAATGCAGTAGCAACACCAACTGTGGTTCTTAAATTTACAGTTGAGGTTGTCAAAGACCCGTTTCATGCTGGTAGCATGATGGGTGGAGGAAGTAAGTAACAAATTCGGTTAATTACCGTAAACATATAGAGAGTTAAGATGGGGGTGAACGGTATCGACGGGTTGAGTGGAGATGAGTAAGCATGCAGCGCGTTGTAGGAGTAGCGCTTAAAAGCGAACCTTCAAACAATAATTGGCAACAACAACTTTGCTCTGGCAGCCTAAGAAAGTCTTAGAATGCTAGACGTCTCTCGAGATAGTCTGCCTGTCGGCAGTCTCTATGAGGCGCAAAAACCAGGCAGGATCGGAAACAGACGCCTTTTATGTTTCTTAAATTTTAAAGGCTATTTCGTTTAGGAATGCCCTTCCGGTCGGGTACTTAAGCGATAAATAAAGATCAGGATAAGCATGTAGAAAGCTCTTCAAAGCCTTCTTCGGACGCGGGTTCGAGTCCCGCCACCTCCACAAATTAAAAAAGCCGGCCCAGCCGGCTTTTTTGTTGGGTCTACTTTTTCGAAAGGATTGGCGTATTTCAGTTGTTTTTAATTATATTTAGACGAACACTATTTGTTTTGGCAACCGTCAGTCAATGTCTCAAGCCAAGTAAAGCGTAAATCAACAGTACCCTCTAATCGCACTGCATATACCATTCACAATCAATTGATGAGGAAAGGAATTTTCACCATACTGCTGCTCCTGTTCGCGGGTCTTACCTATTCATTCTTAATGGATGATGACGACGATCAGCGGAGAGGTCAGGACAATTCGCGTCAGATTGTTGAGCGCGTAATGGACGGCTATAACCTGAAATTCAATCGGGAAGTCGGTCAAACCTCCATTATTTTTCAATTGGCCCCTCAGGATAGTGTTCGGATTGTATGTCCGGACTGTGCCCGCCTGATGCCCCAGGAACCAGGAGACACCAAAGGTTCACTGCTGATCTTCCTTCGTTCTATCGATGAGGTCAAGCAGGTGGATGCCAGTATGTTGGACAAGTGGATCAAGGTCAAGTCCAGTAATGGGAAAATGGGAATTGTATTTGAGCGGGATGGATTCGGGGAAAAGGTTGATGGTATCAGGCAAATCAGAGTTTGGCGTAAAACCAAAACACCTTTTCGGGATGTCCAGGGGGTGCCATCGAGTGTGGTTGATGTCAATAATATCTACGTTGATAAACTGATTGCAGATGCCCCTGAGGAACAAATGCGGTTCTCGGTTAAGCTTAAGAATGAAGACCAGGTGCAGGTGACCATGAAGGGTGTTTATGGTACTTCACCAGACAATGTGGTCTGTAATATGTATAAACAAGGTGAGGAGTTTGATAAAACACCGATCGCGGTGGGAAGTCCTTTTGTTGCGCCGGATATCAGCGGTGGGGCAGATCAGTTTTTCTTTGAGTTTTCTCATATTGAAGGGATCAAAGGTGTCAATACCTATCATATTGATGTCGAGCGTATCCCGGCACATACCTCCGGTTATCTGGATGTTGTTGAGGACAGTACAGAGGTAGATACCACTGAAGTTGATACCGTTGAAGAAGAAGTAGATCCATTTCTCAAATACCTTGAGTTAATGCAGGGAGCTCCTGATTTTACTTGTACAACTCCTGAAGCCAAGATAGAGGAGAGTATAGGAGGGCGCTTGGTTCTGGGCCCAGGTAAAGAAAGCAAGACTTGCATTGACATACCCTTAACTGATGAATGTGTTGCGGCGGAAGATTGCATCGGCTGTGAGAGCATCTGGGCATTTTGGATGGGGGCCGGAGATGACATTGTTAACAGGTACAATTTTAAGGACAGTACGAGGAGGTTGACAACCGGCGAGGGCTTGATTGAAGCTTGGGCTCGGTCCAGGAAGTACAGAGGCTCTGTATCAAGCACCATCTTTCCGGAAGTTTACTATGGTGAAGATATATTTTTTGCAATTATTGACTCGGAAGAAAAGGAAAGGTTTCTTTCAGAGCCACTAGATAAATTGGGCTGGCCGGGAGATTATTCTTACACGATTTCCCAGAATGGATTTACAACTTCGTATTCCTACATTATGAAATACAGTCCTGAGAGGCCTGTATCGCTATGCCTGTGCAATGACAATGCCCTTACCTCGGTTCCGGTTGTATTCAGGTTTCAGCAATTCCTTACTGAACCGAAGAAGAATGAGCCAGTTGAGGATGGCGGGTTTGTGGATGAAGGATTTAATGATGTATTTTAATTGATGGAGCTGAAGAGATATATTCCGATTTTGTTGCTGCCTTTCATGTTGGCAGCAATATTCTCTGCTTCAGGTTGTGGAAGTGGGGCTGAAGGATATGTTGCTAACCGTGCTAAGTTTTCAACCAGGCGGTGGGCAAGGTACGAGATGCATCAGGCCAAGAGCTTTAGCTATGGTGAAAGCCAGGTTAAAGAGGGCTTGAAGGTCATTGGTTACGAGCCTTCCTGGTTGGTATATGATTCGGTTTACCTTCGCTATCCTTTCGAGCTTTTAAGTGATCTGGTTATTGGTGAGTACGACATCAATCCTGAAAATGGATTTGCCAGAGGCGACTCCTCCTCAATCGCTTATAAGAAGAAGGATATTGTCCAGATGGCTTCGGCATTCAATTCCGAATTGAATATCTTACTGGCTGTTACTGACTATGGTGACTACGGATACAAGCGGCAGTTCTTCTCTGAAACAGCCAAGAAAAACCTGATTAACAGCCTTGATCAGGCTCTTGCGGATATATCCCTGTACATGGGCAATACTGAAGGGAGGGAGCATGTTGGGCTTTTAATGGACTTTGTCCAAATCCCATGGGTGCTGAGAAGAGATTACCTCGACTTTTACATTCGTATCAAGAAGGCCCTTAATGACGAAGAGCAGGGGAAATCCTGTTTATTGTACGTGGTTTTACCCGCTGAGGACCGCTACCAAATTTACTCAGATACTGCTTTTTCAAACGGTGTCCAAAGAGTTGCTGATGGTTTTATCCTTCGTACACATCAGTTTGATACGGATTTTGGTGAACAGCGGAGAGGCCCGATGCTCCCCATGTTGTGGGAGGACCACCTGAGCATAGACAGTATCGTCAATTATTATACACAGAAAGCCCGAATTCCCGCGAATCGGTTGGTGATGGAGGTTCCTTATTTTTCAAAGGTTTATGTCAACGACTCAGTCCTCTCTCCCAAGCGGCCATTGGTATCTTTGACTGAATGTATGAATACCGTGGATGCACCTAGACAGATCGATTCTTTGTCATACTGTTTTTACCGGGAAGTGGATTCCGTTTCATATTTCTATGACGATACCCTGTCACTTGAATTTAAGTATAACTGGATGAATCAGAGAGGACTAGGAGGGGTTTCAATTTATGGGATGGGGTATGGCCACGGGCTTGATGATACGGATATGGAGGAGGGGTTTTGGGAGCTTATTGCGATCAATTTCACAGAGCCTGCTCCCCGGATGTTATTTGCAGCATTGGGGTACTTGCTTTGCTTTATAGGAGGAGGGATTGTGTTGTCAGTTATATTTCATTGGCAGGTACGGTTTGGTCTTCGTGAAAAACGTCGGTCTTTCTGGTACTATGTTCTTTTCATGTCTGTGTTGATAACAGCTGTTATTCTCCTTGTCCTACCAGTTAATCAGGTTTCCGTTACGGTTAAGCTGGTTGCCTTGGTTATCTTGTTGATTTTTCCATTAGGAAAAGCAGCTCTAAAATATCTATTTAAGGTTCGATAATAACCAAGAGAAAAGCGCACCATGTTTAAAAAATTCAGAACCTTTTTTGTTGATAAAATATGGCCATGGCTTAAGCTTTTGCCCTATGCAATCCTTATTGGATTAGTCACTTCCTGGATGTATGATTGGTTTGTTTCTGGAAGTTTTAAGTTATATATTTACATAACGGGTGTCCTGCTAGCAATCCCCGGATTTTACATCGCTTATATCCTAACCCGGAAAATGAAAAAGTGGGAGTATAAGGATCCTCGGGATGAGTTGCAGCAACAATAGAAAACTATAAGCATTTGCCAATAGGTATTAGTAACCTTTCGAAACTATATTAAAAATGATTCATCAGGTATTGCCAACGATTATTGGAGAGCTCAATGAGTATCTTCAATCCCGTTTCGGAATGGGAGACGACCAAATAGTCCTGGGGAATATTGTCAACCAGGATGGTAGTCTTGCCGTAGACGGAAACAAACTTGTCGTTTCTTTGATTAACATCGAGCGTGACGGAACCAAAGGTCCGATGACCTCTTTAGGGAGCCATCGTCCACCGGTTTACATCAATCTTTATGTGATCTTTTCAGCGGTTTACAGCTCAAACAACATCAACAATGCTGATTATGTTGAGTCGTTGAAGATCATATCTGGTGTAATATCCTTTTTCCAGGGATATCCGGTTTTCGATGCTCACAACACGCCTGATTGGCCCGATGAGGCTGGAAAGATTCAGGTGTCCATTGAAAACGTGGAGTTTCGTGAGCTGGTCAACCTTTGGTCCCTTACCGGTTCAAAGTATGTTCCCTCGATTGTTTATCGATTCCGTTCACTCAACATGGATATGGATCTGGTTACCGATGAGATTCCACCAATCTCCGGTATTACAGCTTAATACTAGGAATGACTTATCTGCATATAGAAACCCGGCACAAAGAACTCTTTGGGCTGGTTTGCTACCATGAGTATTTTACCGATAAACTGTGTAATGTACTTGAAATAGAGCCGACTGATGAGACCAAGGAGTTGTTGAGGAATTATCATTTGATCTTCAAGCCTCTGCCCTTTGGTTTTTTGGTGACATACAGCCCTGAGGATAGTCCCCAGCGCCTGAAGCATGCACCAAAAGAGACCCGGTTTTCTTTTCTGATAAAGTCACGTGATGCCCGATTTGTAAATTATACTGACATTCCTTTTCAGAGAGTGTGGGAAGGTTTACACTTTAGTAACATGGATGGTGGAGAGGTAGAAATGGATGTTGATATCCCTCGCCAGGTTTACTATTATTTCAAGCAATTAAATGTTGTAAATTCACGAAAAAAATTATTACATTTACCTGAGCTTACAGAGGTAATTTTCAAGCCACGTAAGTTTATATTTGACATTCTAGGAGAGGGAGTAGGAGATAAGGAGGTCAGTTACGAGAATCTCGTAATGGTCGACGAGTGGGGAAAGGAGTCCATGGCAAATGGCAAGTCTTTGAAAAAAGATATTGTTGAAGTCAGGAAAATGGACATTGGCAGATACTGTCATCAGCAAGAGAAAAAACTAAGACGGGAAGGAATAGAAGGGGAGGAACTAAAGAAACGCCTCTTTGAAGTAAAAAAAGACATTTCTGGTATTCTGGCCAAGAAAGAAGTTACCAGTCATCAAGTTGATCTTCGCCACGCGCCATACGGTCTCTACAGGTTGGGACCAAAAGGAGGGGATTCGAAAAACATCTATACTTCAGGAAATCCTGAACAAAAGATATTCGGAGTGATCGACATTCATTTGGATCCCAATGACGGAGAAAAAATCGTTAACAGGGATGCAGACAATGACGGGGATACGATAAACTCAAAGCTTTATCATCTTCATTTCAAGGCAAGGAAGACGCACTGGCGCTATTTCTTCATGAATCACAAGCAGAGTCGGGTAAAACCGGTTTTGATAAAAGAAGAAAATGACCTTTTAAGTTTCTCAGAGCCAGAAGCAATGAATTTGGAGAATTTAGGAACCCCAGCTTTGTTAGCTGTTTCTGATACTCCGATACCTTTGTCAGAAAGGCCGCAGTTTAATTTAATTTTGGAAAGAGTAGTAGGAAAAAGACCGATGAAAGAAATTAAATTGCCAGTGCCAAGCGTAGATGTCGTAAGACCGATAAGGTCAAAAAATGACAATGAGATTAAGGTTTATTCAGATGTTTATGTTTACTTATAGGTCTGAAAGCCAAAAGTCAATCAAGTAAAACATTTAGTGCAAGAGATAATTACAACAAAAATCTAATCTAAAAAAAAGCACCTAATTATGAGCTATTTTAAGACACCTGGTGTATATATCAAAGAACAAGATGCCTTCGGGTCTTCGGTGGTTGCAGTGCCCACCGCTGTTCCTGCGTTCATTGGTTATACTCAGCGAGCTGACATTGATGGGAATTCTCAATTGATGAAAGCGGTAAAGATCAGGACTTTCCCTGAATACCGCGAAATTTTTGGTGGTGGTCCTGCTACAGAATTTGACCTTAGCGTTCCTGGTGACGGTTCCATGGCCCTTACACCTGTTAAGGACAAGTACTTCATGTACAGTGGAATTAACGGCTTCTATGCCAATGGCGGTGGTCAAATGTATGTTGTTTCTATCGGCGTCTATGGCGATGAGATAGATTCAGAAAAAATGCTCCAGGCTATCGACCTTCTCACCAGAGAGGCAGAACCTACTCTGCTTGTAATTCCTGATGCCGTTCTTCTCGAAAAAGAAGACTGCTACACGATTTACAAGACCATGCTGCAGCACTGTGGCATCAAGATGAAGAGCCGTTTCGCTATACTTGATGTATACAATGGCTTTAACGAAAAGTCAATGGATGCTGACATTCAGGACTTCCGTGAAGGTGTTGGATCAAACGCTCTCGCTTTTGGAGCAGCATATTACCCTTGGGTAAATACAACACTTACTCCTGCAAGTGAAGTCGATTATCGCCGGATCGCAGATAAGGATAAGTTGATCGAAGTTCTCATGGACAGCGTAAAGGCAGCTATGGGTAGTAGCGGAGGCGGTCCAGCAGATCCCAAACTTGGTGAAGCAAACAAATTGATTGCCTCTATTAAGGATGATCTTTCCAACCTGGATGACGTTGGCAAAAAGTTGGCTGCACTTGACAAAGCTTTCACCAAGCCTAAGGACAAAGATGCTGCTAAAGTAAAAGCTGCTCTCTCAGCAAAGGCTAATGAGCTTTATGCAGCTGGAAATACTCCAGTTGATCCAAAGACGCCTGAAGGCCGTAAGTTGGCACAGATCGAAGCAGCCATTACCCGGATCAAAGATCCTAACGATGATGCAAAAGCTGTACACTCTGTAGTTGCTTCCTTGGCACCTATTTACAAGACTATTCTCAAGAATGTTCGTGAAAGTCTTAACCTGGTTCCTCCCTCAGGTATTATGGCCGGAGTTTACTCTTTGGTAGATAACAACGAAGGCGTCCACAAGGCTCCTGCGAATGTTTCTCTCAATTCAGTAATCAAACCTTCCGTAAATATCAATTCAGATGACCAGGAAGATTTGAACTCTCCTCTGTCTGGCAAGGCTATCAACGCTATCCGTTCATTCGTGGGCAAAGGCGTTCTGGTATGGGGTGCTCGTACTCTTGATGCCAACAGCCAGGACTGGCGTTATATTCCAGTTCGTCGGACGATGATCATGATCCAGCAGTCCATCAAGAATGCGGTTGAAGCTTATGTCTTTGAACCCAACGTATCCCGGACCTGGCTCAAACTGAAGACTTCTATCGAGAACTTCCTCGGTGATGTCTGGAAGAACGGATCATTGGCTGGTGCAAGCCCGACTCAGGCATACGAAGTAAACGTAGGTCTCGGATCTACTATGACTCCTAATGATATTCTTGAAGGAATCATGAGAATTTCCGTTAAATGCGCGATCACTCGCCCTGCGGAATTCATCGAGATCACCTTCGAGCAGAAGATGCAGGAGTCCTGATAAAGAATTCAAGCTGGATTACCGGAGCCTGTAGTGGCTCCGGACAATCCATCGCTGATATAAACGTTCTTACATTTTATTCATTCATTCATTCATTATTAACACTTAATTTTTATCAATTATGGCAGGTCACATTGATCCCAAAACCGAGTACGCACACATCACTGGTTACTGGCGTTTAGAAATTGACGGCTTCCAGCTGTCAGCTAACGAAGTTTCTGGTCTTACTGAAGAACTGGAAGTTTGTACTTACCGTGCAGGCGACCGTGTAGACGGTTACACCTCTAAGCGCGCTGGTCTCCCTAAAGTCGGTCAACTGACCGTTAAGAAGGGTATCTTCACTAGCGACAACTACATGGAGGAACTGTTCCACAAGTGGCGTGACGACCGCTCATACAACTCTGATGAGGGTGAGCGTGTTGACATCCTGGTTACTTTGGTAGACGAAAACGAAGCTGATGTACTCCAGTGGAATTGCGTAGCATGCTGGCCTTCAAAGTATGAAGGACCTACCCTGAAAGGTGACGAGAGCGCTATCGCTTTCGAAAACATGACCTTCGAGGTAGAAGAAATTCACAGCCTGATCATGTAATTCGGTTTCAGCCTGCGGTTGCAAATTTATTTGTAACCTCGCTACTGAGAAAAAATGGTTAAAGCTCCGGGGATTAATTCCCCGGAGCAAACCTATGAGAGACCGTCGTATTCATTCTATCGTCTAAAGCCAAAAACGCTATGAGCGCATCTATATATCCTCCCGTCGGTTTTTATTTCTACGTTAATATCAATGGCATGTATCTTTCTTTTCAGGAGGCTTCAGGTCTGGAGTATGAGGTAGATGTTGAAACTGTGAAAGGTGGTGGAGAAAATGCCTATGAAATCAGACTCCCTGGCCGTCTCAAGTACAACAATATTGTTCTGAAAAGAGGTTTTGTTGACTCGGGTAACATGGTATTCATGGCTTTCCAAAGTAAATTTAACTTTGTTAAAGGTTTGGATAGTGCCATCGTACCCATGACCGTCGGAATTGACCTGATGGATGAGAATCAATCCATCATTGCCAGTTGGACTGCTCTTAACGCATATCCTGTAAAGTGGAATGTGTCGCCTTTCAATGCAATGGAGAGCAAAATTGTAATCGAATCGGTTGAGTTTGCTCACCACGGCATAATGCCCATCGTAGGTTAAAATAAACTTTATGCCCATCGAGATAAAAGAACTGGTTCTTAAAGCCACCGTACGTGTCTCGAAAACGGCACCTGAAGCTGAGTTTATCACTCGCGATGAACTCGGGAAATTTGAAAGAAAGCTCCGACGCGATATCACCCGAGAGATAGAGAAAGAAATAAAGCGATCTAAGAGCAGAAGATAAGATTTGTCTAAACCATAGTTAGCCGGAAAATTATGTCAGGAAAATTAAAATTGTCGAGCGATAAAGGTTCTTACACCTGCACAATTAATCCCGAATCGATTAAGTACGGGCGTAAGATTACTGTCGAGGTCAAGTCTGCCGGTCACACCGCGGGAAAATTGACCAAACATGAGACCTACGAACCTGAAACTCTCTCTTTTGAGTTGGTTATTGACGGGACTATTTTCCCTGGTACATGGTCTTATTCTGTTTTTGATGTAGCAAGTGATCTGAACACCTTGCTCACTTGTGTCTACGACATCAATTCAGGTACTCACGAATCACCGATTATTAACGTCAACTATGCTGACATCCCCGCTGGTAAAAAGTGGAGATGTACTTCTGTTGATGTCAACTATACATTGTTCAACTCATCTGGTGACCCCATGCGGGCAAAGGTGAGTTTGAGCCTTCAGGAACATCTCACTCCTGAAGATCTTACCTACAAGTCCAAATTGAACTCACCGGATATGACCCACATCAGGACCATCCGTGAGGGGGATAATCTGCTGGCATTTTGTAAAGAAATCTATGGTAAAATAGATTATTACATGATGGTTGCAGATCACAACGGGCTGAGTAATTTTCGCGATCTGGAAATAGGCCAGACTTTAGAATTCCCACCACTGGAAAGATAAGATCATGGCTGATACTTTTACTACTTCAACCCCCAAAGGCGGAGTCTTATTTTATGAGATTTCCGTTGCAGGGCCTGTACCTACTCACTATCAATTGGATAGTGTTCATACGAAGTTTGAGGTAGGCCAGATCCCTGAAGCGACTATTCGATTTACTGAATCGAAAGGAAAACCTGATTCAGACATGGATGCCGGTGACAAGGCATTTAAACCAGGTGATCCAGTGGAGATTAGTTTAGGATCCGCAGATGGAACCAAACCAGTCTTCAAAGGTATCTTAATGAAGGTAGGTGTTAAGTCTGCTGGAGAAGGGGATACTGTTATCGAACTGACTGCAAAACACGAGATGGTCAAGCTGACCGTTGACCGGAAAACAGTTCACCACCTCGAAATGAAGGACAGCGAAGCCTTCGGAAAAATTCTGGGTGGTCTAGCAGGTAAAATCGATACTACCAAGGTCAAGCATGAAGACCTTACTCAATATGAAACAAAAGACCTTGACTTTATTCAAGCCAGAGCCGACGTGGTTGGTTTTGTAGTGAATGGTACTGTTGATGGAAAGGTCGATGTGTGCAAGCCGGAGGTTTCTGGTCCAATTGGAACATTTACCTACGGTATTGACATTGCAGATTGTGATTTCAACGTTGATCCAAACAAGCAGGTCAAGGAATTTGAAGCTGTTAGTTGGGATCCTGATACCCAAAAGATAATTAAGGCAAAGTCTTCTGAGCCTTCAGTAAACTCTCAAGGAAGCATCAGCGGTGCAAAACTTGCTGAGGTAATGGGTAATAAAACCCATCGCCTGCATTCCATGGGGAAACTGACCAAGGACGAACTCCAGGACTGGGTCGATTCTTCTTTGCTGAAAATGCGTCTGGGACGTATTGCAGGAACGATTACTGTTGACGGTAACTTTGATATGGTTACCAACAAAGTCTGTAAAGTTCAAGGGGTTGGTCCCGAACTTGAAGGTGACGCCTATATCAACTGTGTTGAGCATTCCGTTGAAAGTGGGTTCTGGCAGACCACCCTTCATTTCGGTAGCCCGACAGAATCTTTCATGCAAACTGAGGGAGGTGAGTCCATTAGTACTCCTAAGGCTGGTGGTCAGATGCCAGGCGTGGATGGCCTTCAGTTAGGTAAAGTTGTCAAGATTCATTCAGACCCGGCCAAAGGATTTCGCGTACAGGTCAACGTGCCTGTAATTGGCGAAGAGTCAGAACTCTTGTGGGCACGGATTTGTCAAAGCCAAGCTTCCAACCAAACCGGCTTTTACGTGATGCCGGAAGTTGATGACGAAGTTGTGATTGGCTTCCTGAATGATGATCCAAGATTTCCAATTATTCTGGCCTCTGTCTACAGCAAGAAATTGCCTATGCCAGTGGATCCCGATGCCGGAGGGGAATGGGATGGTCAACAGGACAGCAATAATATCAAAGGTTTCTTTAGCCGTGAAGGTCTCAAGATGCAGTTCCAGGAAATGGATAAGATCATCAAGATCGAAACTCCTGCTGGAAATATCATCACCATGACTGAAAAGGACAAAGAGATCAGTATTGTAGATGAAAACAAGAACCATATCATCATGAGTCCTACCGGCATTGATGTTTATACTCCGAAAGACCTTACCGTCAAAGCGGATAAAAACATCAAGATGGAAGCAGGGATGAATTTTGAGATGAAAGCTGGCATGGCTATGAAGTCTGAAGCTGGTACAAATTTGAATACGAAAGCTGGTGCTTCTGCAACTCATGAAGGTACAGCAGGTATGACTGTAAAGACACCTGCCATCTGTACTGTTCAAGGAGCTCTCGTGAAGATCAACTGATAAAGAAAGCATATTATTCTACATGAAGGATAACGCATCATTTATAGGGCGAGGCTGGAGTTTTCCGCCTCGCTTTAATTCTAAAATGAACCAACTTGAATTGGTTGAGGGTGAGAAAGAGATACGGGAAAGCCTCGTTCTTCTTTTCTCTACCAGGCTTGGGGAGAGATTGACAAATCCAGAATTTGGGTGTGCCATTCACGACTTAATTCTGGATACTATCAACACCTCCCTGATGCGTGAAATTGAAAAGGTTATTCGGCACGCTGTATTAATCTACGAACCAAGAATTGATATTGAGAACATCAATATTGAGGCAGATGAGCCCGAAGGTATTGTATATGTGGGGATGGAGTATTTAATTAGAACAGTTAACGTTCGTACCAACATCGTGTATCCATTCTACAAACTTGAAGGTACGGAACTCACAGACGTTACTTAATTTCAGAAATCAACCAGGGCTCTTTCGGACATGGGTGTAAACAGGCAAAATTTCATTCCCCAAAGAAAAGGAACATCTCAGCATTCCCGCCTTTCTCAGAAACTGCTTCCAGAATACTTTAGTGTTGACGAGCGATCGCTGGCAGACTTCTTGGCATTCACAAAGGAGTTTTCTTCCGAGATAGACTTTCACGAACCTAAAGTCGATGATGACTCCAGAAAGTCTTGGGAACCATTTTTCGCAAAGGATATTACCGTTCTTCTTGCAACGGTAATAAGTACAGACGTTGACACCATTGATCGGGCTTTTGAGTATCACGTTCAAAAGGTAGCCTCTGCTTTCGATGCACAGGACAAGCTCATCGGATTTGAAGAATTGTTTGATTTCCTGATCAACGAAGCAGGAAAGATTCCACAATGGTACAAGGAGATGATGTCTCTGAATGGCCTTTCCGAATCCATTGAGTATGAGGCTGAAATTGAGATTTGGAAAGTCATCGACCAGAAGTTGCGAGAAGCTCTCGTTACCCTTAATGCTTCTGTCCTTCAAGCAAAGGAAGTAGGGCTACTGGTTCATTACAGAGAGTTACCCTTTCCTGAATACGGACTGGATAACATTCCCGAAGAGTTTTCGGAAATTTTCCGGGGAGAAAGTTTGATGACAAAAATTGAAAATGCTATGGTGGAACTACGTTCCGTCTACCATATTATTTTCAACTGCTTCATTTATAGCAAAAGCCATTTTCAGGATTTGTTTGAACGCTCCATGGTGGAGAAAGGTAATCATCAACCTGACGTTGGTCTCTACATTTCATTTTTGCGTTTGTTCCAATTCGCGCAAAAAGACCTGAATGGCGTTACGCTTCGGCATCTTGAGTACTATTATCGACACATATTAAAGCAAGATCAGCGTAAAGCGATCAGCGACTCGGTTCATGTATGCTTTGAATTGGTTAAGAATGCCAATTCTTGCCGGATTCCGAAGGGGTCCCTGCTTTTTGCAGGAAGGGATGAGTTAGGAAAGGAAATCAGGTATGCCACTACTGATGAGTTTGAGGTCAACAGGACCTCTGTTAACTCACTTAAGTCAGTGTTCATCTCCAGAGTTTTGGAAGGGCAAACCTGGACCTATCGATTGGTAACAGGATTGTATTGTGCGCCTGTTGCCAATTCACTTGATGGCAAAGGGGCTCCCTTTGATGAAAGAATGGCTGACTGGGCCTTGTTTGGTGAGGAACAGTACAAGAGTGGGCGTGTTACGATGGACTATGCGGATATCGGGTTCGCGATTTCCAGTCCTATGTTCATGCTTGCAGAGGGTAAGAGGGTAGTCAGGATAACCTTTGAGTTCTCAGAGGACTCCAGGGCTCTTGGAACTTATAAGAAATTGATTGAAGACTTGAAAGAGGGGAATGATGAAGACCATCTTCATGAGGCCCTGTTTGAGGTATTTGGTCGCGGTAAAGATTTTGCCTTCAAGCTCATGCTGAGCACTGAGGAGGGATGGATCGACGTTGCCAGTGTAGCTTCAAATACTCTTTTTGCAGAGTCAAGACCCTGGGATTGGAATAAGATCAAAATCGGTTTTACAATTCCTGCATCTGTGCCTCCAATTGTGCCAATCGATCCGAACGTTATGCCCAACGATGGGTATTCCTCACGGTTTCCTGTTCTGAAGTTTCTACTTAATCCGCAAAAAACCCCGTTCGCTTATACATTTCTAGAAACCTTACGATTTGAAAATATTGAAATAGATGTTGATGTAGACAAAGTAAAGAACCTTGTCCTTTTCAATGATCTAGGCCAGATAGATACATCTCAGCCTTTCTCAGCGCTGGGGCCAATTCCTCAAGTTGGATCTTATGCAATGATTGGAAATACTGAGGTATTCAGAAAGAATCTGACCTATTTGAGATTCCAAATAGACTGGCAAAATATGCCAGCCAAGGGATTGAAAGCTTATTACAAAGAATATTTTGACTCAGATATTGAGATTTCTGAAGATAAGTTCAAAGTAGATTTAACTGCTTTGTCCGGATATGAGTTTAAGCCTGATCCAGAGGATGACCATCTTTCGTTTAATCTATTTCCGACGGATCCGACGACTACATATTCCTATATTGAGATGACGGATCCAAGGCGTCTCCAGATTCGGCCCAATCCCGATATTGGAACCTTGGATAGCTTTGACAACCAGACGCCGATCGGTTTTTTCAAGTTAGAGTTGACAGATCCTAAACTCGCCTTTGGTCACTCCCTGTTCCAAGAGAGGATGACCGAAGTGGCCATGCACAATTCTGATCTTGACGAAGAAGAGAAAATGCGGTATCCCAATCCACCATTTTCTCCAATTGCCAAATCGATCAATTTGAGTTATAAGGCCAGTGACCTTATTTCAATGGAGAAATACGATCCAGTTAGTAGAAATGAGGTTTATCATATTCACCCTTTTGGGGTGGTTCCTATTTTCACACGTGGGGCACTGCAAACAAAAGAAGCAGCAATTGTTCCCTCCTATGGCCATGATGGTTACTTGTACATAGGACTGAATGATTTACAACCTCCGCAAGAGATTTCGTTGTTGTTTCAACTGGCGGCTGGAAAGATCACCTTTACGGCTGAATTACCCACAATAGAATGGAGCTATCTCTCAGGGACTGATTGGGAAGTACTGAGAACCATCGATCTGCTATCTGACACAACGGAGAACTTTACGAAAACAGGTGTCGTTCGACTTCGGATACCATCAGGGATTTCGAGGGTAAACCCCGTCCTTCCATCAGGTAAGCATTGGCTAAGGGTATCCATTCGAGGAAACACAGATGCAGTTTCAAGAGCCTTAGAAGTACGCTCTCAAGCGGTACGAGCTGACTGGGTTCAGGATGAGGAGATGGATTTCGAGCGCTTGAAGGAACCTTTACCTGCACATACAATAGAGCGAATATTGACAAATATTCCCCAAGTTAGGAATGTCGTCCAACCGTATCCCTCCTTCAATGCTCGCCCTCAGGAAAACATTCATAGTTTCTTCCAGCGGGTTGCAGAAAGGCTTCGACATAAAAACAGAGCAGTAACCCACTGGGATTTCGAAAGGATTATTCTTAACGAATACCATATTATTTCTCAGGTTAAATGCTTGAGTCATATCACCCATCCAGAATATGTATATCCTGGAAACGTCAGGATTGTTGTGGTACCTGGCAGGAACCAGGCTACGGATGTTTTAACGCCAAAGGTTAACCACGGAGGGCTTCTTGAGATTCAAAACCATTTGATTTCTCACGCCTCTCCATTTGTCAGAGTTCGGGTTAGTAACCCATCCTACGAATATGTAAGAGTCAATTGCCGTGTAAAATTTGCCAATCGCAAGAACAACGGAGAATCATTGGAGAAGCTTCGGAATGATATCAGAGGCTTCATTTGTCCTTGGTTAAAATCATTGGATGGTGAAATTCAGATTGGAGGTAGCCTAAAGGTAGCAGAACTGTACAGGTATATCCAAAATCTCCCCTATGTGGATTTTATCACCAGATTTGTTGTATTGCACTTTTTCGTTGAAGATGAAGAGTCAGGAGTATACAAACTGAAAAGTACTGCTGATCCACGTCTAAGTGAAGATGAAAGGTCATTTATTCGTGCTCATAAGCCGTGGTCTGTATTAATTCCAGACCGGGATCACGAAATTGAGTTCACCGAAAGAGAACACCATGTCACCCCTGATTTTAATCTTGAACCTGTTGACTTTCAAGGCAGATTTCAGATTTCTCCTCACTTGATCAAGATTTTGCCTAAGGTGGAGTTGCCTTCGGACAACAAAGATATCCGTTATGATCAAGAGGACTCGATACGTATATTTGTTGATGTACCCGACTGATTTATGTTATGGAAGGAAGAGCACAGCTAAAGAAAAAGTTTGAAGCGGCTAACATCGGTTACGAATCGTACCGCGCCCTGATAGATTCCAGCATCAACAAGAAGGATGACGGTATAGAAATTGATGATTTTGATGGCCTTCGTCTTTCCCCTAAGGAGGACAATGCGAGGTTATTGAGCCTCTTTGGAGATCGTACAGCCAACTCGGCCGAGTGGTTCATACGGTTGAATCCGGACAACAACAGAGGGCTTGATATTTCCAGCGAGTTGACTGAGGGGCGCACGCTTTTCCTAACCGTCGACGATAAGGAGTTGAATGAGGAACTCCAACCCACTATCAAGGTTGGAATTGGTACTATGAAACCCCAATATACATTGGATGTTGATGGTACTATCGGAGCCAGGGCCCGCGTTGGTACATTTAAGGCTTCATCGATTCCAGCAGATAAGCAGTGGCATACTATATTGAGCGAGACGGATGGCTTGACGGATTGTCAGGCTTATGAAATCTTCGCTCACATTTATGATAGCTCAACCGAACGATACGCCTTGACCCATGCGGTTATTCTAATCGCAAAGGGGCGCAAAGGAGAACGTATCAAGATTACCCGTGCATCCAGCCGGTATCTCTGGGGGCGTTTTCTTAACAGGATAAAGTTCCGGATCAGACGCGAGTATGGTAAGGATGTTGTACAAATGAAGGCGAGAGACCACTATGGGTTTTCAACAACCGGAAAACCCAAAATGATCTTTTACCGGATTACCAAGCTCTGGGACAAGGATTTCGAGAACGAAGGCTATCAAGAGAAGAGGAATGTTAAACAAACAATTCCTAAGCGTATTAAAATACGGAGCGCTAATCAACTGAGGTCAGACGACTGATAATTCAGTTGTAGTCCAAACAGGAAAACAAATGGCTAAGGAACCCGCTAGTATACCCAAGGATCTCGAACTTCCTGAGAGTAAAGATTTTCGATTTCTGAAGCAAACAGGGATTGATTTTGCTCAGCAGCTGTCAGGTGAGATCTGGACAGATTATAACGTGCATGACCCAGGAGTTACCATCCTGGAGCAGCTGTGTCTTGCACTTACAGAATTGGCATATAAATCAGGGATGGACATTCAGGACATCTTGTATGCCAGTCGAAAAGTCCCGTTTGACTCAGAAGACAATGCTTTCTTCACTCCGGAGCTGGTATTTCCAGGACCAGCATTAACCGTAATTGATTATCGCCGGGTATTGGTGGATCAACTCTATCCTTTGGTCAAGAATGCGTGGCTTGAACCTTTGGAGAGTGGAGCATTCGGTATCAATATGTCCGGCCTGTACAAAGTAAGCTTGATCTTTGATGATGCTGCTTTTGAAGATATTGATGCTGCAAAAGACAAAGTCTATGAAGTTCTAAACAAGTTTCGAAACTTGTGTGAAGACTACGAGGTGATAAATGCGCTGTATCCTTTGGGATTGGCACTACGTGGAAATTTAAGGATAAATCCTGCTTTCCTGGTAGAGAATGTTCTGGCGAGGGTTTTGTTTGAATTGTCCAATGCCATAAATCCTCCCGTCCTGTTTCAAAGTCGTAAGGAACTTGAAGAGTTGGGACTCTCGATAAGTGAAATTTTTGATGGCCCTATGCCCAAGCATGGGTTTGTAAGCTTGGAGAGCTTGAAAAATTCTGGTTTATTTCCGCATTGGGAAGTCCCACCATCTCCAGGGTTACTCAATATTATTCGGGAAATTGAAGGTGTTGACAGTGTCGATGAAATTGAAATTGGTATTTACCTTGATGATTTTACCCTTCCTTCGGGATTCTCTTTGATCGAAAAATTTAAAGGGGAAGAAGAGCATGACGGGTATTATCTAACTTCATATTTGGAGAAATTGCCAAGAGGTCACAGGGTCAAGGATATCCAACGTCCGCGGCGTGATCTTCCTGAAGATTTTTATCTCCTTCGGGAAGGAGAGGATATCCCAAATGGGTTCTATCCTAAACTGGATACTTATGCCATCCTTGATCAGCGACTGGTTCGTACTTCTGTTGATGGATTAGAGTATGATTATCAGGTTGAAAATGTGGTCAAAACCCTTGAACGTCTTCAAGCAGAATTAACCACTCAATATCAACACCCCATAGTATATCCTGCGCACCGCCCACATAGCAACCGGACTGCTGAAGAATTGACTTCATATTACAGCATTCAGAATCATTTCCCGGAAGTCTATGGAATAGGAAATTTTGGTGTCAGCAAAAATCGCCCTCCGGAATGGAGAGCCTATGCCAGGAATCTCAAAGCATACCTGTTTTTCTTTGAGCAAATTATGGCGGGTTATTTAACTCAATTGGTTGAGTTTTGGCGCTTGTTTTCACTTAAAGGGTCTATTGATCAAACTTACTTCCATCAAGTCCCTGATATGCCCAATCGGCATTTGGTATTGAGAGATGATCAGGACCAAGACGCATTGGGGAAGATCATCAAAAAGATTTCTGCTAAGTTCGACCCTGTAGGAGACCGAAGAAATCGATCACTTGATCACCTTTTGGCTCGCTTTGGAGAGGAGTTTCTTTCCGAGTCTTATAGTGCCTTGACCCGGAACACAGTTGAGGACACTCAGGTCAAGTATGAAGAGGAAATGATCAAAGCGAAGGTCAAGTTCCTTCAGAATATCAGCGAATTGACCAAGGACCGTGGCAGAGGAAACGACTACCTTTCCTTTGGAGGTGGCTCGGCACCTCAGGATGCTATTTTCCACACCAATGCGCTTTCAAAACGCCTGGCTCTTCTTTTCAACATGAAGAACCATATGAATATGTCCCTCTCTGAAAGTGTCAGAGCAGCGAAAGGGGTCAGTTTCAATCCTGGAAAGGCAAAGATTAACAAAGAAGATCAAGGGAAAGCTGGGTTTACTTTTAAGGCTTCCCACCAGGATATTTTGACTTCCGTTTTGAAGGATGGCTTGTCCAGGGACAACTTTGCGATTACTGAAAACTCTGAAAAAGAACGTGAATATCTCGTCTTTTTTGGGTCTACAGCTGGCTACGGTGGAGGCAGTGATCCTGTGTATGTAGGAAAAAGCTACGATCAATGTGAGGCAGCAGTGACGGCTCTTATTAAAAGAGTTCGTGAACTTAACTCTGAAAGTGAAGGGTTCCATATCCTGGAGCATATTCTCCTCCGACCGGTCGGAAAGATCATGAATACCTTTTACCTTGTCCAGGAAGGGCGAATCTATCTGGAAACACCGGTGATGGAGAACGAGGGGTACAGTGATAATCTAAAAGTAAACCTCATTCGGAGAGGGTTTGACTCTGAGAATTATGTCATCACGGGAAATTCGGAGGAAGGGTTTACCCTGGTACTCACTGAAGAAGACGGATCCATCATTGCATTTAAGGAGGGCTACATTGATGAAATGTCCGCTGAAAGAGAGCGTGATAAGATTATATTACTCCTTCCTCAACTTGAGGATAATGATCCAAGCATAGAGGTCCGCGAAGAACAGTATATTCCAAAGGGAGCCTTATTGGCAGACGATTTTTATTCTCTTCAATTAAGCTGTGTCCTTCCTGCCTGGCCGATTCGCTTCCGAAATGATAAGTTTCGTGGGCTGTTTGAGCAAGTGCTGAAACTCAACGTTCCTGCTCATTGCCAAGTTGAAACATACTGGATCGACCTTGCAGAGATGTCCGATTTCGAAAAGATTTACAATGAATGGAGAAATGAAAAATCTAAGCTTCATCCCAAACAACCATGGCTTGACGAGCTTTCCTGGGCCATGGTGATTATGCTGAAGTATTTTTCGGATCCGGGTAACGAATTGGTTATAAAAGAGATGCCAATTCTGAGAGACAAACATGGTCTATCGATGAAGTTTGCTCATAATGGCGAGTAATGACGGGCATTTCATCCAGCGCTTCAAGTTTGATTTTGAAGTAGAAAATCGGGAGAAAGCCAAAAAGACGCAGGATGAATTAAGCAGGATCTTTCAATTTAAACTTCAACGAATTCTTGAAGAGGCGCTTGACGAATTCCAGGTGGAAGGTCACCTGTTACGCATCAAGTACCTTGAACTTGATTTGGGAGACCTTTCCGAAGCTTATTTTGAATCTGATCTAATTGATCGATTTCGGGCTGTCATTCGAAAAGAGCTTGCCGAAATCAGGGGCAAAGCAGCATATCCATCTTCTTATTATCATCGGAATGAGGAATTAATTCCTCTCTGGCCCGCTAAACTGGAGGTGGTAACCTATTTTTTAGAATTTGGCAGATTACCCGTCAATGCCTCCAGATTCCCTCAACGAGTGGATGAAATTCTAAAGGACCTTATCAAAGAGATACCACAAGAAGTTCGGAAAAGTCTACGGGAATTGATTCACAAGCACAGTTATGTTTCTCTGCGCCTGGTTGAACAATTTTCGGATGAGGTGCTGGAAGAGGTATTTCGTGTATTCAATGATTCCTATTTCATCTTCATTCAAAGAGAATACAGAGTATTAGCGGAGCAGATTCATCTTGAGTATGGGTTGGATAGACGGAAGATTGAAAAGATTCTATTGGAAGCCTCGTTGGTTCATTTGGTAAAAACTGAAAACAGACCTTTCAGTAGGGTTAACTATTTTAAAATGGTTCGCCGTTTCACTGAAAGAAGAACCAATCAGGATTTAGGCCTCGTATTCCCAGAGGAAGGAGCCGAAACAAGTCGGAAACAGGAACTTGACCAACGCTATGCACCCTTTATTCGACTGGTTAGACAGGCGATGGCAGGGGAGTTGAACTCCGAACAAAAGTCTGGCTTGGTAAAAGCTTTTGAGGTTCTGATTCGATTTCACTTCGAGGCTTTGACTGAAATTATTCAAGAAAAGAAGAATGACAGACAAGTTTATTTAAACCTTATAAAGGTCCTTCCAACTGAATCTATTCAGCGTTATATTCAATCAGCCAGCCCTGCCAAGGGGAAAGAGATATTGAGGATAGCCTTGCGTGCCATAGCGGCCCACAGCCGCTTCCTAAAAGGTAGGGCATCTGATACTCAATTTCGGAATGAAACCTATACGGCCCTTTTTGAATATGTTTCTAATACCCCCTCAAGGAGTCAATCAGATCGTTCATTTTCAGAATTTCTAAAGGAAACACTTAAGAATGAACAGGAGATTCCTCAGGAGTTAATTGAGAGTTGGAGTGCAATTGTAGAAGAGGGGATCGAGATGCCCTTGGATAGAAGTACCGAAACCCAGGATGATAACAGGACTCAGGCCGAACCTGCGGAGCCAGGTGATGCCATCGATGTTGAAGACAAGTCGGAGAAGAGTTCTAAGGAATCCATAGAGGTTGACAAAGATGCTGAGGAAAAGAAAGCCCCGGATGCTGAAAGTGTGGATGGAGAAATATTGGCGGAAGAAAAACCAGAGGAGAAAGAGGAGGTTCAGCTCACAGAGAATGAGATTAGCTTAGGTGAAGATGAAGTCACCCCGGAAGAATCCGGGAAGGATGAGGTAGAAGATCCGGTCGAGGTAGATGAAGGCGAGGAGGAGCCAATTGATCAGGACTCGGAAGAGGTATCAGAGACTGAGCCAGAAGAGCTGGATGAAGCTCAAATTCCTGAAGCTAACGAATCCTTGGATCATGAAGGTGAAGAAGAACCTCAAGAAAAGGAAGAAAAAACCGCAGAGACTCCAGATGATGAAGAGACCCCAGATGATGAAGATATTGTAGAGGCGGAGGAACCCCTTGGAGGTGAAGAGGATGTGGACGTGGCAGAGGAAGATGCGGTGGAATCCGGGGAATCAGATGAGGAAATAATTGATGATACCTCTCCTGAGGATTCAGGTGAGGAAGAGGCTATAGCTGAAGTAGAGGCAGGGAAAGATGATGAGGACGGATCGGTCAAGGAGGAAGATGGTAAAATCCTTGAAAATCAGGATGCTGAAGAGGATGCCCAAACTGAAGAAGCCATTTCAGAAACAGGAGATAAGGATGAAGTCGAAGCGGGTATACCTGAGGAGATAGAACCAGAAAATATTAAAGGTGATAGCGAGCGAACCAGGACAGATTTTGTTTTGCATATCCTTGAAACAGGGGAAATCCCTTGGTGGAGCAAAAATCTTATAGAACCTGATCCTGTGCGGGCTTTTACTTCTCTGATCGAAGAGGAAAGTGATTTATTCCTCGCTGAATTTCGACAAAAAGTGGCAGAAGCTTCTGTCTCTGAAAAATCTTTGATAGCTACTCGAATGCTGGAAATGTTCGGTGCTACAGCAGCACAAAGTGTTTTAAGGCAGGCAGTTCCAGACATTTTTGGCCTCTATGTTACTGTCTCCATGGTGATAGATCGCTATCGGAATACAGCTAACTTTTCCATTCTTTCTCAAAGCCTTCAGAATCCGAACACTTTTAAATGGTATCCAATTGTTCGGTTTTTTCTGGACCATATTGAGAATCCACCCGGACCGGCCCAATTGATACGTTATGTAATCCGCATGCTCGCCGCTTCCACCGGACAGGAAGTCAAAAAAGTAATAGCTGGAGTCCGAAAAGTCGTTGCTGATGCTATGAAGATCGGTGAGATGAGATTCCTTCCTTTCCAAACCTTATTGCCAGGAATTGATGAGGATGTGATCTTGGAATCTTCAGAGGCGGAAGCTTCTGTGAAGTTGGAGAAAGAGATCGTTGAGGCTTTGATGAGCAAAGCTTCTGGGGAGGATGAGGAGACTGAACCAGGTCTTGAAGAACCAAAGGATAAAGGAGATTCCATCGAACTTATGGAAGGGGATGCAATTGATCCTCAAGTTGACTTGGAAGGTGATCTTGAGCAATCCGAGGAGCAATTGGAAAAGGGGGCTGAAGAAGATGAAGTGCGTAAGGAAGTTCAGGCAGGGGATGAGCCAGAGGATTCTTCTGAATCACCAGCAAACCTCAAAATGGAAGAATCACCGGAGATCTCTCCCCAAAAGGATGAGTACATAGTTGAGGACGATTCGGAAATTGAAGTCTTAAGTAAAGATCAAGTCAAGACAGATGAAGAAGTCAGTGAGGAGGGCCCAATGGATCGAGCCTCTAATGATGAAGGAGACATCGAAAACGAGGAGGTCGATTTCTCTGGGGAAAAAGATGGTCCATCACCGGATATAGCACCTGATGTACAAGAATACGAAGTCGAGCCATCTTTGTCTTTGGAAGATCCAGCGGAAGAATTAGCAGAGTTGGAAGGTGAAGAATCGGATAACCAGGAAATTGAAAAAGGGGAGCAGCCAGTTGAAAATGGGCTATCCGAGGAGGAGAAGGGTGCTAAGGATAGGGAAAAGCTCGAAGATGGGATTCCAGAAGAAGAAGAAGAGAATCCGGTCGAGGGTGATGATTCTTTTTCAGAATTAGGAATAGAAGACGACAGCGTTCATGAGGCACCTGAAAGGGAGGCAGACCAGCAGGAACCTGGGGAAATCAAGCCGGAAGAATCGAAAGAACCTGAATTAGAAATCGGACGAGATGCAGAAGAACCAAAAGAGGCAGAAGGTGATCAATTGGATTCCAAGCCTGGCCTGGAAGCAGAAGAAGACAAGGCTGAATCTGAATTGACCGATGGATCTTTGGATTATGCTCCACCATTGGAAGAAGCTGAGCAGCCAGACCTTGATCAAGAATCGAGAGAGGAATTGTCAGGTACTGATACTGAACCAGAGGAGAATGATACTCTTGGTGAGGAAGTACTTCAAACGCCGGAAGAAGTTGAGGCCGAGGTTCAGAAAATCCGGGAAGATTCTGAGATAACTCCCGAAGATGTGGTGATCTATTATCTCCGTACCGGCTCACTACCTCCCCAGGTAGGTACCTTGTCGGAACCGGCGGTCTGGTTGATGATTCAAGATTTGATTTCATCCCATCCGGAGCGAATAAATCAGGTGCTCAGAGACCAGGTTGGATCCAGCGCATTGGCCAAACGTATTGCCAACCTCCCAACGCCTATTTTCGAATCAATTATCCGACTCTTACTTCCAAAGTCTCAGGAAGAACAGTTTGTCAGATTTTTCCTTGAAATTAAAAAACTGTTCGCTTCAGAATCAGCCCCGGCAAAGCCCCTGGAAATAGGAATGCATGCCTTCAGATACCTTGCGAGTACTGGAGAGACCTCCAAACGCCTGGAGGAGTATATTTTGGATCTTGTAGAGTTTCTGGAAGATTTTACTCAACTCCCAAAATTAAAAATGGTTGATTGGATGCTTGATGCCAGTCAACACAATCCATCTTTGATCTCAGTTACTCTGGAAGAAATTCTGGCATCCATAAAAGGCGATATGGAGCCACCGATAGATGAGGTGAATGAGAAAGAGCCAGATTATCGTGAAGTGGATGATCCTGAATTGCCAATTCCGATTGAAGAGGCAGTGGAGGAAGAACCCGAAATTTATATTAACAATGCTGGCTTGATCTTATTTGTTCCCATGCTTTCCCGTGCCTTCAAGAACCTGGAATATCTGGATGTCCAGGGAAGATTTAAGTCTGAACAGTTAAAGGAAAGAGCAATTTATTTTTTAGCATACCTGAGCCACAAGGACGAAGAAGTTTCGGAAGAAGATTTAGTTTTGAATAAATTGATGACAGGATGGGAGCTGAATTCCCCGGTTCAGGCAGGTATTACCCTCACAGATGAAGAAAAGAAGATTGGGGAGGGTATGATTGATGAAATGCGCTCAAAATGGACAGGAATGGATAAAACCAAGAACGAAACCATGCGGGCCTCATGGTACCAGCGAGCAGGGAGATTAAGTGCAGATAAGTATTCTACCTGGGTCCTGAGGGTTGATCAAAAAGCCTACGATCTTTTGCTTTCCCGTTTGGCCTACAGCGTACCTTTTTTCGATGGCTCCTGGACAAGTACTACGATAAGGGTAGAGTGGCAGTGATGGAAATATTTGTTAAATTAGAGTCTGATGTCTGAAATCGTAACTACCCCGCAAGAGGTTTCTGAGTTAGAGGCCAATGCCCGAACTCTTAGAGCAGAGATGAACTGGTTGAAGCAAGTGCTTGATACCAGAATCAATACTTATTTTGGGCAAGCTTCCCAATTCAAGAATATATACGAAGTTCCGGTACCCGACCTGGAAGAGTATCCTTCTCCATATTCCAGATTGGTCAAGCAGCATAATATGGCTGTAAATGATCGATTGGTTGTTCTTCTGGCTTTGGCACCCACTGTATGTCCCCAGCTACTCGACTGCTTGTTTATCCGAAATGAGATGAATGGCCAGGTATTTACAGAGTTTGGGGGGATTAAAGGAAATGTTCACAGGGGATTTTTACCGACAGGGGAAACAGCTGCTTTCTTATTGGCAGCAAATGATCTAACCCGACGGTTCCAGGTAATGCAGATGTTCGACGATGATTATTATCTGATGAAGCTGAAGATCATCACGTTTGATGAGGAAAGGAACAAGGAGCCAAGCATGAGTGCTCCCCTCAAGGTTGGGTTGGAAGCGATGACCACTTTTACCACCGGTGGGGCCTTTCGTCCTAAGTTTAACAGCGAATTCCCTGCGCAACGGCTCTCGACCAGGCTGGACTGGGATGATCTCGTTTTAGAGTTCGAATCAGAAGAAAAGATTCGAGAAGTACTCAACTGGGTAAGTTTTCAGAAAGTAATCCTCGAAGAGTGGGGATTGGAAAAAATTCTAAAACGTGGATACAGAAGTTTGTTTTATGGTCCTCCAGGAACTGGTAAAACCCTGACAGCATCTCTCTTGGGAAAGGCCACTGGACTCGATGTCTACCGGATTGATATTTCCAAGGTGACTTCAAAATACATCGGTGAGACGGAGAAAAACCTTGCCAATATCTTTGATATCGCGGAAAATAAGAACTGGATTCTATTCTTTGATGAAGCAGATGCTCTCTTTGGGAAACGTACAGCCACTTCGGATTCCAAAGACCGTTATGCCAACCAGGAGGTAGCCTATTTGCTGCAAAGGATTGAAGACTTTCCGGGTATAATTTTACTTTCTACCAACTTGCGCTCAAATATAGATGCAGCTTTTATGAGGCGCTTCCAATCACTGGTTCATTTTCCTATTCCCAGTGCTCCACAGCGTTATACCCTTTGGGAAAGAGCATTTGAGAAGGCACCTACAGACGGATCGATTGACCTGCGGAAGGTTGCCAAGGACTATAAACTTTCTGGCGGTATGATCATCAACATCCTTCGTTCTTGTGTACTTACTGCAATTGATCGCCCAGAACGATTAATTTACTATGATGACATTATCGAAGCAGTAAAAGCTGAATTCCGTAAGGAAGGCAAAACCATCTGATAAATTTTTCTTTCGGAGGAGCATTATGGCCCGACAGAAACATCCTAAGATCGTCTTGATCGATCAGCCGGAAGAAACGCTGGTCGAAAAGGATGAGGTATTGTCGGAAACTCTCTTTAAAGAAAAGTCATCACCCACCAATCAACGTAGAAAACCTGCAAAAACGGTGACGCTTCCAGATCAGAAGGCAGGCAAGAAAAAAAAGATCAAAGGCGAAAGGGTTGAAGAGGAAGAGAAGCCAAAAGAATCGAAACAGTCCAAAGGATTGTTAATGGGGTCTGTGGTTTTTGGGGTGATCGCCTTTGTAGTTTTGGGGGCATTCATCCTTATTCCACTCGATGAGCGTCAAACCAGTGAATCAGGAATTAAACCCCAACAAGAGAACTGCCTGGGGATATTTCCCAATCCCGAATGGAAATTAGAATTACATAAACTCGATTGTTCTGAAAGCTATTGGGAGGAAGGAAAAGGAATTCCGGATTGGCTTCTTGACCAAGGCATCAGCTATAAGAATATTATCTCATTGCAGGAACAAATCGAAACCCAAAAGCTAAAGGCGATAGGGCCCGGTCAGGTATTTACGATTTTGCACAACGGGAACATTCGCGAACCTCATATTTTTGCTTACCAGTCTGAGCCCACTGAGTTCATAATTCTGAAATTGAAAGGGAAACCAATTGCTTATCGCCACACGCTTCCCTTAATAGAACAAGAGGATAAACGTGAAGTAGTCACAATTCAGGAAAGCTTGGCCGATGCCATGTACAACCGTGAATTTGGATTGAAGTTGACTCAACAATTGGAAAGCGCTCTCAAATGGGATGTAGACTTTTTCCACTTATCACCCGGTGACCAGTTTATTTTATTGTACGACATTGATGAATATGAGGGGCACCGTCGTGATCTGGGCCGTCTATCAGCAGTTCGGTACATGGTGAATGGAGAGGTATACCACGCATTTTATTTTGCCAACGATTATATTCAGGGCTATTATGATGAAGACGGGCGTCCTATGAGGTCCAGCTTCTTAAAGGCTCCGCTCGATTACGTTCGCATTTCATCGCCATTTAACCTCAAAAGATCCGATCCTTTTACCGGGCAGACCAAAGCCCACCTTGGTACAGATTATGCAGCTCCGGCTGGAACAGAGATTGTTGCCGTGGCGGATGGTATCGTGTCCCATGCTGAATTCAAGGGAAACAATGGGAATTATGTCAAAATCCTCCATTCCAAGGAGATTCAAACTCAATACCTCCACATGCAGTCTTTTGCAAAAGGAATTGAGCCAGGAGTCCGGGTAATCCAAGGACAGGTAATTGGGTATGTTGGAATGACTGGTAGGGCCACCGGACCGCATGTCTGTTTCCGCTTTTGGAAAAATGGAGAGCAAGTTGATCATCGACGTGAAAGGGGAGTAGGAGTTCAGCCTCCCCTAAGGGGGATGATACTTGAAGAATTTTTGGCGCACCGTGATTCCCTGTGGAGTTTTCTTGAACCCATCTAATTGCTTTGACAGACAGCACCTATAGCAAGTCTAAATCGATTTTTGAATATGTTCCAGGGTGGAATATTGATCGATTACACGATGCCCGTATTTTGGTGGTTGGAGCAGGTGCACTTGGCAATGAAGTTCTAAAAAACCTCGCACTGCTGGGCGTTGGAGAAATCACCATTATTGATTTTGACCGTATCGAGGCCAGCAACCTTTCCCGGTCCATACTTTTTCGGGAGGCAGATACCGGTGAGTTAAAGTCTGAAGTTGCCGCCCGCAGTGTAAAAGAGCTCAATCCATCCATTAAGAGTCGGTTTATCAATGGAGATATTTTGTGTGATGTTGGATTAGGCCTGATGAGAGAGTCAGATCTCATTTTTGGCTGTCTGGACAACAGATTGGCAAGGCTATGGCTGAACAGGTGGGCCTTCAGGGCAGGAAAAAGTTGGATAGGGGGAGGAATCCTAAATCTTTCCGGGCAGGCCACGGTTTATAAGTTAGGAGAATTATGCTACGAATGTACCCTGGATAAATCCGGATGGAAAGACATTCAGCACAGATTGGGTTGTACTGATATGGCACAGCGTTACTTCAATGCTGGTATTCAACCGACCACCCCAATCTCTGCATCAATTATTGGAGCCGTGATGGTTCAGGAGGGGTTGAAGCTATTATTCGAACAGGACAATGACCGGTTAAAGGGGCAAATGTGGTCTTATGAAGGGCAAACTCTCCACTCGGCAGTTTACAACCTCTCTTCTCCAAAGCAGAATTGTTTCAGTCATTACCCATGGCCAGCTCCCGAAAAAGTTCCGGGGCTGAGTAGGCAGATTTCGGTAGCTGATGCCATGAGGCTTTTCAAAGATAAGTTTGGCGGGTCGTGTTGGGTGGAACTGGATCACCCAATTGCTCTTGAAGTTGCAACTATGACCAGCAACAGAACATATCCTTTTGTAAAGCCACTGCTACATCTTTCTCATGAGATTGCAGATACTTTCAGAAAGTTTCCAGGAGAAGGTATTGGGGTTCCTCCCGGTAAATTAATATCCAGATTGGATGAGCAGTTCCCCAATGCCGAAATGAACTTTGTTGAGCTGGGATTTCCCGATTTCCATATACTACGTGTTAATTGTAATGGAAAAAATCATTTCGTGGAACTTACCAGCTAGGACCCTGTTATTTTTTACCCATTCCGTGTTGATTTCATTTAAAATTTCATATTTTTATCCTAGAACTATCCCGCTGTCCAGTCAACAGATTTTGGAATTCAAGCGCAAAATGGGAGACTCATGGAAGATATTATACTCGTAAACGTTTCTATTCCTTCTATCGGTACAGATGTCGATGTTGAACTACCGGTCTCTGCAACCCCGGTTGACATCATCAATACTTTGCTCGAGAAAGAGGAGTTAAATATTCCTAAGGAAGACCCGAACTCCCTTACAGGAGATTCTCAAGCAATTGATTACAAGTTGTTTAAGCGGGAAAAGAATAAGCGAATAGAAATTGACCAGGACAAGCCTCTTGAGGAGCAAAATATCCTCAATGAAGCCAAGCTTGAAATGGTTCGTATTTATGTACCCGGCTAAGTCAGAAGCCGAAATCGACAGAAAGAAACAGTCTAAAGCCAGCGATTGATATTCAAGTTCCTCGTGGGACAAGGTATTTTAACGGAAGATAATGTCACAGTTGGAAACGAATCCCCTCGCGCATCTGTATGAAGAGCAGCGAAGGCAGTTTGACCCATTACAGCAGAGGCTGGCTCATGAGCACCTGTTGGTGGATCGTTTGTGTTCCGAGTATGACGATATTTCCTATAAACTGATTCATCCTGATCAGTTGCCTCCTTTGGATTACCGCGTCTCCTTTTATGGGCTCCGCAGTATTGCCAGCATTGATGAAAATCAACTGCCAGTCTTCGGAGAGGATCACATGTTTGAAATCCGTATGACCCCAGGTTATCCTATGGAGCCACCCGTGTGTTACATGATAAGTTCTGTCTGGCATCCGAACATTCAATCGGAAGAAGGACCATTTCAAGGACGAATTTGTGGCAATACTGAGGGATTTGGCGCATATTACTCCTTGGATGAATTGATCCTTAGAATCAGGGCTATGCTAGCTTATGAGACTTACCATGCGGAGATGAAAGACCCTTACCCTGAAGATGAAAATGTTGCCAGATGGGTCAGGGAATATGGAGAACCTTTGGGAATTGTATCTCAGGGTGTAGGAATCTATCCCAATTGGGAAGCTCCTTCCAACTGGCAATCACTTGTTGCGCAGGAGAAAAAAATCCGGATCTCAATGATCTGAACCGGAAATACGAATAGACATGCATAGACGCTACTACTTTACTTGTTTGATTCTATCCTTATTGATCTTCTTCCCGAAGATTGGGCATCCCCAGTCCAATTGGAAGAAGACCATTCAATTGAAGGATCGACGGGAAGAGAACTCCCCAGTTGTAGCAAATGCAGAATTGTCAGCCTATTATATGAAGTCTCGTCTCGAGGTCGGTAGTCCCCTAAAGATGGATGGCGATGGAAATGGTATCCCCATAAACTTTGGCAATATCATCGAAGGATATATCAAGTTTAAAATCGATAAGATTACCTGGACCGACTCAATTTATGATGGAACCAGGGACTTTAAGATAGTGGTACGTTCTCTCTGGGTGGATATGAATCCCAAAATCTGGACAGAAATAAGAGTACCGGGTAAAACTCCAGATCAGTTAAGGCGTCAGTTTATCAATGCCCCCAACGTTGAATATATTGAAGGTGATTCACTCCCTCCACCTTTTATCTTTAAGATCAACCGGAATGGGGATTTTGCTTTTACGATGGGCTTCAAGACCCTGACACCAAGGACTTACCTGGAAAAACCTTTTCCTTATACATTTCGGTTTCCAGTTACAGGAATGTTGCGTGATGGTCCTGTTTCTGTGGATGCTCCACCAGAAAGGATTGATACCTTTGTTCCTCCTCCTGTCACTAATACTCCTAATGAAACTCCTGAAGCCCCACCTGAGGCTCCTGACTTTAGCGATATAGACCGGGCAGTGGCTATCGCAAGGGAAAACGAGGATATTGAACGTTTGATCTCTTTGATCGGAGATTATCCCAATGTACAATCTGTCAAAGATGCCAGGGGAGACCTGACCATATACATGCGTCGGGAGTTGGTGGATTCGATGAAGTATCGGATCGACATTGAATTTGAAAAGTTTTCCAAGGCGCTACCGAAGCGGGACCAGGTGGATATATCATTTTCCAGAGGAGACCAACCCCTTGTTGGGATCAACCGGCCCTATTCACAATGGGTTGGTGAGCAGTTGTTTGTCAGCCCTCCACGTGATGGAAGAGATTACAAGTTGATCGCAAATATTCGTGCCACACCTGAAAATAAGAGTGATATCGTTTTGAATAGTCTGCGTGATTATATCCGCTTCTCTTACAAGGACACACTCGAAGCAGCTTCTATTAAAGTCAGACTCAGTGGGGGCACACCACCTTTTACGCTTAAACTGGAAAAGAAGAGTGGAGACCAGTTCATCAATGTGGATGGAGGCGTATTGATCTATGGAGATACAGTTTTAGGCAAAGAACGGTTTGCCAGGTCTTTTGAGCTTCCCGATGAGGGAGACTACCGCATATTTGTGGAGGATGCTGATCAGTTGAGAAAAACAGGAATTGGAACCATCCACCTCATTCCTCCTCCTCCTGTACCCATTTTCGTCTGGTATATTACCGGGGCAGGTCTGTTAATATTTTTCCTGATCTATCTGCTTTGGGCACGTCGCCAAAGAAAGAAGGATGAAGAGATGGAGGCCTTGATCTCCGAAATGGGGGGACGTGATCCTCGCGTGAAAAGGAAACCAAAGCCAGAGTTGATGTCTTTTTGGAATGAAACCGCTATTTCCGACCTTTCATTGCACAAGACATTTATCGATGAGATCGCCGTTTACCTCAAAGAAAGACCTCATTTCCCACCCGGAACCAAACCCGTCATCGAAGGAATTCTGCTCGGAACAGTGCTGAAATTCGATTTTGAAAACGAACAATATGAAGTAAGAATAGATAGGTTCAGGTCAGTAGACCCCAGGGCACTTGACCATTATTCCGATACTCCCGACCGGGAAAAATGGCCGGAGATCAAGGAAGTACTGGAAGACCACCGGGATTTGGTCAAGATTGGATGGTTGCAGGTGGTGGAAGACCAGCCGATGAGACTTACCGAAGACGAGCTTCAGTTCCAGGATGAGCAATTCAGTGAGTTGTTCCAGCTGTTGTTGAAAATTGATCTCAAGAAAGAGGAGAAATTGTGCGGGTTCTTTACAAGGACCATCTCAGGTAAAGTCAACAATTCAGAAGATCGGCAAGAGGGGGTAGATCACTGGATGGATTGGGACAAGATTGAGTATGCGGGCTACTATGAGAATGAAGATAAGCCAGTAAAGCAGGCTTCCGATACGATTAAGATTAAAAATATGAACCGGGCCGAATGGGTGTGAGAACAAACATAAAATATTCATCCCTCGGGAAGAGGTGGGTTTCTCGGAACCTGTTATGCTTGGTTTTTATCCTGACCACCGCATTTGGGTTAAAAGCCATCAACGGAGACTCTCTCCTTACAGCAAAGCTTAACTTTGGCTCTGAAACTCCTTTGAAGATTACCTATGTAATTTCTGATTCAAGGATTCCAGGTTATCTGGATATCAATATCAAGGCCGTTTTCCAGGATACGGTAGTTGATTACAGGTATTTGGAAGACAGTCTTCGTGTTAAAGAGATTGTCAACGGGAAAGAAGAATTACTTGACGTTCAGAAAGTTGCTCCCCAGGCATTCGATATGGTCACCATTATTGTGGATATCAGTTCATCCATGTGGCGTTCAAATGGAAATGGCGGAGTATTTGTTGACAACGCAAAATACCTGTGTGATTCCATCCTGGGAATGATGGAAACCGATTACATGGTCAATCTTTACACCTTTGATGAGAAGTTGTATAGGGTCACAGGAGAAGGTGAAAATTCCATCCAAAATGTAAAACGCCCCCTAGAAGCGAGATACACCCACCTTTATGAATGTGTTGATGCCTCTCTTGATCTGATGGCAGAAGCCAAGGGAAAGAAGCTCCTTATCATCATTGGTGATGGTGAGAACGATCACAATAAAAAGTTACCTGTCCTGATAAACAGGGATAACCTGCTAGAGAAAATCAGAGGTTTAGATACAAGCTACCAAATCCTTCCAATCGCGATTGGTCCTCAGATTTATGAACAAAACCTTACTCAAATTGTAGCGTCCTCTGCCAGAGTTGACGACTCCGTTTCAATGGGCATGCCAGGAGATGGGTTTTGGGAGGAAGTCAAGTCCTTGAAAGAATGGGAGTTTACGCATACCATCCTAATGAAGTCCAAACTTCACCCTCACATTGGTGAACAAAGGAAGGTATTCATAGAACTCGGAAATGGCCCCAGCCTGGTAGCTGACAGTACGACTTATAAGCTTGGCTTGCTTTATGATCCATGGAATGAACAGGCAGCCTGGCAAAGAAATTACCTTTTAGGCGGTTTGATCTGCTTCCTGCTCTTTATCATTTTTGCCTTTTTGGTACCCTGGCGCAGGTGGGCAGATTTCAAGAGTAAGTATGTCAAGTTCTATTGGGAGGTAAAGGAAGAAGGTGTTCAACGGTATGATCCCCTGACAAAATTTCCCTTTAGAGATGATGACCAGGTAGTAGTTCGGTGCGAGCACATGCAGTCTTTGGAAACCTGGGAATATGAAGGCCAAAAGGCTGGTGGAGGAAAAAACAACACGGGGCAAAGCAACCGAAAGCGAAAAGGCCAGTGTATGTACCACCCCCACCGATGCCCCTCCGGTCAAGGCCCCAGTGGAATCGCCGACTTCTTCGGTCAAAAGGAATTTTACAAATACCTGATGTGGCTTCTCTGGGGAGTAATAGGAGGTTTTGTGGGTTGGTGCGTATGGGCTCTGATCAAAGACGCTGACCCTGCCTGGATCAATGATACCATTCGTGGTTGGGCATTAAGACCAGATGTAGAAGATGCCGTAGGCGTTCCAGAAGGAGCAACGAGAGAGGATGGCCTTAGACTCATCAAAGAACAATTCTTAGGGCCTTCACTCTACCAAGTGCTTTTGGGATTCTTCACCGCATTTTTTATTACCGCTGCCATTGCTCTTGGGATGGAGCTTGCCTCCAACAAAGGAAAGTGGAACGCGGTAGGGCTTCTAAAAATGATCGGAAGATTACTGGTCAGAGGAATTGTGGCGGGAATATTAGCGGGGATAGTTTTTGCCGGATTTGGATTTGGGCAATACTTCCTAATGCCTTCCTCGCCCTATTTGTTTGGTTTGATCACCTTGCTGTTACTGGGAGTAATCATAGGGCGGACCTTAACATCTGGGACAGGTATCCGAAATGTGCGTGGTTTGTTAGCCGGTCTGGCGGGTGGTTTTGCTGCCTTCCACATCTATTATATGCCAATGTGGTTCAGCAATGCCAATAGCTTTGAAGGATCAAAAATGATAGCTTTTATGGTTTTAGGGGGGATAATTGGGTATATTCTTTCCCGTAGTGCCCCAGCCCTGGAAGCGTCTGAACTGGATATATTTACCGGACGGAAGCGTTACGGTACTGCTTATGTAACCGACTTGCTCCGCAAGAATGAAGACGTAATCATTGGACGTGGTCCTACAGCGACTGTGCGTCTAAAGGTTCGTTATACGACCCAGATCAATGCACCGGGAAACATCACCCAGCCTTTTGCGAGGTTGGAACTTCGCAATGAAGTTGTTTATCTGGTGCCTGAAATCTTTACTGAAGTGAATGGAGAGGCGGTGGCGCCGAATGAAAAGGTTCCCCTCATAGACGGTGACCGAATTACTTTCGACCACAAAAGCCCCTCACACCTTCGCTACCGGGAGTTCCGTACCGGGCCTCATCCGCGCCGTCGCCGAAAGATCGGACGAAAGGGCAAAGAAGATGTCAACGCTCCTGTAGAAAATAAGTCTTAATAATAGCCGCGTGAAATACCAAATAGGTCCTCGTAATATCGACATGCATCTACCAATCAACCAAAAATTGACTCGTCGACCTGCTTTGCTTACTTTTTTGTTGCCCATATTCCTTTCGGTTGTCTTCCTGGGATTAGCGGAAAGGGGTTATGCTCAGGCCTTTCCAGGTGGAGTTAACAATGGATTGGTGGGTTGGTTTCGTTCTGATGCCGGTAATTCCTGTGTAATACCTTCTCCTGTCAATTGTACTCCTACGAATACTTGGACCAATGTAACTGGCGGCACCAACGCAACGCTTAATCAGGGTGGGGGTAATACCAATTATGTGATTCCCTCCATGAATTTCAATGAGGCATTTACTACAAGTGGATCCCATATAGTGATACCTGAACTTGGAGACACAGAAGATGATCGAACTGTCTTTGTTGTTTTTAAGACTGCCTCAACAGCTTCAAATGGATCTACTCAAAATGAACCAGTCATTTTTGGCGGACGTCCTGGAAACAATCATGATTCGTATTATATCACGATGAACAATGGTACAATCAATTACCACCAGACTGATAATACTCCGACGACAGAATCTCTTTCCACAACTGGAAAATACAATGATAACACCGCTCATATTGTGACTCATACCCGTGACAATGTAGGTAGCGGGGCTGATCCATTTGAACTATGGGTCGATGCCAGAGATTATCAAATGAATCCAGATGGTCATGGTGGTGATCAAGATAACTATAATAACCTGGGATTGGGAAGGCATGCTGATCTGGCCCAAGGCCAACTAAATGCTGATTATGCGGAATTAATCCTTTTCGAAGAAGTATTAACTGCCAACCAAATTCAACGTGTTGAGACTTATCTGGCGGTCAAATACGGGATTACTCTTCCCAAGGATTATATGAACGGGAATAATGCCACCATATATGCCTTGGATGGTACATATGACTACAACATTATAGGTGTTTGTTTTGAAGATAACACCAACCGATCCAGTTTCGTGCAAAATATGTCCACCTCCAGTACAGATCAGGGCGGTTTGATCCTGATGTATGGCCACGGTTTTGGTGGTGTGGTTCCACCAAATTTATACCAAAATAGTTTTACACCTGGTGCCCAGGATTATTTTTTGATGGGACACAACGGTGGAGGTACTGATTTTACCTGCGCCTCTGGGATCACTCCCAACGCCAGAATGGCAAGAATCTACAAGTCTCAGAACACGGGAATGGGGGCAGTATCCGATTCCATTACCTTAGTTTTGAACAACAGTGAATTTGTTGGGCTGGAAATTGGTCAGCCTGTGGGTACCTATCGATTGGTAGTGGACAACAATCCCAGCTTTCCTGCTCCAACAAACTTTGTTATTACAGATCATGGCGGTGGTAAATTCAGCGTAGAGTTTCCAGCAACCGCTGCATCTGGAACCAGTTATTTCACTATTGAAACATCGACTCCCGTAGGAATTCCTGCCCCACTTCCTGGTGGAATTTCCGATTGCCAATCTCTGGATGCAAATTTTATATGGCTGAGGGCTGATACAGGCTTTGCTTGTGCCACCACATCTGCCACCTGCAATTTTGCTGCCTTCGATACCATAATTGAACAAAGTCAACCTCAAGATACTTTTAGGATTCGTTCCACCGGAGCTACCCTGCCAATATGGGAGCCTGCAGAGATGAATTTCAACGGTGTTATTCGTTTTCCTAATCCTGCCAGCGGCAACCCTTATCTTCAATTCCTGAGGCTACCCCGACCCCAGGCTTTTGAACATGATGTTACCGTGGTTGCTGTTCTCAAAACAGGGAATACTCTGACCAATACGGCAACTGTTGTTGATCAGCCCACCATCATTGGTATGGATGACCTTGGAAACCAGGGCGATATGTATTTGACTATGAATGCGGATACAGTCAAATGGACAGTCCATCCCATTGGATCTGATTCAATAACCCTGTCATCTACTACCCTTCACGGGGACAATGTTCCCTTTATCATCGTGGGTGACCGAAGTGACAGTGGTCCGGATCCTATGAATCTGTATATCAACGGTACGAATGAGGCCAATACCAATGGTGTGGATGGTGCCTTGGGAAATATACGCAATGTAACTTTGCCTACAATCGGTAATTCCAACGATACCCAATCTCCTTTAGAAAGTGATATTTCTGAAATTCTGATCTTTAACAATACTCTGACTCAAAACGAAAGAGAGAGATTAGAGACCTATCTGGCCATCAAGTATGGCATAACCCTGGGGCACGATTACCTGGCTTATGATGGATCCAATATTTATACGGTTGCCGGTTATGGGGACAATATTATCGGTATTGGACGGGAGGATGCGACTGGTTCTCTTTATCACCAGAAGCAAAGTAAGTCAGCTACCGAACCCAACGGGATCACCTTATTTTCAGGTAACAGAGGGGGGAACTTCCCTGCCTTGAACAAAGCAAACAACGATGATCTCAATGTCGGGGAATACTTTGTAATGGGGCATGATGGTGCTGATTCATCTTTTATTGCCATCTACAACCTCATCCCGGGTGCCAGGATGAACAGGGTCTATCGAATGCAGGAGACCGGTATCGTTGGTGACGACATCACCATCTTGATCGAAACAGCTGCTGGTACAACCTTTGACACACTTGCCACCGTAGGTGGAAATTTTGCCATGGTTATATCCAATGATCTAACATTTGATATCAATGATGCCATTTATCCATTGACCCAAGGGGGTACCGATAGCCTTTATGTGGAATTAACCATCCCCGGCGGCGTTAACTTTATGTCGTTTATCGATCTTGACGCTCCAACTCCTGCAGGGGACCCCGGCGGGACAAATGGTCAGGACCTTACCCTGTGGTTGAAAGCGGATACGGGTCATGCGAATGTTAACTCGAACAATGTCAATGCTGGAGGACAGTGGTTTGACAATTCTTACAGTGGAAACAATGGCTTCTTTTCAAACCCCAACGTATTCACGCGCACAGAAACGAATCTGGCTGACTTGAACTTTAATGAGTCTATTTCAACTCCCAATTCATCCTATGTTAATTTCAAACGAAATGCGCAGGATGCCCTTTCCATCGCGGTTGTTGTAGCAACCAACTATAACGTGGCCGGGCAACCGATTCGCCAGCAAGGTGCAATTTTAGGAGGCTCCAACAATGGTCCGGATGAGTATTTTCTAACCATGGACAACGGAGACTTCAACTGGGGGATTTCAAATGGTGGCACAGTGGAATTCATCGGTTCAACCAGCAGTAGTTACAATAGGGGAGATGCGCACATCATATTTGTAGACCGGGATACTACAAACGCAGGCGGATCTATTTCTATGCGAATTGATGGCCAGTCGATAGGTTCCAACTCTTTAATTAATCTAAACTCTTTGAGTACAAATGATTCATTGAGGTTGGGAATCCATCCATCAGGATTTGGGGCACTTAACGGAAGGTATGGCGAAGTTCTCATATACGATACCGTGATGGTACAGACCGACAAGGAAAAACTGGAAACCTACCTGGCCTTGAAATACGGAATTACCCTGGACCATGATTATCTGGATACTGCTGGAACCATAGTTTACGACCAGAACACTTATTCCAACCGTATTTTCGGGATGGCGAGTGAAGACTTTGGTGGTACCTTGTTCAAACAGACGGTGAGCCAATCACAAACTAGTGCCGCTCTGACCGTTATGGCTGGTACTGGCCACGCTGGAGTCATTCCAGCTTCCAATTTTGCCAATATCAACGATACGTTGCCCATTGGGTCCTATATTGTTTTTGGAGATGATGATGGAGGTGGAGGAAATGGGGCCTTCAGCCGGCCCTTGGCTGGAAATCCGAATCAATTGCTTGACCTTACCTGGAAGGTTACCACGACTGGGGTTGTGGATGCGGTAGGTCTGCTATTTGATGGTTCGGTGCTTACCGACCTCACCGGTGCGGATCAATACTCCATCGTGATCAGCGACGACCCTACTTTTGACGACCAGGATTTTACCCGATTGTTAGAGCCATTTGCCGGTAATGTCTACTATGTAGAGAATGATTTCCCTGACAATACGACCCAGTATTTTTCTATTATCAAGAATCCGGTACCCGGTGGTGTAGCAGGAATAGAAATCATCAAATGGTTGGATGCAAATTACAGAGCGGATACAGTTGGCTTTACCCCTGGTGTACAGTGGGCACCACGTTCTGGTCTACACTTCGGCTTCTCCAACGATATTACCCACCATGTTGGTGGTGCTAATTTCAATAATTATCTGGAACTGACGAATGATCATATCGCGACTATCCAGAACCAATCTGCTGACTTTGGGATGTTTGTGGTGTTCAGATCTGACTCTGCGGTTAATTCTGGTACCTGGACTGGGGAACCTGCCGTTTTGAGTGGAGTGCTTGATGAATCCAGCGGGAATCGATTTGCCTTGACGTCCCTTTCACAGGGACAATTCAGGTATCGTTTGAGAGATACATTGGCTAACGACTTCTTTGCCACCAATCCTCCCGCAATTACAAGTCCCCACCAAGATTATCTTCACATCGCCTACATTGATTTTGATCAGGCCTTGAATCCTGAATTTGGCTTTGATGGATCGTACCAAACTGCCAGTGGCAGTTTTAATGTGAACATGTCTGAAGGAGATTCACTGCGCATGGGACGATTCAACCCTGGCGTTTTTCCATCAGCACCACTATTAAGCGGTGATATTGCTGAATTCATTGAGTTCAATGTTCCTGTTACAGGAAACGACCGGGATATGGTTTCAACCTACCTCGCGATCAAATACGGCATCACACTACCTCATAACTACCTCCAGTCTGGAAATTCCAATGTCATCTATTATCCCTTCAATTTCCCCAATGAGATTGTAGGTGTTGGTCAGGATTCGACCACTTTCTTGGACCAGCAAGCATCTCAACCCGCCTCCAACCCTCAGGGAATGGGTATTATTGCTGGCTCAGGGCATTCCGCTTTTCCCAATGTAAACTCTGATGTTTCCCCTGGTATTCCGCAGGATCATTTCCTGTTAATAGGCCACGATGGTGCACCCACCACTCAAACCGCAAGCTTCAATGGAACAAGTGGTACCAGGATGCAGCGGATTTACAAAGCCTATCTGACTGGTTCTTCGCCTCAGACAGCAACCCTTGTCTTTAATGGGGGATTCGGTCAAATGCTGGACAGTGTAGGTACCGACAGCAGCCTCGCATTGGTTGTCAGTGCAGATACCATATTTTCATTTACAGGTGGAGATGCAGTCATTGCCATGAATGAGTGGAGTACAGGAGTTCATGCTGGCGTCTATAACTTCCCAAACAATGACTCGGTTTACATTTCAATTGCAAAAGTACCCGAGCCTTTGGCTCCGGGCGGCCTGGCGGATAATGTAAGCATGTGGTTGCAGGCTGGTGTTGGATATACCGACGGTGCCGGTAATGACACCTGGAATAACCTGATGGACCCACTCAACAATATGGTGGAATCTCCTTCTGCATCTTCTTTGGGTATATCCGCGGGATTACTGAATTACAATCCTTATGTTTCATCCGGACCTCTGACCCGAAACTTTAGAAGCCAAAGTGGAATCAATGGGGGAACATACATTGCAGTAATGAATGCAATTACTTCTGATTCACTCGCAGGATTAATCGGGCAAACATCAGGGGCCCTCGAAACCGGAATAAGAAGCCCAGGCGGTGTTGGAAGTCAAATCCAAAATGGAAATGCAGCCAATGATTTTACCAGATCTGGAGGAGAACTTTGGGTCGACGGAAGTCTGCCCGGCACTTTGTTTGACATTGACAAATGGTCAATCGTAGGTGCCAATACGATCTCGGCTGGAACTGGTGCAGCAAGTGGCTTCTTTTATATTGGGGGATTTGAATCGGTGAGTTCACAAACCTATCAGTCATACAATATTGCTGAGGTGATCGTATTTGAAGATTCAATCCAATACCAAAGCAGAATTCGTCAGGTTGAAACTTACCTGGCGATCAAATATGGATTTACCCTTCAGAGAAGTTACGTTTCTTCTTATGGGGTAACCCTCTTTGATACATTAGCAGATGCAATTTATTTCAACGACGTTGCCGGTATTGCCCGGGATGATACAACTGGGTTAGACCAGCGGCAGAGTAAGAGCATCAATGGAGGTTCCGTCATTGCTATGGGACTTGACTCCATAAATATCAGTAACGCAACCAATACGGGAGCCTTTTTACAAGATTCGACCTGGTTGCTATGGGGAAATGATGGGGAGAGTCTCTGCTGGAGCAACAGTAATTTTGCGGTTTCCACAGCTGCTACCGATAGAAACCACTATATACGGGTTGCAAGGCAATGGAAAGTCAACAAGATAGGTTCTGTTGACTCCATGCACATCAAAGTGGATACCATGTTCTTTACCCAACGTCCTGGCATGGGCGGTTTCTACTTTGCCCTTGATGATGATGGAATCTTTGATAGCAACTCCTTGTTGATCCCAATGTCCGGAAATGGAGCAGGAGACATTGAAGCTTTCTTTGCCGGAAACGATTTTGATACAAGACCCTTTTTCACAATTGGTGCGAGACTGGACTCTGTAGATTTTCTGGTTCAGGACTATTGTGGAAACGACGTCATTGAATTGTACGGATCCAATATTGGAAATGATTCAGTATGTGGATTTATCCAACTGTTTGATGGTACAAATACCCGCCAAATATATCGGAATGGTGCTGTAGCTCCGTCTATTACATCTTACAGAGTCATTTTTGATGCCCCTGGGGATTGTTTGGACCGGATACGCTTCCTGGCCAATCCCGGATGGGCAAGCAATGATACTTTTGAAGTCAGCGTCTTCCTGAATCCGACCCTTCAGCCTGTTACCAATCCTACCTGCCTGGCAGGTGGAGGATATAGCGATAACACGAAATACACCCTGCTGGATTCCATCACTCTTGGAGTAGGAGGGAGTACCAATTTCGAGTTTACAGACAGTGTATTCTGTTTGGGAGGTGGGAATATCTTACCAGATGTCAGCCCTACTGGAGCACCTGGGGTATTTTACACAGTTGACACTGCTGGCTTTGTTAGCAATACTCCAGGCTTGATTGGTGATTCTACTTTCGGCTTTTTGCTTGTTCACTCAGGGGTCATTGACACACATATTGTTTGCTACGATCTCCTTGGATATTGTCCATCAGATGTTCCTACTTGTGATACGATTGAAATCAGAGATGTCACCCCGACCCTGTTTGTTTATGACACAGCCAGGGTTTGTGACAATTCTACTCAGGCAGATACTTTAACAGTTTCGCCAGGTACACCGGGATTGTTCTCATCTTATCCGACTATGGTTTTCCTGGATCCCTCCGATGGGTCATTCACACCTGATTTTGAGAATCCAGGATTTTACACGGTCACTTTCACCCCTAATGATTCGACTTGTTTCTCCAGTTACTCCGACACGATTACCATTGACCCGGTTCAGCAAGCAGATTTCCTCTATCCTCAGGGAGCTTATTGTCCCTTCAATGGAGATGCCATCCCAACCATCAACTATATCCCGACCTCTCCGGCTGGCTGGGTATTTGAAAGTCCCGATCCGGCAGTTTCGGTTGATCCCAATACAGGTCGGGTAGATTTGGCCCTTACCCCAGATAGTTCAACCCATATTATCCGATACAGTCCCCCTGGTGGATTGGCTTGTGCAGATACTTTTACAACCACGATAAATATTGCTGGTCTGCCAAATGTATCTTTTGCTCCACAAGTAGGATATTGCTTTGCCGATTTGCCTCAGCCATTAAATCCATTGATTCCTTCTGGCGGCGGATTTACCAGTCCGACCGGCCACCTGTTCTTCAGTGGATTCACCCTTGATTCGGCGGCTATTGGTGGTCCATTCCCTGTGACTTATTCCAGGGACAGTGTCGTTGCGTTCAGTCCAACCGTGGTGACCTGTACGGATAGTTTAACACAACTTATAACGATTACAGGTTTGCCACCGGCCGTCATCTCCTACCCGAATTTGACTTTGGTAGATTCGACCTATGCATTCTGTGTTGGAGAGCCCAATCCGTTCCCAATATTTGCAGGAGGTCCTGCAGGTGGGACATTTGTTTCACTGGATTCTGCGAACCTGGTCATTGATCCTAATACAGGAGAGATTCTGTTGGGTTCGAGTAATCCAGGGACAGGAACTCACCAAATCAATTATGCAGTAGCCTCTCCGGGTTGTAATGACACTATCATTGTAGGCTATATAAGATATGAAGCTGTTCCAGATCCAAGTTTTACCCTTGATACCACATTTGTTTGTGAGGACCTGGCTTCTATTGGTGTTGCCACTTTGGCGACTGCCAATCCTACGCCCTCTTTCTTCTTCAATGGGCCAAATGGGTTTGGGCCGCTACCATTTTTTGGGAATAGTTTACCTGTTCAAAATACGATGCTCCCTGGCAATACCTATACCATCATCAATGTTCAGGAACAGAATTTCAACAACTCTGGATACACCTGTCATGATACTGCATTCCAATACCTTTTTGTGGAGGAGAGGGATGTTGCAAACGTCAGTTATCCAACCCAGATTTGTAATAATCAGGGGGCTCCCAACCCTGTTAATCTGGGGACAGGAGGAGGAATATTTACAGATACCTCCACGGTCATTACCGTCGACAGTTTCTCTGGACAAATAACAGACCTGCCTGATGCAGGGATAACAGGAACTTTTACCATTAACTACGTTACCCAAGGATCTTGCCCGGATAGCTTGTCAAGTACCATACAGATTCTTCCGGGGCAGGTTTCCCGACTCAGTTACCCGCAAAGTGAGGTCTGTAATACTGTAGGCACTTTGTCTATTGACACCACGGGAATATCATCCACCTTGTTGAATGATTTTTTCTTCATTGATACCATTATTCCAAGTATTTCTTTACCTGGTTTGATTGATCCCAATACAGGAGATCTTGACCTATCAATCGTGACCTCGAACATAAGTGTTACTGTGGGTAGAATTGTACTGTCTGCGGGGTCTTGTTCTGACACTTCCTTCTTCCAGATTCAGATCAACGACTTCCTCAACAACCTGGATTTGGATTATGGAGCAGATACCTTCTGCGCAACCGGCACGATTGTACCAACTTTGACGGGAGTATCCAATATTACCGAAGGAGAATTCAGACCCAGGGCCGGATTGGCTTACGCCAATGATACGATTGGGGAGGTTGATTTATCCTCTACGTCACCGGATCGATTGTATGTCATTGAGTATCGAAGATCGGTAGGATGTCTGGAACGGGTATCTGACACTATATATGTTAAGTCCTTTGACGATGGGGATTTCAGTTATGAATTCTCCTCTTATTGCAGCCGGGCGGATTCAGTTATAGAGATTCAAGACCCTTTGAATGCAGTAGGTAGTTTTTCGGGCATCGGTGGAAATGTGAATAGTGTGTTGGTGTGGAGTGATATTACGGTGGGTTCAATTGACCTGTTACTCACAACACCTGACCAGTACGACATCACTTTTACCACGGTGGGTTTCTGTCCTGTTACAGTGACACAAACGGTCAACATTGCCAGGCAGCCAGAAATCCTTCCCCAAAACTTTATTGTTACCCCTCCAGATGCAGCGGTTTGCGGAACAGAAATACCAACTTTTGAAATTGATACCTCAGGTTTTGTTACCTGGCTGGTGGACTCGATCCCTCAAAATGTGCTTGGCAACCTGTTCATTTATAACAATCCGGTTGATGGAGCCCTGGTCACGGGAGTTCTTGAAAATAGCGATGGCTGCTCAGACTCGGTTTCTGTTCGGGTTCAACTCAAAGATCTACCGGATGGAGAGCCTACTACCTGGCCATCTGTATTGACAGGGGATTTGCCGCTGGAGATTAATATGGCATCCTTTACCGATACTACCAGCTTCAGATGGATCGCAGTTCCTTCTTCCAATCTGACGCTGGATTCTCTGAGTGGAGAATCGGAAACTATTAATACGGGCTTCCAAACAACTCTTATTAATGGGGTGACGCTAGCCAGTGACTTCAACCCTGCATCTGTGACTTATTTTATCACTCCCTGGTCCCAGGGATGTGTAGGAGAGGAGGATACGCTTGTTATTAACATCAACCCCAATGAAAATCCGATTTTCATACCTGGGGTAATGACACCGAACGGTGACCTCTTCAATGATACCTGGCTGGTCCAGTGGAGCTCCGACCTGGACCCCAATGATTACACGATCATCTTGTTCAACCGAGCGGGAGGTGAAGTATTCAGAATGAACCCAATAAACCCCAATTTCGATGGTGGAAGCCTACCAGATGGTGTATATTGGTGGGTGTTATATGGTCCTGACGGCCCGACTGGAGAAAGTGTAAACGCAGGTGGTCTTACAATTAGAAGGAGGTAGAAAGCATGAGAAGAACAGGAATTATAACCAGACACTTGTCAATAGGACTCTTGTTATTCTTTGCGGGGTTAACTTTAGTTCAGGCCCAGCAGATGCCGATCTCTATGAATCAGATCTTTCGTCCGCGACTGCTGAATCCAGCACGATCGGGAACGAAAGCACACCACAACATTTTTATCTCTCATCAGCAGAGAAAGATAATGGTTGCTGGGTGGAAATCGATCAGCCAATTTCTCAATTACAACAGCCAACCGATGGGAAGGTCTGCAAATTGGGGCTGGGGAATTAACCTTGTAAATGACATTGAGCACACGGAGAACAGATTCAACTTCACCGCTTCTATTGCAGCTCAAGTGATACAAACAGAAAAATCACGATTGTCATTGGGGATCAATCTCGGCGTGATCAATTGGAATTCTAATTACAACAACACACTCGTTTATGACAGAAATGACGAATTACTCTTGTCTGCGTTGAACTTTGTGGAATTAGATGCAGGTGCAGGGATTGACTATGCCATCAGTACCAAGAAAGTCAGGTTTGACGTGCAGGGAGTCGCAATGCAATTGCCTGGGAACTTCCTTTCGAGTCAATTGTCAGGATTGAGAATCAATCCGCATGGAGTGGTCGCAGGAAAGTTGCTATTCAGTCCGCTCCACAATGTTTTTGTAGGACCGATGGCTTTCTACCGCAATACTATATTCCGGGAAGATACTACCTTGATCACAGCAACAACGGACGTCGGATTAAAGTTGGAGCTTGACCGGCAGGATATCTGGTTTGGTGGAGCCTACCGGATCAACAGAGGAGCCTTGACGGCTGCTCTCGGAATGCAGATATTTATGACGGATACTACCGCCAAAGCGGAAAAAGGGGGGCTTTTTGTTGACCTAAACGCTGGCTTTTCACTCCCAATGGGAGGGGCAAGTCCTTTTGGGCCAAGTATGGAAATCGGGTTGGATATCAATTTTGGACGACCGTATGCCAACAAAGACTTCTCGGATACACTCAGGATTATCGATGGGGCTTTTTGGAAAAATGATGGTAACCTCAACCGCCATACGGATGATTTCCTGGCCCCCAATGGTCCGGTGGGTCTACGCGCCACCACCTATGTGACTTCACGTAATGTCCTTCTGACTTATGGGTTCCTTGACCAGAGTTTACAATATGTAGGTACCACTCCGATTTTTCAAGGTGATTCATTGCAAGAGGTTGGAATGGAATGGATAGGTGTGGATGGATTGATCGAAGGTATCGGGGAATATGTGATCAAAGACGCATTGGACCCGGATTCTAATTCAGTATTAAATATTGATAGTCTGGAGGCCCTGAAGAGCATGGTTTCGGTAGAGTTGAGCGCCTCATTACAGGCTTCGGAAGAAGAAGTCTATCAACTTGCAGAAGGAACTATTTATGAAGGTGAGTTTGGGACGAATAATCCCACCGATGATACCCTGTTTTTGGAGATCATTTACAATGAGGTCGATACAGTGATAGGGATAGCTCTCAATCACTACCTCAATAACCTCGAATTAGCTGCATTGAAGCTCCACGCCATGAGAAAGAAGATGGAGTATGAATTGGATGTGAGGTACGGAGAAACATTGTCCTTTCAGCGAGAGGAAGACCCCCTGAATACAAAAGCATTGGTGGGTAAGAAGTTGGTTCGTATCAATCAGCTTCGGATTACTCCTAACCACCCTAATCAGGATGCATTTCAGGTGAATGAGATAAATTTAAAGTTTAACCGTTTTGAGCGGAAGGCGGTAAATGCAGATGGTGATATTATACCAGATGATTTGCCCAGCAGTAGCAAAAGGAAAAAAGGAAAGCGGCGTACCACTGGAAGGAGGGACCGTCGATGAATAGTTCTATGATAAGAAATGGATCAATGATGCTTCGCACCTATTATCGTCAAATTAAGTTTGCTTGTATTCTTGCTTTGATGGTTTTATTGGGCTCAACCACCAAGGGACAATTTATCAGCGGAATTGGGCTTCAGGGCGGGGCAATTCAAACTACATTTGCCCCCGGAGACGATATCTTCATTGTCGGGTTGACTTTATATACAGTTTCAAATTGCGATTCCATCGAAATTACCGGACCTGGGACTTATTACTTCAGGGATAGTATAGACTATACCTCAGTTACCCTACAAGACACACTTTTTCTGACTTTGCCATTGGATATGGTTTGTGATAGCTATTTTGTAACGTTGTTACAGCATTCTGCTTGTATCGGAAACAGCTCATCCAATACGGTTCCAATTGTCATTTCAGATTCTATCTCTTTCAGCTATTCGGACAGTGTTTTCTGTGTTGGAGAAACCAATCCATTTCCTACTCTTACGACCTCCCATGTGGTAAATCCGATATGGTCATCACAGAGCGGGGGACTCGCCCTGAACAGTGCGACTGGAGAGATTTTCCTCACACCTGCCTCCCTTGTTACGGACAACGTGATTGGAAGAACTGCTGGAACAGTTTGTTTCGATACAGATACGTTTGAGGTTACGGTCAAAGATGTGACTCAGGGATATACCCTGTCGTATCCGAACAGCTCCGAATGTGGAAACACCCAAGGTGGCGTAAATGGATTTTTGGAGCCTTTGGTTGCTGTTCCCGATTCACTTGGTTCATTCTCCTCCAGTCCGGCATTGGTCGTCTTTACCAATCCTGATAGTGGGTTTATTGATTTGGTCAACACCCCACCAGGGAATTATGTGATTTATTATCAACCGAACCCCAATGCTTGTTTTCAAACGACAAGCTTCAACTTAGAAATTACCCAGCCGGATGCAGCTGTATTCAATTACCTCCCTACCTATTGTCCCTCTGAAGACACCATCTATCCGGTGGTTACCCAATTGGCTCCCATAAGTAGCATAACTTCCGGATTTCAGAATGGAGGATTGGGAACTGCAACTCCGAACCAGTTTACAGGTGCGATCGATGTATCCGGGTTGGCACCTGGGTTTTATTCGGTTGCTTTTCAACCATCAACGATATTCTCTTGTGGAGAAACAGTAAGAGATACGTTTGAGGTTCTCTTACCCCCAGTAGCAACTTTTAGTTATCCTTTTGACACTTTTTGCTTGTCCTCGGGAGTTGTATCACCCAACGCAATCACTCCGGGAACCTATTTTGACACTGCAAGTCCTCCAAATCTGGTGATCCTCAGCCCTGCCACAGGTGATATTGATATTTCCAGTAGCAATCCAGGTGGTCCCTATTCGGTATTTCATGCTGTTTCAAATGCCAACTGTACTGATACCGCAGAAGTACAGCTATATATCCAGGATCCAGCCAATGCAACTGTTGTTTACAATTCAAACACCTTCTGTCAAAATGACTCGAATCCTTCTCCGGTATTTACAGGCGGCTTGTTGGGAGGAACTTTTTCTTCAACCCCAGCTTTGGCGGGATTGAACCCAAGTACCGGGACCATTGACTTAAGTGTATGCATAGCAGATACCTACTCTATTTCATATACCCTCTCGATTGCGACCTGTACTTCAGTAGAACCAGTGGGAATCATTCGGATTGATTCATTGTACCCGTTGGATTTTTCTATTCCACCCCTGATATGTGAGGATACAGGAAATGTTGCCATTCAGGTTATTGGGGGTACAACAGGTTTGGACAATCTGACCTTCAACCTTTTCTTGGGGAATTCAGATTTCACAGCACAAGGAATTGCCAATGGAGATTCAATTAATACCAATATTGTAGCTCCCAATGGTAATTACCAGGTGATCATGACGGTACAGGAAGGCGTTTGCTCTGATACCGTATCGCACTTTTTTAACCTGTATGATCGACCGGACCCTACCTTTGAATACTTGGACACCCTTCTTTGCCAGAATGCAGATGACCCGGTTCCCTTCCTTTCAGGACAGGGGGGAGGAGTGTACTCTTCATTAGATACTGGCATTGTTGTAAATCCAGTTACTGGAGTGATAGATTTAAATGGATCTAATCCAGGGACCTACACAATCTGGTACAATGCAGATTCCATTTGTCCGGCAAAGGACAGCGACGTGGTAGTGATCATCGGATCGAACCAGGCTTTCTTCTCCTACTCAACCGTGGAACCATGCCGTGACCGTGATTCACTCACCGTCTCCAGGGATACCTCATTTGCGGCAGGGATTTTTACCATATCCCCCGCCACCGGATGCTTTATTGATTCTACTAATGGGACATTACATCTCGATTCTTGTGCACCAGGAACATATTCAATTACACACACACTTGCTTCTCAAACAGGTGATTGCGAAGCAGTATTCATTACCGAGGTGAAGGTTTCCCAACATGATGTAAACGCGGTGCTGGACTACGGACCCAATCCGGTTTTTTGTCCGAGCGATTCCCTTGCTCAGACGGCTGTGCCCTTGAACAACGATACAATCGGGTTCTTCCCGGGCTTAACAGGATTGGTTTTTGCCGATACCGTTGGTACTATTGACCTAACACTTTCACAGCCAGGCGTATATGAAGTGAGTTTTGAAATAGAGGGCGTATGTCCCCTCTCTCTGGTTGATACCGTGGAAGTCCTGGAATTTACGCCACCCGAATTCTATTATGGGACTCCGGTGGATACCTCAAACTTCTACTGTACAACAGATAACAATCCAATCGCCTTTCCGGAAACCGCTCCCGGTTTCTTCGAAGTGTTCACCAATCAGCGGGATACGGTTCCATGGGTCAACCCCGCAACGGGTGAATTTGAATTAGATTCGGTCACAAGCAACGTTTTTTCACCCTTTACCATCTGTTACAGCCCAGACTCCGCGGTTTACCAATGTACCTTTACCCATTGCGAAGTTTTGGTTGTAAATCTCGGACCTGAGAACGCTATCATGACCATTTCGGATGATACCATTTGTCAGGGGGACACCGTGACTTTCCGGATCAATGGTGGAGATTCTCAAACTTGGTTGGTGGACAATGCTCCAGCTGATAGTTCTTTGGTATTTACACCCGACCCATCAATTCTGTACGACGGGATTGAGATTACGGTGCAAGTGGGTGACAATCAGAATTGTAATACAACCATTGATACCAACCTGACCGTCTATCCGGTTCCCCAGGTCGTGTTTACAGATGTGCCTACGATTGTCAGTAGCAATAACTTCGTTGATATCCTGGTGACAGATCCCTTTGTGGACAATGTCACTTTTGACTGGGTGACCAGTTCCATTGGAGCGGTGGACTTTCAGCCTCCAGGTGGGGCTCAGGGGCCGGGATTGATGGGGCAGGATGAAACAATTTCATCCCTGATCAATTTGGTCGATGAGGCTTCTCCGGCTTCAGTGATCTTCACCATTACGCCGAGTACACTGCAGTGTACAGGTGAACCGGTTTCTGATACCATCCAGGTCAACCCAATTGACCAACCCATATTTGTTCCTGAGGTATTCACGCCGAATGCGGATGGCGTCAACGATGTATGGCAAATCCAGTGGCGGCAGGATTTTGACCTCAGCCAGTATACCATGTTTGTATACAATAGGTCTGGTGCAGAGGTCTTAAATATGAGCCCCGTTGTGCCTACCTGGGATGGGGGATCTTTGCCAGACGGGGTTTACTGGTGGAAACTTTTAAATGAAAATGGTAGAAGGGTCCTTTCAGGAGGGGTAACTATCAGAAGGAAATAGGAGGATGCAGACT